>JAVBNH010000024.1:0-50440 GCA_031551635.1 Oscillospiraceae bacterium | reverse complement strand
GTTGCACACTCACCTCCACGTGCTCTGTAGTTTATCTGCTATACCACATATATTTTAATACAAAAAATTACCCAAGGCAACAAAACTGTTTCATGACGTTTTGTGCCTTGAGGTACGAAAGGTATGGTCATAACGATGATTTAGTCATCGTTCACTTTTATGTCGCAGCAAAGCATAAATAGCACACCCATAGGAATATTTTTTCTTTTTTATCTTGCAAGCTTTGCGCAAATGGGGTATATTATTGATGATACGGGAAAATTAATATGTTATGAAAGGTTCCGGGCAGCTTATGAACTACAGCTTTTTTGCTTTTTTTTCGAGAATGAAAAACCTTAATCGCTGGTCACTGATGCGTAACACCTCGCAGGAGTCCCTCAGCCGCCACAGCCATGAGGTTTCCGCTTTGGCGCACGCCTTAGCAGTTATAAAAAACGAGCGTTTCGGCGGAAATGTCAATGTCGAGCGTGCCGCTTTAATCGGCGTCTATCATGACATGCCCGAAATACTGACAGGAGATATGCCAACACCTGTTAAATATTATAACAGTGAAATAAAATCAGCCTTCCGTAAGGTTGAGGAGGTCGCATGCGAAAAACTGCTTAATGAGCTTCCTCAGGAAATGCAAGGCTACTATAAGCCGTTATTTGTTCCTCAGGAGAATGACGCAGAGCTTTGGAAGCTTGTTAAGGCGGCGGATAAGCTTTCCGCGCTGATAAAATGCATTGAGGAACGCAAGGCGGGCAACAGCGAATTCATAAAAGCCGAGCAGTCGACTCTTGAAGCCCTCAAAGCCATGAAGCTGGAAGAGCTCGATTACTTTATGAGCGTTTTTCTACCGTCTTATGATTTAACGCTTGATCAGCTATAATTCCGTATAAACAACAAAGGGGTAAATAATGGATAATCTAAAAAACCTACTGAAAAGGCTCTGCGAAGCGACGGGCGTCAGTGGCGGCGAGGGTGAAATCTCGGCACTTATTCGCAGTGAGATGGAAGAGTATTCGTCAATAACAACCGATAGGCTCGGCAATGTAATATGTGAGTTGAAAAATGAGAATTACGTGCCGGAAGGCTTGCATATAATGCTTGATGCGCATATAGATTCGATAGGGTTTATCGTCACTTCAATAGAAAAATCCGGATTTCTGCGTTTCGCGTCTGTCGGCGGCAACGACTGCCGTATACTTGCCTCAAGCGAGGTCACGGTATATGGAAAAGAGCCGCTTTTCGGCATTATCATCAGCACCCCGCCGCATTTAAATCAAGGCTCAGACGGCGACGCTAAGGCGGTTGACAAGCTATATATAGACACAGGGCTCAGCTTTGAGGAGGTCTCAAAACGCGTCTCGCCAGGGGACAGAATTCTCGTTAAAAGCAGCTTCACAGAGCTGTTTGGGAACCGTGTTTCCTGTGCCGCGCTTGACGACAGAGCCGCGGTAGCCTGTCTAATGCTTGCCGCTGAAATGCTCAGAGGGAAAAAATATAAATCCAAGATTACCTGCGTTTTTTCAAGCTGTGAGGAGGTTGGAGGTCAGGGCGCGAAAACAGCGGCGTTCGCCCTCGAGCCTGATGAAGCTATCTCTGTCGATGTCAGCTACGCGACTTCTCCCGGCGTAGGCGAAGAAAAAGCTTCCTCGCTGGGAGGCGGTGTAATTATCGCTTATTATCCTTCGCTCAGCTTTGAGATGAGCGATGAAATGAAGAAAGCTGCAGCCCTCGCGGGCATTCCTTTTTCTGTAGAAGTCGGCGGCGGCGATGTCGGCTCAAATGCGGACTTAATACTTGATTCGCGCGGCGGTGTCAGGACCTCGGCGCTTTTTATTCCTGAGAGGAATATGCATTCGCCGGTGGAAATAGTCGAGCTGAGCGACATTGAAAATACTGCAAAGCTCATTGTTGAGTATGTTTTAAGCAGGGAGGGCGGCAATCATGATGTTTAATATGCTTCGGGAATTATGCGCTCTTAACGCGACAAGCGGAAGGGAAAAAAACGTTCGCGAATATATTTTGTCGAAATTACCGTCTTCAGCAGAGGCTCATACCGATAGAGCCGGTAATCTGATTGTTTTTAAAAAAGGCGCAAAAACTCCCAAAAATAAGGTGATGCTCGCCGCACATATGGATGAAGTCGGTTTTATCGCGACCTCGGTTGACGCGGACGGCTATATAAAATTTGCCGCTGTCGGCGGCATTGACCCCACTGTTATTCTCGGTAAAAAAATAATTTTTGACAGCGGTGTAAGAGGTGTTTTCGGTCTTACGCCTGTTCATTTAATCGAATCGCAGGACAGGAAAAAGATGCCGAAAATCACTGATATGTATATAGACATCGGCTCACGCAGCCGCGAGGAAACGCTTGAACATGTCAAGCCCGGTGACACAGGAGTTTTCGTCTCGGAATATATCGAATTCGGCGAAAACAAAATAAAAAGCAAGGCGCTTGACGACCGTGTCGGCTGCGCTGTAATGCTTGATATGCTCAGCAATGAGCTCGAATTTGACACATATTTTGCCTTTACAGTAAAGGAGGAAGTCGGGCTAATCGGTGCGAAAGCAGCGGCGTTCGGCATTGACCCCGATTATGCCATTGTGCTTGAGGCGACTACGGCGGCAGATATTCCGGAAGTCGGCGAGGGCAGCACTGTCTGCAGTCTCGGCGGCGGCGCGGTGGTTTCGTTTATGGACAGGGCGACTGTTTACAACCCTGATTTGTTTAAAAAAGCTCTTTCGATTGCCGAAAAGAATAATATCAAGGCTCAGGTAAAAACACTCGTTGCCGGAGGGAACGATGCGGGTGCTATTCACCAGAGCCGTGCGGGTGTTCATACGCTTACGCTTAATATTCCTTGCCGCTATATTCATTCAATGTCCTGTGTCGCCGACAAAGGTGACATACTCTCTCTCAGGGAGCTTGCAGCAGCCGTTCTGTCGGATTTTTGCAATGAGTGACTTTAGCGGTGAAGCTGTATCAATAAACAGAGCTGAAAGCTTTGATATTCCGGAAATTAACCGCTTCTGTGAATACAACCCCTTCGGTACTGCGATAATTACGCTGATTGACGCATATGGTATAGACAGCGGGCTTTTTACGGCTTATATTCAAAGAAGCGGGACAGGTATTGCGGCGGTTATGTCATATTTTAGCGGTGAGATAACACTTTTAGCCTGCGAAAAAGCCGATTTTTCATTGCTCAAAGATTTTTTTCTCCTTTTGCGTCCGAAAAAAATTTTCACCTCCCTCGAAAGCGCTGAAAGACTGGATTTACCGATTGCCGTAACGGGTGAGGTAATGTGCTATTCCGGAGCTCAGGAGGATTTTATCAACTCAGACTCACGACTTCTCGGAAGCGAGGAGCTGAAAGGTGTTTTTGAAGTGATTTTTGAGCAGGAAAAACGCGAAAATCCGGAATTTGCGGCGTTTTACACCGATCTCTCACATAGGGTCAGGCATTCGCTTACGCATATTTTCGCTGTATGTGAAAACGGCAGACCCGTTAGTGTTGCGATGAGTGTTTCCCGCTCGGCAAAGACTGCGGTAATCGGTTTTGTTTGCACGAAAAAAACGTATAGGGAAAGAGGTTTCGCCCGCGCGAATGTGCAGGCACTGACAAAATTCCTCACTGATATGGAGTTGGGGGTTTATCTCTATTGTGACGAAAACTCGCCTGTAAATTTATACAAATCGCTTCATTTTACTCTGTGCAGTAAATGGGCGGCATTATATCTTTGATTCGTTTTAAAACTAAAAAAAATTAGGAGTAAAAAAATGGCATAATTTTTACAAATATATGATTGAAATTTATATCAGTATAAGTTATAATAAAGGGTAACATTTTTGACTTCAGCGAAAAACAATAATATTTTTCGAGAAAAGAAGTGATTATTTGAGATACCTCAGTGTCAATTGCGACGCCTGCGGAAAAGCTTTTGACGAGGACAGCGAGGTCGTCGTCTGCCCTGTCTGCGGCACTCCCGAGCACAAGGAATGCTGGTGCGAGACAAATGAATGCATTAATTCCGCCAGGCATGCGGAGGGCTACGCATGGAAAATGCCCGAAAAGACAAAACCTCACGCGACTATGTTCGGCACTCCTGTCAGTGAGCCTTCCGGCAAGAGTGAAGCTGTTCCCGAGGGTTTTATAGTCTGCAATACCTGCGGAAATACCGTCAGCGCATATGAGCCGGACTGCCCGAATTGCGGAACGAGGCTTTATAAGGATAACCGTCAGTTTTCCGCCGCCGAAAAATTCCCGGCGGGAGCTTACACGCGGGACAATGCAGGGAACAGCAACCCTTATGATTATGCCGATGAATTTTACCGCGATTATCACAAGTATGACCATATGACCATTGACGGCATTCCCGCCATGGACTATGCGAGCTACATCCAGCAAAATGCGGGTAAAATTCTCGACAAGTTCAATGATATGGATGTTCGCGAAAAGAGCACCAGCTGGAACTGGGCAGCGTTTTTTTTCAGCTTTTACTATCTTTTTTATCGCAAAATGTATAAGCTCGGCGCGCTGATAATGGCGGTTACTATTGTTACCGGAGCCTTAACCATAACCCATGAGACAATTGCCCTGAGTGAGGCGATGCTGGAGCTGAACGAGGAGTTGCTTAACTCCGAAACTCCCGACCCGGCTTTGTTTCTTGAGAAGCTTGCCACAATTTATAAGGATTATATCGGCACTCTCACAATTTCGCTGATGATAGCCTCCGGGGTAATCAGCTTTGCGTTCAGGATTTACCTGGGTCTTTATACAAACTCGATTTACCGAAAGCAGAGCAGCGAAAAAATAAAGCACCTGCGAACCTCCGCTACCTCGCAAGAGGAGTTTGACAAGAATATGCGAGTCCTCGGCGGACCTTCGATACTGTCACTTTTAATGAGCATGGCGATTTATTATGTGTTAAATTTAATGGCAACCAATCTTATGCAAATGATTTTAAAATAAATTTTTTTATATGAAAGGTATGGGGAAATTATGAGTTCAAAAACAGCATCTGCGGCGGAAAGCGCGGCAATCAAAACAAAGGATCTTATCACAAGCGAGGAAATCTCCGCTTACACAGGCAGCAAATCCGCTTATTTTCAGCGTGTGTTCGACGAAATGGACAAGAAAAAGACTACAAGCTCATGGAACTGGGCTGCGTTTTTCTTCGCCTCACCCTGGCTCATTTTCAGAAAAATGTATAAACAGGGCTTGATTTTATTCGCGGTATTTTTCGCGCTCAACGCGGTATTGCCTGTCGCATTCCTTGTCGACCAGGGCAAGGACATGGTCTCACTGGTTAAGGAATACAGAAACGGCGACATAAGTGATGAAGAATTCCGCGCGCAGGCCTTTGAGTCCGACAGAATAAGCGTCAGACCCTATTTCGCGGCAGGCTGCGCTCTGAGCGCCTGTATTCTCGCTATACATATTTATATCGCTCTCAAGGCAAATTCCATGTATAAGAAAAAAGTCCTCGCCGATATTTCAGCCTCGCGCAAGGAAGCGGGCGCCGACAAGCTCATGGGAGTGCTCGCGAAAAAGGGAGGAACCTCCTTCTCAAAGCTTGCCTTGATCTGTGTTTGCTACGCTCTTATTAAGCTCTTGTTTATCGCGGGCAATCTCTTCTACTACTACAATACCCTTCTGAACGGAATTATATAATTAAGGTGTTGAAAAAAATACAATGAAAATAACAAAAGCAGTAATACCGGCGGCGGGACTCGGCACAAGGGTGCTACCCGCGTCCAAGTCCGTGCCGAAGGAAATGCTGAACATAGTTGACAAGCCCGCCATTCAGTACCTTGTCGAGGAAGCGGCAAAAAGCGGAATCACCGATATACTTATAGTCACAAACCGCGGCAAGCAGGTCATCGAGGATCATTTTGACTATTCCTTTGAGCTTGAGAGCATGCTGAAGTCGAATCCTGCGAAATCAGAGATATATGAGAGCCTGCGCGATATAGCCAATCTCGCCAATATCCATTATGTCAGGCAAAAGGAAATGAAGGGGCTGGGTCACGCTATTCTGTGCGCTGAGGCCTTCGTCGGCAATGAGCCCTTCGCCATACTTTACGGCGACGATATAATCATCTCCGAAAAACCTGTTGTAGCGCAGCTTATTGAGGCTTATGACCGCTACGGCAAATGCAGTGTCGGAGTCAAGGAATGCACAACTGAGCAGGTGATGAAATACTGCACGCTGGATGTGGCACCGCTTGAAGGCAGAACCATGAGCTGCAGTAAAATCATCGAGAAACCCACGCGCGAACAAATTATATCTCATTACTCAATCCTCGGCAGAAGCGTCGTTGAGCCGGATTTATTTGAGATGATAAAAAACACCCCCGCGAACCCCAAATCCGGAGAAGTTTATTTGTCTGACGCACTGAGTACCCTCGCCGAAAGCGGAAGGCTGACAGCCGTCGATTTTGAAGGCAAGCGTTATGATATGGGTGACAAGCTCGGCATTATGCAAGCTAACTGCGAGGTCGCGCTGAAGCACAACGAAATCGGAGCCGATTTCAAAGCTTATCTCAAGGAATTAGTAAAAAATCTTGATTAATACTTATAAGGACTTATAATATGAACGATATTACCAAACAATTTTGCCCTAAAACCGATTTTAAGGATTATGACGAGCTGAAAGCGAATTTCCGGATAAATGTCCCTGAAACCTTCAATTTCGGTTTTGACTGCGTTGACGCATGGGCGGACTGCGAGAGCGAAAAGCTGGCGCTTGTCTGGACGGACGACACCGAGGTAATGAAATATTACACCTTCACCGATATAAAGCGCGAGAGCAACCGCTGCGTCAATATGCTGAAGTCCTTCGGCATAAAAAAGGGCGATGTCGTGATGCTAATTCTCAAGCAGAGACCCGAGGTTTGGTTTGCCATTACGGCTCTCCACAAGCTCGGCGCGGTGGTCATACCCGCGTCATTTCAGCTCACTCAGCACGACCTTGTCTATCGCCTTAACAGCGCGGGAGTCCGCATGGTAATCTGTGTTGACGATGACTATACATTGAATAATGTTCGCAACTCACTGAATGAATGCCCCAGTGTGCATACAATTGTCAGTGTCGGCGAACGCGATTTGCCGGACTTCCATAACTACCGGAAAATTATTGGCAGCTTTTCAGATGTTTATGAACGCCCCCATGGTGATGAGGACACAAAAGTAACTGACGACATGCTCATATATTTCTCTTCCGGCACAACCGGAATGCCGAAAATGGTTCTCCATGATTATTCTTCCCCCCTGGGGCAGATTTCTACGGCTAAATTCTGGCAATGCGTGCAGAATAATAAAATCCACATGACGCAGACCGATAGCGGCTGGGCAAAATTCGCCTGGGGAAAAATATACGGTCAATGGCTCTGCGGCGCGGCAATCGGCGCTTTCGACACGGAAAAATTTGAGCCGAAAACAATGCTCGCGGCGATTAAAAGAATCAACCCGACGACACTTTGCCTGCCCGCGACTATATACAGGGTGTTGATAAAAGAGGACATAAAACCAAGCGATTTCGAATTTGTCGAGCATGCAACGGTAGCAGGCGAGCCGCTTAACCCCGAGGTTTTCAAGCAGCTCTGCGACAAGGCGGGGCTGGTTGTTCACGAGGGCTTCGGTCAGTCCGAATCCTCCGTGCTTATCGCTAATTTTTTCGGCATGGAAATACGCCCGGGCTCAATGGGAAAGAGTGCTCCCGGTTATGAAATTGATATTTTGGACGAAAACCTCAAGAGATGCGAGGACGGTATTGTGGGCTCGATTTGCCTGAGGAATGTATTCAGCAAACACCCGGCAGGGCTTTTCAGGGAGTATTGGCTCGACGAGGAGTCGATGAAAAAATCCTTCCGCGACGACACCTATAACACCGGCGACACCGCCTGGCGTGACAGTGACGGATATTTCTGGTTTGTCGGGCGAAACGACGATGTCATTAAGTGCAGCGGCTACCGCATAGGACCCTTTGAGGTTGAGAGCGCGCTGATGGAGCACCCGAGCGTGCTTGAGTGTGCGATAACGGCATACCCGGACGATATGAGGGGCGATGTCGTTAAGGCTACAGTTGTTCTTGTAAAAGGCACTGAAGGCACTGAGGAGTTGAAGCGCGAACTGCAGAACCACGTCAAGCACTCGACAGCGCCGTATAAGTACCCGAGGATAATTGAATTTGTCGCTGAGCTGCCGAAAACCGTCAGCGGAAAAATTATCCGCAACCAGATAAGAGCCAACGATGTGCAGAAATTCAACAGAGAAAAGGAAATGAGTTAAATGCTTTACGGTGTTCCGAATATAATATCCCCCGAGCTATTAAAAATCCTTCACGAAATGGGGCACGGAGACGAAATTGTTATAGGTGACGGCAACTTTCCCGCCGCCTCAAACGCGAAGCGCCTTGTGCGCGCAGACGGTCACGGCGTCCCGGAGCTGCTGAAAGCGATACTTCAGCTTTTCCCTCTTGATACCTATAAGCCGCCTGTCATGTTGATGCAGCACGGCGAAAACGAGCCCCGTCCAAGAATTTGGGAAAATTATGAAAATATAATCGGAATCGACATTTCAAAATTCGTAATGATCGAACGCGAAAATTTCTACGAAAGAGCCCAAAACGCTTACGCGATACTAGCAACAAGCGAAAGCGCCCTATACGCAAATATTATCCTGAAAAAAGGCGTTATAAAATAATGCATCCAGCATCCAGCATCCAGCATCCAGCTTGAAAGGAGAATGCGCTTTCTGATGAGCAAAAGAGTTCTGGCGTTTGATTTCGGAGCCTCGAGCGGGCGGGCAATACTCGGAATATTCGAAAACGGCAAAATTGAAATGAAAGAGGTTCACCGTTTTTCGAACGACCCGGTGCGTGTATCAAACACGGTTTACTGGGACATACTCCGTCTGTTTTATGAAATAAAACAGGGCATGCTTAAGGCTATGCGTGAGGGTGGCTTTGACTCGATAGGAATCGACACATGGGGCGTCGATTTCGCTCTTTTTGACGAGCACGGCTGCCTGATTGAAAACCCTGTGCATTACAGGGACGAGAGAAATTTAGGAATGATTGAAGAAGCTTCCCGGCTTATACCGCTCGAGGAGCTTTATAATATTACGGGCATTCAGTTTATGGAGTTCAATACCTGCTTCCAGCTACTCTCACTGCTTCTCAAGCGTCCGCATATCCTTGAGAGAACCAGCCGCATGCTGCATATGCCCGATGCCTTCAACTACCTTCTGACCGGCGTGATGAAAACCGAATACAGCATTGCGACAACCGGTCAGCTTATTGATATTAACACAAATAACTGGTCAGAGCGAGTCATTGAATGTCTGAATCTGCCAATGCGGCTTTTCACCTCTATCGCCATGACCGGTGAGGTTGTCGGCGAGCTGAGCGACGATATATGCGAGGAGCTTAATATTCCTAAGAGTGAAAACAATCCCGCGCCGCGTGTAATAGCCGTCGCGGAGCATGATACACAAAGCGCGATTACCGCCGTCCCCTCGCTCGAGGACGATTTTATTTTTATTAGCTGCGGCACATGGTCACTGCTTGGGACCGAGCTCGAAAAACCGCTGATTAACGAAAAATCCAGAACAATGAATATCACAAATGAGGGCGGCTACAACTGCGCCACCGGCTTTTTAAAGAATATTTGCGGCTTATGGCTCATTCAGGAGAGCCGCCGGCAGTTCCTGCGCGAGGGTAACGACTATTCATACGCTGAGCTTGAAAGCCTTGCCCTGCGTGAAGAAGCTTTTACCTGCTTTATTGACCCTGACGCTCAGGAGTTTGGTCTGATGGGCAATATACCCGAACGCGTGCGCGAATTTTGCCGCAGAACCGGGCAGTATATTCCGCAGTCAGTTGGTGAAATCATGCGCTGTATATACGAAAGTCTCGCGATGAAATACCGTTATTGCTATGAAAGCATCATTGACTGCACCGGCAAGAATTATAAGCAGATTCATATCATGGGAGGCGGAACGAAGGACAGACTGCTGTGCTCCATGACCGCCGACAGCTGCAATCTTCCTGTTGTTGCGGGGCCGATTGAGGCGACGGTGCTCGGGAATATCGCCGTGCAGCTTATCGCTGCAGGTGAAATAAAGGATGTTAAAGAGGCGAGAAAAATTATCGCTTCTTCCCAGCAGCTAAAAACCTATTTGCCGGGAGAGCCGGAAAAATGGAATGCCGCTTACGGGCGATTCTGTGACATTGTTATTTGATACATCATATTAAAATATTATTTCAACATTATATAGGACGGTGAAACCATGGCGCTGACCCCGATGATGGAGCAGTATTTCAGCATAAAAAACAAATATCCCGACACCATTCTTTTTTACCGTCTTGGGGATTTTTATGAGATGTTTTTTGACGACGCTCACACAGCTTCTCATGAGCTGGAGCTGGTTCTGACCGGGCGTGACTGCGGCGAAGGCGAGCGCGCGCCGATGTGCGGGGTTCCTTTTCATTCAGCCGACAGCTATATCTCTAAGCTTGTTTCACGAGGATACAAGGTCGCAATTTGCGAGCAGACCGAGGATCCCGCACTCGCGAAGGGTATAGTCACCCGCGATGTGGTGCGCATTCTCACTCCCGGCACTGTTACCGAAAATCTAATGCTTGATGAGGCAAAAAATAACTATCTCGCGAGCCTTGTTTTGAGCGGCGACACTATCGGTATGTGCTTTTGCGATGTCTCAACCGGCGACATGCAGGTTTTATTTATAAATGACAAAAAGGCTAACGAAAAGGCAATCAACGAAATTGAACATTATTCCCCTAGCGAAATTATCATAAATCAAGAAGCCGCCGCTGATAAAAAAATCCGCGAATATTTGCAAAAACAGGCTTCAATTTATTGCAACGACAGGGATGACGCATTTTTTAATTTAGATGATAACACCGACACGGTCACATCACATTTTAAGCTTGTCTCAATTGCCGAGTGTGAGCTTGAGGGCAAGCCTCAGGCGATTGTTTCAGTCGGCACGGCGCTTCGCTACCTCACAGAAACACAGATGAATTCTCTTTCAAACATCACTTCCTTTCACCTTGTCAGCGGCACAAAATTCATGCTGCTTGACATGACAGCCAGGCGCAACCTCGAGTTGTGCGAAACCATGCGCCGCCGCGAAAAAAAGGGCTCGCTGCTGTGGGTTCTGGACGCGACAAAAACGGCGATGGGCAAACGCCTGCTGCGTACATGGGTCGAGATGCCGCTAGTGAATGTCAGCCATATAACTCAGCGCCAGAGCGCCGTGAAGGAGCTTTTCGCCGGGAGCCGCCTGCTTGATGATTTGCGGGAGGGGCTTTCGGGAATAAACGACCTTGAGCGGATTTTAACAAGGATAGTTTTTGAAACAGCTAACGCGAAAGAAATAAGAACACTTTCCCAGACGCTCTCGAAGCTGCCGCTGATTAAGTCCCTTTTGTCGGGCTCACGTTCGAATTTATTGAGCGAAACGGCGGGGAAAATCGATTTGTGCGAGGACATCCGCGCTCTCATTGACGAGGCTATAACCGAGGACCCGCCCTTTTCGGTTCGGGACGGTGGAATGATAAACCCTCATTTCAATGAGGAATTGCTGTCGCTGCACGAAATCGTTTCCGGAGGCAAAAACTTTCTGTCGAAAATCGAGGAAGCCGAGCAGGAAAAAACAGGCATTAAGAAGCTGAAAATCGGATATAACCGTGTTTTTGGCTATTATATAGAAATTCTTAATTCATATAAAGAGCTTGTTCCCGATAATTATGTCAGAAAACAGACGCTTTCGAACTGCGAAAGATATATAACCGAGGAACTTAAGGAGCTTGAGGCTAAAGTTCTCGGAGCTCAGGAGAGAATTGTAAAGCTTGAGTTTGAGCTGTTTTTCGCCCTCAGAAGCAAAATAGCCGAGTCGCAGTACCGCATCAAAAGAACTGCTGAGGCTGTTGGAACCGTTGACACGCTTTGCTCTCTCGCCTTTGCGGCGATCAATAATCATTATGAATGCCCGATTGTCAATAATTCCGATGCGATTAGCATTGTTGACGGAAGGCATCCGGTGGTGGAAAAATTCCTCGACGACGCACCTTTTGTGCCGAATAATACGCTTCTCGACTCAGGCGCGAACCGCACCGCCATTATCACAGGACCTAATATGGCTGGTAAATCGACATATATGCGGCAGGTAGCTCTATTAGTGATAATGGCGCAGATAGGCAGCTTTATTCCGGCGAAAAGCGCGGAAATCGGCGTTGTGGACAGCATATACACGCGAATCGGCGCCTCCGACGACTTGACCGCCGGGCAATCCACCTTTATGACAGAGATGGTTGAAGTCGGCTCAATAATCGCAAACGCTACAAAAAAGAGCCTGATTATTCTCGACGAAATCGGCAGGGGTACCTCAACCTTCGACGGCATGAGTATAGCGCGCTCAGTGCTTGAATTTATAAACGACACGAAAAAAATCGGCGCGAAGACACTCTTTGCGACGCATTATCACGAGCTGACTGTACTCGAAAACGAATCCGAGGGCATTAAAAATTATAATATTGCCGTTAAAAAACGCGGGGACGAGATTATTTTTCTGAGAAGAATTATTCCCGGCGGCGCGGATGACAGCTACGGCATTGAGGTTGCACTCCTAGCGGGTCTTCCGAAGCCTGTAATAAGCCGTGCGAAAAAAATTCTTGAAACACTCGAGAGTGAAAACCCCGGAGTAAAGCCCGAGCGCATTATCCGCGAGCAAACCGAACCGCTGCAGATGTCCTTTGAGGGAAATATCAGCAGCGAAATTATAGAAAAGCTGAAGATTACCGACCTTGACACCCTTACGCCGATTGAGGCTCTACAGCTATTGTTTGAGCTGAAGAAGCTTGCACAATAAAATGACAATCCTGATTTTTTAATACATTATATAGGGACAGTAAAAGATGTCAAAAATTACGGTAATGCCGAAAACTTTATCTGAGTTAATTGCCGCCGGAGAGGTCTGTGAACGCCCCTCCAGTGTTGTTAAGGAGCTGCTTGAAAATTCAATTGACGCGCATTCAACGAAAATCACTGTTGAAATTATAAACGGCGGAAATACTTATATCAGGATTACCGACGACGGCTCAGGCATTGAAAGGGAAGACGTCCCCACCGCCTTTCTCAGCCATGCTACCAGCAAAATCTCAAAAAGTGAGGACCTTGATTCCATAATGACGCTTGGTTTCAGGGGAGAAGCTCTCGCAAGCGTCGCGGCAGTCGCGAAAATTGAGCTGCTTACAAAAAGCGCAGCGAGCGAATTCGGGACAAGATACCTTATTTCCGGAGGAGAAGAAATATCACTTGATGATGCAGGCTGCCCCCAGGGAACGACTATTATCGTCCGCGACCTTTTTTATAATACCCCCGCGAGGATGAAATTTTTGAAAAAAGATGTCACTGAGGGAAATTATATTTCGGATATACTGACAAAAACCGCTCTCGCGCATCCTGATATTTCTTTCAGACTAATAAAAAACGATAAAGAAGCGCTTTTTACCTCAGGTAACGGCTCACTGGCGGACACTGTTTCTTCACTTTTCGGCAAGGATTTTGCCTCAGGGTTGACTGAGTGTAATTACGAGCTCAACGGGGTTCATGTCAGCGGGCTGCTGTCGAAACCGATAAACAGCCGTCCCAACAGAAATATGCAGTTTTTCTATGTCAATTCACGCTATGTCAGGCTGCCCTTCGCCTCCGCTGCCCTTGACCAGGCGTATAAAAATTCTTTGATGACCGGGAAATTTCCCGGAGCGGTTTTATTTTTAAGCGTGCCGCCGGAAACTGTTGATGTCAATGTACATCCGGCAAAAACCGAAGTGCGTTTCGCCGATGAAAAACGCACATTCGAGGCGATATATTACTGCGCGAAAAACGCGCTGAGCCTTGACACAACACGCCCGGAGCTGAATCTTGATGAGCGCCGGCAAATAAAAAGCTACAACGAATTTTTGAGCAGTCACTTCAAAAACGAGCCAAAACCGCAGCAGACCTTTCTCAATCTGAGCGCGAGTGAATTCAGGGAAAAACAGTCCCTTTCGCCGACTTGTCCGCCGCAGCCTAAGCCAATTACTGAAAAACAGGCAACTTTATCTTCCGAAAAAACATATCAACCGCAAGTATTGAATGATACCACTTCAACATACGGCACAAATGATGATAAAATAGAAATTACATATAAGCCTCAAATTGTTCCCTCTTCAGAAATTAACTCTGAATTTCAGGCAAAAGCTAATGCAGCCGCCGTATTTATCGAGGAACTTGTTGAGGAAAATGTGCAAACAATCGATAATGCGAAAAACGAACAGCCGCCGTCATTTGTTGTGCTCGGTGAGGCGTTCAAAACATATATAATTGTCGAAAGCGAAAATAAATTGCTGCTTATTGATAAACATGCCGCCCATGAGCGGATGATATTCAACACCTTAAAAAAGCAGGAGCGTCAAGCTTTTTCGCAGATGCTCCTCTCTCCTGCCAATATCACCCTGAGCAAGAAGGAGTACGCCGCGCTCATTGAAAACCTTGAGCTGGTAAATCAGGCGGGCTTCATTCTGGAGGATTTCGGCGAGGGAAGCGTTAGAGTTCGCGAAACGCCTTTTGAGCTGACCGGCGAGGATGTTTCTTCCCTGATATGCGAAATTGCAGGCTATCTCTGCTCGCATACACGGGATCTCACGGCGGATAAGCTGGACAACCTGTACCATATCACTGCCTGTCACTCTGCGCTGCGAGCCGGAAAGAAAACGGAAAAGTATGAGCTCTGTGATTTTGTCGGCAAAATTCTCAGAGATGACGATATCCGTTTCTGTCCCCACGGACGACCGGTAATAATAGAGCTGACAAGGCATGAGCTTGAAAAACAGTTCGGAAGAATACAATGAATAATAAATCACAAAACAGCAAAAAAATCCCCGCAGTTATAATTGCGGGACCAACAGCCTCAGGCAAGACCGCGCTGTCGGTTCATCTCGCGAAGCGCCTTTGCGGCGAAATTGTAAGTGCGGACTCAATGCAGCTTTACCGCGGTATGTCTATTGCCTCGGCAAAGCCGGATGAAAGCGAAAAATCGGGGATCCCGCACCATATGCTGGATTTTCTCGACCCTGGTGAAAGCTACAGCGTCGCGCAATACACAAAAGATGCCAAGGAAATAATAAAAGGCATTCATGAGCGCGGGAAAACTGTAATTATCTGCGGCGGAACGGGACTTTATATTGATTCGCTGCTTAACAATATCGATTTCGGCGAGGAGCCTGACAGCAGTGATTTGCGTCTGCTTCTTCAGCAAAGGCTTCAAAAGGAAGGCGCCGAAGCTCTTCACCGGGAGCTTGAAAAGCTTGACAGCGAAGCGGCGGCGAGCCTTCATGTGAACAACACCGGAAGGGTAATCCGCGCTCTCGAGCTTTATATGCTGAGCGGCAAAACCATGGGCGAAAGGCTCGAGAGGTCAAGACGCTTTGAGAGCCCTTACGCGCCGGTTTATATGGGAATAGACTTTATAAACCGTGAGGCCTTATACGAAAGAATCAACCGCCGCGTTGACATTATGCTCGAGAAGGGTCTTTGTGAGGAAGCGCGTTTTTATATGAACCTGCACGGCAAAACCTCACGGCAGGCTATAGGTCACAAGGAGCTATTCCCCTATTTCAAGGGTGAAATCACATTTGATGAAGCTGTCGAAAAGCTTAAAACAGAAACTCGCCGCTATGCGAAACGCCAGCTTACATGGCTGAGGAAAAATACATCGATAAAATGGTTTTTCCGCGATGAATATCAAACAGAAGAAGAATTTTTTAAGACCGTCGAAAATTTCACAAGTAAGGAGCTAGAGAGCCTTGTTCAAGAGTAAAAAGTCATTGATAAAAGCCATCAGCTTATTTGCCGCGATACTTCTTTCGGGGCTTTATCTGCTTTACAATATCTACCTCTCGAGTCTAGAGCCGTATAAGACGCATACAGTGCTCGCCACCTCGATTTATAAAACTGTCAATACCGAAGCCTTCGTTGTGAGAAATGAGAAATATCTCACTAATAACGAGAACGGTACAGTCGTACCCCTGCGGGAAAACGGCGGACGTGTCGCAACGGGGGACACTGTTGCGGTTGTTTTGCAGCGCGGTGATTCCGCGCCGAATTATGCGAAAAAAAAGGCTATAGAGCAGGATATTGCCTATTATGAAAATGTTATCGCCTCGACCTACTCAAACGCTGTCGATATAAAGAAAATCGACTCCGATATTCTTGAGAGTGTCGATGAATATGTCAATACGATTTATACAAATAACCTTGCCGCGCTGAAAAACGCTTCCGGTAAGGTAAGGGACAATATCACCCACCGCCAGACCGCGACCGGTAAGGTTTTCGATTTCACCGAAACACTCACCGAGCTTAGGCGGCAGCTTGAGAGCATGAAGTCGGAAAATATCGGCAGCATCGATATCAAAACAGGAAATGCCGGTTATTTTATAAACGAAATTGACGGTTTTGAAAATACGGTTGACTATGCAAACGCAGTTAATATGACGGTTTCGGATATTGACGCGGCTCTGAGTGCGAGCGCGAAAATGCCCGCGGACAACACCATCGGCAAGACAGTTCCGAGCTTTGACTGGTACCTGGTGTGCAATGTCGACACAAAATTTACCGAAGAACTTCCTGTGGGAAAAAACATAATTATCGACCTCCCGAATTCCTCCGCCGGCTCTGTTCATGCAACCGTTCACAAGATTAACGACACAAATGCCGGGCGAACCGCTGTAATTTTTTCTGTTAACGAAATGAACGAGGAGCTTTCGACAATCAGAAAAGAAAATATAAAAATCCGCATCGACACCTACAGCGGCTACAGAATCGACAACCGCGCAATACGGGTTGTCGATGAGAAAAAGGGCGTTTATGTCATTCAGGGAAATACTATTTATTTCAAGCTCATTGATGTTATTTATTCTGAGGAAAATTTTTCCATTATCGCAAAACCAACCGCCAACTCGGGCTATCTGAAGCTTTACGACGAGGTCATTATCGAAGGGACGGAATTATATGACAAAAAGCTCGTCAAATGAATTTGATTATATCAGCGAAAATATTAAACGTATACGCGAGGATATTGCGCTCTGCTGCGCCAAAGCGGGCAGAGACGAAAATGAAGTAAGGCTGATGGCGGTTACAAAAACCGTTGAGGCGGAAAAAATAAACATCGCACTGAGCGAGGGAATCGACCTTATCGGCGAGAACAAGGTTCAGGAGCTGCTTTCAAAGCTCCCGCTGCTTGAGCCGAAAACGGTTGAAAAACATCTTATAGGGCACCTTCAGACAAACAAGGTTCGGCAGATACTGGGCAGGGCTGATATGATTGAATCGGTAGACAGTATCAGACTTGCGTCTGAAATTTCTTTGGAAGCAAAAAAAAGAAATATTACCGCAGATATTCTGCTGGAAGTAAATATTGGTAAAGAAGAAGCAAAAAGCGGCTTTTTTCCTGAGGATTTCATTGAAAATATCCATATGATTTCCGAAATGAGCAATATACGCGTGCACGGATTGATGGCAATTCCCCCGATTTGTGCTGAAAATGACGAAATTCGCGGATATTTTTACAAAATGAGAAAACTGTTTATTGACATTCAGTCGAAAAAAATAGATAATGTAGATATGCATGTCCTTTCGCTAGGAATGTCGGGTGATTATAAGGAAGCGATTCTGGAGGGCTCGACTCTTATCCGCGTCGGCTCCTCGATTTTCGGCGAAAGAAATTATAAATAATATTTATATCATAACTGGAGGAAATTTTAAATGGGTAGATGGGATAAGATAAAAAGCCTGCTCAACGTCTCGGAGGACTCTGACGAGCGTGGCTATGACGATGAGGACGATATAGTCTATAAGTCACCCGAAAAACGCGGTACAGCTGATAAATCGGATGTTTTTACTACTCCAAGGGAAATAATCAGAACTACTCAGACTTCAAAGCAACCCTCAGAGTCGGTCAAGGGCGGGCAGATAGTCGACATTCACACAACAGCTAAGCTGCAGGTTGTTCTGACTAAGCCGGTGCATTTTGACGAAGCCTCAGCTGTCGCGGACAACTTAATCGATAAGAGAACCGTTGTTCTGAATCTTGAATCCGCAAACCGTGAGGACGCAAGACGACTTGTTGATTTTCTCGGCGGTGTAGCCTATGCTAACGGCGGTCAGCTAAAAAAAATCGCGAAAAGCACTTTTATTATTACACCCTATAACGTTGACGTTATGGGCGATTTGCTTGACGAGCTTGAGAGCAGCGGAGTATTTTTTTAATTTAGCTTTAGACTTTAAAATGCATTTAGTGAATGAAAGCTAACTGCTATTGAATTTCACCCATGAAAGGTGTGGCATAATATGCTGACTCCAACTCAACTGAAGGAACATAGATTCACAAGGCTTCCCGACGGAAATTTTGATTCTGACGAGGTCAATATTTTCTTCGGGGAATTTATCACCTCTTATACTCAAATGTATAAAGAAAATGCCGAGCTGATTCGTAAAATTACGGTTCTCGCCAACAAGGTCGAGCAGTACCGCGAGGACGAAAACAATATTCGCGACGCCCTTCTGAGTGCTCAGAGAACCGCGGATTCGGTTCTCAGGCAGGCTAATGAAGAGGTTGAAGAATTGCTTGCGGAGTCCCAGGAGAAGGCAAGGCAGATTATCGAAAACGCCCACAGGGAAACCGAGGACATAGTCACGGGACGAGACGGTATAATAACGAAGGCGGAAAACTCAGCAGACAGAATCATTGAAAACGCCCAGGCTGAGGCGAATCTTATTATAGCCGAGGCGCAGAACAGGGCTGATAAAATAGAGTATGACGCCTCAAACGGCGCCGACGCGGTCAAACAGTCGATTTCCAAGGAAGCCTCAGGCATTCTTGAGGAGGTCAATAAGGAAGCGCAGCAGCTTCTGGGTGACGCGCGCGCGGAGGCTGAGAGAATTCTCTCGCAGGCAAAGCTGCAGGCTGAGGAAATAAATGCCGAGGCGAGAAAACAGG
Organism: Oscillospiraceae bacterium; assembly: GCA_031551635.1. Classification (GTDB taxonomy): domain Bacteria; phylum Bacillota; class Clostridia; order Oscillospirales; family Acutalibacteraceae; genus JAVBNH01. Next base: position 31,385 of record JAVBNH010000024.1, on the reverse strand, counting down.
CTGACGAGCTGAGCAGGACTGCAAAAGAGGAATCAGAAAGGATTCTTGATGATGTTCAGTCAAAGCTCGAGCTGATTTTTTCTTCAGGCAACGAAGCCGGTAACGATGTAAAAGAAAATATTGAAGAAGCAGCGGAAATTAACGATGAGATTCCCCAGAGCGAGGATGCTCCCGATGAGTTCACCCCTTTCGGGGACGATGAAATAGCAGATGAACCGATTATACCCGATACAACGCAGATTGAAAAGGAAGCTGAAGCGGCTGAAGAAACAGAAATTGCCGCAAGTGCCGCAGCAGCTGATGAAGCAGACGATGAACAAGAGGAAAATGCTCCCAAAAATTATTTCGGCGAGCTTAAAAATGCAGACGGAAAAAGTGAGTTTGACGATATAATTGTTCCCGATGTTGAATACACTGATATTGACCTCATGAACGAGGAGGACGGTATTCAAGCGTCGGGCGACACTGTCGCAATAGCTGAAATCGCAGATACTGTAGGCCCGGCAATTGCCGACAGTGAAGATGATATTATCCGAGCGGATAATGCCGGAACGGTGCCGTTCAGAATAAAAATTGACGATGAGGGCTTTGAGTCCTTTGACGATTTGCCGGAGGATGACATTGCGGTCAACGAGTCAATCAGCGGCAAGGTCTTGCAGATTGTCAACGAAAAAGAAGAGGCTGAGTCATACCGTTCTCCCTTTGCTCCGCTCAAGGGTTCGGATGACGAAAATGAATTCTTTTCGATTGATTTCAGCGTTTTTGAGGACAATGACGCCGAGAAGCTGAAAAAGAGCAAAACATCTGCCGAAGAAAAGCCTGCCGCCGGCGAAAGCAGGAACGAAAACGATGATTTTGACGATGATAATTTTTCTTTCAGAAGTCTTTTCGGGTCAAAAAAGAAAAAATAAACGATGGATTCGGTGACTATGACGAATAAACTCAAACCGGCGAATCTGAAGATTTTTGCCGTACAATTTATATGCATCCTGATTTTTTTGGGGGTTGACCAGATTTCAAAATATCTGATTGAACGTTATTTGCGTCCGGTCGGAACATTTCCGCTGATAAAAGGTGTGCTGAATCTTCATTATCTGCAAAATACCGGCGCGGCATTCGGCTCGCTCTCTGAGCACACCGCTTTACTTTCGCTGGTTACCTCTGTGGTACTTTTCGGAATTCTCGCATTTATTTTTGTCGATAAATCAGGAAATATTTTTTACCGGATTTTTCTCCCCTTCATAGTCTGCGGCGGTCTCGGTAACCTTGTTGACAGGGTTTCAAAGGGCTATGTCGTGGATTTTATTGAGTTGCCTTTTTTGAATTTCGCTGTTTTTAATTTCGCGGATATGCTTGTCACCAGCGGCGCTTTTTGCCTTTGCGTTTATCTTGTATGGTCATTGTTTAAAGAGAGAAAAGAGTCCGCAGATAATGCCTCCTCAGAAATTCAGGAAGCTGATAAAAACGATGAAAAAGCTTGATGTTACAGTAAAAACCGAGGACGCTGGCGAAAGGCTCGACAGGATAATAAATCAAAAATATCCTGAGCTGACCCGCTCGTATATTCAGCAATTAATCGAAAGCGGAAATATAACCATAGCCGAAAAACAACCGCCGAAGAGCTACAAAGTCAGGAAGGGCGATATAATAGATATTCTGCTTCCCGAGCCGGAAAAGCTTGATATAAGCCCTGAAAAAATAGAGCTTGATGTAATATTTGAAGATGAATATCTTCTTGTTGTAAATAAACCGAAGGGTATGGTTGTTCACCCCGCCCCGGGGAATTATTCCGGCACCCTCGTCAATGCCCTGCTGGAGCATTGCGGGGACAGTCTTTCGGGCATAAACGGCGTTATACGCCCCGGCATAGTTCACAGAATCGACAAGGACACCAGCGGTCTTTTGATTGTGGCGAAAAATGACAACGCGCACAAAAGCCTTGCTGCTCAAATAAAGGAACACAGCTTCCGCCGCGAGTATATGGCGGTTCTCTCAGGGAATGTTAAAAATGACTCGGGAATCATTGATGTACCGCTTGGACGCAGCCCGAAGGACAGAAAAAAACAAGCCGCGAACGGTTTAGGTGCGCGGGAAGCACTCACTGAGTATAGCGTACTGGAGCGTTATCGGCGCTTTTGTCTTGTCCGCTGCACGCTGAAAACAGGGCGAACCCACCAGATACGCGTTCATATGGCATATATCGCTCACCCTGTCGCTGGGGACACGGTATATGGAGGAACAAAAAACGGCTTTTCACTTCAAGGGCAGTGCCTGCATGCCGCGACCATAGGCTTTGTCCACCCGAAAACCAACGAATATCTTGAATTTACTTCACCTCTGCCGGACTATTTTAGGGATTTTATAAATAAAATTAGCATGGAAAGGAATAACTGAAAAAATGGATGATGCAAAAAAAACCGAGCTAAAAAAAATAGCGAACCGTGTGAGAAAAGGAATTATAGAAGCGACTTTTAATGCGAAATCGGGGCACCCCGGCGGCTCCCTCTCCTGCGCCGACATACTGAGCTATCTTTATTATGAGGAAATGCATATTACCCCCGGCAACCCGTGCGACCCGGAGCGTGATCGTTTTGTCCTCTCGAAAGGTCACGCCGCGCCCGCGATATATTCAGTGCTTGCAAACCGCGGATTTTTCGATGTGAGCGACCTGAAAACCCTGAGAAAGAGCGACTCTTATCTACAGGGGCACCCGAACACTCATGTTCCGGGCGTTGATATGTGTACCGGCTCGCTGGGGCAGGGTATTTCCGCCGCTGTCGGCATGGCACAGGGTGCGAAACTGCAATCGAAAAGCTTCAGGGTCTATTCGATTCTCGGCGACGGTGAGCTTGAGGAGGGTCAGGTCTGGGAAGCGGCTATGTACGCCGCTGCGAAAAAGCTTGACAATATCCTTGCTTTTGTTGATAATAACAACCTTCAGATTGACGGCTCAATCGAAGAGGTAAATTCCCCATATCCAATAGATAAAAAATTCAAGGCTTTCGGCTGGAATGTTATAAATATCAACGGTCACTGCTTTGACGAAATCTCGAAGGCGGTTCAGGACGCGAAAGCTTTTAAAGGTGCGCCGACTATGATAGTCGCGAAAACCGTTAAGGGCAAGGGCGTTTCATTTATGGAAAATCAGGTGAGCTGGCACGGCGCGGCTCCGAATGCCGAGCAGTACGCACAAGCCATAAAAGAACTTGATGACGCATTCACGGAACTTAACGAGGAAGGAAAGGGTTAATTCGGTAATTCTGAATTATCCGGAAAGGAATATAATATGAGTGATATTGTTAAAATGGCGACTAGGGAAGCCTACGGCAAAGCCCTTGTTGAGCTTGGAAATATAAACAGTAAGGTAATTGTACTTGACGCTGACCTCGCGGAGGCAACAAAAACGATAATGTTTAAAAAAGCCTTCCCTGACCGCTTTATTGACTGCGGTATTGCAGAGAGTAATATGATGAGTGTTGCCGCGGGTCTCGCCTCGACCGGTCTGACGGTTTTCGCGAGCAGCTTCGCGATGTTCGCCGCCGGCAGAGCTTTTGAGCAGGTCAGGAATTCCATCGCCTATCCCCGTCTGAATGTCAAAATCGGCGCGACACATGCCGGAATTTCCGTCGGCGAGGACGGTGCGAGCCATCAGTGCTGCGAGGATATTGCACTGATGAGAACAATTCCCGGAATGACCATTATTAATCCCGCTGATGACATTGAGACGCGCGCGGCTGTTTTGGCTGCTGCTGAGTTTGAGGGACCTGTATACCTGCGTTTCGGCAGACTTCCTGTTGAGCGTATTTTTGATGAAAATTACAAGTTTGAAATCGGTAAGGGTGTCAAGCTTTGCGAGGGTAAAGATGTCACCATCATCGCCAGCGGACTGATGATAGGCGAAGCTCTGAAAGCGCGAGAGCTGCTCGCGAATGAGGGAATCTCCGCAGCAGTCGTGAATATTCACACCATTAAACCGATTGACGCAAGTATAATCATAGACGCGGCGCAGTCTACAGGCGCTATCGTGACGGCTGAGGAGCACAATATAATCGGCGGTCTGGGCGGCGCGGTCTGCGAGGTAACAGCGCAGACAATACCGGTTCCTGTCCTGCGTGTCGGTGTTGAGGATATATTCGGTAAATCCGGTCCGGCTCTTGAGCTGCTTGATATTTTCTCGCTCAACGCGGCGAATATAGCTTCAAAGGCAAAGGCTGCAATTGCTCTTAAATAATTTTATTGAGAAAGAGGAATTATGATGAATGACACCTATCTTTCTGCAAAAAAAACCTATAAAAATCTCGGGATAGACACCGATAAGGCTCTTGATTCTCTTTCAAAAATAAAAATATCCATGCATTGCTGGCAGGGCGATGATGTGGGCGGCTTTGAGAATAAAAGCTCCCTCTCCGGCGGTATAGCCGCAACGGGCAATTACCCCGGCAAGGCTACAAACGCCAAGCAGTTAATGAGCGATATTGATGTGGCTATTTCTTTGATTCCGGGCAGGCACAAGCTTAATCTGCACGCGATTTACGCACTTACTGATGAAGCCGTATCGCGTGAAAAGCTTGAGCCTCAGCATTTTGAGGGCTGGGTAAAATTCGCGAAGGAAAGAGGCATCGGGCTTGACATAAACCCTACACTATTTTCACATGAATACGCCGCTGATTCCCTGACGCTCTCGCATCCGGATGAGAAAATCCGGAATTTCTGGATAGAGCACTGCAAGGCTATGCGTAAAGTCGGTGAATATTTCGGAAAGGAATTAAATCAGACCTGCCTGAATAATATCTGGATTCCTGACGGGTATAAAAATACGCCCGCCGACAGAACCTCACCCCGCAAGAGGCTGAAGGCATCACTTGACGAAATTTTAAGCGTTCCCTACGATAAAAAATACCTCATAGATACTGTGGAATCAAAGCTTTTTGGTATCGGACTCGAGGCTTATACAGTCGGCTCAGCTGAATTTTATATGAATTACGCGGCGAAAACCGGCTGCACCTGCCTGCTTGATTCGGGACATTTTCACCCCACTGAGGTTGTATCGGATAAGCTTTCCTCCGTGCTGCTTTTCCATGAAAAGGTCGCGCTGCATGTCACCAGAGGCGTGCGCTGGGACAGTGACCATGTCGTTGCCTATGACGACGAGCTTCGCGAAATCGCCAAGGAAATTGTCGCCGCTGACGCACTCGACAGGGTCATTATAGGTCTTGATTATTTCGATGCGAGCATTAACAGAATAGCAGCGTGGGTTATCGGCATGAGAAATATGCAAAAAGCCCTGCTCGCGGCACTGCTGACCCCGCACGAAACACTATCAGTCTTGCAAAACGAAGGTGACTTTACAAAACTTTTTGCCCTGCAGGAGGAATTAAAAACCTATCCGCTGGGCGCAGTCTGGGATGAATTCTGCGAGAGAAACGCTGTCCCCCTGCGAGAAGGCTGGTACGAAACCGTAAAAAGCTATGAAACAACAGAATTATCAAAAAGACAGTAGGCATGTTTTGGCATAATAGCCAAAATTTTCCGGTATTAGTCATGATTATCTTATAAATTTTTAAATATACCCTTGCCATTTTTAAATTTTTGTGTTAGTATATAAAAAGGTCAAATTATAGCTTTAAATTGAGGAATATGAGAAACAGGAGTTGTTTTTATGGCAGCAACATGTCCAAAATGCGGATACAAACTAAGGCTTCGCGACTATAAGCCCGAATGCCCGCAATGCGGAGTTAATCTGGTTTATTACGGTATGGAGGAGCGTTTGAGAGCCGAGGCTGACAAGGCTGAGCTTGAATATGCCCACAATAAACCGAAAACAGACAGAATCAAAGCCGCTACAATCGGCAGCAGATTCACACAAGTAAGACTCGGAATGTATTTATTGCCGATTCTTTGCACACTGATACCTCTGGGCACTATATCTTATGCCCTGCCTTTTTACGAGAAGTCAACCAGTTTGAATATTATTTCACTTGTCACGATTGTTCAGAATTTTGACTTTGACGCACTTTTAAAAATGTTTGGCAGCGCCGACTACGGCAAGTATTTTATAATGATTGCGGTTTCGCTCGTCTGCTTCCTGCTGATGCTGGTGCTGAGCCTTGTTTCAATGGCTTTGCTGACGCTCTCATGCAGTCCGAAGGGGCTTGTGCGCAACTTCACCTTTAATATTGTGAATATCTGCCTTTATCTGACCTCGGTGGTATGCTTCTACATAGCCTCGACAAACCTTTCCTCCGCCTTCCCGGGTGTCGGCTCAGCAAAACTTGGTATAGGCTTCATCGGAATACTAATCGCACTGCTTGTGCTGCTAACGCTCAATATCATCCAAAAGGTAAAGCCGATTGAGGTTAAATATACCGATGTTTCAGAATACCTGATGGCTTATGAGGACCGTCCCTCAACAATCGCCGCGCGTGAAGCAAAAGCCGCCGCCGCTGCCGCGGAAGCCGCTGAGGAAGCCGCCGCGCAAAAAGCTTAAATCAATTTTATTAATTTATAAAATAAAGCTGTATTGTTTATAATACAGCTTTTCTTTTCAAAATTCGAAAAAGTGGGGAATAAATATGTTTTTTGATAATATTGAGAAAATAAAATTTGAAGGCGTGAACAGCGTCAATCCGTTTTCTTTTAAGTATTATAATCCTGAGAAGCTTGTCTGCGGAAAACCTATGAAGGAACAGCTGAAATTTGCCGTCAGCTATTGGCATACCCTCTGCGGCGGCGGTACGGATATGTTCGGCAGCGACACTGTTGATAAAACCTTCGGCGGTAAAACCCCGATGGAGATTTATAAAAATAAAGTTTACGCAGCTTTTGAGATGATGGAAAAGCTCGGCATCGAATATTTCTGCTTTCATGACCGTGATATTGCGCCGACTCTTGCAACCGTAAAGGAAACAAACGCAGCCCTCGACGAGATTGTCGGGATAATTGAAACGGAAATGAAGAGAACCGGAATCAAGCTGCTTTGGGGCACCGCGAACCTTTTTGCCCATCCCCGTTATATGTGCGGCGCGGGCACCAGTCCGAACCCGGACGCCTTTGCCTACGCGGCTTCGCAGATTAAAAAGGCTCTTGATATAACCGTCAGGCTCGGCGGAATGGGCTATGTTTTCTGGGGCGGACGAGAGGGTTATGAAACTCTTTTGAACACCGATCTCGCCTTTGAGCTTGACAATATGGCTTATCTTATGAAAATGGCTGTTGAATACGGCAGAAGCATAGGCTTTAAAGGCGATTTCCTGATTGAGCCCAAGCCGAAGGAGCCAACTAAGCATCAATATGACTTTGATGTCGCGACTGTTCTAGCCTTCCTGCGTAAATACGGTCTTGACAAGGATTTTAAAATGAATATCGAGGCGAACCACGCCACACTCGCCGGTCACACCTTCCAGCACGAGCTTGCCATGGCTCGGGTCAACGGCGCTTTCGGCTCTATTGACGCCAATCAGGGCGACATGCTCCTTGGCTGGGACACCGACCAGTTCCCGACAAATATTTACGACACCGCGCTTTGTATGCTTGAGGTTCTGCGTGCAGGCGGCTTTGTGAACGGCGGCTTGAATTTCGACGCTAAAACGCGCAGAGCAAGCAACACCTTTGATGATATTTTCCTCTCATACATAGCCGGCATGGACTGTTTTGCCTATGGTCTGCTTGTAGCCGAAAAGCTGATGACAGATAAAGCTCTTGAAAACTTTGTCGAAAACAGGTACGCGGGCTACAAGGACGGAATCGGTAAAAAAATCACAGAAAGAAGCACAAGCCTGCAGGAGCTTTATGATTACATCGCGGAAAAGGGCGACAGCGCCCCCACTGAGAGCGGCAAACAGGAATTCCTTGAAACCGTTATAAATGACTATATCATTAAGGTCGCAAGAAGATTGTAAGATAAAAAATCAGGCGGTATTTATATCTCATTATAATACCGCCTGAAATTCTTATACTATTTGTTTTTTCCTTTTGCCTTCGGTTTGTAGTTCACTAAATCATTAATATTCGCTGCTCCTCCGGCGTTCTGGTTATTTGCCATTGCGCCGGTCATTTCGGTTGCTGAGACCGCGCCGACATTATCAATTACATTCGCGCCGCTCTGGTCAATAGACTTTGATTTTTTACCCTTTTTAGCTTGATTGTCCTTGTTTTTAGCCATAAAATCACCTTTTTCATTTATTTATGCTTTCATTAATGAAGCATCGCAAGATTATTATTAACCGATATTTTCCTGTTAATTCACATTAAAATAAAAAAGGAATGAAAACTGTGCCTAAAAGAGTAGATTATATTTCGTGGGACGAATATTTTATGGGAATCGCCCTGCTGAGTGCCAAACGCAGCAAGGACCCGAGCACTCAGGTCGGAGCCTGCATTGTAAACGAGAAAAACAAGATTATGTCACTGGGGTATAACGGCTTTCCTATCGGCTGCGACGATGAGGAATTTCCGTGGGAGCGTGTCAGCGATGACGGAGATTTGCTTAATACGAAATATCCCTATGTCTGCCATGCTGAGCTCAACGCTATACTCAACAATCGCAGCGGCAACCTCGACAACTGCAAGATTTATGTCGCTCTCTTTCCTTGCAACGAGTGCGCGAAGTCGATAATTCAATCGGGTATCAGGGAAGTAGTTTATATTTCAGATAAATATAAGGATTCAAAAGAGGTTATAGCCTCAAAAAAAATGCTGAATGCCGCGGGAGTAAAACTCACGGCTCTCAGCACAAATTTATCTTCAATTACTATTTCATTTCTTGAAAAGGATATATAAGTTATTTTATTTCTCGATTCTTTGCAAGAAGGCCTTCGTTCTGTCTGATTTCGGGTTCATTATGACCTCTTCAGGGCTGCCTTCCTCCACCACAAAGCCCTCGTCCATGAACACTATGCGGTCGGAAACCTCTTTAGCGAAGGTCATTTCATGCGTAACTATTACCATTGTCATCTTCTCTTTTGCCAAGTCCTTGATAACCTTGAGTATTTCACCTGTCAGCTCAGGGTCAAGGGCACTTGTCGGCTCGTCGAAAAATAGAATTTTCGGGCTGAGCTCCAGCGCCCGCGCAATTGAAACTCGCTGCTGCTGACCGCCGGAAAGCTGACCGGGGTAGGCGTCCGCCTTATCGCGCAGCCCCATTTTTTCAAGCAGGGCATATGCCTTGTCCTCCGCGTCCTTTTTTGAATATCCGTGAATCCTAGTCGCGGCGCTTGTGATGTTTTTAATCACAGAATAATGCGGAAAAAGATTAAAGTTTTGAAAAACCAGCCCGAAATAGTTTTTCATCTTTTTCTGTTCGCTTTTTTTTGCGTAAACCGCACGGGTGTCTTCATTATTTCTGCACAAATAATCCTCGAGGTATCTTATTTCACCGCTCTCGACTGTTTCGAGCATAGTCGCGCAGCGCAGCAGTGTTGACTTGCCTGAACCCGAGGGACCGATTACAGAAACTATCTCGCCCTCATTGACATGAAAGCTGATATCCTTTAATACCTCGAGATTTCCAAAGGATTTTTTTATATTTTTCATCTCTAAAATCAACATAAAAAACTCCTATATTTTATAATATTCAAACTTTTTCTCAACCCTGCCCATGATAAAAGCGACGGCGGCATTGGCGATATAGTAAAAAAGTCCGGCAGCAAAAAGCGGCATGGGAGACGCGTTTGTGTTTGAAATATTTTTCGCGAGTGTAAACATCTCGACATAGCCCAGCACAAAGGCGAGAGAGGTGTCTTTGACGAGGGTGATGACCTCATTCGTGACGGCGGGAAGAGAAATCCTGACCATCTGAGGCAGGATAATATTAAAAAAACAGCGGATTCTGCCATAGCCGAGCACAAAGGCGGCTTCATATTGCCCCCTTGGAATTGAAGTGATGCTGCCACGGAAAATCTCGCCGAAATAAGCGGCGTAATTAATCGTAAAAGACAAAATAACACAGATAAAAAGCCAGTTGTCGTTACCCAGGCTGATATTGAAAATCCAGAACGGCGCGTAAAAGAAAAAAATCAGCTGCAGCATCAGCGGAGTGCCGCGCATGACTGAGATATACGCTGAAGTCGCAAGCCTGATAAGACCGAAGTTTGAGCGCCTGAGAAGCATAACCGCAAGTCCCAGAGGGACGGACAAAATCAATGTCAGAGTGAAAACCTTCAAACTGGACACAAAGCCGCCGAGCAGGGTCGGCAGCACGGTTCCCCAATCAATGCTGAGTGTCATAATGCGCGGTAACATAAAAGAAACAACCCCAAAATTAGACTTTAGATTGTAGATTTTAGAATGTAGAAATAAACCACCAATTACCGGGTGAACGGTGAAAAATCTCCGTTCACCCGGTGAGCATAAAAAAGCTTTGTTGTTCCGATTATTTCGCTGTGGTAGTGGCTGCGGCGGTTGTTCCGGCAACTGTTGTTCCGGCAACTGTAGTTCCCGGGACGGTTGTCGCGGCGGTAGCTGACATATTAATGAAAACATCCTTGCCGAACCATTTATTCGAAATGGTTTTTGATGTGCCGTCAGCATAGAGATCCTTGAGGGCTGTTTGAACCTTGTCACGCAGCACAGTGTTGCCGAGATTGAAGCCGATGCCGAATTTCTCGGAGACAAGAACCTTTTCGAGAATCCTGTATTTGCCGTTTGAAGTTGTGTTCATATAGTTCGCGACGACACTGTCCATAACCGCGAAATCGATAACACCGGAATTAAGGTCTGTGAGAATAATTGTGTTGTCAGGCTTTTCGATGATGTCCTTAATGGTTGCCTTAAACTGAGGATTGGCGTCGATGGCGTCAATCGCGCTGGAGCCCTTCTGGACGCCGCATTTTTTGTCCGCGAGTGACTCAAGAGTATTGTAACTGCTGGATTTGAGAACAACAACTACCTGGTCGTTGTTCATATAAGCGTCAGTCCATGTATACTTGTCAATGCGATCCGCAGACATTGTAAAGCCGTTCCAGATACAGTCAACAAGACCGGAGCTGAGAGCTGTGTCTTTATTTGCCCATTCAATCGGCTTCTCGACATACTCGAGACCGAGTTTCTGAGCGACTGCCTTTGCAAGGTCAAGGTCAAAGCCGTCATATTTGCCGTCATCCTTTGTGAAGCCCATTGGCGGGAAGCTTGCGTCGAAGCCGACAATGAATTTGCCGTCCTGAGCCCTCTGGGTTACAGGGACAGTTCCGGCAACGGTTGTGCTTGACGAGGTGGTTGTCTCTCCGCCGGTGTTGTCGGAGCAGGCGACAAGTGAAATGCAGAGCGCGCCGACGATAAGCGCAAGGATAACGGACATAACTTTTTTAGACATACATTTATCTCCCTTTCTTTATTGACCGGAGGTCAACAAAATGCCTCTTAGTCAACATATTCTTCAATATATTAGCATGTTATCGCGTTAAAGTAAAGCAGATTTTGGAAATTTGATTTTTATTCATGTTTTTTAGAGATAAAAAATAAATATTGCGTATATTATTAAAATATGTTAGCATTAATAAGATAGTTGATTAGTACTTTAATGAGCTGAAAGCTCAATAAAAAAACAAGTCTTGGTTTGTGGGCTTGGCAAGCCAAGCTCACGTTAGGAAAAAACTGAAATCTTTAAAAATGAGGTTTATTTCATGTTAAATGAAAAGATTATCGCTAAATACAGCGCAATCAGCCCCGAAAAGCTTAGCGGAAAAGAAACCGCGGTACAGCTAAACGAGCTTCACTCAGGCGAAAGAAAGCAAATTTTTCACAAGCACATGAAAAATTCCGTGCATTTTCCGCTTTTTGACGGTATAATAATTTCAGCTGCCGCAGAAATCGGTGAGGGTACGGTTATTATGCCGAATACGATTATTTCCGGCGCGGTGAAAATCGGTAAAAACTGCGTTATAGGCCCCAATTCCTATATCGAGGACAGTATAATCGGAGACAATTGCGCCCTAGACAATACCCAGTGCCGCCAATCTCTTATAAAGGATAACGCGCTTATAGGCCCCTTTGTAAATATCCGTCCTAACACCGTTATTGACAACACCGTACATCTGGGCAACTTCACTGAGCTTAAAAACAGCAACATCGGCGCATATACAAAGATTTCACACCTGACTTATATCGGCGACAGCGATGTGGGTGAGCGGGTTAATGTCGGCTGCGGCGTTGTTACAGTCAATTTTAACGGCAAGGATAAATATAAAACCGAAATCGGAGACCACGCTTTTATCGGCTGCAACACTAACCTTGTCGCACCGGTTAAAATCGGCAAAAATGCTTATACCGCGGCGGGCTCAACCGTCACAGAGGACATTCCCGACAATTCTCTCGTCATAGCCCGTGCCCGTCAGGTTGTCAAAGAGAATTGGGTCACGGTTAAAAAGCCTTACAGAGATTCGAAATAGACTACTTTTAAGGAGCGCCAATGAGTTTTTTTAAAAAAAGAATACAAAAACCCACCGAGCAAGTTACCGGACCGATTGAGTATATCATCGTTGGTCTAGGTAACCCCGGCAGGGATTACGAAAACACAAGGCATAACGCGGGGTTTTTATGCCTTGATATGCTGTGCGAAAAAAAAGGCATAAAAATTGACCGGCTGAAATTTAAGTCGCTCACTGCCGACACTATGATAAATTCGCACCGCTGCATACTGATGAAGCCCTCTACATATATGAATAACAGCGGTGACGCGGTTCTTGAGGCGGCTCAGTTTTATAAAATCCCGATTGAAAACATTGTTGTAATTTACGACGACGCGGCTCTCCCTCTGGGCGCGCTGAGAATCCGCCGCAAGGGCAGTGACGGCGGTCACAAGGGTATTCGAAGTATTATCGAGCATTTCAACAATGATAATTTCCCGCGTCTGAAGCTCGGGATAGGTCAAAAACCGCATGAGGACGCCGACATAAAGGACTTTGTACTCTCAAGCTTCTCAAAATCCGACGCGGAAGCAATGAAGGCTGCAATGAGCCTTGCCTGTGAAGCTCTCGAGCTTATTGTAGACGGTCAGGTTGAGGCGGCGATGAATAAATACAGCAAATAAAGGTGAACAAATGACAGCATTTTCAACAATTTTTACTTCCTCGCCCGAATTTACTACTCTGTGTACCGCAATAGATAAGGGACGGCTTCCGATAGGTGTTTTAGGTCTGCCTGTGAGCGCTAAAGCACACATAATTCATGCCGTCTGCGAGGAAAAAAACAGGCGGGCACTTGTTATACTGCCTGATGAATCACAGGCGGTAAGGCTGATTTCAGACTTGAAAGCACTCGGTACAAAAGCGCTTCTCTATGTCAGCAGGGATTTTAATTTCCGACACTCGGAAAGTCAGTCGCGGGAATTTGAGAACCAGCGAATCGGAGTGCTCAGTAAAATCGCCGCCGGTAAATATCAGGTCATTGCCTGCTCGGCTGAGGCGGCGCTCCAGCTGACTATTCCGATGGCAGAGCTGAAGGCTCATTCGATGAAAATTTCCGTCAGTGATGAAATATCCATGAATGGAATAATTAAAACCCTCGTCGGCGCGGGCTATGTTAGAAGCGAAACCGTTGAGGGCAGCGGTCAGTTTGCCTCACGCGGCGGCATCTTAGACTTTTTCTGCCCCGGCGCGAAGGAGCCGGTTCGAATTGAATTCTGGGGCGACAGCATAGACTCAATCTCGTATTTCGACCCTCTCACCCAGCGCAGAACCGAAGCTATTAAGTCGGTGAAAATCATACCCTCAACCGAAATTCTCTTTGAGAGTGAAACAGCGCTAAGTGAAAAAATATCCTCCTACATAGAGGGTGTCAAGGGAAAAGGCTCGCAGAAGGCAAAGGAAATCCTCGGCAGGGATTTGGATTTATTATCCCACGGTGTGAGACTTGCCTCAACCGACAAATACCTCCCCCTTGCCTATGAGCGCTGTGCCACAATTTTTGATTATTGCGCGGACGATTTGCTTTTTGCCTGCGAAACATCGCTGATAAAGGAACGCGCAAACGCCTCGATAAACCTTCTCAATGAAGAGATAAAGGCTCTTTTTGAGGACGGTTTTTTGTGTAAGGGGCTTGATAAATACGCCTTAACCTTTTCGGAACTTACTTCTTATTATGAAACAAGCGGTGCGATTTTCCTTGATAATTTCGCGCGCGGAAGCTTTGATGTGCCTGTAAGGGAGCTGACAACACTCAACTGCCAACAATCACCCAACTGGAACGGAACACTCTCCTCATTGCTTGAGGATCTGCGTCCGGCGCTCGGCAGGGGCTGCTGCACCGTAGTTTTTGCCGGTACTGAAAAAGCCGCGTCTACCTTCTGCGAGGACTTGCTGGAGGAAGGACTTAACAGCGTTTACTATTCGAAAATCCCCTCCGTTTTCAGCAAAACCTCCGTCAATATTTTACCCGGCTCATTCTCAGCCGGGCTTGAATATTCCACAATTAAGGCAAAAATCATCAGCTATGGCAGGCAGAGCGAAGCAGTAAAAAAAGCTCCGCGCAAGCATTATAAAGCCAATGACAGCTTCAATTCGCTTGAGGAGCTGCAAAAAGGTGATTTTGTCGTCCATTCAATCCACGGAATCGGCATTTTCGACGGCATCCAGAGCATGAATGTCGGTAATGTCGCCAAGGATTATATTAAGATAAAATACGCCGCGAACGATGTTTTATATGTGCCTGTGACCCAGCTCGATTTAATTTCAAAATATATCGGTCCCGCGCTCGAGAGCAGCAAGGGCGTAAAAATCAGCCGCCTAGGCTCCAAGGACTTCGAAAAAGCGAAATCCAAGGTACGAGCCGCCGTCAAGGATATGGCGGACGACCTTATAAAGCTCTATTCCAAACGCCTGAACACTCCCGGTTTTCAGTTTTCACCTGACATTGACATGCAGAACGACTTTGAAAACCGCTTTGAGTTTGACGAAACTGACGACCAGCTCAGGTGTATCAGGGAAATTAAATCCGACATGGAAAAGCCCTACCCCATGGAAAGACTGCTTTGCGGCGATGTCGGCTTCGGGAAAACTGAGGTTGCACTGCGAGCGGCATTCAAATGTATCGCGGACGGCAAGCAGTGCGCGATTCTCGTTCCGACGACTATTCTCGCCCTTCAGCACTACCAGACTATTCTGAAACGCTTTGAGGGCTTCCCGATTCAGTCCGAAATGCTCTCACGCTTCCGCACCGCGCGGCAGCAGGAAAAAATCATAAACGATATACGCCGCGGCGCGGTAGACATTATTGTCGGTACTCACCGCCTCATTTCAAAGGATATACGCTTCCGTGACCTGGGGCTTGTGGTTGTCGACGAGGAACAACGGTTCGGCGTGGCGCAAAAGGAACATCTCAAGGAAATGTTCCCGGGAGTTGACATTCTCACTCTTTCAGCGACACCTATTCCCCGCACTCTTAACATGGCCATGAGCGGAATCCGCGATATGTCGGTCATTGAGGAAGCTCCACAGGACAGGTATCCCGTGCAGACCTATGTTATAGAGCATGAAATGGCTATACTCGCGGAGGCTATCGCCAAGGAGCTGCGGCGCGGCGGTCAGGTTTATTATCTTCACAACCGCATTGAGACTATTGACAGGGTTGTCGCGTCCATCAAGCAGTTTTTGCCTGACGCGCGTATCGGCGTAGGTCACGGCAAGATGGCTGAGGAGGACTTGAGCAATGTATGGCGGAATCTTCTCGAGGGTGAGATAGACATTCTTGTGTGCACGACGATTATTGAAACAGGCGTTGATGTACCAAACGCGAACACACTGATAATCGAGAATGCTGACAATATGGGTCTCGCGCAGCTTCACCAGATTCGCGGACGCGTCGGGCGTTCCGCGAGACGCGCTTACGCCTATTTCACCTTTGAGCGCGGAAAAGCACTCACGGAGATTGCGGAGCACAGACTAAATGCCATAAGGGAATTTACGGAATTCGGCTCGGGCTTCAAAATTGCCATGCGCGACCTTGAAATCAGGGGTGCGGGTAATCTATTGGGCGCTCAGCAGCACGGTCATATGGAATCAGTGGGTTATGATATGTATCTCAAGCTACTCGCTGAGGCTGTTGGCGAGCAAAAGGGCGATGAGAGCGCCAAGCCGCGCAAGGACTGCCTTGTGGATATTCAAATCAACGCACATATTCCGGAAAAATATATTGAAAGCGTGCCGCAGCGGCTTGCCATTTACCGCAGGATTGCCGATGTGAGAACCGAGGAGGACGCGGCGGATGTGCTTGACGAGTTAATCGACCGTTTCGGCGAGCCGCCGGAAAGCGTCAGGGGGCTCATTCAGGTGTCGCTGCTGAGAAATATCGCAGCGGGGCTTGATATATATGAAATCGGTCAGCGCGAGGAGAATATTCTCTTGTATTGCTCTCTTATCGACCGGCAGCGAGTGGCTGTTCTCGCGGCGAATATGAGAGGCAGAATCCTTGTCAGTGCAAGCGCAAAGCAGTATATCAGCGTGAAAAAAGCGCCGAACCAGTCGACACTTGATACGCTGAGGGAGACTTTGGGTTATCTCGAAAGCTAATAAATTTATATAAAAGCAATATGTCTCACCTCATGAAGGTGAAAGCAGACGCCGATGCCGGTGTTAATATGGCTGAGCACGAATTGATTGAGGAGTAAATATTATGGTAAAATCGAAATATGTATCTGTAAGGGGTATTACAAATAAAATTTAACAAAGGTGAACAGGAGGGTTAAAAATGGATCGCAACAATAATGCTTTTTTGTCATTACAATCTGATGATATGGATAATAACATATATCAAGGTATTCGAAATACCCTCGAGCAAGCACGCATGAAGGTATATACTGTCGTCAACTCTGTGATGGTTGACGCATACTGGGACATAGGTCAACAGATTGAAGAGGCTATTGGTGAGCGTGCAGAATACGGTAAAGGTTTATTGAAATATTTAGCTGTGCAGCTTACTAATGAGTTTGGAAAAGGTTTCAATGAAAGTAGCTTGCGTCGAATGCGTCAATTTTATAGGTTGTTCCCAAATCGTGCCACACTGTGGCACGATTTGAGTTGGTCGCATTATCGGCTTCTGATAAAAATTGAAGACGAAATCCGCCGTGAATTTTATGCACGTGAAAGTGTTGAATCAGCCTGGAGTGTCCGCCAGTTAGAACGTCAAATAAACTCGTTTTTTTATGAACGTTTACTTGCCACACAGAAGAACGGCTATGAAGAAATTCGAAAAGAGATACATTCACTTGAACCAAATACAGATCCTGTTTATGTACTCAAAGACCCATACATTTTAGAATTTTTAAATTTAAAAGAAAATAGAGATTATAGAGAAAGCGATATTGAGCAAGCTCTTATCGATAAAATTCAAGATTTTTTACTTGAGCTTGGCAAAGGCTTTTCGTTCGTTGCCCGACAAAAACGAATTACAATTGAAGGCGACCATTACTATATTGATCTTGTTTTTTACAATTACATTTTAAAATGTTTTGTACTGATTGATTTAAAAACCGAAAAGCTTACATATCAAGATATTGGACAAATTGATTTTTATGTCAGGTATTTCGAGGATAAGATAAAATTAAAAGGTGATAATCCGACCATTGGTATTATTTTATGTACCGATAAAAATGAAACAATGGCAAAATACTCTGTTCTCTCAGAAAACCGAAATCTGTTTGCTTCAAAGTATATGATTTATTTGCCGACAGAGGATGAATTGAAACTTGAGCTAAAGCGGGAGCGCGAATTATTAGAACGCAGGATTGATGAGGCGGAAAGTTAAACTCACAAAAAAATATCTTTTGAAATTTAATCTGTATACAGGAGCCGATATGATGGGCATTACAATAAAAATCGCCCTTGCGCAGCTGCCGGTTGACGACGGCAGCATTGAGAAAAATTATAAAAATATCGATATGGCGCTTGATTATGCCGCCGGGGAAAAGGCTGATATTCTGCTCACTCCTGAAGGCTCGCTCAGCGGCTACCACAACCGCTTTTCGCAAACAGAGCTTGAGAAATACCTCGCTCTCATATGTGAAAAAGCCGCCGCGAACAAGCTTGGGCTTGCTCTGGGCACGGCTTTTTTTGAGCATGACGGCTGCTATAACGAGATTCGTTTTTATGACACGGACAGCACTTATCTCGGAGCACATACAAAGACCCTGCTGTGCGGAAAACCGGGCGACACTCGCGAGGAAATCAGCTATTTCAAGACCGCGCCGCTGCGAACCTTCACATTTAAAGGTGTCACTGTCGCAGGGCTTATCTGCAACGATTTGTGGGCGAATCCCGGCTGCACATATATGCCCGACAGTCACCTCACGCGTATACTCGCCGATTTGGGCGCGAAAATCATCTTTCACGCCGTCAACGGAGGCAGGGACAACTCGTATAATTCGCAGTATTACTGCAAAAATTTCCATGAAGCCAATCTGATTCTCAGGGCGCAGAACTCGGGGGTATGGATTGCAACGGTAGACAATGCCGCGCCGGTGGAAAACCCTAATTCCTCCTACGGCGGAATCGTTTCGCCTGATGGCGGCTGGGCTATGAGAATGAATGACACGGGTTTACAGCTTGCTGTGTATGAAATTAATCTGCAATAATTTGTCCCGTTACCTCATTTTCAATTTTCAGCTTCTTATTTTTCACACGTTTTTTTTCTTTCTTAACTACTAACCTGTCAAACACCGCCAGCAGCGCGGGCAGCACAAAAATCACAAGGACTACAGCGAAGAAACAGCCCTTTGATATGGTCAGGCAAACCTGCGAGGTAGTGGGGTCCTTGATGACAACCCCTACTGCAAGGGTGACAAGGCAGAGTATCGACGAGGAGGTCACGATGGTCATAATCGAGCCCTTGAACGCATTTTTCAGCGCTTCGATTTTGTCCTCGAATTTACGCTTTTCGCGGTAATATTCAGTGAATAAAATGGCGTAGTCTATGGTCGCGCCCATTAAAATCGCCTGAACAATGAGCATCGCGACATAATATGTGCCTGTGCCTTGAAAATACGCCGCCGCCGTGGTCATGAAAACCGCACACTGTATGAGCATCACGAGTATTGCGGGGACAGCTATTGAGCGGAAGGTGATGGCGACAACGAGAAACACCGACAGTATTGTCAGCACTGTGATAAAATTAAGCTCCTTTGTAAAGGTAGCCTTCATCTCGTGAGCGACAGGTGAATTTCCGACAAGATATGCCGAATCAAATTCCTTGAGCTTCGCATAAAGCTCGTCTATGAGCAAAAATATCCCTTCCGATTCCTCTTTGTATGTCGTGTTTATTACTATGCGGGAATAATTTTTACTGATTAATTGATTTTTACCCTTTTCAATCTCGCCTTTCGCGTCACTGAGCTCCCGCTGAATTTCTTCATCAAAGAACGCTGCAAAACGGCTGTCTTTCAGCACAACATCGGATATATAATTCATAAAGCCGTAAATCGTCAGTTTTGATGTATTGTCGGCATTTTTTATGCTGTTTATATAGAGAAAAACCAGCTCCAGCATACTCTCGTCCATCGCCGCCGAATCAAGCGGCAGGGCGGCAAAAAGCTCCGCAGGTGTGAAAAGAGCGTCGCCGGTAACAGCGTCAATCATGGTTTTCGCAGACGACAGCATTAAGAGTATATCAGACGAAAACATACTTTTATATTCCTCATTTTTCGCGACATCATCGATAATAAAATTAATGAAAGCTTCAAGTGAAATTTTCCAGCCGCTTGTATCGCCGTAAAGGCTTTGGCGGTACAGGAAAAGCGGCTTGAGCGTTGCCGCGTCCATGCCTGTCATGCTCGCTATTTCGGAATAATCAAAGGCGTTGCCCGTCAAGGCGCCGTCCATAAGAGACTTAACAGTTTTTAGCTGCGAGAGCGCCGCGGCGTCCATATACTGCGAGAACTGAGTGTTACCCGACATATTCGTGAGTATATAACTTACAAAATCATAAAGTGACAAAGTCCAGCCTTCAGCAATACCTGTCGGCTTATACTTGATGAAAAACAGCTGGCTCAGCATGCTTTCCTCCATGCCCATAAGGGCTGAAAACTGTTTGATATCAAGGTTTTCGCCCTTCATCGCCGCGTCAATCATGCTCTTCATCATCTTGAGCCCGCTCATAGTTTCCTCATCGAAAAACGCCGACATCAGCTGACGTTTTGAAACATCATTTATAAGAAAATCTATGAAATCCGGGAAGGTCATATTAGTGACATCAGCACCCTTGAGAAGAAAAATCATATTAATCAAAGTGGTATCCATTCCCACAAGCTCGGCAATCTGCCCGCTCGCAAGCATATCACCTGAGAGCGAGAGGTCAACAATTTTTTTCATCAGCCGAATCTGCTCCAGGGTCGCGGAATCGAAATATGAAGCGTAAGCAGGGTTTTTCGCGACATCCTGCAGTATCAGCTCAAGGAATTCGTTGACACTCATTTTCCACCCGGCTGTATTCCCCTCCTCATGATATTTCATGAAGAACACCTGCTGTATCATCTCGCTGTCCATATCAAAAAGCTTCGCGAGCTCCCCGGCTGAATATTCCTTGTTTATCGCGGCTTTGTCGGTAAATTTCGCGAACATGTCTATCTGCGAGAGCATATCGGCGTTCAGATAAGACGAGAACTGAGCGTTTTTCGAAACATCGTTTTTAAGAAAGCTCACAAACTGTGGCAGGGTCATTTTGTCGGTTTCCGCTGAGTCAAGCTTTGAGTAATAGTACATCAGCAGCTGGTTTATCATGCTCTCATCGATATTGAACAATGACGCAAGCTCAGCGGCTCCGCGCGGCTGACTGAGCTCGTTTTTGTCGCCGAAAAGCTTCATCTGCTCAAGCTGAGAGCGGATATCGTCATTTAAAAACCGCGCGAACTGCTCGTTTTTCATTATATCATTGCTGAGATAGCTGATAAATTCCTGCATCGACAGCTTATTTATTTCCCCCGCGTGAAAATAATTATAAAAAATCACCTGCAGCATAGACGCATCCATACCGACATAATCGGCAAGCTCTGAAGCGGTAAATTCTTTTCCGAGGGTGTTTTCATACGCGTTCACGCTTTTAACACCCTCCCTTTTTTCGAGGAAGGTCACTAAATCAGCGGCTTTTGACTCATCAGAGTTCTTGTATAGCAATATGACAGGGTTTGTCGGTGCAAAGGTCTCCTCAACCTCCGGTATATCCGGGTTTCTCGAGGACATGCTGAAGTCAATCAACACATCATCCTTGAGCATAAAACCGACAGCGAAAACAGCGAGAAACACCAATAGAACCGCATATCGCCCCTTATAACAGAAGGATGCGATTTTATCCATTTTGAATACAGGGGTTTTCTTTTTGGTTTTTTCAATCTGTTTATCGAAAATCAAAATAAGTCCCGGCAGAACAAACAAAATGCTGACAAGGCAGAAAAACACGCCCTTCGCGAGCACTATTCCCATGTCGCGCCCTATTGTGAAGCTCATAAAAACAAGACAGAGAAGTCCGATTATCGTTGTCACAGAGCTTCCGGCAATGGCGAGAAAGCCGTTTTTCAAGGCGTTTTTCATTGCCGTCCCCTTGTCAGGGCTAGTCTGCCGCTCCTGATGGTATCTGTCTACAAGCATGATGGAATAATCCATCGAAAGCACCAGCTGGAGAATCGCTCCGATTGAATTTGTCAGAACTGAAATATCCGGAAGCAGAGCGTTCGTGCCGTTGTTCAGAATAACGGCAACACCTATAGCGACAAGGAATAAAAGAGGCTCGAGATAGGAGCTGCTGAGCGTAAAGAGGATGAACAGTATTATTGCCAGCGCCGCCGCAACGGTTGTAAGCCCGACACCGATATATTGCCTGTCAACAACCGCGCCGGTGGTATACATATCATATTTTTCACCGTATTTTTCTTTTATCTCGTTAAGAGTGTCGGTCGCTTCATTCGAAAATGTATCGACCGCCAGACTCACCGCAAAAAGCGACTTGCCGTCTTTGTTGTAGTCCTCACTTTCCGCCTCAAAAAGCACACCGGAAACATTTTTTATCTCTGCGAGTCCCTTTTGAATTTCTGTCTGCTGAGCTCTGTCAAGCCCTTTGAACATAACGTTTATCGCACTCTGAGCACCGAATTCCTCCGTCATTACGCTTACGCCTTTTTTCGCCAGCGAATCCTTCGGCAGATATTTAGACATATCCAGATTAACATCGACAAAAAACATCGCGGCAATGCTGCAAATGAGCAAGACCGCCGTGACTATTAAAATCAATTTTCTTTTTTCAACAATAAAAGCTGCAAGTTTATCCATAGAACGCTGTATCACTCCAAAATTTCTTGACATTTTAGTTTGAGTGATATTATAATAGACACGTGATGAATAAGCAACCGACTGTTTAGCTTGTACTGGTTGCAGGGTCAACATCGCGGCGACATGTGTCGCTGTGAATTGTAAACTTTTTTCCCAGGTTTCAAATGTTTTATTAATGAGGACTGATAATATGGCTGAAAATGAAAATCAAAGAGTTAAACTCACAAAGCGTCTGCTTAGGGAGAGCCTTATAAAAATGCTGAACACAGAAAGCATCCACAAAATTTCCGTGAGAGAACTGTGTCAGGAGGCAGGCATTAACCGCACAACTTTTTACAAATATTACGGCAGCCAGTACGACTTGCTCACGGACATGGAAAATGAGCTCATAGACCAGCTCCGCCTTATCCTGTTTGAGGAAAAAGCGGAGCTGGGTGCGCTTACAAATCTTATTTTGTATCTAGAGCAGAATCTGGAGCTGACGCGGCATCTTCTGAACAATAGTATCGACAAGGATTTTCCCGAGCGGCTGATAAGCATGCCGATAATTCAGGATTTTATCAAAAGCTATCTCGGCGAGCAGTACAGCGAGGGTCAGTTTGAGTATGTCTCGAGCTTTATCGTTCAGGGCAGCTATAATATACTCAAGCTGTGGATAAACAAGGAAAACCGCGAAAAAGCCGCCGACATCGCCGCGCTTATAGGCGGGATCGGGAACAGAATCTGCAACAGATAACAGGCAAGAGTCAGAGTGGCGAGAATAGTTTAAAGTAATAAGTAATAAGTAATAAATAATAATTCAACTTTCGCCCCTTGTAAATAATGATTTTGGATATTAGATTTTGGATGTTGGAAGAGGTCGCAGATAAGCATTAATATTCATTATACTCTCTGGACGCGGACGATTATAATATAATCACCACACGAACTAGTATTTTATTTCCACATAGTGATAAATGCGCGACCTTAATCTACAGTCTACAATCTGCAGTCTACCATCTACTGTCTAAATACCTATCTCCTCAAAAAATTTCTTTTTAAGCGAAAAGTAGAGAGCCACATTAACAAGTGATACAACTGCAAACATCAGCGTGACCCTCAGCATCAGCGCGCCTCTCAGAGTGGTGAAGGACACAAAATTGTTTACCATATACAGTCCTATGCTGCCGCCGAAAAGCAGAGGCGCGAAAAAAATTATTCCGAGATGCTTTTTCAGGTATTTCCGGCATTCCTCAGCAGTTATTCCGATCTTTTTCAGCAGGTCAATCTGGGAAGCTTCCTCGTTAACATCGCTCAGCAGCTTATAATAAAGCACGATAAAGGACGAGACGAGAAATAGAATACCGAGGAAGGACAAGGCGAACAGCAAAAACGCGTTTGCTCTGAAGCTTATTTCAAATCGCTCCTCCTTTGATATAGGACGCAGGTTTTTTATCTCGTCCTTGCTGCCGTAATCAAAGGCGTAAATATCCCAAACATCTTCATTTTCGTCGCTGAGAAAACCGGCGGCGACATTTTTTTGCTTCAGGAGAGAAATAATCCCCTCGAAAATATTATCATAACCGCTCCCGCTCAGATTTATCAGCGTGATTTCATTATCCTGAGAGCCCTTAAGCCTTTCATAGACCTCGTCACTCACTACATTCATCATAACGCTCTGAAATTCAATTACACCGTAGGAGTTGACTATAGGTGAAAAAACCTGACTTGTCTTATTCGAGGTGAATTTTATATATCCGCCTTCCGGTAGCTGCTGTTCGAAGTCGTTTTTTGAGAGATTCTCTGTTCGCAGATTTTCCGAGCGTTTCGCAGCCGCCGCAAGCGGCTCCACGACAAGCGTGGTGTCAAAATTCGTTTTTTCCGCAGCCAGCCCCTCCTGATTGTAAGCTATGAGCAACTCGTCATCCTCAAGTGTGATATTCTGCGCGGAAAGCCGGTTATAATCTGAAAGCTTTACGAGATATGACGGCATATTGAAGCTGACAAAGAGGTTATCCCTCTCGTGAAGCTCCCTGTAGCTGCCCGAATCGAGATAATAGAAGCTCTCGATTTTTTCACTTTCGCCCCCGTTTTCATTGATTATTCCCGCCAGCTCCTCATTTGAAGTCTCATTCATTTTGCCGCGCCGCTCAACCATGATGTCATAGGGGAGCTTGTAGTCAAATGTCATGTCGGTATAATTATAAAAAGACATACCGTTACCGATGAAAAAAACGGCGAGTGCGATAAGCATCGAAACGCAGTAGAGTGAGACCCTGTAGGACAAAAAGCGGTGCGAAAGACCGGAGAGGAGCAGAATATTCCTGTTATAAACGGCGGGAAATTTCTGCAGGATATATCTCACACTCGAAACAACAGAGCCGATAACGAAGAAAAGCGAAACAAGAATTGAGAGCATCACAACTATATTCGTAGCTATCGGGTAGTCGCGGATAATGTCCTTGACAAAATTAAAACCGTTAACTATTGCATATAAAAACCAGAGTGAAAAACTCAAAACAATAAAAGCAATAATTCCGATTATTGGGCTCTGATTTGATATTCCGCTTGTTTTTGACGATTTTGTTATCTCAACGATTGAAAGCTTGCGGATAAAAATACTTACAAAGACCGCGTTGAAGAGGAAAATCGCCGCGAAAACTCCAACACTGAGCAGGAAGGTTTTGTAGTTTATAAAATAAATATCCTTTTCCAAAGCCAGTACCCTGCCGAGCGCGAGATAAAACAAACGCGAGAAGAGAAGCCCGGAAAAAACGCCGAGCAACGCCGAAAGCATTGATACAACTGAGCTTTCGAGAATAACCATACGCGAGAGGTCACGCGTGGTCATGCCGAGGGTGAGGTAGACACCCATCTCTCTGCCGCGGCTTTTGACGAAATAAATTCCCGTATAGCTGAGAAAAACCACGCTGAAAACGAGTATGCCGACAGCAGACATGGCAATAAGCGATTTCGAGGACTTAATCGCAGCATCCTCATTCAAAATATCGTTAAACAGCAGGCTTCCATACATGAAAAGCACAGAAACTATAAAGCTGTTTACAAAAAAGTACGAAATAAAACGCTTCATATTATATTTTAGATTTTTAAATGTTATATCTTTAAAGCTCAAACGTTTTCACCTTCCAATTTTGATTTGTGAAAATAATTAATAGCAAAGCGATTCCGACAATCCTGTAACCTGACTCATGAAACATGGCTGCTGAGTTTGAATTTATTCAAACGTTATCGCCTCCGATTATGCTCACTGTTTCGAGAATTTTATCAAAAAATGCCTTTCTGTCGCCGCTGCTGGTTATTTGCATATTGACCTTGCCGTCCTTAATGAAAATTATCCTTTTGCAATAGGAGGCGGCAAAGGCGTCATGCGTCACCATCAGAATCGTGGCATTTCTTTTTTCGTTCATCATGCTGAGCATGGACATGATATTGGAAGCGGATTTTGAGTCGAGATTACCTGTCGGCTCATCGGCAAAGCAGACCGAAGGGTTGACTGCGAGAGCGCGAGCGGCGGCGATTCTCTGTTTCTGACCGCCGGAAACATTATACTGGTACTTGCTTGCAATATCCTCAACGCCGAAAAATGCCATCAGCTCATTCACCCGATGCTCGATTTCATCCGGTTTCACGCGGTCAAGAATCAGTGGCAGGGCGATATTTTCTTTTAGTGTCAGGCTGTCAAGCAGGTTGAAATCTTGAAAAATATAGCCTATATTTCTCCTTCTGAAAAGTGCAAGTTCAGATTTTTTCATCTTTGAGATGTCCTTGTTGTCGATGATTGCCGTGCCTGAGCTTGCATTATCTATGCCTGAAAGAATATTGAGCAGTGTGGTTTTGCCGCTGCCGGAGGGACCCATGATGCCGATAAATTCCCCTTCGCAGACCTCCAGCTTAATACCGTCAAGTGCCTTGACCTCACCCGCACCCTTAAAGGAACGGTAGGTTTTTGTCAAGTCCTGAGCTGTGATTATTTCTTTCATTTATACCCCTCTTTTATTATATTTTCAGTTATTGGACTTTACAGCAACCATTATCTAATGTCTACAATCTAATGTCTAATATCTAAACTTATTATACACAGAAAGCCTCACCGAACAAATCGATAAGGCTTACATTTAGCTTACATATTTGTAATCTTAGCTATCGTGGGCTTGGCAAGCCAAGCCCACAACCCACGTCTTTTTTTTGTTGAGCTTTCAGCCCACTAAGGTGCTATCATGGGCTTGGCTTGCCAAACCCACAACCCAAGTCTTGTTTTTTATTGAGCTTTCAGCCCACTAAAGTACTAAGGTAATAAAGAGATGTACTTAAAAAATTATCTTAACGGTAGTTCCCTTGTCTTTTTCCGACTCAACCGAAATCTCATGAGAGAGCTTTTTGCAAACATGCTGCACCATCGCAAGCCCTATACCTGTTGACTCACTGTTTTGCCTGCCGTTTGAGCCGGTAAAAAATAAATCAAATACACGCGGAAGATCCTCCTGTGAGATGCCGATACCCTCGTCTTTGATTGAGAGAACCGTCCTGCCCTCTGCCTGAGTTATTTCGAAGTATACGGATTTGCCTGCTGAGCTGTATTTTACGGCGTTTGATATAAGCTGAGAGATTATGTATTTGCACCACTTACTGTCGGTGTAAACAAAGCTCTCGCCACCGGAAAATTTCGGATAAACCTCGCTATAAATAAAATCACGTTTTTTGTCGTTAACGCATTCCCGAAGAAGCTTAGATAAATCCACTTGAGCGGGAATGTAGTCGTTGGTAAAATCATCGATACGCAATACATTCAATGTCTGCTCAAGGTTTTGCTTCAGCTTTTCATTTTCGTGCGTGATGTCGGCAAGAGAGTCCCGGGACTGTTTTTCACAGGCGAGGGAAATAACCGAAACTGAGGATTTCATGTTGTGCACAAACTGTGAAAACATGTCGTTCCGGCTATTTAACCGGTCGCTAAGCTCGTTTATCCGGTCGTTATAGCTCCGGTGAAGCTCTGCAATCGCATGCAGCGCAAGCTGCTCATCAAAACAGTCCGAGGCGTTATCTATTGCGGAAAAATTCCCGCTTCCGTCCGCCGTCGCATCTGCTATTTTTTCGCTATATGAATATAGTCTAAACCCTTTATAAACCAAATACCAGAAAAGAACAAAAAATTCTATGCTCAGCGGGTAAATTACGCTGAGCTCCTTCATCATCAGATTGAAAACAACTATTAAAACAGCGGTGTTTATCAGCATTGCGATAATCGCAAAGCGTTCACCGTTAAGTGTTCCCAATAGCAGCCGCTTCAAAGACATAGCCTACACCTCTTTTTGTCGTGATAGTTCCGCAGTCGCCGAGGTCGCCCAGCTTTTTGCGCACGCGGTTGATGTTTACGCTCAGGGTGTTGTCGTCAATAAAATCGCTGTCGTCCCAAAGCTCCTCGAGAATCTGCTCACGGGTGACTATCTGTCCGGTATTGCGCATGAAAAGCCTTAGAATCCTGAATTCGTTTTTGCTTAAATCGCAGATATTATCCTTAAAAAGGAGCTGCATTGTAGAAGAACTAAGCGATAAACCGCCGGCGCTCAGAGAGTTTTCGGCGGCGGACTTTTTCAAGAGAGAATTTATTTTTGCAGTCAGTACGCCGATGGAAAATGGCTTGACGATATAGTCGTCCGCCCCCTCCTCGATACCGCGAATCTGCTCTGCGTCAGCACTCCTCGCTGAAATTATTATAACAGGAATATTGAAATGCTTTTTTATAAGCTTCAGGAAATAAAAGCCGTCGAATTTCGGCAGATTAATATCAAGCAGAACAAGCCTCGGGCATAACTGCTCAACAGTTTTTGTCACCACATCGTAATCGCTGAGAATATGCACACTGTACTCATAAGCGGCAAGATATTCACAGATATATTTCGCGAGCTGCTCGTTATCTTCAATAAGCAAAACCGGAACCGGCATTTTATCACATCCAATCTTAACGACAGTATAACACAGTACAATTTTTCCCGCAACAGAAAATTTTGTATAAAAAAATGCAAAAATCTTGTAAAACAATAGTAAAATTATAATGTATGTGATACAATGGAAATCATTAATCAAAAAATATATTCTGCAGCAAGACAGCTGCGGGGAAAAGAGGAAATTATGAAGGAATTATCAATGGCACTGAAGGCAAAAATCTTTGAATACGACCTGTTTGACCGCTTTAATCTTGAGGGTCAGATACTTTGCAAGCTCAAAAATCCGACACCCGAACACCCCTTTATCAGCTACAATATGCCGGACGACGCTTATATGACGGGCATGATGACCGCCGTGTTTTCTTTCAAGTATTCGGTGACAAAGGACCCCGAGGACAAAAAAACCGTGTCACTGTTGCTTCAGGGGCTCGACAAGCTCTGCCATGTTTCAGGCAAAAAGGGACATCTCGCCCGCGCGTGGTGGCCGCTCGACAATCCGAATTTTTCTGACGGCGACTGGTATGTCAACGAGGAGCAGGGCGTGCGCTGGAGCAACGATGTTTCCACAGACCAGATGGACGGCGTGTTTTTCGGCTTCTATTATGCCTATAAGCTTGCCTCTGACGACGCGGAAAAGGCTCTTATTGCGGGGAATGTCAGGGATTTGATTGACGCTGTCATCAATGACGGCTTCCGCATTATCGGCGTGAACGGTAAAATGACACGCTGGGGGAATTATACCGTTGCGCACACAAGTGAGGAGGATCACCTCCACGGCTTCCTGCTGCTGCAACACCTAAAAATAGCCGAATATGTGACAGGGGATAAAAAATACGGCGAGCTTTACCGCAAAATCTCGATTGAGGAAAAAAGCGCCTACTATTCTGTTGTATCGTGGCTTCCGCTTCCTCCTGTTATTTCGAATCATTCTGATAATGTTATGTATATCATGGAGCTGCTGCCGATGCTTGAGCTTGAGCAGGACAGCGAGCTGCGCGCGCTTGTGCTTCAAGGGCTGCGCTGCTTCGCCTATGGCTACAGCAAGGAAAATGTCGTTCTGCCGAACGGAATGACGCCCTATGATTATTTAGAAAGCCGTTTCAGGAAAGAAGTCGGCGACAATGTTCCGGGGATTTTCGCGGGACTTGTAGAAGGCGTTAAAGCCTTCTGGAACGGTGATGATATATTCCATGGCGTCAGAATCATGGGCACTCCGATTTATAATTTTGTTTTTAAGCACTATCTCGGCGAAAACGAGGACAGGGTTCCCGTTAAATGTAAGGACACCCTGAGATATTTCCCTCTCGACATGAAAATGAACAGCGGTACTATAAAAAAATACGAGGAAATGTTTGACTTCAAATTTGACCCCTCTCCGAAAACGCCGAAGCTCCCTGAGGAATATCCGATTCCGATTGACCGCCGAAAAAAGGACTGGTCAGCCTTCGTGCAGAATCCCTACGGCGACCCTGACGAGGTCGAGCTGAAGGAGGACGGCGTGATGGAATACAACGGACATGATTATCTTTTCGGCTATTGGCTGGGCAGAATGTACGGATATATTTCTGAAGATGAATAAATTCGGGAGGAAAATTATGAAAATGTTCCTTAAAAGTACATATAAATTCATGACAGCATTAATATTGATTCTCTCTATCCTGCTTTCCTTCGCTATCCCGATGAATGTTTACGCAGCAGGGGAGACGCTCGATGACCCGTTCAAGCAGGGTCCCTTCACGCTGGGTGATGTGCGTCTGATGCGCGCGAAAATTACTACTACTGCTTATGCTGCAGTTAAAGCCGAACTAATCGGACAGGGTAAGTATATAAATGTTTGGGTTTTTGATGATGCCGCTTTTCATGCGGCTGTCGGCAGCACTCATACTGATACCTGTCAGGTTGACGACTTGTCAAAAGAGAAAGCAAGAAATATCGCTTATACAATGGACGGTATTTTTGAGCGTATGACAAGCGGGGAAACCGGATTTGCAAGCTACGCGCACAGAAAAGTTGCAACATCTCTTCCGGCGTTTCCGTATATCGGCGATGTGGACGACGACGGCATGTTAAATGTTGTTATATATCCTTTAACGCATCTTGGGGTTGGCGGATTCTATTCAAATGCAGATTTTAATATTAATTCACCGATGGGAAGCCATTTAGATGTAATAAATCTCAGTATGCCGTCAATTCCTATTCCGGTTAAGCTTGGTGTTTACAGTGTTTTTGCGCATGAATTCCAGCATTTGCTGTATGACATGAGTTTTGGCTTTTATTCAAATATGATGAACCCGAAATTTTCATGGATGAATGAAGCTCTTTCAGAATATGTATTTTCGTATTATGTTCAGCCGGGAGTACAGCTTCCAATCGGCGGCAGAATGTCAGCCGCTTCCGTCAATTCGTATGCTGCATCGACTGCCGCATACAGCGACTTTGTGACGCTTGGAGGCGTGAAAAACTACGGTACAGGCGTTTCAATGTCGTATATGTTCAACAAAATGACCGGCGGAAATTATTTAAAAACCATTTATTCCTATTTCGCCTCAGCCTTCCCTCAGGCGGCGACCGCCGAGCAGTATGACATAAACCGTAGCAAGATTTACGCGAAAACCATGGATGAAAACTGGGGTGATGTTTTACAGTCTCTGGGTATCGGCGCGGGAGGCAGGGATTCCTTCGCAGAGTTTTACTGGATGTTTATGGAAAATTTCGCCTGTGACGGCGGAAATGTCTACAATGAAACAGGCGTTTCACAAACTTTCAAGTTCTCTGACGAAAACACCGCTAGCGGCAATTTATGGAGCATGAGAAAATATGATTCCGACATTCTGCCTAGCGGCGGGACGGTTTCGCTCGGCGGTTATGGCGCAGGCACGCCCCGCGCGGATGCCACACATGAAAAATTCTATAAGCTCACGGGCGATAGTGACGGCGGCAACACTGTGCTGAATATTAAAGTATCAGACGCGCTTGCCGGAAACAGCACGAGATACTATGTCGCACTGAAACGTGAGTCACTCTCGCCTGACGACCTGCCGAACGCGGATATTTACCCGCTTACACCGGGCGTTGAGAAAAAGATATACACCGGCGGCAAGGAAGCCTATCTTTTCACCGCGACACTGTACCGTCAGGTTTCGAGCTCAGTTTCTTACAACTGGACACCGCCCGAAGAGGGTGTTATTGACGGCATTGT
>JAVBNH010000003.1:0-133544 GCA_031551635.1 Oscillospiraceae bacterium | reverse complement strand
GTGTGATTTTTCATTCGCTGCTTTTTTTGTGCTGTTTTTACTTGGTTTTTTACTTTTCTGAAAATATTTTTTGCTTGGCTCCATGTTTTTATCTTTTTTCTTTTGGGGCAGTTTTTTTAGCTACTTTCGCAATCGGCTAATCGTAAATTGAAAAATCTTTATATTATCTACCGAGGTAGGGCAGCATTTTGCCCTTTAACTCAGGCTCCAGCAACATCGGAAACAAACGTGTTACATTACCAAATAAACTACCGAGCTTTTTATTCGTGAAAATCATCGACACCGCGGAGGTTTTGAGATAATTTGAAATATCCTTGACTGTCGGGGTACTGCGCGGAAGAATTTTAACGCGTCCATTTGCGTTGAAGTTGAACCTCAAAAGCCGTTTCGCGACTGTGTTTATCGGTCTGATGTTTATCATAAGCTCCTGTTCACTGAGCCATTCGGCATTACAGCAGACAGTATAGTCTATCTGACCGAGTCTGATGGTGCCGTATCTGAAATGACCGTTCATGCCGCAGATTACAGTGTTGTCCTCGTCACCCTCGCGCCATTTCATGCTGCACTCGTTTTTACTGAACCGGAACATTATATCGTCTATATTTCCCGCTCTGTCGGTTGTCATATAAGTTATTGCGAGAGGCAGGATGCTGACAGGGAAGCCGGTCAGATTCAGAAGAATTTTTTTCCTCACTTTAATGCGTCTGTCCTCAATAAAGGTTTCAATCGGACTTTTCTTTGATTCTTGAGGGAAGTCAATCGCTGAGGCACTTAAAATTTGTCTAAGATTAGGAATATAAGTTTCTTCAACGTTAGGATTTTCAGCTTCAATAAAAAATCCTGTTAAATGCTCCCAAATCTTATCAAGCATCTGCTGCTCATTCGCAACAGCGGAGGTAATGACAAAAACCGCATCATAATCTCTTAATGCAAAAGCAAATTGCGAAAACATACCGTCGGCGCGGAAGCTGTTCGGAACAGCGGCATTCTGCCAAAGGCAATAGCCGTAACCGACAGCAAAATCAGCGTCGGCATTATTAGAGTTGTCAACCAGCTTGTTCGAAGCTTCCTTTGCCCAATCTTCGGGTATTATCTGCTTATCAAAATATTTACCTTCGTTAAGATAACACAACATTATTTTAGCGAGATCCTCTGTCTTTAAATACAATCCCCAGCCGCCCGCTTCAATGCCGTTTCGGTCAGTTTCCCAGTAAGGATATTCAATCCCAAGAGGCTTAAAAAGTCTTGTATAAAGATAATCACACACGCTCATGCCTGTAACACGTGTCAGTATCGCACTAAGCATATAAATATTTTCATTGACATACAAAAATTCTTTGCCGGGCTCAGCGTACCATTTTGAATTCAAATAATCCTCTATCCAATCGATTTTACCCTTGTTGTGAAGTACATTAATTTTTTTTCCGCTGGTCATGGTGAGAAGATGCCTGACGCAGAGCTTATCAAGAAATTCGTCATGAATGTTTTCACAATAATCCGGAAAAACATCGGCAATCCTCGTGTCGAGGGACAGGAGCCCTTCATTAACCGCGAAACCCACGGCAGTCGCGGTGATTGTTTTACTTATCGAATACATCTGATGCGGTCTTTCGGGACTGAACGGTGAACGGAAGCATTCAGCCGCAACCATTGAGTTGCGTATTAGCATAAAGCTGTGAACCTCGAAGCCTTCGTTCTCAATTTCTGTGAGAAATTCAAGCACAGCCTTTGAGGATACACCAACATCCTCTGCTTTTTCGGCTCGCGGTATCGCGATCTTGGTTTCAAGTGCAGTCTTGATTGCCATAACAGCATTCCCCTCCATATTCAGATAATTCCTGTTTAGTAAAATCTGCCAAAACTATTATAGTTTCTTTTACATCATTTGTCAATATAGACTTTAGACCTTGGACATTAGATGTCTTAGAACTTAGAATTATTGTTTTTTTATTTCTACAAGAATAAATTTTAAATTTTTAGTTATTATCTTGACCTTTTGAAGGGGTGACTATATAATCTTAGATAATTGCTTTGATATACATGATAACGGGGTTGAATTATGCGGCGTAAACTAAAGTTTATTATTCCTGAGGAGTATGATAACAAGAAGCTCATGAGTTTTCTCAGGGGTGAGCTGAAGTTTTCCTCGCGCCTTGTGATACAGCTGAAAAATTTGCCTGACGGATTAATTTTGAACGAAAAACATATCAGAACAATCGATAAAGTTCGAAAAAATGATGCTTTGGAAATTAATTTTCCTCAGGAAGAAAGCCATATTGACGCAATTGAATATGAGCTCGATATAGTTTTTGAGGACGAGGACATACTCATTATAAACAAACCTGCAGGACTTGCTATGCATCCGACACATAACCATCAGGGTGACACCCTTGCGAATGCCGTAACATCTTATTTGCTGAAAAAGGGGAAGAATACACTTTTCCGCTCTGTCGGGCGGCTTGACAAGGGTACCTCAGGGCTTGTCGCGGTTGCCCTGAACTCTTATTGCGCCTCAAGACTTCAAGAGCGTCTAGAAAAGACATATTTAGCCCTTGCTGGCGGCAAATTTATCGCAGAGGGAACAATCGATACCGATATAATTCGCCCTGACCCGATGAAAACTCTGCGTTGGGTGGGAGAGAACGGTGAGCGTGCTATCACTCATTGGCGTGCGTTAAAAAGCAACGATTATTGTTCATATCTGGAAGTTAAGCTGGAAACAGGGCGGACACATCAGATTCGGGTGCATTTTGCTTCTCTTGGAACGCCTCTGCTCGGAGATGATATGTATAAAGGGGATTGCACATATATCTCGAGACCGGCACTGCATTGCGCCACTCTTAGTTTTCAGCACCCTCTCACAAAAAAAACTTTAAGTTTTAGTGCAAAACCACCAAAAGATATGGAGGAAATTATAGAAGGACAGTTTGATTTCTAGAAATTCCTCGAAAAAGCGGAACAGGCATCTTTTTTCTTGCATTGATTGCCTTCGTATGTTAATATATATGGTAACAGATTTTAAACGAATGAGAGGTGTAAGGTAGACCGCAATTAAAAAAAACGGTTTATCCTAAAATTATGAAAACTGTACTAATAATTTTCGGCGGAAAATCCAGCGAATATGAGGTTTCGCTTAATTCAGCGGTTTCTGTCATCAACAATATTCCAAAAGATAAATATAGCATATTGACTCTGGGTATCACCCGGGAAGGCAATTGGCGGCTTTTTGAAGGCGATGTCTCACTTATAAAAAATGATCAATGGCATCTTGACGCGAACAGTGTGCCTGCAATTATTACGCCTGACGCAAGTGATAAGGGACTGATTGTCCACAGGGGAGTCGCGACTGTGCGAAGGCAGTTTGATGTGATTTTCCCCGTACTTCACGGCAAAAACGGCGAGGACGGAGTTATTCAAGGTCTTTTTGAGCTAGCGTGTGTGCCTTATGTCGGCTGCAATCTGATTTCAAGCGCTATCTGCATGGATAAGGTTTTTACAAATACTCTTGCTGACGCTCTTTCGATTCGTCAGGCTAAATGGCTCTCGATAAAAGAATTTTCCTACAAAAAAAAGCCTGCGAAATTTATCGATGAAGCAGTATCACGCCTCGGCTTTCCGATTTTCGTCAAGCCTGCAAACTCAGGCTCCTCTGTC
The DNA here is from genome assembly GCA_031551635.1 of Oscillospiraceae bacterium. Taxonomy (GTDB): domain Bacteria; phylum Bacillota; class Clostridia; order Oscillospirales; family Acutalibacteraceae; genus JAVBNH01. The sequence continues at coordinate 129,890 of JAVBNH010000003.1, read as the reverse complement.
GGTATTAACAAGGCTAAAAATGTTGAAGAATTAAAGAGCTATATTGACGAAGCTTTTACCTTTGACAAAAAAATCCTGCTTGAAGAGGGGATTGACGGTCATGAAATCGAGTGCGCTGTCCTGGGAAATGAAGAGCCGATTGCCTCTACCCTCGGTCAGGTTATTCCCTGCAACGAGTTTTACGATTATAAAGCAAAATACATTGACGAGTCCAGCGAGCTTATAATTCCGGCAAAGCTGAGCGAGGAGAAAACCGCTGAAATTAAAAACGCCGCGCTTAAAATTTTTAAGGCTCTTGACTGTTCGGGACTTGCAAGGGTTGATTTCTTTGTGGGCAAAGAGGATTCAGCTGTTTATTTTAATGAAATCAATACCCTTCCCGGCTTCACCTCCATAAGCATGTATCCGAAGCTTTTTGCTGAAATCGGAATTACTTACCCTGACTTGATAGATAAACTGATATCCTATGCCCTCGAAAAATAGACATTAAAAAAGGAAGTATAATGAACAGGGAAGTTTTATTGACTATAACCGACGCCCAGACAGTTGACGGGCAAACAGAGAGCTTCGAAATTATAACAAACGGCTCTTATCAGGGCGAGCCCGATGATTATTGCCTTGAGTTTACCGAGCTTTTTGAGGACGATATTATATGCAACACAAAGCTTTTTGTAAAAGAAAAACGTTGCGTTACAATGGTTCGCAGCGGTCACTATAAGTCTGAGCTTATAATCGAAAACCGAAAACGCCACAACTGTCATTACCATACCCCCTACGGCGAATTTATGATTGGCATTTTTGCGAAAACTGTCAAGTCAGACATTGATACTGATGGCTGCGGAACGCTTGCGATGAATTATACCATTGATTATTATTCCGGGCTGGCGGCTGAGAATAATATGACAATTAAAGCGTCTGTTGCTGATAACGTTTAAAATAACGGATTGGGGAGCATATTCTTGTTGATAGATTTTCATACACACGCTTTTCCGACTTCACTTGCCGAAAAAGCAATGAGTGTTTTACTTGAAAGCATTGATAATTTATACACTCCTGTCACCGACGGAACCCTTGCGGGCTTGCTGCGGAATATGAATGAGTGGAATATTGACATCTCGGTCGTGCTTCCGGTGGTAACAAAGGAGTCGCAGGCTCGAAAAACGAATATATGGGCAAAGGAAATTTGTTCGGAAAAGATAATCTGTTTCGGCGGAATATACCCGCATTCGGAAAATTGCTTCGAGGAAATTGATTTTATCGCTGAATCGGGCTTGAAGGGGATAAAATTTCACCCGGAATATCAGGATTTTATTCTTGACGATAAAAAAATGCTGAAAATTTATGATTACGCCCTTTCTAAAGGTCTGATTCTCGTTTTTCACGCGGGTTTTGACCCGGCTTTTCCCGAACCCTTCCGCAGCAGCCCGGAGCGTTTCGCAAATGTACTTGACGCTATGAAGGGCGGCAGCATTGTCGCGGCGCACTACGGCGGACACGCGCAATGGGACGACGTTGAACGGTATCTTGTCGGAAGAAATATATATCTCGACACCTCGATGGGCTTTGATTATTATTCCCGGGAGCAATTTTTAAGAATCGCGAGAAATCACGGCTTTGACAAGATTCTTTTCGCCTCGGATTCACCTTGGAGCAACGCGAAAACTGAAATCGAGCATATTAAATCTCTTGGACTTTCAAAGAATGAAATGGACTTGATTTTTTATAAAAACGCAAAAAAACTGTTGAATATTTAAAACAATTATCAATTATAAATTCTCAATTCAGTATAAGGGAGCGATATTTTTAATGAGCTTTGTTGTCAAAAAAGCTGAGGAACAAATTTATAATATAATAAAAAGTGCGTCAGCTGCGGCAATTAAAAACGGCACATTACCAGAGGCGGAATTGCCTGATTTCAAAGTCGAAATACCCGCCGACAGGGCTAACGGCGACTATTCGACAAATGCCGCAATGGTTGCCGCGAGGGCTTTCAGGCTCGCTCCGCCGAAAATAGCGGCTGAGATATCGGCTAATATCGACCTGAGCGGTACCTATTTCGAAAAATGCGAGATAGCCGGAGCGGGTTTCATTAATTTTAATCTTTCTGCGGAATATTACGCTGATGTTTTGCTAGACGCGGGCGAAAAAGGCGAAAACTACGGTAAATCTGATTTCGGCAGCGGGAAATCCGTGCTTGTCGAATTCGTGTCGGCGAACCCGACAGGCCCCATGCATATAGGCAACGCCCGCGGCGGAGCTATTGGCGACTGCCTTGCAGAGCTGCTTTCCTGGGCGGGCTACCATGTCGAGCGTGAGTTTTATGTCAATGACGCGGGCAACCAGATAAATAAATTCGCCCTGTCTCTTGATTTACGCTATCTTCAGCTATACAAGGACGGCGTCGAAATGCCTGAGGACAGCTATCATGGGCAGGATATAATCGACCACGCGAAAGCTTTCGCAGAAATTCACGGCGATAAATATGTCTCTTTGAGCGAGGATGAACGGCGCAAGGCTCTTGTTAGCTATGCCCTGCCGCTCAATATCAGCGCGCTTGAGCAGGACTTACTGCGCTATCGTATTAAGTATGACACATGGTTTCTTGAGAGCAGCCTGCATAGCTCTAGTGAAGTCGAACGCGTGCTTGCTCTCATGATAGAGAGCGGTCACACCTATGAGAGTGAGGGCGCGATATGGTTTAAGGCGAGCGAATTCGGCTGCGACAAGGATTTTGTACTGCGGCGTTCAAACGGCGTACCGACCTATGTTGTGCCGGACATTGCTTATCATTATAATAAGCTCGTCACGCGCGGTTTTGACAAGGCTATAAATATTCTCGGCGCTGACCACCACGGCTACGCTCCTCGTCTGAAAGCGGCGCTCTCGGCTCTCGGAATCGACCCCGAAAGGCTCGATATAATTCTCATGCAGATGGTTAATCTGATGAGGGACGGCGAGCGTGTAAAGCTCTCAAAGCGTTCGGGTAAGGCTATAACTCTTATCACTTTGCTTGACGAGGTTCCGATTGATGCGGCGAGGTTTATTTTTAACCAGCGCGAAGCCAATTCCCAGTGCGATTTTGACCTTGATTTAGCTGTTGAGCAGACCTCGCAGAACCCTGTCTATTACTGCCAGTATGCTCACGCACGAATCTGCAGTATAATCGGCAAGCTTGCGCAAAAAGGATTTTCCTTGGAAAGCGTTAATAAATCGGAGCTGCTCTTACTGACAAGCTTTGAGGAAAAAGAGCTTATCAGGCATATTGCATCACTCACGGGCGTTATCGAAGCGGCGGCAAAGGCTGAGGACCCTTCAAAAATCACAAAATACGCTCAAGACCTCGCGACCCACTTCCACAAATTCTACAACGCGCAAAGGGTTGATGTTGAGGATGAAGCCTTAAGAAACGCCCGATTAGCGCTGTGTGTTTCGGTCAAAGATATAATGAAAAACCTGCTTGGTATGCTTAAAATTGACGCGCCTGAGAAGATGTAATATACTGGATGCTGGATGCTAGATGCTGGATGCTGGATGTTGAGTAAACGATGACTTTAAATCTAGGATAGAGTGTAAAAACAGTTAAATAGTTTTAATACCGTTAATAAGAAATAATAAAGGAAATATTAAATATGGCTTGGGAACCGTGGACAGGTTGTTATAAGCATAGCGAAGGCTGTGACTACTGTTATTATTACGGACCTCATTCAAAACGCTTCTCTCAGAATACCGTCTTTAAAACAGATGAATTTTATAAGCCGATTGAGACTATATATATGCCGCGCAAGAAAATTACAAAGTATAAAATGGAGGGCGGCAAGGTATGCAGCACCTGCTTTACGACTGATTTTTTCATTCCTGAAGCTGATGAATGGCGCAAAGAAGCTTGGAACATCATTAAACAGCGTCCGGACTTGACTTTTTTGCTACTGACGAAAAGAATCGAACGTTTCGGTGTATCATTACCGGAGGATTGGGGAAACGGTTATGATAATGTCCGAATCGGTTGTACTGTTGAAAATCAGGAAGCTGCCGATTTCCGCCTCCCTCTCTATACTTCTTTTCCGATTAAGGAAAAATGGATTGTATGCAGTCCAATTTTGGGAAAAATAAATTTGTCGCCCTATCTTCAAAAGGTGAACAGCGTGCGAGTAGATGGTGAATCAGGTAAGGACGCGCGAGTTTGTGACTTTGATTGGGTTTTAGATATAAGGGAGCAATGTATAAATGCTGGCATATCATTCACTTTCGCGGGAACTGGCTCACATTTCCGGAAAGACGGAATTGTGAGCAATATAAATCCGTATAAGCAAAAAAGCACTGCTCGTGAGTTTAGAATTGATATATAAAGAAAACTAATAATTTTATGGCAGGTGAAAAAATTGCCAAAAGAAGAACTGAAAACAGTTGCCAACAATAAAAAAGCTTATCATGAATACTTCATAATCGAGAGTTATGAAGCTGGCATTGAGCTGTTCGGCACTGAGGTGAAGTCGATTCGCGAGGGCAGAATCAATATGAAGGACGCCTGGTGCAATGTTGTGAACGGCGAAATGCTCTGCAATGGTCTGCATATTTCTCCTTATGAGCACGGAAACATTTTTAACCGCGAGCCCTTGCGTGTGAAGCGTTTGCTTATGCATAAAAAAGAGATTAACAGAATTTACGGCTTGACAAAACAGCAGGGATATGCAATAATTCCATTGTCAGTCTATTTTAAAAAAGGCAAGGCAAAGGTTCAGGTAGGTCTGTGTAAGGGTAAAAAAATCTATGACAAGCGAGAAGTAGCGGCAAAAAAATCCGCAGAACGCGACATAGAGCGTGCCATGAAATGACTTGCAAAATTGTAAATATCCAGCATCCAGAGTCCAGCATCCAGTATCCAGAGTCCAGCATCCAGAGTCCAGCATCTAAATTCGGGGATGAAAGGATTTCGACGGGGATTTTGAACCACGATAAGCGAGCCACGGTGCGGAACCGTGTAAAAAGCCGCAGTTATTAAAATAAATAACAATAATAATACTCAATTAGTAGCTGCTTAATTGCAGCTCTCGTCCCTACCGGGAGTACCGCGGCTCGGATAGGGGCGTCATGCAGCGGTGAACGTGAACAGGGTAGTGCGCTGTAACCTGTCATGACTTTAGCGCTACCGCAAAATCGAGCCTGCCGATCGGCGCCTTTTCGCGGGAAATTTAAATGACCGGATACGCTCGTAGAAAGTTTTGGGAATGAGTTTTCGGACGCGGTTTCGATTACCGCCATCTCCACCAATGCGGTCTCCTTTAGGAGGCCGCATATTTTATGTGAGATAAATTTGATAAAGCCCTTTTACGACTACCACCATCACCCGCAAAACGGTCTCCGCAAGGAGGTCGTAAATTTTATGTGAGATGAATTTGATAAAATCCAGTTAAGCCTATTGCAATTCCCACCAATGCGCTCTCCTTTAGGAGACCGCAAATTATATGTGAGATAAATTTGGTAAAGTCCTATTACGACATAGCTTTTTAGCTGGAAACTAATATTAATTCATCATGCGCAGCTTCCAAGAGGCTCTGAAGCTGCAAAAAAAAATCGGTTAAATGCGGATCAAAAGCTTTTCCTTTCTCTTTTTCAATCATTTCCATTGTTTGGCTATGGGTAAACGGGGCTTTATATGACCGGCGGGAACGCAGGGCGTCATAAACATCAGCGAGAGCAATCGCCCTGGCAACAAAGGGTATGGAATACTCTTTCAAATGGTAAGGATAACCGGTACCATCCCATTTTTCGTGGTGATAAAGCGCCATGTCAAAGGCTATATTATAAAGCGGTATATCCCTTGCTTTGATTTTTGTTTTGCTTATACGTTCGGCTCCGAAAATCGTGTGCAGCTGAATCTGTCCGAATTCTTCAGGTGACAAAATGCCTTGCTTATGCAATATTTGGGGAGGTATAAGTGCTTTGCCGTTATCATGAAATTTTGCCGCTTTTGTCATTAGCTTTATTAACTGCGGTGTCAGCTCAGGAATTAGGTTTTTTCGATGTATTTCTAGTAAATATATATTTAAATAGTATGAGACATGTTCAGAATGCTCTCTTGAGTAAATAGTGTCTATATTAGAAAAAATATCCTCCTGAGTCTCCATGAGACTACCTCCCTCCCATCCGGATAAATACTTAGCAGACTAAATAATTACGGGCGAAATCAGTTCGCCCGTAGCTTAGTCATTTTTGTATTCAGCGTCCTTATGCTGCGTATATCCAATCCCTCAAATGAATGAATTAAGCGCTTCGGGTTACTTTGAATTTTATATCGCTAAGAATTGATAATACTGACTCTTTGAGAGCCGGGTCGACATTTTCCGCGACTTTATTAATGTTTGAAAGCATCAAATCTCTTTCCGTCTCATTAATGACGGGAATAATGGGAATTGCTTTTTGTTTTATCTTTTTAATAATCATAAATTCAATCATTCCCTGTTTATTAATAATCCTCAAATTCGGTCTGCTCGGACGGTGCGTCAAGCTGCATCTGGGTGTTTTCATCCTCAAAGTCAAACGATTCATCGAGCTTTGCGTGCTCAGAAAGCTCAGCGAGAAGCATTGCCTTCTTTGAAATATCCTCAAGTTTTTTATTCGCATCCATTATTATTTGTGCAGCTCTCATTTTTGCGTCCTTTACAACCTGCTCTCTCTGGTAGCATGCTACTTTCACCGCCTCAAGAGCGCTGTCTCTTGTCGCAACCCATTTTTGCTGTGCGTCCTCTGAAATTTTAATTGCAGCAGACTGTGCTTCAGCCAGGGTTTGCTCAGCGATTAAATCAGCTTTTTGTAAAACATCTCTCAGCCTTCGGTTTTCGTCTATGCGCTCTGCTTCAAGCCGCTTGAGCTTCTCTGCTAACTCCTTATTAGAGAGCTTGAAGGATTCCGATGAAATCTTCAAATTATTATTTTCTGCCTTCAGTTTATTAACTATTTCCAGAAGGGAATCCAGCTTGATATCCACCTCGCGAGGGTCATATCCATGCATTTTTCTTGAAAAGCAGAGACCGTCCAATATATTTTGCTCTGCTTCGTCGATGGTTTGTATATCCGGTATGCCACCGGAGGTATGTGTTTTTTTTACAGTTGCTGAGTTCACATTCTCACCTCTCTAAAGTGGGCTTGCTTGCCATGCCCATAACCCGAATCTAATTTTTTATTAAGCTTTCAGCCTATTAAGGTACAAAAAATTTGTAAAAAAGAGTATGAAATTCAAAAGCTGCATCATTTGGTGATGAGCCAACATTTTTACTGCATACTTCTTTGCAGTTGATGAAAATATGCCCGCAATCCATTTTTGAATTTATTTTAATAATCGAGAAGATTGCGGGCATTGTCACTTATAATTGTTTCAATCAAATTAACTTAATGATTAGGAGAATAATAATATTTACCGGTATAGCGGTGTCTGCGTCGGAGTATAGTGACACAGACAAACGCAGCCGCACTGAGCAGTGAAATTATAATCCACAAGTAAAGATTGGAGTTGTCTACAGTTTTAGGGAAGTCGCCCGGATAGCTGGCGCTCTCATATGTGTTAATCAAGTCAAAGCCGTCCACCTGATGCTTGTAGTGCGGAACATTTCCTTCAGTGACGCTGTAACGGATGATGTTACCGTTGTCATCTGTTTTCGGAAGCTGCACCGACCATTGCCAGTTCTCTGCGGCGGTAACCTCAAATTTCTTAACGGTCTTGTCGCCGTTCTTGATATACACCGTGACGCTCTGCGGGCGGTCGTTCTGCGGAGCCGCGCCGTAATTCCAAATCTTTTTGCCGTCAATGGTGATATTCTCGGGCTTAGCGGAGTTGTGGCTGTTTGTGATGTTAAATCCGTTGACTGACTTAGTGTAGCCGCCTATGGCGTCCTCATCCACCGTGTATTCAATAGGTGTCTTGCCGTCGTCGCGGTATTTCGGAAGCTTGAAGGTCCACTGCCAGTGATCATCCTCATTGATTGTCGCGCGAGCCACAATTTGGCTGCCATCCTTAATATAAACCGTTATTTCACCCGGGCGGTTCGTAATCGGGTTGTCGCCATGGTACCATGTCTTTGAGCCGCTTATAAGAATTTCGTCATCCTTTGGCTCATTGAAGGTGTTTGTTATAACAAATCCGTTTTCCATATCGCCGCTGACTGTCTTGGTATAGCCTTCGGGTACCTCGACCTCATCAACAGTCCACGCTGCGGATTTTTCCAGCCCCTGCCAGGTATATTTCCAGCCGTTTTGCTCGTTAAGAGTGACAGTGTCGCCCATTGCGATATTGTCTTTGAAGAGTTGAACCTTAACTTCATCGGGTTGCAGCGAGTTAGTGCCGCCCTCCCAGACCTTTTTAACGCTGACTTGTGTCTCGTATGGGTTTTCATAGTCGTTTACAAAAACTGCCTTGTTGTCTTCTATGGGTTTGCCTAGTTTTTCGTACTTGACCGAGGTTACCGCGAGAGCATCCTCTGACTGCTCGACTGTGACTGTCACGGTGTAGACTGTGTCGTCATAAATGCATTTTCCGCTGCCCTTAAGCTCAGAGACGGTGTAGGTATAAGTACCCGCGTTCTCGTATTTAATATCGCCGAAGTTCTTTTCTCCCTCGCCGGTGATGTTAATTGTCATGCTTCCCGCGGAACTCGCAGAAGGCATCGGCGCGTTTTTAAGCGCGGTCAGCTTGAAGGTGAAGGTATCATCCTTATCGGGACGGTTGCCTGTTATGGTTTTCTTTACCGTTATCGGAGAAGAAATAACCGGTTTAATAAAAGTGTTAACAATATTGTTTTCTACAACCTTGCTAATGAAGCCGGGAACGGGTATCTCGCGAATGGTATAGCTTATTTCATCTCCGTCAGCGTCATATTTCGGGGCGAGGAAGCTGTAAAGCCATTTGCCGTTCTCATCGGGAATTACTGTTGCGTTCTGCACCACAACGTTGTTCGCCAGCAGCTCGACAGTAATACTTGCGGGTTTCAGCGACTCGCTCTGACCCTTCAGATTCCAGAGCTTTTCGCCCTGAATGGTCTTCCATACCGTGCCGATATAAGTATTAGTTAGCGTCACCATGATTTCCTGCTCATTCGCCGAGCCTGACGCATTGACCGCCGCGGTCTGAATATAGCCATACTTGAACGGGTCGTCCTCAGTGATGGAATATGTATCGTTTTCTTTCAAAATAAAGCTTTTGCTGCTTCTTTCGGGGTCGGAGGGCTTGAGGCTGAAGCGAACAGGTTCCTCGTCATTTTTGACAAAGGTGAACCAGAACTCACGGTCGATTTCGCTGTCGGGGATTTCGCCCTCAACGCGCTTTTCGACAGTTATAATAGTTTCCTTTTCCTCGGGCTTCCCGTCTTCCTTGTGGTTGTTAAAGTAAGCGTATGCGCGGCAGGAGGAGGGGATTGCGCCGCTCTGCTCTGTGGAGCTCGGGATATAACCGTCCGCCTGCGCGTTATCTTCGCTAACCTTCCACTGCACACCGTAGGGAATGTCCGCAAATACCGCGGTCTCGTCATGAGCGAGCTTAATGGTTCCGGTGTTGATGATGATTCCTGCGCCGCCCTTGTCGGTGGTGTAAGCAAAGGGCTTATCGAGCGCTTCCTCGCCTGTGAAGGTCACGGTAAAGCTGAATTTATGCTCTTTGTCTGCGCCGGTGCCGCTTACGGTTTTCTTTATGGCTAGGCTGCCGGGTTCATTTTCACCCTTGTGGTTTTCAACTGCGCAGATAACACCCTCGGGTATGATTTTTCCGCTGAAATTACTGACTGTAGCGGTGTAGCCGTTCTGACCGGCACTAATTTCCTCGACTGTGTAGCTTAAACCAACCGGTAATTCTGTGAAAATAGCTTTTTGCGAGTGCTTGAGCTGCAGTGTTTCGCCGCTGACAAAGTCTATCGGCGGTTCCTCACCGTTAATTTTATATTGATATGTCCCAGGGCGCGAGAAGGTTACGCGGAAAGAGAAGAGCTCCTCGGTGTCAGCTTCTTCACCCGAAACGGTTTTTTCTATCTCAAGATTGCCTTTCTCAACATCGGTTTTGGTGTGGGTGTTGGTGAATTCAGCTTTTGCGAGGGTGTCGAGTTGAATTGAGCCGGTGTTATCTCTGCTCTGAGTAAAGAAGCTCGCGTTGTAGGTTTCATACACCTGATAAAAGATGCCCACAGGAAGATTATCGAAAACTGCTTTTTCGCCGTGCTTCAGGAAGAATCTGCCGTTTTCTGTCGAATGCAACTTATTGTCGCCGGGTACGATCTTGTATTTGTAATCCTGTCCGTCTGAAAAGCTGATAGTGAACTCGAATTTATCATCGAGCAGCTCGGCGTCGGGTTCATCTTTGCCTTCGCTGACAACTGTTTTGCTAACCTCAAGACCGCTGCGCTGCCGGCGGTTGTATGCGTCGACGCTGACGATTGCCGCGCCCATTGCGTCGTCGGCGGATATTGTGAAATAATATTCGGTAATGTCCGCACCGCTGCTGTTTTTGTCGAAGGTATAGCCGTAAGCGGGTTTGATTTCAACAAATTTATAGTCGCCGGAATTCAGTTTTTCCACGGTGATTTTTCCGCTCAGAGAGGTGACGAAAATGTCGCTGTTGTCGGCGGTGTTCATGATAACCGTTTCTGTGCCGTCGCCCTCAATGCGTATGAGCTTGAACTGAGCGTTGGCGACAGGGTGATTTATGATATTGCCGTCCGGGTCCATTTCGTACTTGTTTAGCGTAACAGTGGTTTTCTCGATGGTACCGCGAAAATCATTTGTGACGCTCTGGGTGAAGTCAGTCCACGCCCGCGCCGGAATAACGCTCGAGCAGACAACCGTTGCCATCAGCACGAGGGATACAGCAAATATTATGATTCGTTTAAACTTCAATGTCATAAGGGGGGATTCCTCCGGAAAAAAATGATAATTAGCAATTGAATGATTGACTTATTGCACAGTATATTGTACAATAAAGAAAAAGGGGGTTTAACTGATGATTGCTGCAAATTATTCAAATGCGAGGGACAATTTCAAGAAATACTGCGATGCTGCCACGAGGGACTATGAAACGATTTTTATAACGAGGAAGCAAGGGGAAAATGTTGTGCTGATGTCCGAGTCGGAGTATAACAACCTCATGGAGAATCTTTATGTCCGTTCGGGCAGGGAGGATTATGAGCGTTTGATGAAGTCGATTGCCCAGCTCAAGGCGGGGAAGGGGACTGCTCACGGGCTGCTGGAGGAAGACGATGAATAAAATCTGGTCTGACGAGGGGTGGGAGGATTATCTCTATTGGCAGCAGGAGGATAAAAAGCTGCTCAGGCGAATTAATCTGCTCATAAAGGATATTGAGCGCACACCGTTTGAGGGGATAGGCAAACCTGAGCCGCTCAAGCATGAGCTGTCCGGTTACTGGAGCCGCAGGATAACCGACGAGCACCGCCTGATATACAGCGCTTCGGGCAACGATTTATTCATTGCTAAATGCAGAAGGCATTATATTTGACAGATGACAATTGACAATTGACAATTATTGCGAACAAGAATCAGATAGAATTGAAAAATAAAGCATGATGTTTACTTGTAGATAAGGTTATGAATTTGCACTACCGGAATAAAGAGGGTTTTATTGCGGCAGTGAAATTAAAACATTGATTTAATCGTCAATTGCCAATTCTCAGCTGTCAGATATGATTGCTAATACTTTACTTTATATAATAATGACATTGTAATGAAAAGTGCGTATAATAATTGACTTTCAGGAAACAGTATGCTACACTAGAGCTAAGGAGATGATTATATGGCAACCACAAATTTAAACATTCGTGTAGATGCGGATTTAAAACATCAGGCGGAGTCGATTTTCAACGAGCTTGGCATGAATCTTTCAACCGCAATGAATCTTTTTCTGCGCTCAACAGTGCGTTTTGGCGGCATTCCTTTTGATTTGCGGCTTAACCAGAATACGAAGACAATAGCTGAGTTTAAAGCGGAAGTTATAAAAAAGCTGGAGGAATCGAATGAGGATATTGCTGCAGGGCGGGTTATGGATGCGTATGAATCGTTGCGGTTATTGAGGGAAAAACATGGATTATAAACTTATTATTTCTAATTCCGCGCATAATGATTTTGATGAAATTATTACCTATATAACTAAGACGTTATATGCACCTGAAGCTGCGATGCGACTAGCAGACGCGATTGAGGAATGCTTTGACCGTTTGAAAAAATTCCCTTTTATGTTTTCGCTTATAGAATCGCCGGAAATTGTTGAAAGGAGTTATCGCCGGGCAATAGTAAAAAATCATGTTGTTGTTTATGAAGTAGATGAAGCTGCACAAACTGTATTTATTCGCAGAATATTTTATGGTACAAGTAATTATTTTGATTTAATTTAAGTCTTACTTATTCCGCTGACCGCGAGGTTGGCGGGTTTTTTTTAATTGACAATTGACAATTGACAATTGCGGGAGAGTCTAATTTTATATTAATCGTCATTTAAATAGTCGAATTTTTTCATTCGCTAATCTGTTATGCTACTATTTACTTGACAAATAATAACTTACACTAAATTGCTGCAGCAAACGCGCATAAAGCTTTCTTTTCCTGCAGCAAAAGTGTAATTAATTATTTGTCTGCGTCTTGCATAACAGGCTCATTCGAATTTCTCTTTTTAAATGAGGATTAATATTAGGTTGCATTTATCCTAAATATCGGATATACTATAAATGAAAGGAGTTGATTTTGATGCAAGTTAATATTGATAATTTGGTTTCTATTTCAGAAGCGAATCAAAATTTTTCAAAGGTGGCGCGTCTGGTCGATGAAAAAGGGGCGGCGGTGATTTTAAAAAATAATGCACCGCGGTATGTGCTGCTTGACTACAGCCAGTTTCAAAAGGATGCTGCCGCAGATGATGAAACGATTGAAGCTGCCGCGCGCCGATTGATTGGCAAGCATATCCGGGCTTTCGAGGAGCTGGGGAAATGAAAAGCTTAAACAAAAAGCAAGTGATTATGATCCATTCGGAATTGATTAAAGCCACTGGCGGTCTTTTGGGTATTCGAGATGAAGGACTTTTGGATTCCGCATTGGCGAGTCCGTTTCAAACTTTTGATGATGCAGAGCTATATCCCGGTATCTGCGCCAAAATCGCCAGACTTTGTGTGGGTCTGATAAAAAATCATCCTTTTACAGACGGAAATAAAAGAGTTGGGACACTCACTTTGTTAATTTTGCTGGAGCTAAACCATATTGATATTCCCTTTACTGATGATAAGCTGATTCAAATAGGGATAGAGGTTGCCGAAAACAAAATGACAGATACCGATTTAGCCGAATGGCTGAACCAATACAGATTATAGTCTACATTTCCGCTGACCGCGAGGTTGGCGGGGTTTTTTTAATTGACAATTGGTGTCAGTTGGCAGCCAAGCCGTTGATTGCCACGTACAAGAACAATCAATTTTTCGGCCGCCAACCAAAACTGTCAACTGCCCCGATTATCAAAGGGCAACTGAACACTTTTTTACCCGCCGCGCGGGGACGAGAATTCGAGAGAGCTAAACGCGAGAGTTAAGGGGTGACAAGCACGCCGTCATAAGAGATTCCGGTGCCGTCCGGGGCAATGTTGCCATTCTTATGGTATGTAGTGTTAGTAAATGTTCTTGCACCTGCGCCGATAATGTTAATGCCGCCATTGTACTGGATACGGAATTCAGTAGAATTATCTGCAATTACTGTACCGGTGATGTCGATGCTTGTGAGATTCATAGGAGATGATGCTGTTCCATATGCATAAAGTCTAGCCAATGCATTGCAACCAGATGCATTGATAGAAGTAATAAGCGGATTATCATAGGTATTTAGTTCCTCTAATGTAGTAATATTGCTTGCATCCAGTGTTGTTAGCAAGTTACCACGACAAGATAGAGTTATCAGTGCAAGGTTATTACTTACATCAAGTGTGCTAATTTGGTTTGTACCACAAGCTAGATATGTCAATGCAAGGTTATTGCGTACATCAAGTTCAGTAAACATATTAGTAGCAACATTAAGATGTTCCAAAAGCAAGTTTTTGCTTACATCAATAGATGATAAATAGTTTGTGTCAAGCGAAAGTCTTTTAATCTTTAGGTTCTTGCTTGTGTCAATGGATGTTAGCTGAGATTTATTTGCTATTATAATTTCCAGATTAGAAAACAATTCAATACCTTTTAAATCAGTAAAATTACTACGTTCCGCAGCGGATACTCCATTTATAACAATTTTTATTATGTCATCAATCTCACTCAAGCTTAATTTACCATCACCATCTGTGTCAGCAGCAACCATGGAATTATCAGGATCTCCCATTGTATATCCAGTTCTAACATAGCCATTCAAAAGAGCATCTCTAAATGCTGCATCCGGAAAATTAACAGCCTCAATCACAACATTGCCATCTTCATCAGCTACCACAGTGATATCATTGACTATCGCGACTTTCGCGGCGGGGGCGGTGAAGCCGTTCGGGTATACTTCCTTGACGCGGTTCATGAACTCGGGGGTGATTTCTATTTCGTCGCCGGAAAGTGTTTCGGGTGTCGCGCCAATGCTGTTGTCGTCGTCAAGCCAGAACTTCTGCGGAGCGTAAGACCTGCCGTCTTTTTTCATCTCTTCGTAGACGCTCGGGTAGCCGGTGTAGCGGAAAAGCCTGTCGCCTATCTGAATAAGTCCGGGAGGAAGTATGTGCTTTATAGCCTCCGGAGTGGCATCCTTGTACATTTTCCATGCTTCTGTCTTGTTTGTGGCGTTCATTTTAACATCTATCGCGTAGTAGAAATTATCGTCAATGTTAAAGGGGTCTTTTTTATCAACATCTGTCAGGAGGAGGGAGGTTGCTTGCTTGGTCTCAAGCGGAAGGCTCCAGTAAGCCCAGCCGTCTGTGTCGAGAACCCAGCGGCCGCCTGCGGCGTCATAAGCCGCCTTGTTTGCGATATAGTCAGCCATTAAAACGATGTCATTTGCGGGAAGGGTCGGCTTAGCGATTTCGCCGTTGGGGCCTTCTTCGCCGTCAGCGTATGTCTCGTTGCCGAACTCGCTTGTGCCGGGAAGATAAATCTTTTCGCCGCCTAAAATCCATGTGAAATAGTCATGTGTCTCAAGCGCGCAGTCAGCAGGGGTAGTGTCCCAAAGATGGGTTTTCCAAGTCTTTGTGTCTTTTGCAACTGTGCCGGGTATAACGGGATTGTTGCCGACTTGAAGGAACTCGTTGAGCTTAACGCGGACGAAGATGTCCTGCTCGCCTGTGTTTTCAACGTAAACGTCCTTGTTTTCCCAAGGCTCGAAATCGTCATGCAGGAGGGCGTCAGGGGTTACGCCGCCGCGGAAACGGTTGATGAAATTCTGAGAGAAGTCAGTCCACGCGAAAACGCCGCCGACTAACAGGGAAGCTATCAGCGCAAAGGCTGTGATTGCTGCCAGTTTTTTGCGAGTGCTCATTTTTGAGCGGGTATGTACTCTGGACATAGTATTAACTCCTTTAATTTTATTTAATTAATAAACGAAAATTTATAATTGACATTTGTCAATTATTGTCGTACAGAAAGATTGCATCTGTTATTGAAATCTGTACCCTGATTGATTTACAATTGACAGTGGACATTTTTCAATTGACAATGGACAATGGACAATGTACAATTGTAGTCGGGTAGGAGAGATAATGTTTTGATTAACACTCTTCACCTGACTGGATTTGAAAAAGTTTTGCTTAACAAGTAGAAAATGTTTGTTTGGATTTTCGCATTTACTTAAACATTAACACGGTTTTCGCTCGCACTTCTAATTGCCAATTGTCGATTGTCAATTGTCAATTGGTGTGTCAATTGTCAATTGGCTTGCATTACAGTGCGTTTTTCCAAACAGTAATCAGTGTTTCTGCCGCGTCTGTTGTTTTGTATCCGATTGTGCTTGCAGCGTCATTCCACATGCCAAACTCATTAGCTGTGACAGCCTGAAGCTTGACATCGATGCGGTAAATCCAGTCCTCCAAGGGTTCCTTCGCTGTGCGTTTAACCTCGTCAAGCAACAGGTTTGTCGCCTGACCGGGAGTGACTATATTACCATCTGCATCCTTAACCGCCGGTTTCAGCGGCAGTGACCAGTATGCCCACGCTCCGCCGTTAGCGGCTGTGTCGGTATCGTCAACTAACCAACAGCCTCTGACTTTGATGTTGTCCCAGATTGCTTGCTCGTCACCGATGAAGGGCACGCCCGCGTCGACTTTTTCGGCAAGCTCAAGATAGTAGGATATCTTGACTATGCCTGTGGCGGCTGCGGTGTGGTTGGCGCCTGTCATGTCTACCTTGCCGTCTGCCCCGAGTGCCTGGTAAACCATGCCGGGTGTGCCGGGCTTGTAGTCACGCTCTGCGCCGCTCATGTTCCAGGTGTAGTAGCTATGGAATTTGCCGAAATCGGTCTGCTCGCAGTCGTTGATACTCGCACCAGTGTATGTATGGGGAATCCATGAGGTTTTATCCTTGACATCCGGCTCGACAGCTCCGTTGTGGAACACATCCTTGCCAATCTGCATGTACTCGTCAAGACGAACGCGTACATAAATCTCGCTTGTGCCGCTGTTTTCAACGAAAACATCCTTGTTCTCGCCGTCGAACTCGTCGTGCAATGTGACATCGGCGTCGGTTGAGCCCCTGAACTTATTGGTTCTTGACTGGGTGAAATCCGTCCAGGCAAAGGCCCCTCCTATTAGTGTGGAAATAATCAGTACCGAAGCAATCAGAGTAGACATGAGCTTCTTGCTTTTGTTTTGGTATTTTGCCTTGCGCATTTATTTTTCCTCCTTTCTTCTAAAAATGTTTATTCAAAACCGCTTTATTTGCCTTTCGGACAGCGGGATGAATCAGGTTAAAATTGTCAATTGGTCGCCGTTTCTTTTTCTTTCGAGAATACTATCTTCAGCAGTGTGGCTATCGCGAAGAGGACGGCGATGAAAACGCAGACCCATAAGATATTTTCACCGATGAAGGCGAGAATGTCGCCCATATACGGCACATGCCAAGTAACACGTCCAACTATATTGCCCTCGTATGCTACCCAGTTGTCAGGTGAGGGATTATCAACACCCTGTGTCTTAAAGCCGCGCTGTCCGCTCTCCTCATAGTTTTCTATGATTTCTATAATTCGGTGAACATAGGTCGTGCCGCTTTCGTCAAGCGTGAACATTATATCTGTTCCGATATCAAGCCCCGCCTTCAGCTCCTCACCCGGCTTGAGCTGCCATGTCATCACAAGGGAGCCCTTGGGATAAACGCTGTCCATCGAGCGGGTCAGAACCGTGCTGTATGCAAAGGGTCCGAAGCGTTTACCGTTATCGTTATTGCCGGAGTAGATGAAAGCAACTAGAACAGCGACTATCAACACCGCGTAAAACACCGCGTTTTTAATGAGCGTGCTCTTCGTCGGTGCCTCCTGAGCTCTAATCTCTTCCAGTATCCGGTTGTATTCATATTCGCGGTTAAACTTGACCAATGGTTGCTGCTGCTGCATAATCGTGTTCACTTCCGTTCTTTATTCCTGCCGAGCTTGAATTTATCAAGGCGTTTTATCTCCGCTGGCTATCAGGCTCATCAGTCTTTCAAAATCCGCGTCCGGCTCTACCTCGCCGGTGAAGGTTTCCACAACCTCGAGCTTAGGTATAAGCTCATAAGAATCCGACTGTGCCTTGTTTATGATTTCCTCAGCGGTTATTTTTGCCTCGAGTATAGCGTCGGCTATCTGATTTTTATATGCTCTGAGCCTATCCAGCTCCTCAGCCTGCTCCATAAAATCGTCATACATTTTGCTGTAGGCGTCTACGAGCTTCTCGAGATAATCGTCAACCTCATCCTTTGAATAGCCTCGAAACTCTTTTGCGAATTCAGGAACCTCATGCTTGTCAAACTTAACATAAATTTCCTGCCGCCTGAGCTTGCTCAGCTTTAATCGGTCATCCATAATGACTCCTCCCTTGTGAGAATTTACACACTTAGCACTCTGTTGCTGCACAAAAGGTCATTGATGAACGCGGTGCATTTGTTTTTGTTGGCATACATTTTTGTCAGCAGAGGTTTTGCATTTAACAGCATCTCGAGTGTCTGCGGACTGTATTCCTTGTTTTTTCTGCCGCTGAGAAGCTCAACGGTTGCATCGACGTTCTTCGTTTTGTAATGTGCCCAGATTTCGTTGTCAAAGTCGTTTGCCACTGCGCACAGCGCGGACGGCAGCGGTATTTTTTCACCCGGGAGACCGCAGGGGTAACCCTTTCCGTCAAATTGCTCGTGGTGGTAGTGACCCATGTCAACAACGATTTCCCTTGTGACTTCATCCTCAAACAACACATCAGCATACCGCTTTAATATCGCTTCGGTATAAGTGGGATGCTCATGTATCTTCAGAATCTGGTTTTCGTCATAGGGAAAGTCCTTATACAAAAGAGTGGGGGAGATTGATGTTTTTCCGATATCATGATACCGCCCGCCGGTTATCAATATTGTTTTTAACTGCTGGGCATCAATACCATATTCCTCAAAACCTGTAAAACCGTTAGCGTATGTAATCAGAAAGGCGGCTACACCGACTCTAAGACTGTGCCTTGAAATTGAAGGCGGCAGCTTTGTGTAAAGGCGGTCAAATTCAAGCTGGTTCAGGCTGTCGGTTTGCTGCATGCTTAAATTCATCCTTTCTGCTACTCGTTACTTGTTGCCTGTGTTACAACTAACAATATAGCAGGTTTTTTTTTAAATAAAACCCCTTTTGCATAACTCGGACATATTATTGCATAACTCGGTCATATTTCTATCACAATATATTTAATGTCAATTTATTCCATTTTTTTTTTGCACTGATTATTAGCGCAACAAAAGGCCGGCTGAAACCAGCCGGCCTTTTGATAAATATAATATAGTTTTAAATTCTTATCGGTTGTAAACATCCTGCTCAATCTCGCCTATCCCCTTGAAGCCGCGCATGGCGTTTAGGCGTTTGCGGTGGATAATCCATATAATCAGACGAATGATGACTAATACAACTGCAATAATAATACATATTAATGTTATAAAAGTCATTTAATCACCCCAAATTCACTGAACCTCAGTGCATTAAGCTTGCGCAAGTCCTCATACCAGCGGAACAGGCGTAGGTTTGAGGCAATTGTCAGCACCGATACAGCAACGAAAACAGCATTTGCCGTTCCAATAGCGACAGCGGCAGGCGTGACTTCAGAGGTGATGCCGCGGGGAATTGCTTCGTGCTCGGTATGCTCTGAATTAAGCGCGCATACTCTGTGCTTCTGCCCCTCGTCTGTCAAATTTTCACGCTTGTCAACAATCCACTCACACCATTCGTGAGAGAGGGCAGGCAGGACTTCGGTGCTGCGATCCGCACACACGGAGCATTGCCATATGATTTCACCTGCCTGCTCACAGCTTGGTCTGCGTTCCTCAAGTGCTGTGTAAACATGGTTGTGCTCTGTGATAAGCGGAATGGGCTCGTTATAAGTGTCGCCGCAGATTTCGCAGGTGAAGGCTCTGATGCCTTCCTCAAAAAATGTCGGCTGAAGCGTGACCTCGTCCTTATATTTATGCCCGCTGGATGCACCAATGTTTTCTTTGACGGTATCACCGCAGCGTTTGCAGGTCATGATCTTTTCACCGGGCTTGACGCAGGTCGGTACGGATGTTGCAGTTTCATATTCATGACCCAGCGGGGGTATGTCTTCATATTCTCTATGTGGAATATTGGTCGTGGTGCAGGTATGATGGCGTTCGCCTTTTTCGGTACAGGTCGCACTTTTGTCTATAATCCATTCACCCCAATGGTGCTCGGTTGCAGCCAAAATTTGTGAGTAATGAAAAGAGCAAATAACACAGGTATAAAGAATTTCTCCGTCGGAAGTCGGCGTCGGCTCGGTGCGTGTCACGGCAAAATTATGACCATCAGCCGCGCATGTAGAACCCTCGGCCAGAACTGCAGGAGACAAAATCCACATCATGAATGTCATTATGTTTATAAGTATAGGAATGTACAATAATTTACGCTTCATGGAGGTTCCCCTTTTCTGTTTAAGTAGTTTGGGTCTCTTTATAATCCTCCCATACTTTTTTGAGCATGGAATAATTGTCCTTGTTAATAAACACTGTTTTTCCGTTATTCATAATAAGCTCGGTTCGCGAGATGCTGTCAACATAAGCAAGATTGACGAGTGTCGCATTGTTGGCCTTGATAAAGCCGTGAAATTCAAGCTGGTTAAACAGGGAAGTGATGGATTCATAAAACATGAACAGCTTAGAGACAGAGTAGCAGCAAGCGGTTTTTCGGTCACTTCGTTCAAAATACTGGATTTCGTTTATTTCGATATTCACTGTCACTCCGGCAGCAGATAAAACGATGTAACGCTTGATGCGGTTTTTATGCATTCGAACAGCTTCGATAAAAATCTGCTCAAACTCTTCCTGTGAAGTTTCGCCCTTTATTACATAGTCAAGTGTTTTGTATTTTAAAGCTTTTTTAAAATGCCCTACCTGCTTGGAAACCGTAACAAAGACAATGTCGTTTTTATAACCGGCGGCTCTCAGCTCTTGGGCAACACGGTCGCCATCCATGCCGGGCATATGGATATCTAAAAAAATGACGTCTGCCTTCAGCTTTGTTTGTTTATACTCCTCAAGCATTGCTTTTCCGCTGTCGAAATGAATCAAGTTTAGTTTAACATGGTACTTAGCAGCCAGATTTTCAATCGTTTTTGAGTATTCATCGTGAATCATTCGGTCGTCATCGCAAATTATTACGTTCATTTTTCTCCCTCCCATCTGTTCAGCGTCCGGAGAAACGGATAAAATAACGATTTTTGTCATTTTAATATGCTAAAAACAGAAAAATGAAAGCATACGTTGTAATGATATCACATCTTTAAATTAATTGCAATAACAAATTTTGAAAAAATTTCTAGAAGATTTATATAACATATACATTTTAGTGTAAGCTATTGCTATTTTCAAGGCTGCAGCATGTCTGTAATAAGATATTTTATCATAAAAAGATGAAAGCCTTGATATACAAGGCTTTGCGTTGAAACGGACAACAAGATTTGAACCATGCGATATGCGCGCAGGAGCTTATCAAGTTTGCTATGCAAACAAAAAGACCGCTTTTTAGCGGTCTCAGTTGGTGCGGATAACAGGAATTGAACCTGCATGAGCTTGCACTCACTAGAACCTGAATCTAGCGCGTCTGCCAGTTCCGCCATATCCGCATATGGTTTTTGTGAAATTTAATCATTTATAGAAGCCGTTAAAACCGCTGTGCCCGAGGCTATTACCATCAGCATATTGTTTGGCTGACCGAGCACTTCGTAATCAACATCAACACCCACAACTGCGTTTGCGCCCTTTTGAGCGGCACGATCCGCCATTTCCTTGAGCGCGTTTTCCCTAGCTTCAATCAGCTCATTTTCATAAGCGCCACTACGACCACCAAAAAAATTGCGCAGCCCTGCGGTGAAATCCTTTATGAAATCAACGCCGGAGACGACCTCGCCGAAAACGATGCCTTTATATTCAACAATCCGTCTGCCGTCAACAAATGGAGTAGTAGTAATAATCATTAGCTTAACCTAATTTCATCATTTTCTTTCAGCATATGCAAAACTCTGGTGTTTGCCCGTGAACATTTGCTATTATACATAATCGGAACCCATTTTGCAAGTGTTTTTTCAGTTTTTTTATTTTTCTAAAAACAAATATTATTCAACAAATTTCGTATACCTTTATCTCATAAAGTCAGCTTATGTATTTGTGTTTCAGAAAAAGAAACACAAATTTTGCGTTTCACCTCAAAAAATATTTTTGAGGTGTCTTAAAAACCATATTACGAACCACTATTTTGTAGTGGTTCGTAATAAACGCTCTGCGGCAAGGTTTTTAAGTTAATCAGCAAGCTTTTTAAGTTAATCAGCAAGCTTTATTTAAATTCTATTTTCCTCATGCGATTAATTACTGCCATTAGCTCGAATTCACGCGGTAGCTCCATAAATCGGCTCATTGTGACGAAAAAACCGGTATCGACGCAGTTAATACCTTCTGCACTGATTTTCGAAAACAAGTCACTCACAATCTGTTTAACTTTTAATTCTTTGTCCGGCATTTTTCTGCTGATTCCGCTCATAGCCATCGCGAGAATTTCGAGCTCACTGCTAGTATCAGCTCCGCGTTCAAGAAAGCGAAGCATGAAAGCCAAAGCATTTATTTGCCCTTCTGTCGCTATATTGTGTAAAGAGCGTATGTCTATGAGCTCATCACCGATATAAATAAATCCTGTATCGGATATTACGAGTCTTTCTGTACCGCTGCCGTCAGGATATGAAGAAAAATTATTGCTTTTCAATATGCGGCAGGTCGTCCAGTTTGCCTCATTCGGAGGGTTAGACGCTTTTGGCGCAAGCTGCCTGGCACGCGAGGTCGCGTCGTGAATTAAGAAGTCGTCCATCAGATAAATTTTATCGGCAACCGAAAGGTATTCACCACTGCCGCCGATGACAAGAATCGTGGATATATTCTTGCTTGAGAGCTCACGGACACGGTCGGTAAAGGGAGTAATCGGCTCTTTCTCAATAAGCTCCTTCATCACTGCGTCACGAATCATGAAATTTGTCGCGCTGCGGTCCTCGTCAATAAGCAAGAGCCTTGAGCCGCTCTCTAATGCTTCCATGATATTCGCAGCTTGCGAAGTGGAGCCGGAAGCATGAGCGGTTGAAAACGCTTCAACGCTTGTGTCCGGAATCCATTTGATAAACGGCGAAATATTGAGACTTGACACAGCCCGCCCGTCTTCAGCCGTAATTGTTACTGCGCTTTCGTCTGTTAAGCATAATTCACGTCCGTCACCTTCAATATGGTTATAAATACCCGCCGCGATGGCGTTCAAAACCGTTGATTTTCCCGAATAGCCGCCGCCGGTGATGACAGTCACACCTCGTTTTATTCCCATTCCGCGTATTCCGGCAGCTTCTATTTCGTCCTCAGGCGTACTCATGAAGGGCAAGGCTTTTTTCATCGGCAGAGAGGTGCCTTTTTCCCTTGCCAAAATGCTGCCGTTTGCTATAAAGGCACAATAATTTTTATCCCTTAGAAATTCGCGGATTTTATTTTGTTTTTCTTCAAGCATTAGCGTGTCATGCAGTTTATCATGTTTAAAGCCGAGTATAAAACGTTTCACACTGTCCGGTAAATCCCCGGTGAGCATTTTTTTTGCCCGTTTCAGCTTTCCGTGCGGCAGTTGAATTTCTATTCTGACACATAAGCACATCCTGTCAGGCGGCGGTGTAGCGAAACGGTCGTCATAAATCACATTTTTCCGCCCGTTTTCGTAGTCTTTCGCGGAACATATTTTAAAATAAGCCGCATTCCTCACAAGCACCTCGCTGCCCGGAGAATAAATATAAAACTTACCGTTTTCCTTGTCCGGACGAGCTTTGTTTAAGTATTTCTCATTTATATCTTCAAAGAAAGGCTTTATCGCGCGCAGACAAAAATCCGCACAAGCGGGAGTAAATGTGTCAATTTTCAGTAGCACCGCTGGGATTGCTATCGTAACCGTCGGGCGGTCAAGCGCCGTGCGGTTTGTTCGTTCAAAAGCAAAGGAAATGTCATCCTTCCAATATGTCGGCTCACGTCGCGTAGCAAAATGTTCACCGCGTGCAACAGCACATTCGCCGTCATAAATTTCCTTTTGAACCGGTCTGCCTTCCTCCATAATAGTGTAGCGGTAGGTTGCTGTAGCATTATTATTAATCAGATTCAAATAATATAAAAGTCTTTTCAAGTTTTTTTTCCTCCGTAAGTTGAATTTTTTCATTATACAATTTCAGCATAATAAATCCTCCTTTCAGGGCAAAAAGAAAACGCCGCTGATAAAATCAACGGCGTAAAATAAACTCAAAAAAAGAATTGAGCTTAATAGGACAAAATGATTTTATCAGAAATATTAAATATCAGTGTTTTCATTTTGCCCACCTCTTTCTTTTATTTATTGACCTTTGCTGAAAAACATTGTAACACAAATTATTGGAAAATGCAATAGTAAGTTTCCTAACGTGGGCATGGCTTGTCAAGCTCACATCCCAAGTCTTGTTTTTTGTTGAGCTTTCAGCCCACTAAGGTGCTAACGTGGGCTTAGCTTGCCAAGCCCACAATCCAAGTCTTGTTTTTTGTTGAGATTTCAGCCCACTAAAGAACTGAATAAAAAAAACGAAATTGTATTTATTACAGAATCTGCCGCATATACTTGACAAAAAGTATAAGGTTGTGATTTTGTGATAATATATGTCGTCAAGTCAGGTGACACTCTTAGCAAAATTTCTCGGGAATTTAATGTTCCTGTTGATAAAATCGTGCTGAATAACGGTATGCCTAATCCTAATCAGCTAGTCGTGGGACAGTCGCTGGTGCTGGTTCCTATGCTCGGGGAGGTTATGGCGAGCAATTCAACACCTGCCGGCTTTGTTCACACAGTCGCCCCCGGTGAGAGTATGCACGGCATTGCCCAGCGTTACGGCGTTACACTAGCCTCGATTATAGAAGCGAACCCGCAGATTTCTCTGCCGACCTTGATTTATCCTGGAACGGCTGTGAATATCCCAGACGGCAGCATGCAGCAAAATAGGGTCTATTCCGTCCTGCCGGGTGATTCCTTCTACTCCATCGCAAAGCGTTACGGTACAACGCTTCCGCGGCTTATTGAAGCAAATCCGCAGATTCCCATGCCAAATATGATTTATCCAGGAATGGAAATGATTATCCCTTCACCAATAGCAAGGGTTTCAGCTTTAAATGAAGCTGTTGCGGCACAGGGCAGTGATAAATGGGGTAAATTTATCGTAAACGGTTATTGTTACCCGAGCATTTCCGCGGGTGTTTTGCTTGAGTGCATGCCATTTTTGTCATACATGAGCATTTTCGCTTATAAGGCGACGCCGACCGGCGACCTGATTAAACTCAATGACCAGACGCTGATAAACACTGTTCGCGCTAGAAATATCGCGCCAATGCTGGTGCTGACGAATATCTCGCCCGAAGGCGGCTTCAGCAGTGATATAGCAAGCACTATTCTCAACAGTGCGGAGCTGAGCGAGACACTTTTAAATAATGTCGTCGGTGAAATGAAGGCGAAAAAATACCATGGGCTTGACCTTGATTTTGAATATGTTTATCCCCGTGATAGGGAAGCTTATAATCAATTCCTGCTCAAGGCAAGGGCAAAAATGGATGCGAATGGTTTTGAGCTGACTACAGCTCTCGCGCCTAAATATTCGGATACTCAAACCGGACTGCTTTACGAGGCGCACGATTACGCCTTCCACGGCAAGGTTTGCGACCATGTCATCATTATGACCTATGAATGGGGTTATCAGGGCGGTCCCCCAATGGCAATCGCTCCGCTAAACAATGTTAAAAGAGTAATGGATTTTGCTGTTACACAAATTCCGCCTGAGAAACTGCTGATGGGAATACCGAATTATTCATATGATTGGACACTGCCCTATGAAAAAGGTACATACGCGAAGGTTCTCACAAACACAGCGGCAGTCAGCCTTGCATTCAATGTCGGAGCGGCAATCGAGTTTGACAAGGTCGCGGCAAGCCCATATTTTAATTATAGGGATTCCGCGGGCAAGGAGCATATAGTCTGGTTTGAGGATGCGCGCAGTATTTATGCAAAAATGGAGCTAGTGAGGAATCTCGGTCTTGCAGGCGTGAGCTACTGGACTGTTAATTCAAGCTTCATGCAGAACTGGACGATTATCAGGGAGCTCTGGAATGTAACAAAAGTTATATAATGACTTGAAATAAGAAGAAAAATATATTATGATAATAAAAAAGAAAGGGAAGTTGAATAATGAAATCCGTAAATAAAAAGCTGTTAATTATTCTTCCTATATTAATCATAATAGTTTGCGCAGTAGCATTTATCTTTTACTATGAAAACAAACCCTCCTCAGACTTTTCTCTGATTATGTCCAAGGCAGTATACACTGATTCATCTGGTAAAAAAATACCATACCGGTTATATTCGCCGCAGTCGTCCGAATCGCAGAATTTTCCGCTTGTTATTTATTTGCACGGTGCGGGTACTAACGGAAACAATAATAAAAAACAAGTTCAGAATAATACATTTCTGGAAGTCCTGTTCAGTGAAGAAAACCTTGAAAAATATCCTTGTTTTGTGCTTGTGCCTCAGTGTCCGGAAGATGAGCGCTGGGTTGACGGACCCGACGACCAGGTGAATGTTGAAGTCGAATTAAAGGAATTGATTGAAAAAATCAAAGGCGAATATTCGGTAGATTCCTCACGCATTTATCTCACAGGTGTATCTATGGGCGGTTTTGGAACATGGGGACTGCTGAGAGATTATCCTGATTACTTCACAGCTGCCATACCGGTTTGCGGAGGCTGGGATTTGCCTGGAGACATCGAGAAAGCGCCTTTGATGAAGAATGTTCCGATTTGGGTATTTCACGGCGCGAAGGACACAGCCGTGCCTGTTGAGCGTTCGCGCGATATGGTCAAGGCTCTCGAGGATGCGGGCGGAAAAGTAAAATACACCGAGTACCCGGAAGAGGAGCACTCAATCGCGGGAAGAGTATATCATGAAGCCGAGCTGCTGCCATGGCTTTTTTCACAGATTAAAAGCTGATAACCTTTTAAAGCCCTGAGGCTGCAATGCTTCAGGGCTTTTCAATGATAAAACTTTGTCTATGAAATTATCATAAATCAATAGCATGAAAAAACTTTGTCTATTGATTTATCTTCCATAATATGTTATCATAAAAGCGGCACATTACCCCAGTTTTTTTATTTTCAAATCACACCTCAAAACTGAAAGGAGTCTTTATTAATGTGGCAGACAATCATTAATTTTTTCGCAGCGATTATTGCATTTTTTATGAGCCTTTTTAACATTATGCCGGGCACAGTGGTTGAATTTAAAAACATCAGCTACGGCTCTCATGCGGCTCAGGTAATGGATATTTATTATCCTGACAAAGCAGCAAACATCAAAGAAGAGCTTGGCGCAATGGTGCTTATTCACGGCGGCGGCTGGACTGCTGGCGACAAGAGCAATTATGCCTCTCTGTGCAAGGAAATCGCAAACAGGGGTTATATCGCCGCAACGATAAACTACCGAATGATTCAGGATAAGGCAAACGCCTTTGATATGCTCGAGGATATCGACGCCGCAATAGGGAAGCTTAAGGATAAAACCACTGCGGACGGTATAACAGTCAAGAAAATTGCAACCTATGGCGACTCAGCGGGCGGGCATTTGTCTATGCTTTATTCCTTCTCGCATATTAACGGCACTGATACCGAGGCGCCGATTCCGATTGCCTTCTGTGTCGGCAGGGTAGGTCCCGCAAACTTCCAGACCTTTGTGGATTCCGGTATGTACACAAAAAATGACATGTTCGGAGTTCTAACAAACCTGACAGGCAAAACAATAATCAGCGACCAGACACTTGAAGCGAACATGGAATTTGTGAAGGCAGTTAGCCCTTACTGGTGTGTTTCAGAAGAAATTCCGCCGACGCTTATTGCATACGGCGCGAAGGACGATATTGTCCCGATACTTGACGGGCGCACTCTCAGGGATAAGCTCGCGACTGTTGAGGGTATTTCTTTTGATTACTTCGAGTTCCCGAATTCCGGTCACGGCTTGGATAATAAAGCAGATGCGACAATGGCTGCTGATTTTAACAACAAAATTCTTGAATATGCGGAAATGTATTTCTAAGCAGACGCTATTATTAGCAAAATCTGCAAAAGCTCTGTAAATATTTTATTTTAGTATTGACAAAGCCTCTTTTATTCGCTATAATTTCAAATTGAGTTTAGCCGAGCCGGTTATTCTGTTCGGCTGAACTCTTTGCGGTGGATGTAGCTCAGTTGGTTAGAGTGCCAGGTTGTGGCCCTGGAGGTCGTCGGTTCGATTCCGATCATCCACCCCATTCAAATTGTCAGGCTTGATAGTACAGGAGGCAGGATTGCGCAAAGTTCTTTTCCTGTTCCTGTATATTTTTTAAACAAACCTGATTCCCTGTAAACCTGATTCCCTGTAAACCTGTAAAGGGGTGTCGCCAAGCGGTAAGGCAACGGATTTTGATTCCGTCATCCGTAGGTTCAAATCCTGCCACCCCTGCCATCAAGAGGCTATAAAAAAGATATAGCCATAAAAAACCTTGATTTTATCAGGGTTTTTTGCAGTCTAAGGGGTGGAAAATTAATGTTCCGATTTGAAGATGTAAAATCGCATTTTTCCCTTTGTGGATAGAGTTGAACTCTCGTACAACTGAATATTGCTAAACACGGCAGATAGAAATAAAAAATCTATCTGCCTTTTTTGTTGCCCAAATGTGCCAGTCGTTAAAAGCGGCTGGCTTATTTTATTCAAGAAAAAGGAGAAATCAAAAATGACATTTATGCAAACGCCCTATAGGAAATCCCTTGAACGGATGATGACGGGCATCCCAAATTTTATGCCGAGAGGACACGGAATTATTATCATGAGCGAATTTGAATACACCGCGGAGATGTGCGATTGCCGTCTCTGTCCTCACTATCAGAAAAAGAAAGGCTGCACTGTCGGACATTGCCCCTGCATTATGGATCGCATAGACGCCGGTGCCGCAACACTGCGTGAAATACTTGCTGAAACCATGTCGGAAATAAACAACAGAGCATTTCAGAAAAGATTAAATCAATATGCCAAAGAAAGCGGGGGCTACCCCATGACATTTAAAAATGAAAAACATAACGCCGTATTTACCGAAGCCATCCAAAAGCTGAACCATAAGGATTATGCGCTGATGGCTGCCGTTTACCTGCTGACCGCAGAGTTCAAACTTTGGAATACTGTGAAACACAGGCTTGAGAGCAACACGATCCGCTTTGATAAAGCAATGCATAACGAGCAGAAAAGGCACTGTAATTGGGTTCAGATAGCTCAGTATCGCACCAAAAGAGAGAATTGATGTGAGCATGTGAACGCTTTGTGAAATCATTGTTAAAAAGCCTTGAATTCCGCCCTCCTCCATGGAGTTTTTCGCTCTTTGATATTTTGTTCTCCCAAGAGGTCCCTCGAAAAGCTCAAAATCAAGAGTCATTATTTTTGAGGCCATCATCAGCGAAAATTTGCCGTTAGCATTTATAAACTTCAGCTCACCGATTCGCGAAAGGTTTGTTAATAAAAAGTCACAAAGAAACAGAGTAAATCCCATCATGCCGACAATGGCAATCATCAACGCGGGCGACAATTCGCTTGTCACAGCCCACAAAACTGCGGCGGGCATTAGCGGAGTTACAATGGTACTGATATACTGAAAAATTGCCTCGGCACTGAGCAAGGTCCTGTTACGAGAACCTGATTATTCAATATTTATTTTTCATCATTCTTTATTCATCGTCATCCGCAGATGACACATTTTGATGCGGGCGACAGGACTTGAACTATTCGTCATGCGCGAAGCAGCATGGCGAGCTAGCTATATCATACAAAAAAGACCGCAAAGTAGCGGTCTGGTTGGTGCGGGCGACAGGACTTGAACTATTCATCATGCGCGAAGCAGCATGGCAAGCTTGCTATATCATACAAAAAAGACCGCATAGTAGCGGTCTGTTTGGTGCGGGCGACAGGACTTGAACCTGCACGAATTACTTCACTAGATCCTAAATCTAGCACGTCTGCCAATTCCGCCACGCCCGCATTGGTAATTTGCATGATACAATAGGAGATGCAATTTGAAATATACGCTTGTTTTTGAAGCGTAAATAATTGCTTTGAAATAATAACTTATTTATTGCTTCTTGTCAAGTATGTGGGTGAAAATTTTAATATTTATTGCTCCTAATCATGTATATGACGAAATATTAATATTTATTGTTTGAAGCGAATATATTTATAATTGAACCTTCTAGAATTCTGTTTTTTTTGCTTTGAAAGGAATATTTTATGAACTGCTGTATTCAAGATTTATGCGAGAAGGATGTTATAAATGTTAAAAACGGGTGCAGGCTTGGACCTGTCTGTGATGTTGAGGTCGATACCTGCACCGGAAAAATTGTCGCGCTTATAATTTTCGGCAGGGGGAGACTCGGGGGGCTTGGCGCGAGAGATGAGATAAAGGTCAGATGGGATGATATTCAGGTCATAGGCGACGATACGATTCTTGTTTGCAGTGACGATTGTGTACATGAACGACCTGGTAAAAATCCTAAAAAGGGCTTCGAGGGCTTATTCAGATAGCACCTAACGTGGGCTTGGCTTGCCAAGCCCACAACCCAAGTCTTGTTTTTTGTTGAGCTTTCAGCTCACTAAGGTGCTAATATGCTTCCTTTGATTTTTTTAGTTTGACCTTTAGCTTCTTTTTTGCCGGATTATCAAGAATATTCCCGGCTTTGTCGAATCTAGAGCCATGGCAGACGCAGTCCCATGAGAATTCAGCGCTGTTCCATTTCATTTTACAGCCCATATGCGGACAACGCTTCGAAAGGTGTGCAAGTCCGACAGCGGCATTTCCCGCATTAACAAATAATTGAGGCTTCATAATTGAACGGGAAGGGTCAAAAACCTTCTCGAATTTTGACTTTGCGTGAACAATCAGGTCTTTTATCAGTATCGCCCCGACCATTGAACCGCTCAACCCCCATTTGTTAAAACCGGTCAATACAAAAACATTATTGTCACTCGAGCGGTGAAAGCCAATATACGGGCGGCTGTCTAGACTCATACAATCCTGTGCTGACCATCGAAAAGCGATTCTGCTGCCTTTGTAGTGTTTTTTAGCGATTTGCGAGAGCTCGTCATACCTGCCGCCGTTTTTTCCTGTTTTATGGTCTCCGCCGCAAATAATCAAATAATTCTGATAATTGCGCAGCGACAACCCGGTTTCACATTCATCAATATACATCCCGTCGAGCTTTGCCGCGTTTTCAATTGCAATAGTGTAGGAACGGCTCTGATACATCTTTAAGAAATACAGCCCTTTGATATTTGAAAAAGGGAAGTGTGTCGCATAAATTATTTTATTTGCAATAATTTCCCCATTATCGCATTTTACAATAAGTCCGTCAACAGATACTGCTTTAGTGTTTTCATGAATATTCAACTTAGGCGCTAAAGCGTAAATAAGCTTCATGACATTCATCTGTGCTTGAAATTCCATGCCCAGAGCACCGATATTTTCCGCGGGAATATTGGCATTATCATTTAAAATATAGGGTATTTTATACTCGTCATAAATCTTTGCTTCAGCTTCTAGCTTTTTCCGGTTATCCTTTGAAAAAACAAAAGAATTCTGCTGCTCAAAATCAAAATCGTAAGTCTTTGAAAGCGATTGATATTCATTTACAGCCTGGTGGTTTGCTTCGTAGTAGAGAAAAGCGGTCTCGCTTCCGTATTTTTTTGTCAAATCAGAATAGATTAAACCGTGCTGAGCGGTAATTTTTCCTGTTGTGTTGCAGCTGTTTCCCTGTCCGATTTTTCCCTGCTCAATTAGCTTATAGTCAACGCCGGCTTCATGAAGCTTTTCGG
Source organism: Oscillospiraceae bacterium (assembly GCA_031551635.1). GTDB lineage: Bacteria > Bacillota > Clostridia > Oscillospirales > Acutalibacteraceae > JAVBNH01. Next base: position 98,287 of record JAVBNH010000003.1, on the reverse strand, counting down.
CGCATAGAATCCCTGCAAGACCGCCGCCAATGATGAGTACATCAGTCATATGCTCGCCTGCCAGCGCTGGGAAGGTCAGATTATTATTCTTAACGCTGTCTGTCCATACCGATTCCAAAACGGTCACCTCTTTTTAAAAAATAAAAATTTGTCGAATCAAAAAGATTGTTTCCCGCTTATCCAGTGTTATACCGTTTTGCTGATTTTGCTTAAAAAAACCTTTGATTTAAATAAATGTATATGATATTATATTTATGGGTATAGAAAAGTCACAGTATGAAAAAGTGTATAAAGGAAAAAGAAATATTATGAATATTAAAGCAGAATCAATTGATGAATTTTTTGAAAAATCAAATGAGCAAAAAGACAGCTTAAAAGAAATCGACGCGTTTATACAGAAGCATTTTCCGGCTGGCGACAGAAAACTATACACTTCGGATTCGATTTGTACTATCGGCTACGGTGAAATACCGTATGAAAACACCAGTTATTCAGGCAGTATTCCTATTGTGGCTATTGCTCCTCAAAAAAATAATGTCAGCTTATATATTATGGCTTGGAGAGACGGCAAATCGCTTCCTGAGATTTATTCCGGGAGACTCGGTAAAGCTACAAATGGTAAGGGATGTATACGATTTAAAAATTTTAAAGATTTGAATAGCGATGTTTTAGTGGAATTATTAAGCGGCACTTTTGAAATTTATCAAACTATTATAAACAGCGTTGAATATAGACAAGCCTGTAAAGCTGACTCGAATAAGCTTAAAAAAATCGCCCGAGGCGTTATTGCTGAAAATTATGTGCATTTTTTAGGGATAGAAGCAACATCGGACTTTATCGAAAGCGGCAAGTCTGACAAAGAAATTGTCGATAACCTTGAATTCTGCACGGTTCTGACTCTCTCAGGACAAATTATCGGTTTTTCTATTACAAAAGAGAATTTGCTTCATCTTTTAATGATTGATGTACCATTTCAAAACAAAGGCTTCGGGACAAGGTTATTGTCTTTTACCGAAGAAAAACTTTTTAAAGATTATAAGCTTTTACAACTGCAGACCTTTGAGGTGAATACTATAGCAGTTCAGTTTTATCTAAAACAAGGTTGGGTTATTGCCAACAGAGAAAGCATTCCGGAGCTTAAAAAAACCATGCTGCTGCTCGAAAAAAGATATGAGGATAAATCTTAAGTCTTTTTTTTATTCTATAAGTAAAATATACTCCGCTCATGGAAAAAATTTGCCGCGACAATAAATATACTTGTTTCAAAAATAAAAAACACGCTTCCTTGGTTATGGGTAATTAAAAGGCGAATTGAAAACGCGAAAAACGCTATCAATTCGCCTTGATTTAATAAAATAAAAACTATTTCGTCGCGTTCGCGGTATCAACAAGCTTCTGGAAGGTGTCTGCTATATAGTATGCGGTACGCGGTCCCAGAGAATTTGTCTCCTCATAATGTCTGCGGTCAAGTCTGTCATGCTCCTGAGTGAGATAAGGCTTTGTCGGGTGGACATGAAAATCGTTGGGAGTCGGAATATAACCTATTTCGTCATTCGCCAGCCCGAAAACGAGCAGCTTGTCGTCACCGGCAATCTCGCAAAGCGGCTTCGGATTAATAGAGGGGTCTAGTCCATCAGCGGATTCCTCCGCGCTGAGGTAACCGCCATAAGCGAGCTCAGGGAATAATTCACCCGGAATAAGTGCGATTTTTAATGTGTCAATTTCGTAATACGAGACTTCAGTCTTTAGTCCGACATTTAGGTCACCGACACCCAAATCAAACGGCACTGATGGAATCAGCTTGATTTTTGCGCCGCCTATGAGCACAGGGTTATTCGCCTCAATATATATTTCCTGCCTGATAAAGCTGATTTTTGGTGTCAGCTTTTTTTCTTCGTTTATATCGCAAAGAATTTCCCCGAGACGCTTGCCAGTCTTTTTTGTGGAAATGACATTATCTTTATCCATCGGCCACATGCGCACAAGACCGCCGATAGCTCCGACGAAATAGCAAAGCTCTGCGCCCTTCTGCCTCATGACCTCTTCGGCGATATAAGCAGGGAAGTCCGCGCTGACAAGGGAATTTTTTCCCTCAAGAGATTCCGAGTGTGAAGCAAAGTTAACAAAATAAATCTCGCGGCTGCCGTCATTTGGCTTAAACCTCAGGCGTGTTAAGGCGTCAGAGAAAACCTGGGGTTTGCGGTCGTTTCGCTGCATACCTTCGTCCGCATGACCGTAGCCGAGATACAGCTCACCCTCGCGCCTGTCCTCATAAGCGTCTTTAACGGCTTTTTTGATTCCGTCATAGACTATCCGCATAAATTCCTCTGTTCGCCCTGATTTAGGAATAGCGCCCCAAAGACCCATTGTATCGATACCAGCGTGATTATGTGTCGAGCAGATATTGATGGCACGGCAACCGGTTTCCTTCAGAAAATCTTTCATCTCCGCTTTAACGCGGTCGGTATCGTATTTAAAAAGTCCGACACAGTCAACAGCGCAGAAAATAACGCCTCCGTGACCGGAATTGTCATCAAGCCAGACAGCTTTTGCCATCATGGGGTCAAGAATTCCGATCGCCGGATTATACGCCCTGTAGCCTGCTATGTAATATTTCTTTTTGCCCGGAATAGGGTCTGCGGGCATAACAGGTGCTTTGCCGAAGCCGCAGGTAAAAAATTCTGATTTAGCCTCGCTTACCCTGTCAAAAGACGCAATCGGAATAGGCGGAAGCTCATTTTTTTTGAGTCTTTTAGCGGCTCCGTTAGCAATTTTTTTTGAAAAGAATTTAAGAGCTGATGCTGCAAAATCCATTATTAATCAAACCTTTCCTAAAAACATACTAAATATAATACATTATATTACATCTAAATTCAAGTGTTTAAGCCGAAAAGTCGTTTTTTATCCACAAGATGCACTGCTTTTATGATATTATTTTTAAAACGGTATTGTTTATTGCACGCTCAATTATTTCATTATTCATAACTGATTTTTCCGCATTCTCAACATTTTCTATTGTCGGACGGGTTTTCGGGTGTCTGGGTGTAAAAACGGTGCAGCAATCCTCAAAGGGCTGAATCGAAATATCAAAGGTGTTGATTTTCTTCGAGATTGAGATTATTTCCTCCTTGTCAAGTCCGATACAAGGGCGGAAAACAGGGAATTCGGCGAGCGCGTCGGTGCATTGCAAGGCATATATTGTCTGGCTTGCGACTTGCCCGAGGCTTTCACCGGTAATAAGCGCCGCACAGCTCTCTTTTTTCGCGATTTCATTAGAGATTTTCATCATGAAACGCCGCATTACAAGTGTAAAATATTCCTCAGGACAATTTTTATGAATTGCCTCTTGAATTTCAGTAAAAGGAACGACAAAAAGCTCAATGCGTCCGCAGTATGCCGAAAGTTTTTTCAGTAACTCATGAACCTTCATCTCCGCGCGTTCTGAGGTGTAGGGAGGTGAGGCGAAATGCACGGCCGCAAGTCTCAGACCTCTTTTAGCCATAAGCCATCCCGCGACAGGGCTGTCTATTCCGCCTGAAACAAGTAGCAAAGCTTTACCGCCGGTACCCGATGGCATTCCGCCCGCGCCTTTTTGTTGATTGGAATGAATAAAGGCGTAATTATCGCGTATTTCAACACTGATAGTGAGCTGCGGTTTATGAACATCAACCTTCAGGTGAGGGTATTCCTCCAGCAGAAAACCCCCGAGCTCCATACAAATCTCAGGTGAAGCAAGCGGGAATTTTTTATCAGAGCGTTTTGCCTCGACCTTGAAGGTTTCAGCGCAGAGTAAGTCGTTTTTTAGGAATTCCTTTGCCGCGTTCTTAATCACCTCGAAATCCTTTTCAACAGCCGCCGCCTTCGAGTAGGCGACAATTCCGAAAACCCTTGAAATGCGGTCGTGAGCCTCGTCAATATCGGCGTTTTCATTCTCAGGCTCGACGATTATTGTTGATTGTGACTTGAGAATTTTAAAGCTGCCGCAATCGCTAATTCGCGCCTTTATATTCTTTATCATAATGTCCTCAAAGGTTGAGCGGTTCAGCCCTTTAAGCGCCAGCTCTCCGTTTTTTATGAGTATAACTTCCTTCATTAATATGTTTCCTCTCAAATAAAATAGCTTGTCCTCAGATTATACAAAATGAAACAGTACGAAAATTTAGACATTAGTACCTTAATGGGCTAAAAGTTCAGTAAAAACAAGCCCACGTTATGTGAACGATGATTAAATCATCGTTCACAGGATATAGGAGATAGTGTTCAGGAGATAGGAGATAGGCTTATAATGGCTTCACCTTAAACCATTATTTACTATCTACAATCTAAAGTCTAAAATCTAAAATTGTACAATTTCTAGTAGCTTCTGTCCCTGACTAATGTATTCATGCCCTCATAAATTTGATCAAAGAGAACATCAAGTTCCTCGAAGGTCGTAAAACGCGACAAGCTGATTCTCAGGGCAGTGTCTGTTCTGCTCTCAGGCAGCCCCATAGCGCGCAAGACCGCGCTGGGTTTGCCTTTTTTACATGCCGAGCCTGCAGAAACATAGATTCCGTTTCCGGACAAAAAACCAATCATATTAGCCGAACGTATGCCGGAAACAGATATGTTGATGATATATGGCAGAGCATTTGAGGGCGAGTTGACATAGATTCCGGGCAGGCTTTTGACGCGTTCAAGGAAATAATCTTTAAGTCTTGTCACTCTCAAAAACTCTGTGTTGAGGTCCGGCAGCGAGGTGCAAGCGGCAGCAAATCCAGCTATTGCAGGCATGGCCTCTGTACCCGAAATTATTCCTTTTTCCTGACCGCCGCCAAGGATATAAGGCGGCAAATTCAATCCTTTACGAATGTATAAAGCACCTGCGCCTTTTGGTCCGTGAATTTTATGCGAGCTGACACTCATTAAATCGATGCCGAGCTGTGAGGGCTTCAGTTTAAGTTTGCCGAAAGCCTGAACCGCGTCCACGTGGATGAGAGCTGACGAGTTCGCGCGCCTAACAGCCGCTTTTATTGATTGCAGTGGTGTTATTGAGCCGACCTCATTGTTGACCGCCATAATGCTGACCAGAACTGTATTTCTGTTTATGGCTCTGAAGATATTTTCTTCAGGGATATTGCCATATACATCCGGCTTGATTCTAGTAATGTTATAGCCTTTTGATTCAAGCTGACTGATGGGTTCCGCTACGCTGGGGTGTTCTATTTCTGTTGTTACTATATTTTTGCCGTAATGCTTATTCAAGCTGACAGCGCCGAAAATAGCAGTGTTGTTTGCCGCGGTTCCGCTCGGAGCAAAAAACAGCTCCTCGCTTTCGCAGCCAACAGCCTTTGATACACGCTCTCTTGACTTATTAAGAGCTCTGAGCGCCTCAGTACCGAGAGCGTGCTGTGAGGATGGATTGCCGTAGTTATAATTCAGCATTCTCATCATTTCCTCAACAGCAGAAGTGCACGGCTTTGTTGTTGCGCTGTTGTCTAGGTATATTTCCAAGTTTATCCCTCCATAAGATATACTAATATATTATACTTGCAAAACTGTGAATGTGCAAACAGTTTTTAAAGAAAAAAATTTGTCACACGATAAATATATGATTTGTACAAATTTTTATGGTTGCATTGTGAATAATTTGTTTTTTTATTGACAAGTCATTTTAATTATTATATAATGCTAAATTAGGTAGCAGTAATAATTTTGATAGAGAGTCATGGCAAATTTATTACTTTTAAGACTTATTCATTAAATTTGTAAGGAATGATTAATTTTATGAAGCTGAAAATTTTTGGAATTCTATCAATTTTTCTTGTTTTAATTTTGGCTGTCGGTTTTGGTACAGCTCTGGACGCAGCCGCGCAAGCACCTGAACCATCCTTTAAAATGACATCTGTGACGCTTCTTAACAATGATGAGTTTGTCTTGAATTTATATGGTGAAAATCTCAGCGGATTCGAAAGCGGACTGATTGTTGTTTCTTATGATATGGATATTTTCGAATATCTCGGGAAAACTGATGCTCCAAACGCTGCATACCCCGCTAAGCTTTTTGTTCAGATTGATAAGATGACAGAGTTTTCATTGGAGAACGGAAAAAAAGGAGTATCCTGCCTTTATTCTTCTGAAGAAAGCTTCACATCAAATGATCCTATTCTTCTCGCGCAGCTGAAATTCAGAATCGACAGATCAAAGATTAATGCACAAACACAGTTTGATTTCGAGCTGTACCCTGAAAATATTTGTTTTAACGGTGTTTTGATTGAAAATGATGATATATCGCTCACCGACTCCGTAGTCGAGCTTGCTACATTCAGTGCGGAGACAGATTTTACTTTTACAAAGAGAGATAACGCATATTATGTAACAGGTTATAATGGCGCAAGTGTTAACGTATCTCTTCCCGCAACGCATGAAGGCTTACTTGTCAAGGGTATTGATGACGGAGCTTTCTCAGGAAAACCGATAGTTAACCTTCTTTTACCTCTTGGACTTGACTCTATCGCATTAAACGCTTTTAATAATTGCACCGCGCTTGAAAGCATCAGCTTCAACGGCACAGGAAACTCGGAAAAATACACAAGCCTGAACGACGGCGCACTATATTATATTAATAGAAACATTCCCGAGGTACCGGTTTATAGTCTTTTATTCTATCCTCTTGCAAATAAATCGCAGATTTTCTTTGCCAACATAATAAAAGAAATCCCTGCAAATATTTTCAACGGTGTATCTGCTCTCGAAAACATATTTGTTTCGGCTTCGGTTGAAACTATCAATTTTGATTCATTTAACGGCGCGCCTAATATAAAGTCATTTACCGTTGATAGTTTAAATGCGAATTATTCAAGCCATGAAGGTGTAATTTATAGTAAAGCCAAGGATACTCTTTTGTTTTATCCTGCCGCAAAAAAAGACACAGTCTTGAATTTACCTGCAGCTACAAACTCCATTACTGCCAGCGAATTAATAATAAATGATAAACTTGCGGCAATAAACGTTCCTGCCGAAAGCATTTCATTTGCTTCGCTTGACGGCGTTTTATTCAACAAAGGCGCTACAACATTGAGGTATTATCCCCCCGCGAAAGCAGGGACCTCTTACGAGATTCCTTCAAGCGCAACTTCAATTATCGCTCCCGGATTTTTATATAACGATAAGCTTACCTCTATTACACTCCATAAAGACATCACTTTTATTGATGAGCATGCAATCGGTTATCTTTCTGTCGGCGGGCTCCCTGTCAAGCAGGACAGTATAGTTTTCAAATGCTATGAAGATTCATATGCTGATGAGGAATTAATCGGTGCCGGATTTACAAACATCCTATATCGCCCGGAAATAGAAATAAACACTTATCCCGCATCAATTTATGACCAGACTGATTTTGTTTTCAGTTATGACTTAAAAGACTTCGCTTTTGCCTCTCCGGCTTTGACAGGCAACGGAATCAGCGTTGATGATTACACTATTGAGAATGGCACTATTACAATCAAAAAAGAATTTATTGCCAGACTTGCTCTTGGTGAAAACACATTTAAGGTTTTCTTTACTGACCCTTCAAGCATAGATGTTATAATTGATGTAAATAATAACTGCGAGCATAATTACAGTACGATCAGAACCCTTGAGCCGACCTGTAACTCTACCGGTACAGACACAAGAACTTGCGCATACTGCGGTGATATTCAGCTTGATGTCATTCCGAAATCTGAAATTCACGGAAATCTTTCGGAAGTCACTACAATAACGGCTGATTGTAAAATTGAAGGTTCAAAATTTATGAAATGTGATATATGTCAGCAGCAAATAGGCGAAACAATTACAGTTCCCAAGCTGACTACTCACGGTTCAGCACTTACAACTGTTACCACTCAACCCACATGTACAGCGCTCGGTCAGGAAACAGACAACTGCTCGATTTGCAATGCCGTTCTCGCGCAGAGACCTGTTTCAATGAAGCCGCACACATATTTGAGAACTGTTACGCTTGAGCCCACATGCGTTCTTGAAGGTGAAAGCTTTGATATTTGTTCGGTTTGTCAGTATAAAAATACGGAATCCCTTGAATTGATTGCAAAAATCGCACATGTATATGAAAATGTAACATTATCAGCTGCGACTTGTACTGCGGAAGGCTCAAAAGCAGATAAATGCACCACCTGCGGTGAGGAAATTAATCTTACCGCAATTCCAAAGGTAGCTCATAAGGAAGGAACCTGGACACAGTCAAAGGCTCCGACCTGTATGGCAGTCGGCACTCAGACAACAAAATGTACAGTTTGCAATCAGACTTTGACTAAGGATATAGCAATTGACAAAAATGCTCACGGAACCTTTGTTTCTCAGGTAATTAAAAAACCGACAGCAACCAAAACAGGTGAGAGCGCAATGGTTTGCAGCAATGGCTGCGGCACGATGAAGAATAAAAAGACTATTCCGCCGACAGGAAATGTTACAAATCCGACAAATCCAACAGGCACAACAAACAATAATGAACCGACTACACAGGGCGGCGATGACTACGCTATGGGCGATGTTAATAATGACGGTGTCATCACAGCGGTCGATGCAAGACTCATTCTGCGTAACTCCGCGATGCTCGAAACTTTTGACGAAAAGCAGCTTAAAGCGGCAGAGGTTGACGGCGACGGCACTATAACAGCGATTGACGCCCGAATAACGCTCAGGGTTTCCGCAAGCTTACAGGAATTCAGGAAGCCGGAATGAAAAATAGTGATATAGCAAGCAGAATTGACCATACCTGTCTGACGCAGACCGCGACACTAGAACAGATAATAACACTTTGTGATGAAGGAATAAAAGGGAATGCAGCCTCAATCTGCATTCCTCCGTCCTTTACGGCTTTTGCCTCCCAGTATGTTCAGGGGAAAATTGACATCTGCACTGTTATCGGTTTTCCTAACGGATACAACACATCTAAAGTTAAGCTTTTTGAAACCGCTGACGCATTGGAAAATGGCGCCGCAGAAATTGACATGGTTATAAATCTTTCAATGCTGAAAGACAAAAAATACGACGATATTTTAGGCGAAATCATTTCATTAAAAAATGTTTGCGGCAATAAAATACTTAAGGTTATAATCGAAACCTGTCTGCTTGAAGATCCAGAAAAAATTATAATGTGTGAAATCGTCTGCGCTTCGGGAGCTGATTTTATAAAAACTTCAACAGGTTTTTCATCAGCCGGCGCGACAGAGCATGACATAGCTTTATTTAAAAAATACTGCAAAGGAATAAAAATCAAGGCTGCGGGCGGCATTAAAGATCTTGATTTTGCTTTCAGACTGATTGAAGCGGGAGCCGACAGGATAGGCAGCAGCTCTTTACTTAAGCTGGTTGCCGAAATATAATGCATTTGATTTCAGGGAGGCTGTCATATGGACGAATCTCAAAAAAAATTTCATATTAATTGCTCACAAGGAGATGTCGGCGCTTATTGCTTGTTGCCCGGAGACCCTTCCAGGAGTAAAAAAATAGCCGAATATTTAGAAAACCCTGTTTTTGTAAGCGAAAACAGGGAATTTTGCGTATTTACAGGTTATCTTTGCGGTGAAAAAGTTTCTGTATGCTCAACCGGCATAGGCGGACCCTCAGCCGCTATAGCAATGGAGGAGCTTGCCCAGTGCGGTACGCATACCTTTATCCGGGTCGGAACCGCCGGTGGTATCTCTCAGAAGGTTGTCAGCGGTGATTGCGTAATTGCTACCGCCGCGGTAAGGCAGGAGGGAACCAGCAGGGAATACGCTCCACCGGAATTTCCGGCTGCGGCTGATTTCTCGGTTGTAACCGCCCTTGTTTCGGCTGCAAAGCAAAATGAATTTCCGTTTTGCGCCGGTATAGTGCAGAGTAAGGATTCCTTTTACGGTCAGCATTCACCGGAGAGAATGCCGGTTGAATACGAGCTAAAAAACAAGTGGGAAGCTTGGAAACGACTGGGAGTGCTCTGCAGTGAAATGGAGTGTGCGGCGCTTTTTACCGTTGCCGCAGCGTTATCTGTCAGGTGCGGCGCGGTTTTGCATGTAATTTGGAATCAGGAAAGAAAATTGCTGGGATATAACGAGATAAGCTCTCATGATACAAGCTCAGCTATAAAAATCGCTATGGACGCGCTAAAGCTTATGATTAATGAAAAAAACAACAAAAACTAAAATTTAACATTTTTCGCTTTACTTATCAAACAATATAAGGTAAAATATTGCGTGTAAAGCGAGGAGGTAGTCATGGAGAAAAAATACAGACGAATACTCTTAAAACTCAGCGGCGAGGTTTTAGGCGGTGAAAAAGGTTTCGGAATAGATAACATTATTCTTAATGAAATTTGCTCTGTTATTGCCTCATGCAGCAAATCCGGCTGCCAAATTGGTATTGTTGTCGGCGGAGGGAATTTTTGGCGAGGCAGAAGCAATAAAAACATGGAAAAAACAAAAGCTGACAACATCGGAATGCTGGCGACTGTTATGAATTCCATAGTTTTGTCAGACGCTTTTGAGCAGCTCGGTGTATCCTGCAAGGTAATGACTGCTGTAAATATGCCGAAATTTGGTGAGCTTTTTGTCAGAGATAAGGCTGTTGAATATCTTGAGAACGGCAATATTGTTGTTTTCGGCTGCGGTACAGGCAATCCATGTTTCAGCACGGATTCGGCAGCGGCGCTCAGAGCGGTTGAAATCAGTGCGGATATTATGTTTAAGGCGACAAATGTTGACGGGGTTTATGATAAAAATCCGCATGAGTTTTCTGACGCGAAACTCTTTGAGATATTGACCCACGATGATTTACTTGAGAAAAAACTGAATGTTATTGACGCGTCTGCAGCTGCTATTTGCGGTGAAAATGATATGGAGCTTCTTGTTTTTAATCTCAGTGACCCTGAAAATATAAAAAAAGCAATACAGGGCGAAAAAATCGGTACATTAGTCAGACCGTAAAAAAAGTATTTTGACAATATTATTATTGATAAATAAAGGAGATTATTATGGAAAAAGTTTTTGAATCAACAAAAGAAAGAATGAACAAAACTATTAATGCCTTGAACGCCGAATATGCTTCAATCCGCGCAGGAAGAGCCTCCGCGACTGTTCTTGACCGTATATCCGTAGATTACTACGGAGTCAGCACCCCGATTAATCAGCTTGCAGCCGTTTCTGTTGCAGAGGCGCGCATTCTGACTATCCAACCTTGGGATGCAAAGGCTTTACAGTCAATTGAAAAGGCGATTCAAGCCTCAGATTTAGGCATCAACCCCCAGAACGACGGCAGAATTATCCGCCTGACCTTCCCTCCACTGACCGAGGAAAGGCGTAAATCTCTCGTTAAGGATGTTTTTAAAACAGCTGAGGAATCCAAAATTGCGATTCGCCAGATTCGCCGTGATTCGATAGAAATCATTAAGAAAATGAAGAAAAATTCCGAAATAACAGAAGATGACCTTAAAGACGGCGAAGAAGAGCTGCAGAAGATCACAGATGATTTTATTAAAAATATTGATAAAATTGCAGCCGCGAAAGAATCAGAAATAATGGAAATATAGGCTTAACTAACTTTTTGAGCAGTTGGGATGATTTTATGCAGGCGGAATTACCCGCAAAAGAATTTTTGCCGAAGCATATCGGCTTTATAATGGACGGTAACGGCAGATGGGCGACTAATCAAGGACTGGCTCGTTCTGAGGGGCATAAAGCCGGAGCGAAGGTTTTTAGAAAAATCGTTGAATATGCAGTTGATATAGGAATTGAATATCTGACTTTTTATGCTTTTTCCACCGAAAACTGGAGCCGGCCTGAGAATGAGGTGAGTGCTCTGATGTCTCTTTTCAGAGAGTATCTTTTTGAGGCTGAGGAGAAAAAGCTCGAGAATGAAAGACGCGGAGTCAGACTTAAATTTATCGGTGATATGAACGCTTTACCTTCAGATATTTCAGGGCTGATGCTGCGCGCTGAGAGGGAAAGCATTGATAAACATAGAGCTGTCGTGAATTTAGCGATAAATTACGGCGGCAGACAGGAAATTTTAAAAAGCGTTAAAGAGCTTGCGGAAAATGTCGCAAGAGGTAAAATATTGCCCTGTGACATTACGGAAGAAAGCATAGCGAAAGGTTTATACACCTCAGGTCAGCCCGACCCTGACTTGATAATCAGACCAAGCGGGGAATTACGATTATCAAATTTTCTTGTTTGGCAATCCGCTTACAGCGAGTTTTGGTTTTCAGATGTTTTATGGCCTGATTTTACACCTGCCGAGCTTGATAAGGCTCTTTTTGAATACGCCAGACGCAACAGGCGTTTTGGCGGAATTTAGTTGAGTTAATAGTTTTTTATACTATTTTTTAAGATAGAAATAATATATTATTTGAGGAGAAGTCAGAATGAAGGTAAAGGTTATTACAGGATTAGTCGCGACTGTGGCATTCGTTGCGGTTCTTTTTACTATAAACACAATTATTTTTCCGATCGTTATATGCCTGCTCGCGGCTATGGCAGTTTATGAGATAGAAAAAGCGGTAGGCTTGAAAAATATTTTTATTATGGTTTTAAGTATAGCTGTTGCTGCCCTAATCCCCTTGACCACCATTACCAATAAGAGTCTTCCGGTGATACCGATTGCAATATTTTACATAATTATTTCCTTTATATTCATGATTTTGAAATATGAAAATACTAAAATTGAACATGTAATTATAACTATATTCGCATCTATCGCGGTACCATACAGCTTTTCATTAATGATTCGCTTTACAGACCTTCAGCAAACCTTTAGCTCCTTCAATTTGGGTTTTTCTAGAAAAGAAGGCTATTTTGTTCTTCTTCTTTCGCTTTTCTGCGCCTGGCTCACTGATACCTTCGCCTATTTTGCGGGTAGCTTTTTCGGTAAACACAAATTATGCCCTAAGGTTAGCCCGAACAAGACTGTTGAGGGTGCTGTAGGCGGAGTTTTGTGCACCTTACTTTTAAATATCGCCCTCTTTTTCATTTTTAAGAAATATTTCTTTGAGACAAATCATTTGGGTCTCGCTTTTGTGATTCCGGCTTCACTTGTGCTTTCGATAGTCAGCATTTTCGGAGACTTGACCGCGTCTGCGTTAAAACGCGCGTATGGGATAAAGGATTTCGGGAAGCTTTTACCAGGTCACGGTGGTATTATGGACAGATTTGACAGTCTTCTCTTTGTTATGCCTACCCTTTATGCTATGATGCAGTTGTATTTTTCATATATTTATAAATAAAATAACATGAGGTAAACATGAAAAATATCTCAATTCTCGGCTCGACAGGCTCCATAGGCGTGCAGTCGCTTGATGTAATAAAAAAATGCGGCTACAAAGCCGTCGCGCTTACTGCAAACAATAATGTTTCATTGATGGAAAATCAAATCAGGGAATTTTCTCCTTTTTGCGCAGCATTGTTAGATAGTGATGCCGCGAATGATTTACGCATCAGGGTAGCCGATACCTCCTGCAGAATTTTAGCGGGCGAAGAGGGTGTTTGCGAATGTGCCGGAGTTGCACAGGCGGATATAGTAATTAATTCTATAGTCGGTCTTGCGGGACTAAAGCCTACAATTCGTGCCTTGGAAGGCGGAAAAACTCTCGCGTTGGCGAATAAAGAAAGCCTTGTCGCAGGCGGTCATCTTGTCTGTGACATTGCTAAAAGTAAATCGCTTCGGATTTTACCGGTTGACAGTGAGCATTCAGCGATTTTTCAATGTCTTCAGGGCAGCGCGGAAAATAAGTTAAAAAGAATAGTTTTGACGGCTTCGGGCGGTCCATTTTTCGGCAAAACGCTTGACGAGCTACGCGATGTGACTATCGAGCAGGCGCTTAATCATCCGAACTGGAGTATGGGCGCGAAAATTACCGTTGACAGCGCGACTATGTTTAATAAAGGGCTTGAGCTCATTGAAGCCGTGAGGCTTTTCGATGTAACACCGGATATGATTGACATCGTCGTTCATCGTGAAAGTATTATTCACTCTTTGATTGAGTATGAGGATAATTCCGTAATTGCTCAGCTCGGTTTACCCGATATGAGGATACCGATTCAATACGCACTTACTTATCCCGAAAGGTTTCCCTCACCTGCAGGGCAGTTAAATCTCGCGAAAATCGGCAATCTATCTTTTTATGAGCCGGATTATTCTGTATTTGACTGCATAAATATATGTAAAGAGGCAATAGCTAAAGACGGGCTGTTTCCCGCCGGGATTAACAGTGCTAACGAACAGGCTAACCTTCTTTTCAGACAAGGCAAAATCAGATTTTTACAAATTGCTCATTTAGTCAGAAAATCGATGGAGTTTATTCCTTGTAAAAAGGATTTTACGCTTGAAGATGTCTTTTCAGTGGATAAAACAGTTAGAGATTATATAAATACGATGGTCTATTCATAATACACGCTTGAGCTTGGAGGTTCAGATGAATTTTCTTGATATTACAGTTTTGACAGTCTGGAACAAGGTTTGGCCTATTTTGGTCGCTATCCTTTTCTTCGGTTTCATCATTTTTGTGCATGAGCTGGGGCATTTTTCTATTGCGAGACTATTTAAGGTCAAGGTCAATGAGTTCGCCCTCGGTATGGGACCGACTATTTTTAAAATTCAAGGTAAAGAGACAAAATACAGCTTAAAAGCCCTGCCAATAGGCGGTTTTTGCGCTATGGAGGGTGAGGACGAGGAGAGCGAGGACAGTAATTCCTTCGGTTCAAAGAAGCCTTATAAACGCTTTTGTATAATAGCTGCTGGAGCTGTTTTTAATCTCATTGCAGGGCTTATAATAGTTTCAATTATGATTTCAGGTCAGAAATTAATCGGAACAACAGAAATTGCTAAATTTTCAGACCAGGCTGTCAGCAATCAATACGGGCTTCAAGTGGGCGATAAAATCGAAAAAATTAACGGCTTGAAGCTTTATACGTCTTCAGACATTTCCTATGCGATGCTCAGAGGTGAGAATACAGTATATGATTTTGAGGTTTTCAGAGAAGGTAAGACCGTAAAGCTTGAAGGCGTTCAGTTTGCAACCCGCGAAGTCGATGGCAAGCAGGTTGTCGTTTATGATTTTAACATCAGAGGTGTGCCTCGGAGCTTCGCAAATGTTCTTAAAAATTCGTTTTTGGAAGCGGCTTCCATAGCGAGACTTGTTAGGCTCAGTCTAACGGATCTTGCAACGGGAAAATACGGACTTAAAGACCTGTCGGGACCTGTCGGAACCATGGAGGTCATAGCACAGGCTGCAACAACTGCCGCTGAGGGTAACGGTATGGAAATGATTTTGATGATTATGGCGTTCATTTCTATAAATCTTGGCATTTTTAATCTTTTACCGATTCCCGCGCTTGACGGCGGAAGGCTGCTGTTTATAACGCTTGAAGCTATCCGCAGAAAACCCTTACTGCCGAAATACGAGAAATATGTCCATGCCGGCGGGCTTATGCTGCTTCTCGCTTTTATGGCTGTTATTACTATAAAGGATATTGTTTACCTTTTTAAATAATTTTTTAATAAAATAAAATTACATTAACCGCCGGTTTTTTATACTATATCACTTAGTATTATCGGCGGTTGTTTACAGTAAAAGCTAATGTGTGCTTGGCTTGCAAAGCACAAACACAGGTCTTGTTTTTTATTGAGCTTTCAGCCCATTAGAGACTAAAAAAAATTCGGAGGAATGTGCATGTTGAGGAGATTCAGCCGTGAAGTTAGAATCGGGAAAGTGATAATCGGAGGAGAAAATGCGGTTGCGGTGCAGTCAATGCTAAATACTCCCTCGCGTGACGCTGAAGCTTGCGTTAAGCAGACCCTTGAGCTTGAAAAAGCTGGGTGTGAGATAGTCCGCATCGCCGTTCCCGATATGGAAAGCGTTTCGACAATTTACAAAATCAAGGAAAACACTGATATACCTCTTGTTGCCGACATTCATTTTGATTACCGTCTCGCGCTTGAGAGCATTCAGGCTGGTATTGATAAAATCAGGATTAATCCGGGTAATATCGGCTCAGACGATAAGCTTAAGGCTGTCGCGGTTGCATGCGCGAACAGGAACATACCCATCAGAATCGGAGTAAACTCCGGCTCACTCGAAAAAGAAATCCTCGCGAAACACGGCTCTGCGACTCCTGAAGCTCTTGTTGAAAGCGCGGTATACCATGCAGGACTGCTTGAAAAATTCGACTTCGGGGATATTGTTATCTCAATTAAATCCTCTGACGTCGCAAGGACTGTCAGAGCTTATGAATTAATCGCTGAACGCTGCGATTACCCCCTGCATATTGGTGTGACTGAAGCCGGAACAGAAAGAATGGGTATAATTAAGTCAGCGGTTGCTCTTGGTTCACTGCTGCTGCATGGCATCGGAGACACTATTAGGGTATCCTTAACAGCCTCACCGATAAGCGAAATTCCCGCGGCGTATGATATATTAAAAGGCGCAGGTGTGCGTTCTAAGGGCGTAAAAATCGTTTCCTGCCCTACCTGCGGAAGGACAAAAATCGATTTGATTTCATTAGCAAATAAAATAGAAAATCTTTTGCGTGACTGCGATAAGGATATAACCGTCGCTGTCATGGGATGCGTTGTTAACGGACCGGGTGAAGCGAGAGAAGCTGATATCGGCATTGCCGGCGGCGACGAAAACGGACTGATTTTTAAAAAAGGTGAAATTCTCAGGAAGGTTAGAGAAGAAGATTTGGCTATGGAGCTGTTGAGGGAAATTGAAAATATATGAAAGCATAATTTTTTATTCCGTGTACTTCACTTAAAAAATTTTCTAAATAGTTTATGCTTTTTGATAAAAAGGAATCCAAAGAGAAAAAATTTGTTATCAACTGTAAGGTTTGGTTAAAAAATGCAGTATAAAAAGGACGAGCACTACTGGTTTAAGCTAGATAATGCAGGAAAAATATTCCCTGCACAGAATAATTCAAAATGGTCTAATGTTTTTCGCTTCGCTGTTTTTTTAAAGGAAAAAATTAATCCTGAGCTGCTGGAGACCGCGTTAAAAAACATTATGCCGCGTTTTATTTGCTTCGATGTTCGCATAAAAAGAGGTCTTTTTTGGTACTTTTTTGAAAAAAACCTCCAGGATTGTCCGCCGGTTTTACCTGATATAAAGAATCCCTGTTATCGCATTAAATACAGCGAAAACAGAAATTTTCTCTTTCGTGTTTTTTATTATGAGAATAAGGTTGCTGTTGAGTTTTTCCACGCACTCACAGACGGTTACGGCTCAGTGCAATTTCTCTCAACCCTTCTGGCTGAATACCTGAGGCTAAAAGGTAACGAGATTCCTCCGGGCGGCAATGTGCTTGATATAACACAAGCTCCGAAGGAATCAGAGCTTGAGGATTCCTTTTTGCGTTATGCGAATTCAAAAGTGAAAGCAAAACGCGCTGGAAAATTTGTATATCACAGAAAAGGCGAAAAACTACCAAATCACAACATTAATATCACAACCGGATATATGAATGTGAACGAGGTGCTTGAACAGGCGCGGAAATATAAGGTTACTCTGACCGAATATATCGCCGGTGTGCTTGGTTATATTCATTACAAGCGGCAAATGCTGGAAAATATTACACAAAAGGAAATAGCTGTACAAGTTCCCGTTAATCTGCGGCGTTCTTTTCCCTCTGATACTCTGCGAAATTTTTCTTTGGCGTTCGCGACAAAATTTGACCCAAAAATGGGTGAATATACATTTGAAGAAATTCTCCGGCAGTATTCGCTTTATCTGAGATATATAAACAACGAAAAGCAGTTAAATTCGATGATGAGCGGTAATCTCAAGCTGGAACGCAATCCCTTCATGAGACTTATGCCGCTCTTTATTAAAAGATTAAGCATTGCCGCTGTCTTTTATGCCACTACAGAAAAAACAGTTACTGCGGCTATCTCAAATATAGGTAAGCTTGATTTGCCGGCTGAAATGGATAAACATATTGACCGCGTGATGTTTATGATGGGTCCCGGCTACCTTAACGGCGCGAGATTCGGTGCAATAAGCTACGGTGATAGTCTTGCTATTACTTGCGCGAATATTTATAATAACACCGATATAGAAAGAGATTTTTTCACTTTTCTAGTCAAAAACGGAATCCATGTGAAAATTGAAAGTAACAGAGACTAATATACCAGAAAGAAAGGAGCTCTAAGCATGTCTTATTGTGTTAATTGCGGTGTCGAGCTGGACACAAATATTAAGAAGTGCTCACTGTGCGATACACCGGTGTTTAATCCGAATAATAAAAAGGATTCAACCGACTTACGCGCCTATCCTGAAAAACTGATGATTCCGGCAGGAATCAGAAGACGTTATGCTGCTTTCATTGTCTCGATGATTGTTCTTATACCAAATATTGTTTGTATTGTTTTAAATCTGATTTATTCCGAGTCAGGAAGATGGGCTCTGTATGTTTTTTCAAGCAGCGCATTATTTTGGCTTCTGTTTGTATTGCCATTTCTCGTGATTAATTATCACCCGTATTTACTCCTGAGTATAGACAGTATTGCTATTTCATTATATATTTATGTGTTTTTCGCCTTAAACCGAACTGAAAACGGCGGTAAATGGTTTCTTGAAATTGCATTGCCTTTAATTTTTTATGTCTTAATATCCTGTATTTTTATGATTAAATGGCTTTCTAAGAAAAAAGACCCGGTGCATATTGCAATTGCTGTACTGGCAATTGTTGCTGTTTTCAGCATTACCGGGGATTTATTGATGAGCCGTTATTACAATAATGACATCATTTTGGCTGTTTCTATTGTGGTAGCCGCTTCCTGTGTTTCACTCATTGCTTTTTTTATCGCGACTGCCAGAAATAAACGACTGAGAGCATGGTTATCAAGAAGGTTTTTCATTTGACTTTGCGTGATTAATATGTTAAAATTCAATTTGGACTGAAAATAAGGGATTTTATTATTGCGAAAGTTTTCATTATTCTATAATATTCATAAAAAATCGTACAAAGGATGAAATACCATATGAGCAGTGAAAATGAGAGTACATATAAATACATCGGTAAGGAAGCGGTATTGGAAAATATATATAAGACTATATCACTTTTTAAAGGCGCGGCTGTCTTTGATATTGAGTTGAATTCAGGGGAAATTAAATGCTGTGACAATTTTGTGACATTCTTCGGGTATCCTCCAATTGTGGATGGTAATAGTCCGTTCATTTTTGACCTTGGAAATATTCACAAGGCGGACATGGATGAATATCTGCTTTTTTGCACCAGACTTGTCTCTGGATGCGGCGACTATTCGATAATTGTCAGGATAAAAAATTCAAAAGGGCAGTTTGTTTGCAGCCTGATTGAATTATCATCCCGTTCAGATATCGGCGCTCGAATACCTGACAGGCTTATCGGCAGGATTACTGATTTTACCGAGCATTACAAGACCTACAATGAGGTTCTTCACCGTTCAAAAATTGATTTACTGACCGGTCTTTACAACAAGGTCACCGGCGAGACAATCGTCAAGGAAATGATTGAAAAAAGCGGTAAAAACACTTCACACGCTTTAATTGTTTTTGATATTGATAATTTAAAAATTATTAATGACAGCTTCGGTCATCTTTTAGGCGATTCAGTAATTGTAAGTTGTGCTAATATCATTAAGAGTGTATTCCGCGATTCTGATATTATTTCACGCTTCGGCGGCGATGAGCTTATCGTTTTTATCAGCCAAATTCAATCCGAAGAAATAATAAAATCAAGGGTAGACAAGGTTAATTCGCTACTAAAAGCGAAAACAATCAATGATGTTAATTATAATATGTCACTATCCTCAGGAATAGCTTTTTACCCGCGTCACGGTGATAATTTTATAACACTTTACGATAACGCGGATAAGGCGTTATATCAGTCAAAACGAGAAGGAAAAGGAAAATGCCTTGTATATAACGAAAAATACAGCGAAAAATACTCCATGGAATCCTTTGAGCTATTGAATAATCTTTTTGGAGAAAGCGACAATAAAACTTATAGCTCCACAATGGATTTAACAAACAGTATTTTTAACAGTCTATATGGCTCCGAGGATGTTAAACAGAGCATAAAGCATGTGCTCAGTACGATAGCTCAGGCATATGATATAGACAGCGCAGTTATTTATGAATGTGATGCTCAGGGCAGTTTTAACCTTATTTATTCAGCTTCATCCAGTGAAAGACGTCCGGCTTACGGAAAATTCACTGATTATAATAATCTTATTGATTTTTTCAGAAAATCAGAGGATAGCAGTGTTTATACTGCAGACTCATTGCCTCAGGAAATCTGGTCGCAGCTCGGACTTGACAGAGCAGGAGTGTTTTTTTACTTCCTTCTGCACCCTTCACTGGGTAGCGCTGGCAGTGAATACCTTTTCCTCTACGACAGTTTCATCACTTCACGAACTTGGAGCAGGGCGGATATCGCTTTTCTATCCTCAGTCTCAAAGCAAATAGGTCTTTTTTTGCGATGAATCTGATCCTTGTTTTTCGCAAACGCAAATGTTAAGTAATATACAATATTTCTATGATCCGGCAGAAAAATTTCACGGAATCGAGGTCAAATTATGGAAGCTTTCAAAAAGAAAATGCGCGGTTATGACGAGGAAGAAGTCGAGAAGAAGATAGCCGAGCTTAACGATGAGATTTTCAACCTCAGGCAACAACTTTTCAGCGCGGAAAAAGAAGTTGAAAATAATGAATCAAGTGTTAACAGCAGTGACAATGATTTTGCGGCAATGAACCGCACTATTGACTCACATGCTGCTGAGCTTCAGCAAAAAGACGCTGAAATAGACAGACTGACTAAACTGCTCACAAGGTATGATGAATCCTCAAAGCAGTTTGAGACCGCTCTGCGTGAAAAAGAACAGGCGCTTCAAAACGCAATTAAGAACACATCAGCAGACAGCTCGAAGAGCGGCAGAGTTATCAACGAGCAAGCCGCAAAAGAAGCGATAACTGCTTATCAGAGCGCTATAATTGCGAAAGATAGAGAAATCGCTGCGCTTAAGACAAGCGTCGGCGACCTTAATTCATCTATTTCTGTATTAAAAGAACAATTGTTAAAGCTATCGAAGGATATAAATGCGGCATCAAAAAAATCCGCTATGCCTGACGTGAAAGTAATTGAAAAGATTTATTTGCATGCCTTTGAAGGTGCGATGGATATTGCATCTGATGCGAAGGACAATGTAAACGAGCTCGCTAACAGGGTTTTCCTTGAACTGAGCAGTGATATTCACAAAACCGAAATCCTTTTTGACGACCTGAATAGCGCAAAAGAGCAGCTGAGCGCGTTTATCGAACAGGGCGCACAGCAATTCCTCGCGCTAGAGCGTATTATTAAATCTGTTTCTGAGATAAACATCAACACCTCTGAGCAAATAAAGCATCTCTCAATATCAAGAGACAGGATTATTTCTGATGTTGAAACCACATTGTCGGCTTTCCGCAGCGAAATAAAAACAGAGCTTGACCAGGAAGGCATAAACGACGGCTCAACTAACTCTAGTCTGCCGACAATTGAGCAGCTTATCCGAGACACAGATACTAAGTTTGAGCAGAACGCCGCGAATATATCCGAAGCCGCGAAGAACGCGGACTTACCAATAGATTTGATTAATTTTTCATTTGATTCCTTATATATTGATGCTCCGACGGATTTGGAGGATAGTGACGAAGGCACTGTTCAGCACATAGAAATTCCGCCTGTACCGATTTTTACAATCCCTGCGGAAATAAAATCCGCTGAAGTATTCACTCCGGAGCCTGAACCACAAGCAGAAAAAATACAGCAGCCTGTTCACTCACCGAAAGCTCCGGAAATTCCCCTCGCAGCTCCTGTTCAGGAACCGCTTCAGCCATATGTTGAAATCGCCAAGGATAAGCTTGACGAGGCTGAGGATGAGGAGAGTTATAACCCTGAAGACGAGCTAAATGAGATGAAGGAAGCCATAAAACGCAGCATAGCGAGCAAAAAGGAGCAGGATGATATCCTCAAGCAGGAGCAGGAAAAAGCCGACGAAGTAAAAAAACAGGCTGAAAATGAAGCTATCAGAAGAGCTCCTGATGCTGCTGTTAAGCCGAAAATTAACGTTCAGGATATTTTGAAAAAATATTCCAACATCAACTGATAAATCTTTTTCTTCTCACCGACTTTACTTTCCCCCTTGTCTGAGCAGAAAGGATAAGCCTGATGCACAAAGGTTTTTTTAAAAAATATATTTTAGGTATAATCGCCGCTGTAATTGTATTTCTAATAATACAATTTTCAGTAACGGTCGTCCTTTCTGTCGACAAATTTTCACCTATACCGAGCAAAATCAACGATAATTGGCGAATTTCGACAGCAAAAACAGTTGATGCTTTCTTTTCAGACAAAAATATTAATGAAACAATTGAGCTCAAGGATTTTAATAATTATATACCTGAGCGAAAATATGCAAAAATCTCCCGTAACTTTGACTCGCTAAGAAAAGGGCAGTTGCTTTTTGTCAAAACATTTTATTCACCGGTTATTGTTATTGTTGACGGTGTTGTGCTTTATAACTCATTTATAGAAGAAACAGTGTTTTCAAGGTCAGCAATTTCTAAAGTGTTGATAGAGGAAGATTATTCCGGCTGTTCTGTTGAAATTGTTTACCGCCTCAGCGGCAACCGTCACACTGAAGCTTGGCTTGTCAGCAACCAATATGAGTCTTTTCAGAGTATTTTTTTCTTTATTTCTTTGCTTCTTGCTGCTTTTATTTTCGGTATCGGCGCCTTCTTTATAATGTGCTGTATCGGCGCTAGATTTTATCGAAAGGGTACGCGTAGGCTGATTTTTTCAAGTTTGATTTTCACCTCTTCAGGTCTGCTTATAGCTTTGAGAACCATTCTGTCAGTTTATGCCTCCGACTCGATTAATCTGTTTAAGCTGGAAACTGCTCTTGTCTTAATCATTGAATTCGGAATCTTGTGTCTTTCATTCTGCTTCAAAGAAAAATTCCATTTATTAAATAAAGCGCTGGCACTGCTACATATCTTCTATATTTCGCTTTTTGTTTTCAGTGTTCAGCCAAGTTTTACTTATACTCTGTATGAAATAATTCCGTATTATACATTATTCCTGATTATTTGTTCCTCAGTCTCTATTTGGAGATGTCTGCCGGAGATGAAGCTGAAAATTCAGATTCCGCTGATTGCTCTAATGTTCTCCTCATATTTTTTCACGATAAATTACTGTTTTTCTTTCATTCTTGACCAGAGCTATTCCCTGAGTATTTTATCAGGAATTCTGATGGTTTTATGTGGTCTGGATTATCTGCCGGGAAAAGTTTTTAATGCTATAACCGTTCATCACGACAGCGAGACAAATACTCAAAGCACGGTTCTCTTTAACAAGGCTCTGACCTTAAGCGCCCAGGTTTTTTCATCAAAAAGCATGGCTGAGTTCTGCAGAAATATGGCACAGAGTCTGAGAACAATTATTTTTGAGGATATGATTGAAGCCTCCGGAAATGCCGTCGGGATTACCGACACGCTTCGAGTGAGCGTTGCTACAAAAGAAAACGGCTATTACTCTATTGTTTACTCTGATAACGAGCAGGAATTATGCAATTTCGACATTATCGAGAAGCGAATTAACGAATCAAACAATGATTATATCATGTTTGGCGTTACTTATATCGATGTTTATCTGCGTCAGAATAATGAAGTATACCTTATTTGCCATATCAGCGGAATGAAAAGGGTTATTTCCGAGGATCTGAAGGGTGTTCTGAAGTCAACATATGCCAATATTTCTTATGCTCTTGAAGCTCTCAACTTAAAAAACGAAATTGTCGAGATGCAAAACATGGTGTTCTTCAATCTCGCTCATATAACCGAGGCCAGAAATCAGGAAACCGGCGAGCATATTCGTCGCGTGTCCGAATATACCAAAGTAATTTGCCTTGCATACGGAATGAGCGCAGAGGAGAGTGAGCTTGTCTCTCAGGCATCCATGATGCATGACCTTGGAAAGCTGGCTATATCCGAAAAAATTATCAAGAAAAAAGGCGCTTTGACTAAACAGGAACGTTCTATTATGAAAAACCACGTTGTGTGGGGCTACAATATTCTTTCAGGCTCTCCGGGTGAATTCATTTCGGCTGCGGCCATTATCGCTCAGCAGCATCACGAGCAGATAGACGGCTCGGGATACCTCGGACTTGTGGGTGATGAGATTCATTTATATGCCCAAATTGTTGCGGTGGCTGATGTTTTTGATGCTTTGACTACAGAGAGAAGCTATAAAAAAGCCTGGTCCTTGAACGAAGCGAAAATCTTTATAAATGAACGAGTAGATTCTCATTTTGAAAGAAAAGCCGTTGATGCTTTTAACAAATCGTTTGACAAAATCATAAAAATATATAACAGCAGTAAAAATTTATAAATATTTCTGATTATTCTAATTAGGAAATATGAGGAGGCTAACCGCACATGATTGAATTTATGAAAAACTCTACAACCGTCCTGCTCTTGTGTATTACCGCGCTGGTGGTTGTGCAGGCTCTTGCGCTGATGTTACGCTCGAAAAAGCAAGAGAAAAACCGTGTCGCGGTGTTTAAGCAGAACCGAAGAATTGAAGAAATATTCTATTCCATAATTAATGCGCCGTCTGAACATACTTTAAATGACGAATTAAACCAACTTGCTAAAAGCATGGGTAACAACAGGGAAAACTTTGATGCTCTCTCGGCTGTATTCTTTAAAAATCTCGAAAAAGCTCAGGATGGCGACGAAAGACTTCAACTAGCGCTCTTTAAGATTTTAAAGACTGTTGAACCTGTCAGATTTTATACTAAGCTCCTTGACAGCCGTTCACCCTATGATAAGGCTCATGCTTGCCGCATGCTGGCTGATTATTCGGTGGGTGAACAGGCTAAAAATATAGAGCAGTATCTCGATTCGGACAATATGGAGCTTGCCTTCAGCTCAGCCATGGCTCTTTCAAAGCTTGGAAATGAAGAAGGAGTATTGAAATTTGTCGCGAGCTGCAAGGACAATTACAGGATTTCGAAAAGACTTGTCTGTCAGCTTCTCGGCGAGTATACTGAGGATATTAGAGTGCTTGCGTCATTGATTTTTACTGATTGTGACGATTACACTAAGGCGACTGTCATAAAGTCTATTGCAAAGTATAATATTGAGGACTTTGTCGGAATTTATCTTGAAGCTCTCGAGAGCAAAAACGCGAATTTACGGGTTGCTGCCGTTACCGCTTTGGGGAATTTCGGTGACGCGAGATTTGAGAGTGAGCTTGTGAGCGCCGCCAGCGACAGGATGTGGATTGTCCGTAATGCAGCAGTGAAGGCTCTCGGTTCTCTTGACACCCTTACCGCTACCGAAACCGTTTCAAGAGCTACCAGCGACAGCGAGTGGTGGGTCAGATATAACGCTACAAAAACCCTCATCGGCATGAAGGACGGACTTGAATATGTCGATGAAATTCTCGGAAAATATGATAACTTCGCATCGGATGCAATCAAATATGTTCTATACCGCGATTTCAGCGTTTAAAGCAGTGCAATATTGAACATGAGAGGTGAGATTTAATGAGTATACTTAATTCTTTTTTGAGCACGGTTAACGCGGTATTTGTCATTTTATTTATCTTTATCGCTGCGATTAAATTTCTGCAAACATTAATCGAAATGCTCAAGGCAGGCCGGGAGCGTCAAAAAAACCGGATTCTTGACTTTAAGGCATATATGGGTGAAGAAAATATGATACCCATTTCAATTATTGTGCCGATATGTGAAGAAGACCGTGATGCTATTTCAACAATCGACAGCCTGATGGAAATGAATTATGACCATATGGAGATAATTGTCGTCAATGACGGCTGCGGAGAAGCAGTTAATACACGCGTGATTGGAAATTATGAGCTTGGCGAAATCGAGCATGCAATTAAGCGTACTATAAAGACTGCTAAGCTGCGCCATATTTATTATAACAAAAAATATCCAAAGCTTTTATATGTCGAAAAAGTGAAGGGCGGACTAAACGACGCGGTCAATGCGGGAATTAATATTTCACAATGCCCTATGTTTACGGTTATAACTCCCGGCATGGAAATCGATAAAGACGCGCTTCTGAAGCTTTCATTTGAATTTTTTAAGGATTCCTCTACTGTAGTTTCAAGCGGAATCACCAGAATAGATAATAACGCAGAGCATGAAAACACCTCGGTGAAGCAAGGTTCAATCGGTTATTCAAAAGGTGTAAAGCTTGTCGAATGCATTAACATGACCGCGGCAGATTTTCTAAACAGGGAAGCCAGCTGCGAGCTTTACAGTAAATCAGGAATGTTCGCACTCTTCCAAAAACAAGCAGTTATGGACTGCAACGGCTTTTCTATAGACAGTCAAACCAGTCAATATGAAATGTTCCTGCGAATTCAAGAAGACATGTACTCAAGAGAAAAGGATTGCAGAATAGTAACACAGCGTGATGTTTTGAGTATGATTCCCGAGGATTCCACCGGTGACGGCTTTAAGCGTTACAGCAAGTGGCAAAAGGGAGTTACAAGAGCAACTTTCTCGCATTTAAAAGCTCTGCGCTCACCTTTTAAGTATAAATCATTGAGCCTGAAGGTTGCGTATAATCTTTTAAATAATATAATTCTTGTGATTTTTGAAGCATTATCATACATAACTTTACCTCTTGCGCTGATTATGAATCAAATTTCAATTGAGACCTTTTTGCTAATCATCGGGCTTTATTTTGGCTTAAGAATACTCAATAACATTTCAGCAGCTAGAGTAGACCAGCAGATGAATGAATGCTATATAACACCTTCCCTCAGTTCAAAAATTATACTTTACAGCATTCTCGAAGCGCTGGGATACCACCAGATTGTTGTGCTTATCCGTGCAGTTTCAACCTTCGGCGCGTTTGAAAAAAAGAAGGTAGTTGAAAAAGAAGAGGAAAAGAAAAGGCTTCCCGTCAGAAAAGTAAACTAAAAAGTATAACCCCCTCCGTTTGGAGGGGGTTATATTAAGTTCAGTTTAAAAGTTGACAAATATTAATTTTTTAATCTGAACTAAGAGCTTGCTATCGTTCATATATAAAGCTTCCGTGAAAATATTTTTATCTACTGATTAATCGAAGTTTGGTACTAAATATCATAATTAACACCGGCCGAAAGAAATCTTCCGACCGGCATATTTTTTTGTTTTATATTCTTTTATCGTTGCTATAGACCGCGTGTCCCCAGTCCTTATCAACAACCTCGTTGGTAATGGTACCGGTGCAGAAGATATAGTAGTCTAGGTTCTTCTCAATATTCTTAATGGAGAAGTAGGCATAAGTGAAGCTTGCTATAGCTCCTGCCAAAACTCCTAAGCCATAAAGGTTTTCAGGTAATTCTTTTGATATCAGAGTTCCGACAAAGGTCACGCCGAAGAATATCGCGGTGGTTATCATTGCCCGGTTATAAACATTAAAATAGAATATGAAGATAACCAGATTGTACATTATAAAAATTATCAGATACGCTACAGCAAGGGATGTTGTAATAGATAGTATATATTTCGAAATACCGATATTCGGCAAAACTATCAGACAAACTAGGTTAAGTGCAATGGTTATTATTGCCTGGAACTGGAAAATAAACATTATTTCATGCCTTATTGAGCGGAACATTTCAGCTTTAGCATAATCAATGTCCGTGCCGCTGCCGCCGATAACCGTCTGGCAGTATTCCTGATACCTGTCGTGGAAATTTGTTTCAACCTCAACTATAAATATGACCATAGTAGAAATATTAATAAACATCGCTATACAAGTAGCCATATCATAAACCGGCGCGGAAATAAATGAATTGACAACCCTAATCTGATGCTCTGTAGTCCAGAAAATGAAGTTGTGAACATAAAGTCCGAAGGTATAGAAGCCATTGACTGCTATTAGCTTCCAGTATTGCTTGAAATAATCAAAAATCAGAAAATAGTTTTGGCTGTTGTTCTTAAAATATGCTCTGATTAGCGAGTAAAGCATAAAGGCAATAACGAGAAAACCGAGTGCGAAAGCGGTGACTATTGCATAGTGAATAACAACATGGAATACCTTTGATAGCACAACACCAGTAATCAACGTGACCAGCATTCCAACAACAAACGCGCCTGCAATCTTGAAATATTCCTTTAGCGCGGTAATAAAAACCATGCTGTAGAAAACAAAGACAAGCCCCATATACGCGAGATAGGCAATCAAGGCATAATCCGGTTTAACATCGCTGACAAGAACCATTCGAACGCAAAAGATAATGCCTGGAATCGAAGCTATCAGAATATTAAGCCCGAGCGCAGAGTAATAAGCAGGCAAAATATCGTCCTCTTTGTTTTCGAAAATCTTATCGGCAATAAATCGTGCGATAACCGCGTTCAGCGGGGAAGTGGCGCACAGAGAAAAGATAAAAACATAAAGAATTGTGCTTGCCAATAACTCCCGGCTTGCGAAAAGTATGTTGTTGTAGCCCAAAAACATGTAAATGAGGAACAGGGTAACGATAATCAAAATCAACGGACCGATTGTTGTTATCGCAGCATATGACGCTCCTCTGAGTTTCGAAACTATACTATTGGTTTTAAACAGCTTTTTGAGCTCAAATCCTATACCGGCCAAAATTCTTCCTCCTTAAGGACTGATCGAATAATCAAAAAATACTTATTCGGCAGTTTTAGCTTTATGTTAAGCTATTGTATAAATTTCTGTAGCGCTCGATAACCATATCATAAGGATATTTTTCTTCGACTCTTTTTTTACCTACTTCACCGAAATCGCGACGTTTTACCGCGTCCTCGGCAAGGTCTACTATAGCGGCTGAAATCTGCTCAACGCTCATAATCGGAGTAATAATACCCGCAGGTTTATCAGTTTCCGGGTCACTTCCGAGAATCATTTCCTCGCAGTTTCCGACACGGGTCGCAATGCAGGGCTTTTTAGCAGACATAGCCTCAAGTATGGAAATCGGCTGCCCTTCACTGATACTTGTAAGAATAATTATGTCCATTCGCCCCATATATTCATTAAGATTTATATTACCGGTGAAGATAACATCGGAAAGCCCGAGGTTTTTCGCGAGGTCAACGCATTCATTATAATAAGCAACCTCGTCCTCCTCATGTCCGCCCATTATATAAAGAACAAGATTTCTCACCTTATCCTTAGCAGCGGCATAAGCGTTGATAAGTGTTTTAATGTCTTTAATCGGCGCAACACGGGCTATAATTCCGAGATTTATATTAGTGTCAGATGGATCCTTCTGAGCAATTGAATCAAAACGGTGAGGGTCGACACCGTTCGGTATGACCATTGTCTTAGCCGGATTGCATCCCATTTCTACCTGAAGACCGCGTGAGTTTTCGAAAAGAGAAATAATTTTGTCACCGTTTCTGTAGGCACAATCCGAAAGTTTATAGAAGTGACGAATCCAGATGTCTTTATATGAGCCGGCAACAAATGAGGAACGAATAATATCCTCCTCACGCTCACGAGTATAAATACCGTGTTCGGTAATAATGACAGGCTTATTGTAAGCATATTTCGCAAGGCAGGTTTGAATTCCGGAATAACCGGTTGAAGCGCTGTGATAAATATCAGCCTTAGGGAGCTTATACTTTAAAAGTGTGCAAAGCGGGAGCATCATAGAGCGATAAGTCCAGAGAAAGTCGGTATAGGGCAGACGCGGATAATACTTTTCATAAAACTCTTTTATGATGTCGAGCAGGTCATTACCCAAAAGAAGGCTGTTCACCGAAACATCTCTGGTTAGAAAAAAGTTAAAAATTGTCGACCAGTCAATGTTTTCACCCATAATAAATGAATAAAAAGCATTTTTTTCCTTGTCCGAGAGCGTCAGCTTTTTCTGGGTCATTTTAGTATAGTCGGCGTCCTGAAGATAGCATTCATGAATTGAGGTCAGGTTCGAAGGCATTTTATATTTAAATAAACCGCCGTGAGCTCTGTCAACAACTATTGAGGTTACGCAAAATTCAATGTCTTTTAAAGAGGTGACCAGCATTTGAATCCAGCTTGAAACACCGCCGGTTACATATGGATAACTTCCTTCGCACATTAAGCAGACTTTCATTTTAAAGAGTTATAATTATTCCTCTTATTGCTTTAGGGAATAATCTACTCAGTCACCACCTTTAAATTATAAATGTAAAATTAGTATAAAATAGTATCCGCATCAAAGACCTTCTTAAGCTCCGAGCTGCGATGGTCATGGTCTGTTAGATAAATGACAGCGTCAGAATTCGGATTCACCGTGACCATAAACATGTCGTTTCTCAGTTGTTTCAGTGTGCAGTTTTGAATAGTCACGACATCGTCGGATAACTTAACCATATAGCTCATTTTGCTGTCAATATTATTTTTAATAACAACCTTGTCCTCATAAATTTCATATTCCGGCTTACAGTTGAGATAAAGGTTCATTTTAACAGCAGCGTCACTGGCGGTCTCTGTATCAAAAACCTCATAAGTTTTAATAAATGGATAGATGCTATTAACAAGGTCAAGCTTATAGCCTGTCCATAAGTCGTCGCCGGTTGGATTCAAGAGTATTTCCTTCATATCAATATAGTGGCAGACATATCCGAATGCTGATGCCATAGAGAAAGCTTTGAAAACATCGCCCTTATCAAGCTGGCTGCCGGAGCTAATAACAGGCAAGGAAACAGTCTTATCGGAAACAAAGCCGAAATCCCTAATATTAAAGCTTATCTGACTTGTTGAATCGGGTGAAGGATAGTGCATTTCCGTGCGCGGTTTATAGTTTTCGAGCGTCTGCGAGAAGTATTTACTTGGGTAATAGCCCCACTCGCTCTCATTTAAGGTGACATCCTTTGAATAATACGTCAAAAGCTTTTGCTCTACTGATTCCTGTTCAGTACCGATATACGGGTAATAGGTGTATTTGATAAATAACCTCTTCATCATTGAGGTAAGGTCACTCCATAAAACATCACGTTGGAACTGAACAATATCTCTTGCATATGCTGTGTGAACATTTTCGTTGTTTTCTGTAGAATAAAAGGGAAGCGCGTCAACCAAAACTATTGTCGAGTTAATTATCGGATAAATAAATGTCTTTTTATTAAGGGCGAGTAGTCCGCTGAAAACTCCGGCATAAGCAAAATCACCCATAATATCCATATTAATTACAAATATCGGACCGTTTTCATAGAAGGTGCGCCAGATAACAGGGATTCTGTTTTCATATTTAATATCAAGCTCGTCAGGCTCGGCAGCAACAGCGAATTTTCTGCAGGTACCGTTGAGTTTTACATTATTAATTGTCGGCTCAATTTCAACCTTAAATACAGTACCGTTCGCAAGTATATTTTCCAAAAAGTCAATGTCCTTATGAGTTTCTCTTTTAATGACCTCATCAATTCCGAAAATCGGATAATAATTCTGGAAAGTCGGCGAATAAATATCAAGCAAATCCATGAAATATGCTTCAACACCGGTTGAGATATAGCTCAGAAGCTTGCTCATGCTGCCAAGACTTTCAAGATTACCGGTACAAATAACCAACCCTATGAGATTTTCATCAACGGTTTCAGGCAATAAGTCAACCGAAGAGCAGGAAATATACGATATTTTCATCAGCTTGAGAGTACGTGTAACATTTTTATAAATATCATTGGCTTCCGGAGCGATAACGATATACTCCGCTTTTTCGTCCGTAATCGGAGTAGCAAGCGGCATTTCAGCGTCATTTTTTTCAATTGACCAGGCTTCGCTGAAATCGTTTTTATTGTCACTTTCAGCGTTGACAACCCAATCATTGCTCCAAATCAGATTAAGCATAAGCATTTGAATCCATACAAAAAGTATGGCTACAAACACCATTATAACAATATATGTGCTGCGTTTAATCAAGATTTTCACCACCGGTATTTATTTTAAATTTATTTCTTTTTGCGTGATTTTCTGATTTGATTTTTTTCTCTTGCTATTACCGAAATTGTGCTAAGAAGCATTTTAAATATGTATAAAATCGGCTTGATGATTCCGGAATGCATGCTTGTTCCAGTTTCTCTCAGATGCATGACTGACGAGATTTCCTCGATTTTAAAATCATTTAGCAGCATCTGGATTATCATGTTCGCGTCAGGATAGTCATATTCAAAATGATTGTAAAATGAATAGTAAAGAAAAGCTTTTCGGTCAAGTCCTTGAAGTCCTGAGGTAGGGTCAAGAATCGACTGATGTGTACTAACACGAATAAGCATTCTGAAAAAATGTATAATTATTTTTTTTGCCCATGATATTCGAAAGGATTTGCTGCCTTTTTGAAAACGTGAGCCGATAACAATATCCGGAGGATTATCCGGAGAGGTTAGTTTTTCATAAATAGATTTAATGTTGCACGCGTCATGCTGACCGTCGCTGTCAATCTGTATAACATACTTATAATTATGGCGGACAGCGAATTTGTAGCCTGTCTGCAAAGCGCAACCATAACCTAGATTATAGATATGCGAAACAACGCGCACACCTTTGCTCTTAGAAATTTTTGAAGTTTCGTCGGTTGAGCCGTCATTAATAACCAGTATATCGGCAATATCAAAAATATTTTGCTGAGCGAGCGAATCAATAAATTTACCGATACATGCGGCCTCATTATATGCCGGCAGCATAACAAGTAGATCTTTTTGCGACAAAGAACATCAACCCCCTTCGATGAATTTAGCTGCAAAAAGGAACTAAAAAACTTGATTTGGACGATAGTTCAGGAAACGGATAATTTGCAATGTTTCGTTTGATATGCTCATGTCTGACTTCATGACGATTGTAAGCATTTCAAGGAATTTGTCAAACTGACCGGAAAGATAATACAGCTTCATTGTATAATAGAAAGCCGCATCATTGTCGGAATAAGTATGAATCAGGCGGTTTGACCAGACTATCGCTTCCTCATAATCTTCAATTTCCAAAAGAAGATTCAACTCGTAAATATAGTCCTCCATATACAGCTCCTCGCGGAAGGTCTTATAAAGCCAAGCCATAACGTTTGAGTGAATGCTGATATATTTCTTTTTGTCGGTAGCGTCAAGAATATCGCTGTCCATATAATCCCGCAGAACTTGCAAATAAGCGTGCGCGGGGTCTGAGTTATCCTCATTAGCCTGAGCCTCATAAACCATTTTCAAGGCGGCAAGCAGATTGAGGTATTCTGTGGAGGTTGAAAGAACAACACTCGCGGCGTAATGGCTGGTTTCCGTGTCCTCATTGTTCAATCCCATCAGTATGGAAGAAATGTTTTTATTGTAATCTCTCTTAAGCGTTGTAAGGAGCGCCTTTCTTCTGTCGCCTTTATCCGAAACAATAAACGCCTCCTCGAGGGGGAGGATGTCAACCTCTTCAACTAGATCCGCCTTCTGCTTCCTTTCATGACGGGAAGCGTCAAAGCTGATATCGCCGTAGGTCAGCTCTTTATTTCTTGTATTAATGCGGAAAAGAACATAGGCAAAAAGGAAATAACAGGGACCGAGAATTGGACAAACGAGCATAATAGCAAAATAAATATACGACAAAGGCCCTCTTTTATTAAAGAGAAACAGTAATAATGTCGCAACGGAAATCAGGGTATTAACAATTATTATTGCGAGAACAATAATATTTGAAACCTCCATTTGTGTACGCTCCTTTGTTCTATATAGGTTAGTATTCAACGGCGAAATTTACAAGGTTACCGCCGTTCTGGTCGACACGGTAAATAATTATATCGCTGTCCTCAAAAAAAACGGAAATTGCAGTGCTGTTTTTTGATATAACTGATTGCATCAAATAGTAAAGCTTAGACATTAATATAAAACGATTACTGTATGAGGTGAAAACGAAAAAATCATATCCGGTGTCGTCGATTTTTTGTTTGAAAAACTTTGTATCGGTTTTCGCGGCTTCAAAACTTATTTCCTTTTCAGGTAGAAAACTCTGTTTATTCGCCCTGTAAAGTCTGTTAGGGTAGAGCGGCCGCTTTTCAATCAAAACAAATATAATTGCTTCAGGAAATGTTATAATCTGTTTTTCTTCCACTGAAAATATTAAGTCAGAGGATTTGTAGTGGTGTGCGTATTGCCGAATCAGTGATATTTCGCTGTCGGTTGAAATCAGACTCCATGTATTCGCCGGATAAGTTGCAGATATATCGAGAATTGCCTGTACACTTGAGCTGTATTGACTCTGAATGCATTCGCCAAGGTCTTGAAAGCCAAAAATTAAAAAAAGAATAAAAGCGCAGATAAAAGAGAAAACTGCGATAAATTTTTCTTTTGAAAAACGCAAAAGCTTTATGCGTTTTAAGAAAAATGCTAAAGAATCAGCCAAATAGTTTAGTAAGATTCCTGCCAAAACAGAAAAGGTAAGAGCAAAAACAGACAGGATTCGAACTTTTTCAATATTAAAAACGATTTTATCAAGTTTCAATAAGGGAATAAGGAGTAAAGCAGCTGAAAAAAGAATAATCGAAAGCTGAGTTTTAGAATGAGTGTTTTTATTTTTAAATTGCATTAAGATAGCGGCAACCAGCAAAAATGCAGTTAAAATTAAAAAGTATTTTAATGCGTTAACAGGCATAAAGCCGTCTGCGGCTTCTTCAAGCGTATCGCTTAATGTATAAGTTTTATTGTTATCTGTTGCCAGTGCTTCTTTTTTCTGATTCTCCATAAGAGCCCAGTTAAAAGAGCTTTGTGGCACAGTACCGGAAGCTATTGCTGCAGCAAGAGGGGAAAAAGAAACCGTAAGGCAAATAACTGCCGCCACACCAAGGTTTAGAAGCCTTTTGATGCTGAGTAAATATCTGAAGTGGGTTAGAGCTATAACAGCTATTATCAAAGCAGCAAAAAAAGCAGCATATATATGGCAAAAAGCAGTTAAGGTGAGAGATGAAACAAGGTAAATTAACGTTTTTTTATTGCTGTTTTCGAGATATTCAATAAAAAAGATTGCCGAAGGAAAAAGGAAAATCAATCCTGCTTCTTGAGGGAAGGCTGAGCTCTGGCGAGCGTAAGCGGCTGTCGGAAAAATATTCAGAGATGTGTAAAAAAACAGCGAAAAAGCTATTATCAACTTAGATTTAAATACTTTTTGCATCAAAAACAAAAGTGATAAAAGAATAAAAAAACCGCAGCAAACACCAAAGAAGCGCATAGTTGTAACGAGATTTACATTAAGGAAAAGAGTCAGCGCTGCCGCCATATTATGCAGCCCGAAAGGATACACACCATCGGCAAAGAGTTGATTATCAAGCACAAAAGCGGTCCAGTCGGTATGGGAATAAATATCCGGAAAAGCGAAATACAAGCGGCTCAAAGGATAATATGCGCGAATAAAAAATCCGCAACAAAGAAAAAATGCAATTAAAATGAAAAAAAGAGGATTATTTTTTAAACGGGTATAATAAAGATTAAAAAATGAGTAAAATTTGTTTTTTGCTAAAGAAAAGCTAAGACTTTTTTCACTATTAATAGTATTTTTTACTAATGCAAAAAGAGCAAAA
The DNA here is from genome assembly GCA_031551635.1 of Oscillospiraceae bacterium. Lineage (GTDB taxonomy): Bacteria > Bacillota > Clostridia > Oscillospirales > Acutalibacteraceae > JAVBNH01. The sequence continues at coordinate 62,741 of JAVBNH010000003.1, read as the reverse complement.
AGCTTATTTTTATAAAAAAGCAAAATAACAATAAGGATTAACAACAAAAAACTCAGAATCAATGAAATTCGGTTAAGAAGTCGCAGTCCCGCTAAGATATAAACAATAATAATAACCGCGTTCGCGCCTATGGAAAAAGACGCAAAAATCTTTGACAAGAGATTTTTGTCCTTCAGCTTAAATCCAAGCAGCTTGAAGGGAAGGGCAATAAAAAGAAACAGAAAGCCAATGAAAATATGAAGAAAAGATATTATATCGCTTATTGTCATTGGCGTTCGCTCCCTTTTAAAACGCTCTCCGGTGTTTTAAAGAGCATCTTCCTCAATCAGGGTTAAGAGTTGGATGTTTTTACTGTAAGGATTATTGATTATAGAGCTCTCATGCAGGAAGCTATCAACAGTGCGCGAATCAGTACCAATAATAAGCACCTCAAGCCTGTTTTCATTGGTATAAATATAGAACATATCAGTGATAAAGGGACTGATGATGTCAATCGCTTCATGCATTGGAACATTGTCAAGGTTTATACTCAGGCAGGAGAAGGGTATACTATAATTTTTATTCGCTTCGATAGCTGTATGAAGAGCATCAACAAATTCATCCTCATCAAGAATAAAGATGCCTGACTGCGATACCTTCGGATAATCGTAAACAAAGCGCTTTTCAAGGCTCTTCTTATAGTGATCAGCTTTCTGCACAGATCTGGTTACAACCTTCATAAGAGTCATGAAAAGGTTGATGTGATACATTGTAAGCGCTTCAAATTTGAGATCCCAGACCATTGCTATTGCAACAATATCACCGTTATTTATAATCGGCGCAGCAAGGATAGGCATACCGGGCTCAAACTTTTTATTGGTATAAAGACCGGTGTTTAGGAAGGCTTCATTAATTTCCGTCATGTTAACAAGCTCAAAGGATTTGCCAAGTGATTGTGATTTTTCGTCAGTCCAGAATTTAATATTATAAGTGAAGCCGGTTTCGTCCTTAGTATATATTGATACACCCTGTGTTTTAAGTATGCTGCAGGTGACATCAAGGGCTTTGGTATAAACCTTCGAGAGGATAAGGCTGTCAATGCGTTCAATAATGGAGTAGTTTGTCGCGAGGGAGTCGGTATAGGTAATCATACGCTCTTCAAGCTCCTGCTTGACAGCGACGGTAACATCGTTGATTTCATCAAGTTTTCTGTATTCGTTTTCAAGGTATTCAATTCTGCTCTGCTGATCATCGAGTCTTTGATGCAGTCTGTCTCTAGTGTGTGCGACCACAATTCCGATTACAAACAGGAACAGTATTCGTATTACGAAGGAACCGTTGGTTATAACCAGAATCAGACTGTTGCCCTCGGTGAAGGCGGTCACCACATAATAAACAAGCGAAAGCATCAAGGCAATCAGGAACTGCTGCTTTCCGAAGGAAATAGCTACAACGACAATGAAAATGAGCATTATATCAATGCCTGTGAGGTAGAGGCTTCTCTTTAGAGCGAGGTCAAGGAGTATTGCAAGAGCGAAAACAACAAGAGTCTCAAGGAAGTTCCGCATTTTTGAAAAAAGGAATTTGACATAGAATTTTATGTCATGCTTTTCATCGTCAGCACGGGTCTTTTTCGCAGCGTTTTTGTTTATCTTATATTGATTCTGTTTAACATATTTTGCAAGATTCTGAATACCCTCAACGTGTCCGGTTTTTTGGAAGAAGGAAAACTGATTCTTAAATTTTGTACCGTCGATGACATAGTCTTGCGGCTGGAAACTCTCATCTCCCTCAAGCTCAATATCCATATCCCGGTACTCGGTGAGTATCAGGTCGCATATTTCGGCGTCATTTATAGTTTCGTCATCGCAAACGTTATAAGCACCGCTTTCTCCGTCAAGATAGGTAGCCTTATAAACCGCGATAGCAGCGTCCTGAACATGGATGACGGGGAAAATCTGGTTATTAATTGTCAGATGCCTGTCAACGAGGGCGTTCAGACATTTTGACAAAATATAATCACTGCCGATACTCTGAAACTGTAGGTCTCCGTATATCAGCCCGAAACGAAGGGTTATAGCATTGATTTTATTACCGTCGGCAAAATCCTTGCAGAGGCGTTCGCCCTGCGCAACGATAATTGATTTAACGTTTGAAGGCGCGAGAGGGGTATCCTCGTTAACAATACCTTCGTTCTTAAAGCCGTAAACATTTATCGATGAAAGATAAATGAATTTTTTTATACCAAGATCCGAAGCCGCAACGAGAACATTCGTCAACTCGCACATATACTTTGCCGATGTCCGATGATAATCCTTCCATAAATGACGGTCATCGAACGCGCCAAGATAGATTATAGCATCCGGCTTAACGCTCTGAACAACAAAGTGAACATACTCATCGTCAATATCGATGTTGTATGTAACAACCTTCCTGTTTACAGGGTCGGATTTCGACTTGTCAGCTCCGGCTATGTGGAAAAGCTTAAAGCGTTCCTTCACGAGCTTGTCAACAATAGCGCTGAAAAAGAAGCTGTCAGTACCTCCGACTAAAAGAATGTTATTAATAATGCCCACCCTCTTACACTATTTGTAGTCCTTGATTTTGCTTATATTTTAAAGTATATCTTAAACATTTTGATTTCCGGCTTCCGGTTTTATTGTTGTCTTATCATCAGAAATATCTTTCATTTGCGAAAGCGTCTGCTGTCTTTCATTTTTCAGCAGCGACATCTCATCGTTCAGGAGTGAAATATGTATTGACAGCTCACGGATTTTGTTTTGGGAGACAGTAATCTCTGAGGAGAGATACATCGCAATTGCAAGCAGGCTAGCGATTGCAGTGACCATTATCAGTGTCGGTTGATAGTCTATTCCGATTATTTCGCAGATTTTATTAAGTACCTCGGGAAAAAGACCCTGCGCCACAGCCAGCACAGCAATAGAAATCCAGACGAGCGAAAAGGTCGCGTTGAATTTTTTTTTGATAAGCATATAAAACACCATCAAAAGAATAACAAAACCAAACAGCAGAATTAAGTATTGGATTTGCATTAGAATGCCACGCCTTTCCATATTTTTTAAAATGTGTCCATAAAACTGATGGCAGCTTCCATGTCAAACTGTGAACCAATTTTTTCGAGTATTTCCGTCTTTGATTCACTTCTGTTTTTAAAAGAATTATAGCTTCTCGTTGACATCGCGTCATAGGAATCGGCGACTGCGATAATTTTTGAAAACAGAGGGATTTCATCTGCTTCAAGAGCGTCAGGGTAACCTTTTCCATCTATTTTTTCGTGATGATGACGAACCGCCGAACGAATGCGGCTGAAATCAGGCAAATCAATTAAAAGATTCTCGCCGATTACCGGATGATTTTCGATAATCTTCCTCTCCTGAGTGTTAAGGGAGGTGTTTTTTCGCAGAATAGCCGTATCTATGTCAATCTTGCCGATGTCATGAAGAAATGCCGCAACGTATAACTCATCATAGTATTTTTCATCAACATTCATGTGTTTTGCGGTTTTCAAAGACATTTCCGCAACTCTTTTTGAATGCATAAAGGTGTAGCTATCCTTTAACCATAACAAACGAGCGAGATTCGCTGTATTTTTAAGCGATTCGCCGCAACATTTCGGAATGACCGGAGTATTCATAAATGTTAGACCTTTAATATAGGTCGATATAGTATAAAAATTATTCGGCATAAATCACCGGTTTACAAACCCGGTAAATTTATTTCGAACAAGAATTAAATAAAAAATTCGGAAATAAGGGTTTGTATGAATTATATCATACAAAAGTATTCCCTGGTTTTTAGTACGGTATACTACATGTTGAAAAAATTTACGTAAATAAACAACATTTTGAATTGTTACTAACAATAACACAAGAAAGGAATTTAGTCAACAGGATTTTTAAAAAAAATAAAAAATAACTATTTTATTAAAATAATGTTGATTTTTATCTTTGAAAACACTATAATAGGGATTAAAAGGGAGTATATTAATGATTTATTGCATAAACAGCATAATCCCTAATGCTGTGTTTTAATTATACTTAATATACCACATATAGTGGAAAATGGCAAGTGAAAAATGCAAAAAAAATAAAAAAATTTTTTATTTTACAATTTTTTTTATTTATAGAAAAGGAAGGATGTTATTTTGAGCACGAAAAAGAAAGAAAAAACTGTATTTAATAAGATTTTTGTTACTTTAGGTGTCGCTTCTGCTGCGGCAACAGCATATCTTGCTGTCGGAAATGCGCTATATGAGGCTTTTTTGGTAACTCCAGACAAAAGAAGGCTGAAAAAAGCAAATTTTAACCCTGCTCGTATGCTGGATCCTGCAAGTGTCGAAAAATTTCGAAAAAACCCAGAATCTATACCAGACGAATTTGACTGGTTCGCAGCTTTTGCGTCGAAAACCGAGTCAATTGTTTCACTGCGCGGAAAAAATATCACTGCGAATATTGCCGAACATGAAGAAAAGACCGATAAGTGGGTGATTTTTTGTCACGGCTATACTTCAAACCCTGCCTTGGAATCTGCGAGAAGCAGGGTGTTTTATAATCACGGATTCAATGTTCTTTATCCAAATCTTAACGGGCATGCTCTAAGCGAAAGACGCGACGCGACAATGGGCTGGCTTGATAGGCTTGATGTTCTTGACTGGGCATCGTATATAGCGACAAAAAATCCTGATTCGCAAATTGTATTATACGGGCTTTCAATGGGCGCCGCAACAGTGATGATGGCAACAGGGGAGGAGCTTATCGCTAATGTTAAATGCTGCGTTGAAGACTGCGGTTTTACAAGCGTAAACGATATAATTACTGTTTGTTTCAGAGATAAAACAGGATTGCCTGAATTCCCGTTTTTGAATGCAGCGAAAACCGTAATGAATCTACGCATGGGTTTTCGCGTTAGTGAAGGCTCGGCACTTAATCAGGTGCGAAAATCAAAAACACCGACTCTGTTTATTCATGGTGACAAGGACGGCTTTGTACCGTTTTGGATGCATAGTGTGCTTTATGATAACGCTAAATGCGAAAAGGAAAAATTGATTATTAAAGGAGCCGACCATGTTCAGTCGTCAAATGTTGACCCTGAACTATATTGGGGGACAATTTTTAAATTTATTGAAAAGCATTTAAAATAAGCAGCTTTTTAGTACCTTAGTAGGCTAAAAGCTCAACAAAAAACAAGACTTGAGTTGTGGGCTTGGCAAGCCAAGCCCACATTAGTAAAACTATACATAATAAAACTGTGCTAAAAAAGTCAGCACAGTTTTTTTTGTTTTTAATTTTATTAAAAAGAAGAAGCAAGCATTTTTTTAAACATCTGTGTAACAGCGTACATTTCGTCAATTTCCACCTGTCTGTTTTTCGGGAAATCAGCGATATTTCTTGAACGGGTGTTATAGGTGATGTCCAGACCGTCAAGTGACATATAATATTTAGCGTTAACGGGATATACCTGACATTCCGCTATTGAAGCGAAGCCGACAAAATCTTGAAGCATCTTTGCTTTTTCGGGATTTGTTTTATATATATTGCAAAGCTCAACATAAAGCTCAGGGTGAAAATTCGCCATAACGCCCGAGAAGCCGGAGCAGCCCATATTGAGACTGTCAAGAAGCAGAGCGCAGTTTGCGTTGAAAATCTTAAAATCCGAGTCCTTTGCCGCCTCAAGCTTAGCACCAATCTGCTCAAGGTTGCAACAGGTATCCTTGAGAAATTGGAAACGTCCGCCCTTGGTCATTTCTTTTATAAGCTCAGGAGTGAGAAGCCTTTTATAGGGATAAGGGCATTCATAAACACCCAGTCCAATTTCAGGGAGAGCGTTAACAACTTTTTCCATATTTTTCAGCAGTACACTGTCGTCCTCCTCGGCTCTCGCGAAGCGGTTAGAGATAAAAACATATGCGTCAATGCCTGTTTCAATATATTTGTTCGCATCATATATCTGCTTGTCAAGGTCGTCAGCTGTGTGACCCGAAGCGATAACAGTCGTACCCTTCGGAACATTTTTCATGATAAATTTAAGAATTTCAAGCTTTTCCTCATCGCTTAGAAAAAAAATCTCACTCGACTGACAAATTGCGAAAAGTCCGGCGACTCCGCGTTCGAGATACCATGATATAAGCTGCTCGAGAGCATGATAATCAACTTTATTGTCATCAGTAAAAGGGGTTACCATTGTCGGATAAACACCGTTCGGAATTCGTTTAATCATTTTTTTCTTTCCTTTAAATTTATTTTTTAGCATTAGAATAAGAATCCGGGAGTCATTTTGCGGATTTCTTCCATGGCGCGGCTGACGAGGTAAGAATATTCCTGAGCCTGAATATATTCTTCTTTGTATTCATCAGGTTTCGCAATATAATTATAAAACCTTCTCGCTTCACAGCTCATAATTACTGTGCGGGAATCCTCGCCGTATACAGCTTCAACGCTTTTGTCAATACGAGTGATTCTGATTGGCTGAAAAAGAGACATGGAGTCGAATGAAATAGTACCCTTATCGCCATAAATTTCGGAAGGAGCATAATGTTGACCGATTTTTGAATGTATTAGTGTCACAAGCTTGTCTTTGTATTCAAAAACAATGGTACCGCAAGCATCCGCACCTGTTGGCAGGAAGGTTGCGCTTGAAGTTATTTTTTCCGGATATCCGAACAGTACAATAGCGGTGTATACATTATATACACCGATGTCCATAAGGCAACCTGTACGCATTTCGGGATTGAAAATATTAGGCAGCTCGTTATTCTGAAGCATAGAATATTTTGAGGAAAGCTGCGAATAGTTAAAAACAGCGGCTGAAATTTTTCCGATTTTTTCAAGAGCTGAAAGCATTGCCATATGATTGGGAGTGTGCAGGAACATTATCGCCTCGATATAAATAAGCCCCTTACTGCGTGCGAGGAGGTTCAGCTCGCGGACCTCGTCGCTGTTAACAGTAATAGGTTTTTCGCAGATAACATGCTTTCCTGCAAGCAGGGCTTTTTTACTGTGCTCATAATGAAGCATGTTGGGGCTACCGACATAAACCGCGTCTATTTCACCCTCAAGAAGCATTTTATCATAGTCGTCATAAGCCATGGCAGCAGAATGCTTTACCCTGAACGCTTCAGCTTTATTTGCTTCCCTTGAGTAAACGGCATGCAGTGTCATTCCTTCAACAAGCCGGGAGGCATCGATAAAGGCTTCTGTGATCCATGAGGTACTGATTGTAGCAAATTTCACCGGTCTTTTCCTCCGAACATATTATATGCTAATATTATACACAAAAATAATTAAAATGTCTAGACATAAAAGATAAATTATAGTATAATATTTTTGAATATATTTTCGGGGAGATAGATAGCATAAGTTTGAAAAACTTGTTTTTCAAAAGGATTTGTGCCTTTTAAGCGAAATAAATTCAGGACACATTAGCTCAATATTGACTGAAAGGAATGGTCATATGTATGAAATCAGACCATATGAAGAAAAGGATAAGGCAAATGTTCAGCGAATTTGCATCCTTAATGCAGGCTGTGAAAATAAGCCTTTAGAAAAACAACGTTTTATTCTGATTATGTTTTGCAATTACTATATCGAGCAGGAGCCTGAAAACTGTTTTGTTGTCACAAATGAGGATGATGAAGCGGTTGGTTATATTATATGCGCTCAGGATTATCTTAAATATTCCGAAACCTTTAAGCGTATTTATATCCCACAGGCAAAATGCCTCGGAACGCGCCAGTTTTTTGAGGCAAGGCTTGATATGCTGTCGCATTATTTATTTAGAAAAAAATATCCCGCGCATTTACATATCGACATTGACCCGGCATACCAGAGAATCGGCGCGGGCAGCCGACTTATGAACGCGCTGATAGAGAATCTTAGAAAAAAGAATATACACGGCTTGATGCTCGTTGTGGGTACGCAAAATATAAAGGGAAGAAATTTTTATCGCAAGAATAATTTCGACGAGCTGAAGGTCACAAAATCAGGCACGGCTATGGGTATTTTTATTTAAATAATATTTTGGGGAGGACTTATGCAAGCTTCAACAATGGTTCTGTTTGTTATCTGTTCTGCGGTTTTTGTCTCGTACGGATGGGGAATGCGAGGTACTATCATCGGAGGCGAAAAAGGTGCGATGCTTCCCGGTGCAATAATGGGGCTGATGATAGCTCTGTTTTCAGGCTCATCTGTTTTAAGGCAGAATTTCTTTATGCTTTCCGCTGTTGGTTCGATGGGTATGTTCTGGGGCGGCGCAATGACCTACGGTGAAACCCTGGGGCTGTCAATGAATCAAAAGCCTGCCGAAAACATGAAAAAGGGACTTGTCGCGCTTTTCATTAAGGGCGGTGTCTGGTTCGGTAATTTCGGAGCGTTTATTGGCATCTATTTATCAACGGCAGCCGGAAACCGTTATAATGTAAAAGATATTTCGCTTCTTTTCGGCTTGATTCCCGTGTTCGCGATAATTTGGTATATGCTTCTCAATAAGCCTCACGACCCTAAGCACGGTAAAACACCTAAAATTTTCTTTTCAAAAACAAGACAGGAAGCCTGGGGAGGGTTATACGGAATTCTTCTTGTGCTTGCCATAATGATGTTTACAAAAAAGGATTATTTCGCTCTTAAGCTGACATTAGGCGCGTATTTATCGGGCGCTTTCGGCTGGGTACTCGCTCAGTGTCTCCAGATTTTCGCAAAGTGGCCGATGAAAAACGGCAAATACTTCTTCTCGTATTTCCAAAAAAATAAAATGCTTGACCCTTGGAAAATCATGGAATGCACCCTAGGGTTTGTCGGCGGCGGTGGAATAGCTCTCACTTTGTGTCTTTTAAAAAGCGATTATTCGGCTATACTTAATCTTATTAATATTAACGGGATAGTTTGGAATCCGCTTCAAAACCGTACAAATTTTGCTGTCGTTATTTGGGTGGTCATGCTAGCTCTTGATATGCTTCAGTTTATAATAAAAAAGCCGCTGAGCCGCAGCGAGCTTGATGAAAGACTCGAAAAGTCTCTGATTAATAAGGACTCATACGATAAAAAAATCAAAAAAGTCAAGGACGGTAAGCCTTCGAATTTTTTCAAGTATTACAAGCTATTGGTTGAAGGCTTTGAAAATCCGCTTTTCTGCTTCCTTCCCTTATTTGCCGTAATGCTCGGAAACGCCGAGGTGGCCAAGCTTGCTTCCTTTTTCGCTCTTTATCATGTAATGGTTCAAGAAATTGTTTTTACCGAATTTATCGGATTAAAAATTCAGCGTTTTATTCAGATACTCACTGTAGGGGCAGGTATAGCGATAGTAGCGGCACAGTTTATTTGGCATTGGTCGCCTGACATACGCCTGACATTGGTGATGTACGGTCTGTACTATGAGGGTATGACTTGGCTGCAAATCTATGCCAGAAGCAAGCCCAACGAACGAAAAAAGCTTCCAAAGCCGGAGCGTCAGGGTTTTGTTAAGACATATAAGTCAAATTTTCCGACACAGGGCTATTTTACGGTAATATGTATTATCATGGCGGTGTTTGCATACACCTATATAAAATAAATAGCTTAACAAAAAAACAGCCTAACGAAAGCAGGCTGTTTTTTTTGAAGGAATTTCGCTGTTTACTTATTTATTTCGCAAAGCCATGATATAATATCCTCATATACAAGTTCTTTGTCGGCTTCGTTGAGTATTTCGTGCCTGTCGTCCGGATATAGTATAACTGTCGGTTCAATGCCGGCGTCCTCGAGTGTGTCGGCAACCTTTAAAACTGACTTACCGTCAGAGCCGAGGGGGTCTTTCGCACCGGAAATTATTAAAATAGGCAGGTCAAGAGGAATTCGGGAAGCCCAATAGGACTTAGAAACTTCAAAAGCCGCAAATCCAAGGTCGCGGAAGCCGCCGATTGTCAGGGGGTGTCCGCAAAGCGGGTCATTTCTGTAGCTCTCACGGTTTTCAGGATTTTTCGAAAGCCATGATAAAGAGTCATTTTCACCGAATTTTTTTGACATTAGCTTGTTTGAAAAGCCCATTATATTGAATATCTTTTTATTCGCACCGTTTTTTGCGATATACTTTTTAATAGGGGTTTCCAGCAGTGACAGAATCGGAGGAAGTTGCATTGTTCCGCAGAATATTGCGCCCGAAAGCGTGTGCCCGAAATTGGCGCAGTACAGTCTCGCGCAAAAAGAGCCCATGCTATGCCCAAGCAGGAAGTATGGTAGGGCAGGGTAACGCTTATGCATTATTTTATAAAGAATGTGCATATCGTCAACCATTCTGAAGTGTCCGTTTTTATCGTCTAAAAAGCCGAGGTCATCAGGTGAATCTACCGATTTTCCGTGACCGAGATGGTCGTTTCCGCAAACTACATAGCCTTTAGAAACCATATATCTCGCAAAGTTGTCATAGCGCCCGATATGCTCAGAAACGCCGTGGGCAATCTGAAAGACACCGATAGGCGCCGCCTTGTCGTCCTGCCAAATCAGAGTTCTGATTTTATTTTTTCCGTTCGAGGAGTTGAAATAGGCTTCTTTACGAATAACCGCCATAATTTTTTACCAAACCTTTCTTGCTTATGTATAAATCTTACTATTTTTTAAAGCTCTCGAGCTGGGCTGAAACGCGAAGTATTTTTCTAGCGGTTACTGCAGTAATATCAGCTGATATAACAGTCGCAGCCTGCAAATACGCGCCTTCAATTGTAGTAAGCTGAGCCGAAACTCTCAATGCGATTCTTGCGTCAACCGAGGTTACAACTCCATCACCGTTCAAATCACCCATTATGACGATTTCAAACTCTTCGAGTGTTTCTTCATTGACAAGCACTGAACCGGTGGTGACAAAATCGTTTGAATCTAAGATTTTGCCGTCAATATTCTTGAGCTTATAACCGGCAGAGAGGAAGCTGAGGAATTTTTCGGAACTGTTTTCGGCATCGCTGCAGAAAAGTAACATCTCATCAATATTAACTGAGATTATTTCTTTAGCTTCATCCTTTATTTCAGGAGCTTTAACTTTTTCAGTGGTTGAAGCGGTAGTGGGTTCTTTACTCGAGGAAGGTTGAGTTGTCTTGCTGGTTGACTGCGTGGGATTTTGTGTTGTTTTTGTCGTCTCTGTTGCCGTAGTGCCGGTTGGCTTTGTCGGCTCGGCAGTTGTTTCATCAGTCGTCTTTGTCGGCTCAAGCGTAGTAACATCAGTCGGCTTCGTTGGCTCGATTGTCGTAACATCAGTCGGCTTTGTCGGCTCGATTGTCGTGACATCAGTCGGCTTAGTTGGTTCGATTGTTGTAACGTCAGTCGGCTTAGTTGGCTCGATTGTCGTAACATCAGTCGGTTTTGTCGGCTCGATTGTCGTGACATCAGTAGGCTTAGTCGGCTCGATTGTCGTGACATCAGTAGGCTTTGTTGGCTCGAGGGTTGTTATATCAGTCGGCTTAGTCGGCTCAATAGTTGTATCAGAAGGCTTTTCCGTTGTTTTTTGCTCTTCGGTTGTCTCCTGAGTGGTCGGTACGTCAATTAATGGGTCAAATGTATTGTCGGCTAAAAGCGGATAGGGGTAATCCTGAGTTGTTATACTGTAAAAGGCTAAGGAATTTGGTATATGTGAATCCTTAAAAAGTGTGTCGCCCGGAAAAAAGCTCTCAAGAACCGTATTGCTGCCTGCTAGGAAAAGGTCATAGACGATAACTGTTTCCTGATCCGCCCATGTCGGGTCTACTGCATACCATTTTCCGTTCTCCATCTGAACATAAACCCATTCGTGGTTACCTCCGTCTGCAAGCCCCTGAACAATCACGCAGGGAATTCCGACTGCTTCGCACAAAGTCGCGAAAGCCTCGGCATAACCCTCGCAAACGCAAAGATAGTTTATTAAAGCACCATAAGCATTATATATTTCCAGCGAGGACGCTAAAGAATAATCATATTCTACATAGTTGCACAAGTATTTTAAGAAAGTCATTAGTGTATCTAGACGCGAAAGCCCGCTGACAGTCGATTTAACGGTATTCACAACATTGTTAAAAGCATTGACTTTTTCAGCCGTGTTTACTAAATAAGGTGAATAAACCTTTAAATTCATCTGTGCGCTTTTAAATGTAACAGAATAATTTCCTCCGCCGTTATTAATATAAGAATAAGGCGCTGAATAGGAAAGTGTTGTGTCAAGCCAGAAAAGCTGGGGATTGTCAGCGATGAAAAATGCGAATGCGGTTGCAACATGAGAATAAATATTGTCGTTAACAAATTTTTTAAACATAGGGTCATTTTTTAATTCTCCAGCAGGTACATTAAACTCGAATTCAAAATCCTCAAGTGTAACGATCGCTGTTGCGCTGCCGGTGCTTAGTAAATCCCCATTGACTTTGTCATAAATTGCTTCATACATCTTTTTCGCAAGATCATTTTCAATAGCATGATAATACTTATATTTCGGTATGTCTAGCTGTGTCTGTGCAAAAAGATGGCTTTCAGTTATCGGCTGAACCGGAGTCAGAGTTGCGGCATAGCTCTTTAAAACAAGTGTAAACAGCAAGGATAAGGATAAAATAAATGACATTGACTTTCTGAATTTTAACATAATTAATCCCCTCAAAATATATTTATTTAAAAAAGATAAATCCTTGTTTCATAAGGTCTGAGTGTCAATGAATTACCGGCAGTGTTGCATTCGGAATAATTTGAGATTGCAAGCTCTCCCTCAAGCAGCTCAAATCCGGACGGAGAGCGGAAAGATACAGATTTTGATGAAAATGAATTAATAACGAGCAGCCGTTTTCCTTTATAGCTTCTTGAATAAACGAAAAGATTTTCATCGTCAGGGAAGTGCTCTTCATAGTCGCCGTAGATTACTATTTCATTCTCTTTTCTGAATTTCAACAGCTTTCGGTAATAATTTAAAATGGAATTTTCATCTTTTTCAGCTGCTTCGACATTTATTGTTTCATAATTCGGATTAATAATAAACCATGGTTCCTCAGCAGTCGTAAAACCGGCATTTTTTTCCGCAGTCCATTGAACGGGAGTCCTCGCGTTGTCACGCGAAGCGTATGCCGCCATTTTTCCGAATATTTTATCGCTCACATGAAGCTTTTTCGCGAGCTTATAGTTATTTATCGTTGAGACATCAACATATTTATTAATGTCGGTGATACCGATGTTGGTCATTCCGATTTCCTGACCCTGATAGATAAACGGTGTTCCGCACTGACAAATATACATTGTCGCGAGCATTTTTGCACTTTCTTCTCTAAATTCAAGGCTGCCGTAACGGTTAATTATACGTGGATGGTCATGATTTTCGATATATAGAGCATTCCAAGCTTTGCCGTAAAGCTTTTTTTGCCAATTTGTATAAACCTTTTTTAGTTTTTTGAGATTGAAAGGACGCTTGAACCATTCAACCATAAGGCAGTCGGCTTCCATATGCTGAAAATGGAACATCATATTCAGCTCCTGATTCTTGCCCTCCTCAATATGAGCAAGCGCCTTTTCAGGAGTCATCATCGGAGCCTCGCCAACAGTCATGCAATCATAGCGCGAGAGTACATCACGCTTGAACTCTCGAAGGTATTCATGCAGGTGCGGTCCGTCATTGTAGTGCTCCATACCGGCAGAAATCGGAAGAGGAATACCGTTCGGCAAACCCTCATCCTTTGAGATATAGGTAATTACATCCTCGCGGAAGCCGTCAACACCCATATCGAGCCAGAAACGCATAATATCCTTAACCTCTTCGCGAACCTTCGGGTTGTCCATGTTCAAATCCGGCTGACCCTCAGCAAAGAGGTGCAGATAATATTCATCGAGGCTTTCATCATATTTCCATGCGCGTTCAGAAAAAACAGAACGCCAGTTATTGGGCGGAAGCTTTCCTGAAAGCCTGCCTTTTTTCCAAAAATAATAGTCGTGGTAGGGGTTTTCTTTGCTTTTTTTACTCTCAAGAAACCATTCATGCTCATCAGATGTATGGTTAATGACAAGATCCATAATAACACGCATACCGAGGCTATGCGCCTTGTCGAGGACGGCTCTGAAGTCGTCCATGGTACCGTATTCTTCATTGATAGCGCGATAATCCGCGATGTCGTAACCGTAATCCTTTTGGGGTGATTTATAAAGCGGCGAGAACCATATAGCATCCACGCCGAGGCTTTTTATGTAATCAAGCTTTGAATAAACTCCGATCAAGTCGCCGATTCCGTCGCCGTTACCGTCACAAAAGCTCCGCGGCCAAATTTGATAGACTGACATTTCCTTGTACCAGTGTTTTTTTATCTCAGACAATTTGCTCACCTACATTTTATTAAGAATCAAACGAACTTTATTATAACACCTTCGAGTATAAAATAAATGTCGATACGGAAATATATTCAATTAAATTACAGTAAAAATATTGCCGACATTACTAAATTCCCAGCGGAAAAGTAATATCGGCAATTATTAACTTATCAGAAATCGCAGACGGCAAAGAAGTTTTGTTTCGGCATTTTATTTGTGTCAAAGAGTGTCGGAATATCACCGTCGTTTTTAGCTCCGGTATATCCGTCAGCCATACCCCAGAAGGTAACACTGGTGAGAGGATCGCCCGCGTTTTTACGGCAGACCTCGAATAAACGCTTAAACTTGTTGATTTGCCAGACCTGAACATTTTTCGGGAAAATGTCGTTCGGGTATCTTGTCATGCTCTCGGTTGTATAAACATTCATGGTCATTTCGGTAATATGAACTTCCAGTCCGAGTTTTTTTACACGGTCGATAATATCCTGAAGTTTATATGGATTTTCGTTTACAGAAACAGTGTCAAAATGTCCCTGGATGCCGATGCCGTCTATTTTCCAGCCTTGTTTCAACCATTTTTCAACATATTTAAAAAGATATTTTTCCTTTGCGGTATTATTAAGAACTTTGGTTTCGTTAACAAAGAACTTATCGTTATCGTCCTTATACTTCGTCGCAAGCTCAAAAGCCCATTCAATGACTTCTTCACCAGCGATTTCAAACATCGGATTGTAGTCCTTGAATTCAGCGGTAGAATCAAAATTGAACAGCTCATTGCCTATGTCCCATATATCAATTGCTTCTCCGTAGTGATCCATGACGGTGAAAATGTATTTATCAAGTCTGTTATAAAGGGTTGCCTTATCAACAAGCTGCGTTTTTTCTGCGTCACTGTAGCAAATCCAGCTCCCGAGTGTCGGCCAGAGCAGGCAGTGACCCCTCAGCTCCATATTATTTTCCTGAGCAAAGGCTACAATTTTGTCGGGACCTGCGAAATTATAAACATCCTCAGAGGGGTTAAAATAAGGCTGTTTTAATTCATTCGCGATTGTCAGCGAAGTGAAATTCTTTATAAGATGCTCTTTTACACCCGGCTCGTCAAGATGAAATGAATCAAGGCAAGTACCGACAGGGAAGTATTCCTCATAAACCTCGCCCAGCCCAACATAATCCTTGCCGAGCTTATCAGAATAATCGAGCGATTCGAAAGAAGAACCCGAAATCAACAATACAAGCGGAAGAAAGAACAGTAAAACCTTGTGATAGAAATCCGGAAAAACTTTTGCCATAACATTTACCTCCTGTTTAATAGACTTATTCCATATTATTGTATCAAAACAGATAAATATTGTCAAGTCGTTTTTTTTAAATTATTTATCTTAGCGAATAATTAAGTGTAATAAAAGTAGTTCTATTACTATTCGTCACTTTAAAATTTCATGAAAAATAAATATTTGATTGCATATTTGTTTTTATTATGATAAAATTAGAAGTAACAAAATTCACAACAATAAATCATTTCTAATTTTATATAACTGTTATTTTCTCAAGGAAAGGAATAAACTCATGAAAGAAGTTTTTTGTTTAAATCAGGGCTGGATGTTTTCCAAAATAGTGCCCGAAAGCTTTGACGGGCACCTTGAAGCCGCAGAAAGAGTGAATCTGCCGCACACATGGAATAATATCGACCCGCTTAATGAAATACATGATATGTACAGAGGTAAATGCGTTTATCAAAAGGATTTACCGATACCTTCAGAGCTTCAAAAAATCAGGCTCTATCTTGAATTTGCGGGAGTAAATACCGTCTGTGAGCTTTTTATTGACGGTAAGCTTGTCGGAACGCATAAGGGCGGTTTCTCAAAATTCAGATTCGATATTTCAAAGTTTGTTACATACGGAAAAAATAATATTATAACAGTAACCGCCGACAACAGCATTGACAGCGGAATTTATCCTTTGCAGGCAAACTATATGTCCTTCGGCGGAATATACCGCGACGTCAACCTCATCATCGCCAACACCACTCATTTTGCCCTTGATGATTACGGCAGCCCCGGAATCTATGTCGTCCCGCGTGTCACAAACGGTAAAGGCAGGGTAGGCATAACCTCCGAGGTCAGTGAACCTGTTAACTATGATATTGTAAACTATGCAATATATGACCCGAATGATTGCATTGTCGGTCAGGCTTCGGTTCACCCGAAAAAGGCTAATGCAATTATTGAAGTTGACAAGCCTGATTTATGGCAGGGAAGGCTCTCGCCTAATTTGTATACATTGAAAGCCAAGCTTATTCGTGACGGTGAAGTGCTTGACTGGCATGATATTCAATTCGGTTTCAGAACGCTCGAGTTTGACCAGGATAATGGATTCTTCCTCAACGGAACAAAAACCACCCTAAAAGGGGTCAGCCGCTATCAGGATATTGAAAACTACGGTTGGGCGATGAATCCCGAACAAATTAAAGCTGATATAAAGCTTATCAAGGAAATCGGCGCGAATGCGGTCAGGCTTCCTTTTTACCAGAATGACGACCTTTTTTATGAGCTGTGCGACAAAGAGGGCATAATTGTCTGGACAGAATTGCCGGTAAACAGCGAGGTTTCAGTAACGCTGGATGCGAAAAATAATATTAATCAACAAATAAGCGAAATGGTTAAACAGTGCTATAACCACCCGTCAATTTGCTTTTTCGGCATTCATAGCGACATAGTCAGCGACAGCGAAAGGGTTATTGAGGAGCTCACCTCTATGAATGAGGCAGTTAAGCAGATTGATAAATTTTTGCTCACTGTTTCAACAATGTCAATTAATATTCCTTCCCTCAGCAAGCTGAATGAAATCACTGATTTGATTGCTTACAATACTGCTTCGGGAAACAAATTCCTTGAGCCGGACAGCTTTGCTAAATGGTTTGACGAGCTTTCGAGCGGCAACGGAAGAAAACCTGTCGCAATCGCCGAATACGGCTGCGAAGGAATGTCAGGACCGGTTAATTATCCGCGAATCGGAGCGTATTCTGAGGAAAATCAAGCTTTATATCATGAGGAGATGTGGAAAAAGCTTCATTTTTCGAATAATTTGTGGGCAAGCTTTGTTTCGACAATGTTTGATTATTCTAGAGCAATTTCAAATCCGGAAAACAACTCCATTATCTCCTATCTCGGTCTTGTCTCTTATGACAGAACAACAAAAAAGGATGCGTTTTTCTTTTATAAATCTCAGTGGTCAAAGAAAAAATTTATGCATATATGCGGCAGAAGATATGAAGTCAGAAGCGATAAAAAGATGCTTCTGCGCATATATACCAACTGCCCAAAAGTCTTTGTCCTCTTTAACGATAAGGAAAGACCGATAGCTGTCAGCGGAAATGACGGTGTTTATGAGCTTGAGCTCAGGCTGCAAAGAGGGGAGAATAAAATTAAAGCGTTTTATGATGAATTAATCTATGATGAAGTTGTGATTATCAGAAGTAAAAACGCCGAATTGGGTCTAGTAATCAATTCCCTAAAAGATGAAACTGTAGAAAGCAGCCATGCAATAGAGCCGCAGGTATACACAAATTCGCAAGAAAGCGATTTTACTAAAGAGCCAAAAACACCACCTGTAACTGCAAAAAAAGAAGTTATTCTAACAGAAGCTGAAACAGATAATGAAGAAGATTTTCAGGATATTTCAATGCTTCCTGACGACAGCGAAACTTTCGATATTCTAGATGACGGAAATAAGCTGAAAAATAAAGATGAATAAATAGTTAAGCCGGTGATTTTTTGAACAAAGGCATTTGTTATATAGTCGGCGCGGGAGATTTCGACGAAAAATTTATTTACAAGAGGGAAAATGATATAATTATCGCGGCGGACGGCGGTTATGACCACCTAAAGCGAATCAATATAATTCCAGATTTATTGATTGGTGATCTTGATTCTTTGGCTGACGGCGTTGTTTTACCCGAAAATGTAGAGGTTCTGCGTTACAATAGCGACAAAGATGATACCGATATTTTTCTCGCCGCGAAGCACGCGGTTTCGCTCGGCTTCCGTACTATTGTGTTTTTTGGCTGTCTGGGCGGACGCTTTGACCATTCCCTTGCAAATGTGCAGATGCTCGCATGGCTTACCCGTGAAGGTGTGAAAGCTTTTCTTTGCTCGCAAACGCAAATAATCACCGCTTTAAAAGACCTAGCATTAAATTTTAGTGAAAGAAACAAGGGTTATATCTCTGTATTCGCATATACTGCCGAAGCAACCGGAGTAAATCTAAACGGCTTTAAATATTGCCTTGAAAATGCTTCTCTGTCTGCGCTTGTACCTGTTGGTGTCAGCAATGAATTTATAGGAAAAACAGGTAAAATTTCCGTTGAAAACGGCATTTTGATTCTGGTATGGCAAAATAATATTCCTCTTAATGAAATTGATTTCGAAAGTAATTATTTATAAAAAACCGACTTTGTACGAATTTATTAAACAAATGCCAAAATTCTGCTCTGAAAATCATCAAAACATAGAAATTTATATTTTTGTAAGCTTTTCCTTGAAATTTGTCCGAATTTTGTTATAATGATAAGAATAATAAAAAACGAAATTTTCTATGCTCGAAAGGAATGTCGTAATTATGAGGAATGGATTCGCAGATAAGTTTCAAAAGGAAGGTCTGACCTTTGATGATGTGCTGCTTGTACCCGCGCGCTCTGACATTCTGCCTGCCGAGGTTAATATAAAAAGCAGGCTCAGCGCAAAAATTACCCTGAACACACCGATTATGACCTCAGCAATGGACACCGTTACAGAATCCAGAATGGCTATTGCTATCGCCCGTGAAGGCGGAATCGGAGTTATTCACAAAAATTTAACAATTGAACAGCAGGCAAACGAAGTTGATAAGGTCAAACGCAGTGAAAACGGAGTAATAACGAACCCCTTCTTCCTCGCGCCTGACAACTATGTCTATGATGCTAATGAGCTTATGCACCGCTATAAAATTTCGGGTGTGCCTATTTGCAAGGACGGCAAGCTTGTAGGAATCCTTACAAACCGCGATCTCCGCTTTATGACAGATTATAATGTGAAAATCAGTGAGGTCATGACAAAAGAAAATCTTGTGACCTCTCATATCGGAACAACACTGTACGAAGCTCAGCAAATTTTGATGAAAAATAAGATTGAAAAGCTTCCGCTGGTTGATTCTGATGGTATGCTGAAGGGTCTTATCACCATAAAGGATATTGAAAAAGCTGTGCAGTACCCGAATTCCGCCAGGGACGAAAGCGGCAGATTGTTATGCGCCGCGGCTGTCGGTGCGACAAATGATGTTATCGACCGCGCCTCAGCCTTAATTGAAGCGGGAGCTGATGTTATAGTCCTCGACTCCGCGCACGGGCACAGTAAAAATGTTCTTAAAGCAATTGCCTCAGTAAAATCCGCCTTCCCTAAAATCACCTTAATCGGCGGAAATGTCGCGACTGCGGAGGGCACAAAGGCACTTATCGATTCTGGCGCGGACGCTGTCAAGATCGGCATAGGCCCCGGCTCTATTTGCACGACAAGAGTTGTCGCAGGTATCGGTGTACCTCAGATTACAGCCATTTATGATGCAGCTAATGCCGCCGCAGAATACGACATCCCGGTTATTGCCGACGGAGGCATAAAATATTCCGGCGACATAGTCAAGGCAATCGCCGCCGGTGCGAATGTCGTTATGCTCGGCTCTCTCGTCGCAGGCTGCGAGGAGTCTCCCGGTGACACGGAAATTTATCAGGGCAGGCAGTTCAAGGTCTACAGGGGCATGGGCAGCATAGCCGCGATGAATCAGGGCAGCCGTGACAGATATTTTCAAGAGGATAATAAAAAGCTTGTTCCTGAAGGCGTTGAGGGACGTGTTCCTTATAAAGGGTTACTTGCAGATACAATCTATCAGATGGTCGGCGGACTCAAGTCGGGAATGGGCTATTGCGGATGTAAAAATATTGAGGAATTGATGAAAAACAGTAAGTTTGTCAAAATTACAGGTGCAGGGCTTATCGAAAGCCATCCGCACGATGTTTATATAACAAAAGAAGCGCCAAATTATTCCGGAAACGCATAATCGGAAGGGGAATACCTAATGAGAAACTTTGTTTCAAGAGCGATTGGAATAACTATGCCTGTTCTGCTTTCTTTTTCTATAAGCCAATGCAGCAGCAGGAATGTTCCCGTTGAGGAAACTACTGCCTTTGTACCTCTCACAAAAGTTGAAGTACAGTATGAGCCGAATGACCCAGAGAACCCGAATAATAAAGGCTCTGGTGCCATTTCGAATACCACACTTCCCAATGTTCCGGGTACTACACTCGCACCTGACCCCTCGACTGTAACCGGTGCCACAACCACTACGGCTAATTCTGCTCCATCTTCAACGGTTCCTACTGATAAAGCGGGAATAATTGCGTATTTTAATTCCGGGATAGACAAAGCAACCTCGCTTCAACGAAAAAGTCACGCCAAGCTACTGACAAAGTGCGTTATCAGCGCTCTTGGAGATAAGACAAACGATGAAGGCGTAAAAGGTATGGTTAATAAGACTGATACGGCACCTGTTGCTTCAGACCTTGTCAAACTAACAGATATTATGGTTAAATCCGCCACAAGCAGCACAGAGAACGGTAAAACTATTCTTAACATTTCGTTGAACAATGTTTCCGCCGGAACAGAAATCGCAAAAGGGCAGGGCGGATATGTCGGAATTCTTGATTTTAATGAAACAAAAACTATAGTCGCCGAGGTCGCGAAGCAAATCCTTGGTGAAGACGGAATAGAGTTAAAAAGCCCGAAGTATACGCTTTCGAGCGGTGAATATAAGGTTACTATGAACACCGACGGTTCTATTGAGAGTGTTGATTTTACCTGTAATCAAAGCGGCAACGGCAAAGTTGTTTTGGTTGTCAACGTTGACCTGGGTGTAAATATCACAGTTAAGTATGGTATTTAATTTTTTAAAAAATTTATGCAAAATTCAGCGTCAGTCATGGCGCTGTTTTTTTGAGGTAGCATTATGTCAGGAGTAAAAAAGATCGCCGTTAGAGAAATAGTTGAGCAGGTATTGCGAAGCGGTGATATTGATAATAGGTATGCTGACCCCACCTCAATGTACGAGGGGACAAAGGCTCATAAAAAAATACAAAAAACGATGGGGGACAACTACCAGAGCGAGGTGTCCCTTTCGCTTGATGTTGAAATTGACGGCGAAGAGTATATAATAATAGGGCGTGCAGACGGAATTATTATAGATGAGAATAATAATTTATGTATTGATGAAATAAAAACCACGCTTTTACCTCTTGAGAAGCTGTATTCTCAGCACGAAATGCATCTGGCTCAAGCGAAATGCTATGCTTATATGTATTGTCTTACGAGTGAATATGAATTTGAAAAAGCTGATGTTCAATTGACTTATTATCAGCTTGAAACTGAGGAGTTAATGCGGCATCCTTTTACTTTTACCTATGAGGAATTGCGCACATTTTTCTATGAGCTGCTTGATAAATACGCGGTCTGGCTTCGTTTTGACAGAGAATGGAGAATAAAAAGAGACGATTCAATCACTTTACTTGAATTTCCGTTTCTGAAATACAGAAAAGGTCAGAGAGAGCTCGCTGTTGCGGTTTACAGGACGGTAGAAAATCAAAAAAAGCTCTATGCGCAGGCTCCGACAGGCATAGGGAAAACATTATCGGCTATATTTCCTACACTTAAAGCTTTAAGCCTCGGAAAATGCGAAAAAATTTTTTATCTCACCGCTAAAACAGTAACCAGAGCAGTCGCCGAGGATACTGTAAAGCTGCTGATTTCTAAAAATCTTAAGTTAAAGACACTAACGCTGAAAGCAAAGGATAAAATTTGCATAAATGAGCAGGTAAACTGCAATCCTATTGGCTGCAGCTACGCAGAGGGGCATTATGACAGGGTAAATGACGCGGTGCTTGATATTATTGAGAATAACGATTTGATAACGTCTGAGATAATTGTTGAATACTCGAGAAAATACAGGGTTTGCCCTCACGAAACCGCCTTGGATGTTTCTCTTCGGTGCGACCTTATTATAGGCGACTACAATCACGTTTTTGACCCGACAGCTTACCTGCATCGTTTTTTTGGTGAAAACGAAAAAAGAAACTATGTTTTTTTAGTAGATGAAGCCCACAATCTCTGCGACCGTGTTCGGGATATGTATTCCTTAACTCTTCGCAAATCTGACTTTTTAAGTATAAAAAAGGGATTAAAAGATACAAAAGGAAACGTTAAAAAGCTAAAAAAAGCATTAAATGATATTAATTCTTGTCTTTTAAATATCAGAAAAGAAAGTGCTGATGACAGAAATTATTCTTCAAAGGAACTGGATAAAAATTTTCTGTTACTTCTCGACGATTTTTTTGTTTGCTGTGAGGAATGGCTTTCCGGTGTTAAACAAGGCGGGCATAATATGTTTGACGAAATAATGAATATCTTTTTTGAGGTCAGACTTTTCCTGTTAATCTCTGAAATTTTTGATAGTAATTTTTCTTATTTGACTGAAATATACGGCAGTGATGTCGCGATAACTCTTTATTGTCTGAACCCGTCTGAAATTATAGCTGAAAAGCTTAAAAAAGCAATAGCAACAGTGATGTTTTCCGCGACACTGACGCCGCTAGGTTATTATCGCGAAATTCTTGGCGGTGACGAAAATGACTTTATTATTAGCCTGCCCTCACCGTTTTTGCAAGAAAATCTCAGGCTTTTCGCGAATGTAGGAATATCGACAGTATATAAGCGGCGTGAAGAAAGTTATTTACCTACCGCTATTGCAATAAAGAAAGCGATTTCATATAAAAACGGGAATTACATGTGTTTTTTTCCTTCCTTTGATTTTTTAAAGAGGGTTTATGATGTCTTTTCTGAAAATTATCCTGATGTTAAAACGGCAGTTCAGGACTCTCGCATGAGTGAGGAGGAACGCTCTGATTTTCTCATGAAATTTGATGAAAACAACCATGAAACCCTTGTAGGATTTTGCGTCTTAGGCGGTATTTTCTCTGAGGGAATTGATTTAAAAGGTGACAGACTGATAGGTGCGGTAATTGTCGGTGTTGGCTTGCCGAAATTAACTTATCGTCAGGATTTAATACGCGACTATTTCAACGCAAAAAACGGCTTTGGTTTCGAGTTTGCCTATGTTTATCCAGGAATGAATAAAATTTTACAAGCCGCCGGAAGGGTAATCAGAACCGAAGAGGACGAGGGACTTGTTTTGCTTATTGACGAAAGGTATCAGACAAACCGATATAAATCACTCTTTCCGGATTTCTGGAATCATATCAAATTTATTAAAAACGTTGACGAACTGCCGGAGCAATTATAAATTACAAATATTAAAAATAAAAACAAAAAAATTGCTTGACTTTTCGCAGATTTCGGCTATAATAGTTTTAGTCTTTAGGTCAGGATTTTAAAATAAAACCTGATTAAAAAAAGAATAACCCAAATTGGGGGTGTAGCTCACTTGGGAGAGCGCTTGACTGGCAGTCAAGAGGTAAGGGGTTCGATCCCCCTCATCTCCACCAATACTGAAACCTGTCGGAAAAGCTGAGATTGCTTTTTTGACAGGTTTTTGCTATAATAGGATTAGCAAGTAAAATTTATGTTTTCACGTTACAAAGTTAATCATTTATTTACTACGGTGTTGAATAAATAGATGATTAAATCATCGATTACCTAGAATGAATAAAATATATGAAGAAGAAGTGAATAATCATGAAAAACTTGTCTGTTTATGAAGAACAATCAACTGAAACAGAATATAAAAAAAGGGCAAACGAGTTACAATATCATAAAAAAAGAAAACTCTTTTTAAAGTCTTTATTATTTTTAGGCGTCTTTATTGTATGGTGGTTTATTATTTTACACGTCATTATTTCTTCGCATAACGAATGGAGTTCACTCCGTTATGATGATTTTCTTTTGGGCAAAATTTACAATGCGTCTATATCTATTGTATTTTTTAGTGTTTTTGGCATGTATTGGATTCCTATATTAATAAATTTGAGTTTTACTGATTTAATAGAAAAAATGAAAATGAATCAAAACAAATTGGACAACATTTTTCAAAATAAACGTGATAAGTATATAGTAATCATTTTAGGCGGAATAATCGCATTGTCGTTAATTGTTCAAGTAATAATTCATAGAGAAACTATGTGGAATATTATCGAAGAAGATACTTTACAAGGTGCTTTTATTCATCATTTAGTCTATGTGCTATGTTATGCATCTGTATGTGCAGTTTCGATTATTTTAATCTATAATAAAGCAGAAATAAAAATAAATAGAATTATGTCAATAGCGGTGAAAATATATTTTATAATGTTGCCGGCGGTATATTTAATTCCATTTTTATTAGAAGCTAATATCTCTGAATATGGCGGGTTTGCTTTTTTTATTGCGGGAACAATGATTGCCCCGCTAGTGATTATTGAAAATTTATTCATCTTTTTTATCATAATTTCAGTATGGTATTTCTTCAATAGCATTAATCAAAAAAAGCATATAAAATAGCATTAAGTATTAAAAATTGACACTATAGGCAGTCTCGCAAGCTGGTTAAGATGGAATGGATTGGCATGGCAATTATATCGAAACTGTGCTCATGAAATTGACCGCAGTCTCTAAATCCTGCTCTTTTCTGAGTTTCCAGATGAAGGAATCGCCGTCTTTTTCAAGCATATCATAAGTCAGTGGTGTGCCTTTCGGAATGTCCCGGTTTATTTTTACACCTTCTGCGAGGCATAGAGGCAGGTAATTGTTATTCCTTGTGCACTCAACAGTCTCAATTTCACCTCTCACCGTAATACCTCCTATGCCGTCAAGACTCGCTCCTGCTTTTAAATCGGTTTTTGCTATTGAAATAACGTCTGCGACAGGAGTCTCAAGAGGAGCTGCAGTCGGCTCATTATATAAAACCGCTTTGATTATTGACATCGGAGCTTCAATACCTACCAGATGATATGGTCTGTAAATAAGCGCGTTCTTGCCGTTTTTGCTGTGAATTATTCCTTTTGCTTGAATTACTTCATTAAAAACTTTGTTTTCGCTTGATGCAATAATAAAAACCCCGCCGCCAAGCACGGATTCCACCCTTGTTTTTCCGTCCCTGCTCAGGCAATTGACAACATCAACAACCTTGTTATCCGATAAAATGCCGCCTTCTTCAATCAGAGTAAAGGCATCTGCAATCTCATTAAGCTTCAATGCGGGTTTATGCATACCTCTTATATCCGGCTTAAAACCAAGCATATTCGCGACACAGCACATCTCAACTTGATTTTTTGAGCCGTCCATATAACCTGCATTGACTCGTCCGTCCATGGTGTCCCAAAATTCTTCGGGGTGAATAGTCGTCCATTTTCCCGCTACTTTAACATTCATACCCAGCACTAGAGCATGGTCATATAACCCCTTAATAAGGCTTGGCTGGTCACCGTCCGCTTCGGTGTATACAACGCCGGCTGCGTCCGCTTTTCGCCGCAGAATTGCCCCAACGCCGACATCGGACTCTATATTAATTATAACGGTATGCTTACCCGCGTCTATTGAACGAAAAGCCAGCTCGGCACCGAAAACAGGGGAGCCGGTTACGTCGCAAATAGCATCAACCGGCAGCTTTGGCAAATCCAGAGCGTTTTCAAGAATCACATGCCTGCCTTTTCTAATTAATTCACTCGCTTTAGAAACACTGTCAGTAAATATAATGTCATTTTCATAGATTCCGGCGTCAAGAAAGACTTTTTTTGCCTTTTCGCAATCAAGGTCGCTTATGGCGCTTAACTCCATATTTCTAATATGGCTTATTTGTGTTGCCATTTCTCTGCCGAACTCTCCTGCACCTGCTAACGCAACGCGGATTGGTTTACGCAGAGCGAGAAGCTTTTCGTAAACGCTGTGAATCATTTTATCATCCCATTCTCTAACGTGGGCTTGGCTTGCCATGCCCACAACCCAAGTCTTGTTTATTTTTAATCTTTCAGCCCACTAAGGTACTAATACTTGATAAAACAGAAGAAGCATCAGTAATAATATACCAATGCTTCCATGCATAAAATTATACTGAAAACTATAAACTGTTCAGCTCAGACTGAAGCTCAATGATTTTCTGGCGGGCTTCGAGAATTTCTGTATTGAATTTTTCAAAATATTCAACATCCTGCTGAACCGGGTTAGTTGAACTCAATATAGAATCAACCAGCGCCGCCTGAGAGCGGTCGCGCTTAAGCTCAATATTGGTTATTAATAGCTTGTAATCCTTGATTTGCTTTTTTAACTGTGCTTTCTTAAACATAATTACCTCCTGTAAGCTAGATGTTATTTATAATTATATTTTATACTTCAGATGTTTTAGTTATGTTTTTTTCAAGAATTTTTAAACTTAAAAAGCATTTTCACACATTTTAAAATAATGGATATAATTTAACATTTTTTTGTCACTTTGTCAACTGATTTATTAATTTTAATTTAACAAAAATATGCAGTTTTTATTGTAAATTTTAGTGCTTTTTTATTGCTTTTTACATTGTTTCGTGATATTATCAAATAACTTATAAATGAAAAGGTGGATTTTATGAGCAAGCTTGATATAAAACTGTACAAAATCGAAAATTTATGCAATGAAGGTTACTGGTCTGAAAGAATCCTGGGCGAAATTAAATATGCGCTCCAGCTCTCAGACACTAGAAAGGTAAAATACGATAAACTGGTTGAAAAGGTAATCGATTTTATTGCCGCAAAAGTTAAAGATGAAAAAAATCTTTCTATGCAGACAGCGGCAGAAGCAGAGGAAATGCTCTTGCCGCTTCGGGAGGACGCGAAAAAATACAAGGTTTTCTGCGTCGGTCACGCTCATATCGACATGAACTGGCTCTGGCGTTTTGATGAAACCGTTTCCATTACTCTAGACACCTTCCGAACTATGCTAATGCTGCTAAAGGAATACCCTCAGTTTACCTTTGCCCAAAGCCAGGCTTCGGTTTATAAAATTCTCGAGCTTTACGGCACAAAAGAAATGCTTAAGGAAATTAAAAAATATATTAAAGAAGGACGCTGGGATGTGACAGCGAGCACCTGGGTTGAGGCGGATAAAAATATGCCAAACGGTGAATCCATGGCGCGTCACCTGCTCTACTCACGGCGTTTTCTCTCGAGACTTCTTGATATACCCGCAGAGTCAATAAGAATTGACTTTGAGCCGGATACTTTCGGTCATTCTCTTCATAACGCGACCGCGCTTGCTGACGCTGGAGTTGAATATTTCTACCATTGCCGCGGTTCGGTTGACCCGGCTCTTGTCTGGTGGGAAGCACCCTCAGGTAAGCGTGTGCTTGCCTTCAGAGACGACAAATGGTATAACGCTGACGCAAGGTCAGACTTTGGCACAAGGGTTATTTCATACTGCGACGAGGTGGGTGTTGACGCTATTCTTAAGGTTTACGGTGTAGGCGACCACGGCGGCGGACCGACAAGGCGCGACATTGAACGTATACTGGATATGCAAACCTGGCCTGTTTTCCCGGAAATTATTTTCAGCACATATCATAAGTATTTTGATTATATAAAAGAAAATTTCGGCGACAAGCTTCCGGTTCGTACGGGCGAGATGAACCCCTTGTTTACAGGCTGCTATTCTTCACAGAGCCGCATCAAGCTTTCAAACAGGGTAGGGGAAGCGACATTGAATGAGGCTGAGCTCTTCGGTGCTTTCGCTTCAAAAATCACGAAATATACATATAAAAACGAAAACTTTGAGAACTCGTGGCAGAATATTCTCTTTAACCAGTTCCATGATATTCTAACAGGCTCCGGATTGATGGAAACACGCGAATACGCCATGGGTATTTTTCAAAAAGCAATGTCCGTAGCCAATACTCAGAAGCTTGAGGCTATGCGTACAATTGCCGCCAATATTGATTCTTCTAAATATATTGTTCCGGGTGATGACAAGTCTGATTTCAGAAGCGAAGGCGCGGGTGTCGGCTTCGGTGTCGAGCAGTTCAAGGTCTCTCAGAGCGATAATGGCTGCGGCTCAATTCGTGTTTTTCATATATTCAACCCCTCGGCTTATGAGCGTGAGGGACTGGCGGATATTACGGTATGGGACTGGCACGGCGACAAGGTTCCGCTGATGGAATTCAGGGATTCATCTGATAAAATAATTCCTCACCAACTCAATAAGAGCGACCACGACCATTATTGGGGACATAATTTCGCAAAGGTGCTCCTACCGGTTATAGTGCCCGCCATGGGATACGCCACCTATACACTCAGAGAAAGCGATACAGCTCTTGTTTCAAGACAGTCGGGCAGAGCACCGAGCCTTGACCATCTCGAAGTCGGGCATGAATTTATTCTGGAGAATAATAAAGTTAAGGTTGTATTTAACACCCAAAACGCGAAAATTGTATCTTATTATGATAAGGTTAACGGCTTTGAGTGGATAAAACCCGGCACTAGCGCGGGCTTCCGTTTTATTGAGGAGGACACAAACAGAGGGATGACCGCCTGGCGTATCGGCAGGCATATGAATATAATTGACTTTGATTCTGTTCACATAACGCCTGTATATCCCGGCGGCACTATCATGAGACAGTATCTTGAGGTAAAAATTCCATTCAGGGGCAGCATTCTGAAGGCGACAATTTCGCTTGACGACGACTGCGCTAACCTTGTTTACGCAATTGAATGCGATTGGCGCGAGAGGGCTATGCCCGGCGAATCAATTCCCCAGCTTAGCTTTGCTGTTGAGCTGAACGAAAATCTTTCTGAATATACCTATGATATTCCTTTCGGAATTATGAGCCGTGAATCAAATGACTGTGACCTACCGGCAAACAGCTTTATTGCCGCGCTTCCAAAGAGCAGGAAAAATGGCTTTATGCTTTCAACCGACTCAAAATACGGTTACAGAGGATTCAATAATTCAATGGCTGTTACACTCATACGCACTTCATACGACCCCGACCCGACACCGGAGTATGGCAAGCATGCGATAAGGCTTTCAATAGGTCTGTGCGAGCGCTCGAATAAGGAGCTGCTTGATTATGCCTATGATTTATGGCATCCCTTTAATATCATTTCCGATAACGCTCATAAGGGTACGCTGCCGCTTGTAAATTCACTTGCGTCTGTGAACAGTGATGATGTCATGCTGAGCGCGGTTAAGCTTTCGGAGGACAGCGGCGAGATACTAGTAAGGCTTTATGATGTCAGCGGCAAGGGCGGTAAGGCTAAGGTAGTGCTTAATGTGCCTGTGTCTAACACTGCCGAAATAGTCGATATCACAGAAAGATTGGTCTTAAAAACCTTGAAGTTAAAGGGCAATTCAGCGGATATATCAGTGCCGAAAAATGACATAGTTAATATTATTTTTAAACAAGCAAAATAAAGGATTGATAAAATCTTGAACAAACAGTATATTCTATTTGACCTTGACGGCACGCTGACTGACCCGTATGAAGGGATTACAAAAGGTCTCCAGCTTGCGCTTGAAAGCATCGGTATTATTGTGGAGGACCGGCGGAATCTTAATTATTTTGTCGGTCCTCCGCTCAGAGAGACTCTAATGTCATCATATTCTTTAAGCTTTGAAACGGCTGAAAAGACAATAAAAAAATACCGTGAATACTACAGCGTAACCGGTATTTTTGAAAATGAAATTTATGACGGCATTCCTGAGCTTTTGGAAAAGCTTTACAAGGACGGAAAAACTCTGATTCTCGCGACCTCGAAGCCGGCGGTTTTTGCAAAGAGGATACTTGAGTTTTTCGGTTTACGAGAATATTTCACCTTTGTCTCGGGCAGCGAGCTTGATAACAGCCGCACTGACAAGGCTGAGGTAATAGCTTACGCGCTTGAAGAGATGGGGATTACAGAGCGTGAGAGGGCAATAATGATTGGTGACCGCGAGCATGACATTATCGGAGCAAAAAAAAATGCTCTTGAGAGCATCGGTGTTTTATACGGTTTCGGAAGTCGTGAGGAGCTTTCAAAAGCAGGAGCGGAATATCTCGCTGAAAATATTACCGCTCTTTCTTCGCTGCTGTTTGAAAGGTTTACAAAAAGGAGTATATGAAAAAAAAGAATCTTTAAAGGTTATGTCCTGTCTCAGGTTTGACTAAATATTACCAATTATATATCACAAAAAAGTCTCAGAAACCGTAGCTTCTGAGACTTTAATTTATTTTATAAGTAATAAATGTTGGGTTAGAATTTTATTATTTCCAAATCACCCATACCAGGACATAACCGACAAAGGCGGCAATCAGGGTGAAGGGCACACTCATCTTCATAAAGGTGCTCGCCTTGACCTCGTGCCCTTCTTTTCTCAGTATTCCGATTCCAGCGATATTCGCTGAAGCGCCAATTGGGGTCAAATTACCTCCAAGTGTCGCACCGGACAGCAGACCGAAATAGAGAACATATGGCTCGATACCCATAGCCTGGGACATTACCGTGACAACAGGAATCATTGTCGCTATATAAGGGATATTGTCAATAAATGCCGAAAGCAGAACCGAAGCCCAGACAAGCAATGAATAAAGTATAAAGACATTATTATTACTGATTTTTATAAACAGGTCACTTATATCCTCGATGACTCCGACCTGAGAAATACCTCCGATTACGACAAAGAGACCCGCTAGTAAAAGAATAGTGAAAAAGTCAATCTCCTTAAGCGAATCCTTAATGCTGTCCATACGCTTTTTTAAGAGATTACGAACAACTCCGATAAGATAGAAGCCGACACAGATAAGACCGTTAATGGTTTCGGGCTTTTTTGAAGCTGGAATAAATGATGCGATTATAAGCACAACAACGGTTCCGATTAGCAGGAAAGTCGGGAAATAATCATGAACCTTTTCCGCACCCTCCATGTGAATGGGTGCTTTTTCCTTTCTGAAATACCACACTAGGAAAAGAGTAGATGCAAGAGCAGCAATTTGTACAATCCAAAACATTCCCATTTTACCTTTAAAAATGAAAAAGTCCATAAAATTCATATCCGCGGCTCCGGCGAGAAGAATTGAGGTAGTATCACCTACTAGCGTCGCCGCGCCTTGAAGGTTTGAGGCGATAGCAATGGCGAGTATACTCGGAACAGGAGAGATTTTTAACTTTTTGGCGATACTTATGGCGACGGGAGCAACCATTAAAACAGTCGCGACATTATCGACAAATGCGGAAATAATTCCCGCAAAGAATGAAAGTGCAATTATAGCCCATTTAACATTCGGAACCTTATCAATGATTTTATCAGCCATTCTCGCTGGCATTCGAGACTCTATAAAGAGCGCTACCGTTCCCATTGTACCGCCTATCATCATCAGGACATTCCAGTTAATTGCCCCGAGAACATTTCCGATTGGCATAATTCCCAATGCGACAAAAATAACGCCGACAGCAGCGGCAATATAGGCTCTGTATTTGGCGAAAACAAGCAATGATATGTAAGTGAGGGCAAAAAGCACCAGTGCGACGGTTTTCAGAGTTGAGGCATCCATTTAATAAAAAATCTCCTTTAAAAAAAATCAACATTGGAAACTATACTATATATTGTAAAAAAATACAAGTCATAACAAGATTTTGTTATGACTTGCTAGTAGAATTATTACAGCCAAAATTGTTTAGTTTATACAAAAATTTTTATTTACGTAATAAAAAGGGAATAACTGGTATTTATTTTGCATTTTAATAACAAACAAATAAATCTTTACTGACGGCTACAGCAATTTTGCTGTCGGCGGTTCCGTAATATAGATACCACTTATCTTTAAACAATACAAGCCCTTCAGCGAAGCAGACCTTGTTTATTTGCCCGCTGATTTCAAAATCTTCTTCAGGAACCAGAAACGGTGTTTTGGGGCGTTTTATCACTTCAAGCGGATTGTCTTTATTAAGAACGGCATAACCCACCGAGTATTGCATTCCTCTTGGTTTCGAAAGCAGATTTTTTACTGCGCCGTTATAAATAATAACAATACCATCGTCCGTGAGTACAGGCGGCGGACCCGGTTCAACAAGCCATGAATCATAAAGACCCCGGCGCCCGTCCAGAACGGCATAAAGCCTGTCGTCCCCATTCCATTTAATATGATTTAATGATGATTTTTTTGCTTTGCATAAAAATTCTTCCGAATTAAAAACCGGAACCCAGTCGATCAAATTATCTGATTTCGCGGCGTATATAACACCTTCGCCCCAGAACATCCAAAAACAGCCTCTATGCCTTACTGCTATGAGTCTTCCGTTTCTTACCTCGCAGAGTATAGCTCCGCTTTTGCATCTGAAATCTCTGTCAAATCTGCCGACCTCGGCTGCACGAGAAAAAACATAGCCGTGCTTAGTCCAGTTATTCAAGTCCCGCGAGGTGGCAACAAAAAGCCGGGGCAAAACACCGTTATACGCGGTATAGGTCATCACAAAAGAGCCGTCGGGTGCCTCAACAACACGAGGATCCTCGCAGCCGCCTTCTTTTTCGTCTTCAAAAAATTTATCATTTTCCGGGTAAAGAACAGGGAAGGGCATTCTGTCGAAATTTATCCCGTCATAGCTAACAGCAAGACCGATTCGCGAGGTGCCCGCGTATTTTCCGATTTTATCCTCAGCTCTGTAGCAAAGCGCGACTTTTTCCTCAAAAACTACAGCACCGGGGTTAAAAACGTCTTTTTCCTCCCAAAACAAATTTCCCTTTATGGGGTCAAGAAACATCGATTTTTTATTTGGAGTTAAAATAGGGTTGTTTTTGTGCTTTATAAAATTCATTTTGCTCAATTTCCAATCTTTTCCGCTTATTTATACCATTATATACTATAATTTAAAAATAATCAAACGCTAAATTTGTGAAATAAGTAAATACGTATAAATGATGAATATTTATACAATATTTTAATACCTAAAGGTCTGAATGCTCAAAAAAAATGAAACCATGGTTTGGTGCTTGACTTGCCACGCCACGTTAGTATAAGTCTTAGCCTTGAAATCAATTTTATTTTGTTCTATCTTAAGAATAAAACATAGATTGCTTTAAGTCTAAAATCTAATGTCTAATGTCTAAAGTCTAAAATCCAACATCTAAATTACTTGACATTCAATAGCAAAAAAAGTATAATAAGCAATATTATAATTAGAAATAACTACTTGATTGGAAGCGATTTCATGTTAAAAATTACGAATCTGACAAAAACTTTCGGCGCAAAAAAGGCTGTCGATAATATTTCGCTTGAGATTAAAGCCGGAGATATTTATGGCTTTATCGGGCATAACGGAGCGGGAAAAACAACAACAATTAAGTGCTGCTGCGGCATTTTACAGTTTGATTCAGGTGAAATTCTCGTTGACGGAATTTCCATAAAAGACAATCCCCTCGAGTGCAAAAAAAGAATCGCTTATATCCCCGACAACCCTGATATGTATGGTTTTATGACCGGTATTAAGTATTTAAATTTTATTGCCGACATCTACGGCATTTCGAAGGATGAAAGGGAGAAAAAGATTCAGAAATACGCTGATTTATTTGAGCTGACAGGTGACCTCGCGCAGAATGTCAACGCTTATTCCCACGGTATGCGACAGAAGCTCGCTCTTATCGCCGCGCTGACGCATTCGCCGAAGCTTATGCTGCTTGACGAGCCTTTTGTCGGTCTCGACCCTATCGCAACACATAAGCTCAAGGGGCTTATGAAGGATTTATGCGATTCGGGCGGAGCTATATTTTTCTCTACCCATGTTCTTGAGGTCGCCGAAAAGCTTTGCAACAGAATCGCGATAATCAGAGACGGCAAGCTTGTTGTCAGTGGAAAAACCGAGGATGTTACTGCGAATTCCTCACTTGAGCATGTCTTTCTTGAGCTTTCAGAGGGAAATAATCCGCCTGTTTAAAGCACATTTAACTCACAGAAATGAAAGGAATGAAATCTATGTTTTTTGTGCTTTTTAGGGTTCAGATGATTGCTCTTTGGAAAGCGATGTTTAATTTAAACAGAAAAAAGGAAAAATCCGCGAAGCCGCTTGGAAGCGGAAAGATAGTTCTCATCGCGATATTTGCGGTCTATGTTTTAGGCTCATTGTTTTTCTCAATGGGAATGATTTTCCATCAGATGGCAACAGCGATGATTAGCCTTCATCTCGATTGGATTTACTTTATCTATGTTGGAATGGCGTTATCGCTTTTGTGTTTTATGGGAACGGTTTTTGCTTCACAGTCTCAGATTTTCGACGCGAAGGACAATGATTTGCTCATGTCCATGCCTATTAAGCCGCGGGATATTTTACTCAGCCGTGTTCTGAGCCTTTGGGTATTTAACCTCATTTATACCTTCATGATGGTTCTGCCCGGCGGCATAGTTTACTATTACGCGCTTAAAAAGTTTTCTCTGTTCGGATTTATCCTGCTGCTTGTGGGCGCCGCACTGATTGCATTGTTTATAATGACGCTCAGCACAATAATAGGCTGGCTCATTGGCCTTATCACTTCAAAAATGCGAAATAAAAGCCTGCTTTCAACTGTTTTAATGGTAGTTTTTCTCGCTCTTTATTTATATCTTGTTTCGAATTTTCAAAGACTTTTCGCGGTGCTCACCGAAAACGCCGACTTAATAGGTCAGACGGTGAAAAAATTTGTGCCGCCGCTTTATTATTTCAGCAAGGCGGTTGCCGACAGGGATATTTTATCCTTCGCATTGCTGATATTTTTCTCTGTAGTTCCGTTTGTTATTATGTACCTTGTTCTGGCGAAGTCCTTCGCTAAAATCGCGACGACTAAAAAGGGCGTGACAAAGAAAAAATATGTTGCTAAGGAGATGAAGGTCACATCGACCTCAAAAGCCTTGCTTATCAAGGAATGGCGGCATTTTTTGTCTCTTCCTATGTATATTATGAACTGCTCTATCGGCGTTATTTTTGAAATTATTCTCGCGGGATACATCATGTTCAATAAGGAAATGGTGATCGGAATGTTCATGAATGTCCCGGAGTTTGAGCAGTATTTGCCCCTGATTGTGTGCTTATTACTTTCTTTATTTTCCGTTATGACAATAACCTCCGCGCCAGCTCTGTCACTGGAGGGTAAAAATCTTCCCCTGCTGCAGTCAATGCCGATCAATCCAATCGAAATATACAGAAGCAAAATTCTTCTTAATGTACTCATCGCCCTGCCTTCTATTATAATCAGTGGGTTAGCTTGCTGGTTCACATTCGGCTTTCCTCTCTTACAAGGCATTTTCATGCTGATAGTCCCGCTGCTCGCGCAGATTTTCGCAGCAGTGTTCGGAATGTTCGCGAATATACTCTTTCCACGCTTTGACTGGGTCAATGAAATTGTCGTAATAAAGCAAAGCGGCAGCGTAATGCTGTCAATGCTCGGCGGAATGGGAATAATGGTTCTTCCGGCTGTCGCGGGATTCCTGCTTGCATTTGTGCTTGATATGAGCATTATCCTCCTTATTATTTCGGCTTTCTTTGCCACCTTAATCGCCTATTTTTATCAGTACATCAAAACAAAAGGCGTAGAAAAATTCTACACTTACTCATAATTTAGATATTAGACATTAGATTGTAGATGGTAGGTGGGGGTTGCGAACCTAAATGCAGAGGTTTTTTTACAATCTGCACGCGAATGATTTTTTAAAAGTATAATTAAGCTTATTTAATACTAACCACTGATAAAAAGTTAGTACCTTAGTGAGCTGAAAGCTCAACAAAAAACAAGTCTTGGGTTGTGGGCTTGGCCAGCCAAGCCCACGTTAGTATAAGCAGGTGAATTTTGCAGTTAATCAATTCGGGAATGATTTTTATTTAATGTTTAATTTCAATTTATTCATCGTTTACAAAGGGCTTACCTATTCAGGCAAGCCCTTTATTTTTTTTATTGCGCTGTTTCATCCTTTTCTTCACTCGCGTGTCTGCGTTTATTGAGCTCTTCCAGAATTTCATCATGCTTTTTGTCGTCAAGTGCGTATTTCCATGTCGGTATGACACATAAAAGACTGCTGATGGCAACCGGAACTGTTATGACAAAAAACATCATGGTCAGATAGCCGTATATCGTCGAATCTGTCATCATGACCTCGCGAGGAATCAGTCCCTCCGCCATCGCCGCGTCAAGAGCCTTGATATTGGCAGATGAAAAACCGACAACCGAGCAGGCAACAGCATAAATAATTGAGGAAACACCCGCGCCCAGCTTTGCGATGAAGGTCTGACCTGCAAAAAATACACCGTCCGGACGCCTGTTATTTGTATATTCCTCGTAGTCAATTGCGTCGGCAATCATATACGCCTGAAGGACATTTGTTATACCGAGAGCAATACCATTAAACAAAAAGCCGATAAAGGAAAAAGCCATATACAAGGGGGTTGTCATTTTGTCAGGTCCCGTCAGATATACGAAAAACAGAAGTCCGCAAGGTATTCCGGCAATGATATTTGAATAATTATAGAGGTTCTTTTTTGAAAATTTCGTGAGCAATTTCGGCACAAGCGCCATAGAAACAAAATTTCCTATAAACAGTCCTCCGCCGAGAAAAGCCATATAAAATAGTGCTTTCCCTGGGTCTTTGCTTGAATAATAATATGTTATTATCGGAAAAGCAACCAGCATCAAAATATTTTTCGGTCCGGCTATGACTCCGGAAATCAAAATCTGCCTGAAGGGCTTGTTGCCCCACATCATTTTAAAGTTATCGCGAACCTTATTTCCAGTTGATTCAACCTTAATATTTTCTTTTACAAAGACACCTACCAGCTGATATGCGCCAGCGGCAATAATTGTGAAACCGGCGGCAACCAATAAAAATCCGTATTTCGAGCCTTTTTCAAAATCACCGAACTTTTCGGTAAGCGTTTTTGAAACAGCAAGCGCAAGCGGCTGCAGAGCCACAGTCGCAATTGCAGCACCGATTCCCGCAAACATTTTTGCGAGTGAAACCAGCTTTTCCCTATCCTTTTTAATCTCAGTCATGCGTGATGTAATCCCCCACAGCGGAATATCACCTATTGTATATGTCATACCCCACAAAACATAGATGAAAGCTGCCCAGGCAACAATCATAATATTTGAAAAGTTTAGTCCTGCCGTGGAATCATATGTGCCGTTAACGAAATTTAAAATGGTAATTATACAAATAGGTAAGGGAATAAAAAGCAGGTAAGGACGGCATTTTCCCCATTTTGACTTAGTTTTGTCAACAACAGTTCCCATAAGAAAATCGTTGAAAGCGTCCCAAACCCTCGCGCCGGTAATTATAAAACCGACAGTCATCGCAGGAATATACAAAACATTTTGCAAAAAATATGACGCGAGCAACATATTAATTACATTGTAGAGAACATTTTGCCCGGCAAGACCTATGAGGTAGACATTTCTCTCTTTTTTAGTATAGGTTCTCAGTTTCAGATTATTTGACATAATAAACCCCTTCCAACGGATATAATAGACTATTCATTAATAATAGCTTATTATTTTTATAATGTCAATAGAATTGCATAATAATTGCTTGTGTATTATGGTAATTTTACACAATTCACAAGCAAATTAAGTTTATTAACTATTTATGTCTAATAAATATTAATCATTGCAATCAAAGCATGCTCTGCCGTCTACAACAGAGCGAACAATCGTCGCGACTTTGATATGTGCAGGATTGCTCTGATAATTCTTCAGAGCTTCTTCATCAGAAAAGGTGCTGTCAAGCATCATGTCAAAAGCCTGACCTTCCAGCGGTAAGGTATAAACCTTCGCGGAAACCATGCCCGGAATAACTCCGACAAGTCCCTCAAGCCCTTCTTTGATTTGCTTGAGATATTCTGATTTTTTCTCGGGAGCATATTCATCCTTCATATGCCACATTACAAAATGCTTTACCATAGTTTTCCTTCCCTCCGATTATTCGGAAATAACATTTTTGAGTATATTTATCGCGGTTTTCAGCTCATCAAAGGGTATATTGAGAGCTGGAAGTAGCCTAACTTTATTTTTAGCAGTCAAGCAAACAACACCTTTTTCGAGACATTTGTTAACAACTTCTTTCGAGTCCTTTTCACATTCAATACCCAGCATCAAACCGATTCCGCTGATGGATTTAACACCATTGCTGCCTTTTAAAGACTCAATAATATAATTGCTTTTTTCCTTCACTTCATTCATCAGCGTTTCATCAAGGCGTGAGAGAACGCTCATAGCACCCGCAGCACAAACAGGATTTCCGCCGAAGGTCGAACCGTGGGAGCTTATACCAAGAACATTTTCCGTTTTTTCGCTGAACATACAAGCACCGAAGGGGAGACCGCCGGCAAGCCCCTTAGCAGTCGTAACTATATCAGGCTTAATGCTGTATTGCATGTAGCAAAAAAGGCTTCCGCACCTGCCGTTTCCTGTCTGAACCTCGTCAATTATCAGCAGAATGTCATTCTCTTGACAAATAGCTGCAACTGCTTTGACATAATCCTTATCAAGAACATATACTCCGCCTTCGCCTTGAATAAGCTCAAGCATAATGGCGCAAACTTTGTTTTCTGAAACAATTTTTTTTATGTTGTCGAAATCGTCAGGCTCAGCGAAAACAAAACCTTCGGTGAAGGGACCGAAATCCTTATGAAAAACCTCCTGACCTGTTGCGGCGAGAGTTGTTATAGTTCTGCCATGGAAGCTGTTTTTGAGCGTAACAATGACATTTCTGCCGCTGTCAGAGCCGTACTTGTCGCTCGAATACTTCCTTGCAGTTTTAATAGCGCACTCATTAGCTTCAGCCCCGGAATTACCGAAAAAAACCTTTTTCATTCCGCTTTTTTCGCACAGCAGTTTCGCCAGCTCAATTTGAGGCTTGGAATAATACAGATTGGAAACATGCTGCAGGGTATTTACCTGACTGCAAACCGCAGAAGCCCACTCCTCATCATCAAGACCAAAGCTGTTAACCGCGATACCGCTGCCGAGGTCGATGTATTCCTTACCCTTTTCGTCAAAAAGCTTCGAGCCTTTACCTTTAACAAAAAGCACATCAAAACGGGCATAGGTATTCGCTATATAATTTTTGTCTTCATTCTTATAATCCATTATAACCACACCGTTCAAATATTATTTTTTTCACTTTCGTTTGTAAACATGGTTCCGACACCTTCATTTGTAAGGATTTCAATCAGGATAGAATGCGGAATACGCCCGTCCATGATAAAAACCTTTTGTACGCCTTGCTTTATGGCGTCAATACAGCAGTTAACCTTGGGTATCATTCCGCCTGATATTATCCCTTCGGATATTAGCTTCGGTGCTTCATCAATATCAACCTTATGAATCAGAGTGCTCTCGTCATCCTTAGACTGAAGCAAGCCCCTGATATCGGTCATCGAGATAAAGCTTTCCGCCTTTAGTTTGCCCGCAATCATCGCAGCGGCTGTGTCGGCGTTAATATTATAAATATTTCCTTTTTTATCGCAGCCGATTGTTGAAATAACCGGAATGTATCCCTTGTCAAGCAAATCAAGAATCGGTTTTTCATTAATCGCGGTAATATCGCCCACAAAACCGAGCTTCTCATCAAGCTGCTTTGCCTCAATCATATGAGCGTCAACGCCGCAAAGCCCAATAGCGTTTCCCTCGATATTATTAATAAGATTAACAAGTGACTTATTTATTTTTCCGGCGAGAACCATTAACGCGACCTCGGCAGTTTCCCTGTCTGTCACGCGCAGTCCGTCAATAAAACTGCTTTGCTTACCAAGCTTTCCGAGCAGCTCTGTGATTTCAGGTCCGCCGCCGTGAACCAGCACAACTTTGACACCAATAAGAGAGAGCAGTACGACATCACGCATTACTGCCAGCTTCAGCTCCTCGTTAATCATCGCATTTCCGCCGTACTTGACAACAATTATTTTATTATTATATTTCTGAATATAAGGCAGTGCTTCTATTAAGGTTTGTACTCTGAATGAATTATCCATTTTTCCCAATCTCCTAATTAAGTTCTGTAATCACCGTTTATTTTAACATAGTCATATGTTAAATCGCAACCCCAGCTAACAGCGCCGCATTCGCCGTCGTTAAGGTTTACTAAAATCTGAATCTCATCCTCGCTGAGGATTTTTTTGCCGAGCTCCTCAGAAAAATCAATCCCCGCACCGTTTTTGCAAACATCAAGCTGCCCAGCTTTTGATTTAAATGAAACATCGATTTTCAAAACGTCAAGCTCACGTCCGCAATAACCTAAAGCGCATAAAATCCTGCCCCAGTTAGCGTCCGAGCCGAACATCGCCGCCTTGACAAGACTTGAGCAGATAACCGATTTCGCCGCAATTCTCGCCGTTTCCTCATCCTTCGCACCGCATAAAACACATTCGAGAAGCTTTGTCGCACCCTCGCCATCCTTAGCAATTGAGCGGCACAGATATGTAGTTATTGCATTAAGAGCCTTTGCAAAAATCGTGTAGTTTTCACTCTCGGCGGTTATTTCGTCATTTTTTGCAAGTCCGTTCGCGAGAATACTGACCATATCATTAGTCGAGGTGTCACCGTCAACGCTGACCATATTAAAAGTGTTTATAATATCTTCGCTTAAAGCCTTCTGCAATGTCTGAGGAGAAATTTTCGCGTCTGTCGTAATAAAAACAAGCATAGTCGCCATATTCGGGTGAATCATGCCGCTACCCTTCGCAATGCCGCCGATTCTGCATTCCACATCATTTATTTTAAAGCTTACAGCGATTTCCTTCAAGGCGGTATCGGTTGTCATTATCGCATTTGCGGCATCAAAGGAATTATCACCGAGTGAAGCGAACAGGTCGCTCATACCCTTTTCAATCGGAGTTATATCAAGCGTCTGCCCGATAACGCCTGTCGAAGCGACGATAACATCCTTTGCGGAAATTTCAGAGTTTTTCGCGACTAACTCACACATTCCCTCAGCAATTTCAATGCCGTTTGCATTGCAGGTGTTAGCGTTTCCGCTGTTACAGATAATTGCCTGAGCATAGCCGTCGGAAATATTTTGCTGTGTAACACAAATCGGCGCGCCTTTAACAAGATTGCAAGTATAGACGGAAGCTGCCGAAGCCTTGCAATCACTGACAATCAGCGCCAAATCCTTTTTTTCTTTATTCTTCCGGATTCCGCAGTGAATCCCGGAAGCTTTGTAGCCCTTAGCCGCGCAAACGCCACCGTTTATAAATAATAAATCATTCATCAATTATTTCTCCTGTTCTTATAAAAATAAACCTGTACCTTCGTCAATGCCCATGCGTATATTCATGCATTGAACCGCGGCTCCGGAAGCGCCTTTACCGAGGTTGTCA
Organism: Oscillospiraceae bacterium; assembly: GCA_031551635.1. GTDB lineage: Bacteria > Bacillota > Clostridia > Oscillospirales > Acutalibacteraceae > JAVBNH01. The sequence continues at coordinate 21,133 of JAVBNH010000003.1, read as the reverse complement.
AAAGTCGCGATAAGAAGTATTCGCTCATCGTTACCGCAGATATTTATTCGCATACCGTCATTTGCTGCAAGAGAATTTGCCGCCATATATAATCCGTTCTCAGAAATAGCCTGCACCTTTATCATCCTGGAAGAATTATAATACGCAGAGAAAAAATCATGGATTTCATTCTGTGTCAGCTTTTTTTTGAGCAGCCTTGGCATAATCGGAACGGTAACCTGCATTCCGCTGTAAAAATCGTCAACCAGCGGAATAAAAACCGGCTCAGCTTCGAGCTTTGATGCATGTTTCATTTCCCGCAGATGCTTATGCTGCTGGGTTAAGGCATATTGACGCGGTGATGAAAGCTCGGGAGCTCTGTTTTCATTCTCATACTCGGCAATCATTTTTTTTCCGCCGCCGCTGTAACCCGAAACCGCAAAACAGTTAAGCGGATAATTCCTGTCAATCATATCATTTGCGATTAATGGGTAGACCAGAGCGTTAAATCCGCTTGCAAAACAACCCGGAACAGCAATTCGATTGCTGTTTTCAATTTTTCGTCGATGCTCAGTTGATAGTTCCGGCAGCCCGTAGCTCCAACCCTCCACAGTTCTGTGAGCGGTCGAGGCATCAATTATAACTGTTTTGTCATTTTCGCATAAGCTGACAGATTCTACTGCTGCCTCATCAGGTAAGCATAAAAATACATAATCGGCGATATTTATACATTTTTTTCGCTCTTTAGTATTTTTTCTTTCTTCTTCGCTCAAGAGAAGAAGCTGCAAGTCTTTCCGTCCTTGCAATCTTTCATATATTCGCAGTCCTGTTGTACCTTCTCTGCCGTCAATAAAAACCTTTTTCATTCATTTTCATCCCCTGACAAATAAGCTTTCACCTAAAGTATGTCATATTATATACTGTCACTTTCCGTTTGTCAACTAAAATATTGTATAAATATGCATATTTTATGCATATTTACTTATTTCACAAATTTAGCGTTTAATTAATTTCAAATTATGGTATATAATCTTATAAATAAGCAGTAAAGTTTGGAAATCAACCAAAATAAATTTCATAAAGCATAAATACAACCCTTTCCCCCCTCGTTCTCCAGTAACAAAAAAATAACAAGCTAAGAAATCCTTTACAGATTTAAGTTTGCCATTTTGGTACTAGTTAAGATATTAGATTTTGATTAGTGTTATTGAAAAAAAAACCGGCATTTCTGCCGGTTTTTTTTTGGAGGAACTTAAAAAATATCTGTATGACGGTATTTTTCTTTGGTTGCCAAGCCCCCTCTGATATGACGCTGTGCTTTGTTTACATCCAAAATTTCTCTGACCTCGTTATACAGTGAGGGATTGACCTTCATCAGTCTTTGCGCTACGTCCATATGTACTGTCGACTTGCTTATTCCAAACTTCTGGGCGGCTGCTCTTACGGTCGCTTTATTTTCAACAATATATTCACCGAGCTCCACAGCTCTTTCTTCAACGAGCATTTTCATAATTAACCCTCCGCTTCACATATCGTCTTGTCAATTGATATGCGAAATATGAGGTGCTTATGACAGAAGTAACGACACAAAGCGGTTAGTTGAAAAAATGGAACTGTATCAACTTAGCTTCGTTCTAAAAAATAATGCAATCTGGCAATGTAATTAAAAAACATATATTGCTTTTATATTTAGAATTTGATATAATAATAATCGGAAAGGAAAGTGGTATTGATGAAACAGAAAAATATTATTATCGCAATTGTTGTGGTAATTGTGCTATTTGCAACAACGGTATTGATCCTTCTTAACCGTGATCTTGAAGTTAACCTAATAGAATCGAAATATTCTATTGATATCAATGACCCGGAAGCTGTCGTTGAGTATGCTGATTATGTTTTTGTCGGATACATAAATGAAAAAATCAACACTGAATATATTTACCCGGATGAAGAAACAGCCGAACCTTTTACAAACTTCTCGGTAAGTGTTATAAAAAACATTAAAGGGCAGCTGATAGGCGATAAAGAGATAGTACTGAAAAAAATCGGCGGTGTTTCGAAATCGGGAAAAGAGTTTTATAAATACGGTGAAAATGATGTCTTTCCAGAAAAGGGAAAGCTGTATGTTATTTTAGCCACAGGGGATGAAGAAGGTAATTTGCGTGCATTTTTGCCGACCGCTGTTATTGAAATTTCCGATGTGCTCAATGCCGGTAAAAAACCTGACTTGAAGGATGCGAATTTTATCGAAAAACTTGAAAAGAACGAAAAAGTAGAGCTTTATCAGGCATCAGCAGATAAAAAATTAAATTTTCACTCACGCGACCGTTATTATTCTGTCTATGACGGCAGCGGTAATAATGTCGAAAAAGGCGTACCCTATGAAACCGCGCAGTCACAGGTAGGCTAGGTAACATCCTTTGTTTCGGCAACCACCGACGGTAAATCACAGGAAAAAAATTATGATGATTTCGGGAAACAATAATCAGACTATACACTCAACTATATTGTCTAATTAATAAGGAGATTCAAATTTAACGGATAATCAAGAATAAATATACCGATTATCAAGCTGGTTATATTTGCTGCGGCAGTAAATATGACCAGTTTTTTTATACCCTTTTCAGGGAATTTTTTCTTGTAATATATCAATTCAGTGATGAAAACCAGAATTTCTAGTATAATTGTGAGAGGTATATACGGAATAGGGACACAAAGCTGTAAAAATCTCATTATTAACTGAGTTGTAAAATTTATATGCCATACATAACTACGTGATTTTCTGTCAAATTTAAATAGACGCGAAACCAAAACTTCTATAAAAACGGAAAGAGGAATCAAGGAAATAGAAGGAAAGAACAGCCCGAGATATATCGAATTAGGGTCTACTCTTTTGCCGTCATTAATAATTTCCATTTTAGAATAATCGTACTCAATTCTATAGTCAAAAGCAGCAATTTGCGAAGTAAACAGATTAATTTTTTCGCTGACACCTAACACATTACCGTTCTCACCAAGAAAAATGAGCTTTATGATTTTATATTTGTTTCTAAAATCCAAATTATGCTTTGTGATTGAATCTCTGCTGTCTGCGCCAAAAATCGCATGTTCACCCGGAGAAAATTTAGAACTTTCATAAATATTTGAAGCCTCTTGAAGCTTAATGAGGCTTCTCGCGTTTTTATAGTGGAAGGTATAGCTTTCAAATCCGTCCACATTATACTGTACAAGATCACTATTTTCACTGAAAGCATATTTTTCAGCATTTGGTTCATAGAGAGAAGTATAATTTCTGTCATTCTCTTTGAACTCAAGCAATAAGTCACAATAGACAAGCTCGTCAGGCTTGTTTATAATTTTAATTTGCAAGTATTCTTGAGGTGCAGGAGAATTTGCATGAGTAGTTTGTGCGAAAACAGTAAACATTATAAGAAATAATATAAAAATCCGAAATATTTTCATGTGCATACTATCACTACCTTTCATAATTCTAAGATAATGAAAAAATATGCAAAAATCAAGAAATATTCCGGACTGTAATAATTTGTAATCGTTTTGTAATAACTAATTATTCGTGTATTTTGTTTCGCAGTAAATGCACCTGTAAACCTGTTTTTCGGGGTCGGTCAGCTTAAAAATATGCTTGATTTCGTTTTCGTTTGAGGTTATGCACCGCGGATTTTTGCAAAAGATGACATCCTCCAGCCTCTGCGGCAGCTGGAGCTTGAATTTTTTATCAACTCTGCTGTCTTTTATAATACTTACAGTGATATTCGGGTCAATAAAGCCAAGCACATCTAGGTCAAGCTCGAATTCGCTTGCGACTTTAATAATATCCTTCCTGCCGAGCTTTGTGCTGCGTACATTCTGAATCATAGCGATGCAGCACTCAAGCCTCGCGAGACCGAGAAGGCGGTAAATTTCATTGCTCTTTCCGGCGGTAATATGGTCAAGCACAATGCCGCATTCAACATCGTCAACCTTCATATGCTTCCCTCCAAATCAACGTTCAAAAGCTTCAGAATCAAAGCCATTCGTACATATTTGCCGTTCGCTACCTGCCTGAAATAAGCCGCGCGCGGGTCGTCATCAACCGAATATTCAATTTCATTAACTCGCGGAAGAGGGTGGAGAACTCTCATATTTTCCTTCGCGAGTCTCATTTTGTTTGTCGTGAGTATATAGCTGTCTTTAAGCCTGATATAGTCAGCCTCATTAAAGAAACGCTCCTTTTGCACACGCGTCACATATAAAATATCAAGCTGTCCCATGACTTCTTCAATGTTTTTTGTTTCATACCAGTCACAATTATTCTTTGTGAGCACATTTTCCCTAATATAATCGGGCACCTTTAATTCTTCCGGTGAGATTAGAATAAATTTATTTTTTTCATATCGCGACATTGCGGTTATAAGTGAGTGAACTGTCCGTCCGAATTTTAAATCTCCGCAGAAGCCTATTGTGAGTGAGTCAAGTTTTCCCAGCTCATTTATGATTGTCAGCAAGTCTGTCAGTGTCTGGGTCGGGTGATTGTGTCCGCCGTCGCCGGCGTTGATAATCGGTACCGTTGATTTCATTGAGCCAATCAACGGTGCGCCCTCCTTCGGGTGACGCATGGCGATTATGTCACAGTAGCAGCTGACTGTTCTTATAGTATCCTGAACACTCTCGCCCTTTGCCGCGGAGCTTGAATTGGCTTCGGAAAAGCCGAGTGTCGAGCCGCCAAGGTCAAGCATCGCAGACTCAAAGCTGAGGCGTGTCCTTGTGCTCGGCTCAAAAAATAAAGTAGCGAGCTTTTTTCTTTTACAGCTATCAGCGTATTTATCGGGCATTTTTATTATATCCGCCGAAAGCGTCAGAATTTTATCGATTTCGCCGATAGATAATTCCGCAATATCAATTAAATGCTTCATTTATATAATCAAGCCTTTCAATAGATTAATATTAAGCGTTAATCCATGATTCATCACTTGGGTTGTCTCTGAATTTTAACAGTCTTGCCTTGTCATTTTCTTTTATATAACCGGTTTCTGCGGCAATCTCAACAAGAGTGTCTAAATCAGACAAGCTGGTGTTTTCAACCTTGGCTTCACTGAGTTTATCGAGTCCTTTTTTCATTCCATAAGTAAAAATACTGACAATTCCAAGTACCTCCGCACCGGCGTCCCTCAGTGCGTTTACAACATCAACGCATGAACCGGCTGTGGAGATAAGATCCTCAACAACAACAACCTTTTGACCTCTTTCAATTTTACCCTCAATCAGGTTTTCCCTGCCGTGGTCCTTTGCGCTCCCTCGCACATAACCCATAGGCATGTCCATTAAATGCGCAGTAATTGCCGCGTGAGCTATTCCTGCGGTGCTTGTTCCCATGAGCACCTCGCAATCGGGATATTTTTCACTTATCAGCTTCGCGAAAGAAGCTTCAATAAGGGTTCTTGTTTCGGGAAAAGACAGTGTCAGTCTGTTGTCGCAATAAATCGGGCTCTTTATACCGCTAGCCCAGGTGAACGGCTCATCCGGACGCAAAAAAACTGCGCTGCATGATAAAAGAGCTTTTGCAATTTTCTTTTTCATAAAAATTAACCTTTCTTCTACTAAGTATTAATATTGAAATATGCTTCCGCTTTTTGATTTTTTTCGTTCACCACCTGCATAACATAACCCTGATTATTGAGGAGAAGTCTGGCGGTCTCGTGAATTTCGGTGTTTTCTTCAACATCCTTGAGCTCATATGAGCTGAAGGATGAGACCCTGTAGGTGTCGCCGTCTTTAATCAGCACAAGCTTTCCAGCTTTTCCGCTGTGTCCGGATGTTTCTGTTGCTTCAGCATTAAAAAAGCCACCGCTAAATACGAAATATGAATAATAAATATTTCCGGTTGAGGTGGAATAGGCTATTAAGTAGGACGAAAAGAATTTTGTTTCGTTCGGAGCTATTCCGGCGTTTTTTTCAATTTCGGCGCAAATTGCTGAATCGATAGAGTCATATTCCGTGCCGGTCGCGGCTATTGTGGTTCTTTCCGGTAGGGTAAAGGGGACTGAGGAAAGCTCTTCATTGCCGCTGCCGCAGGAGGTGAGTATAGAAAGAAATACTGCGACAGTGAAAATTATTGCAACTTTTTTCAATTTTGTACCTTCTTTCAAAAAATGTTAATTTCAGTCTACAAACTCCGCGACACAACGCTTATATGCCGCTACAGGGTCATCTGCAGCAGTTATCGGTCTGCCGACTACGATATAGTCGCTTCCAGCGAGCTTCGCTTTTTCCGGCGTCATAATCCGTGATTGGTCGTCCGCCGCGCTGTCGGCGAAGCGGATTCCGGGGGTGACAGTCAAAAAAGAAGCGCCGCAGTGCTCATGCACCGCTTTTGCCTCATGAGGTGAGCAGACAACGCCGTCAACGCCCGCTATTGCCGCGTTTTTCGCGTAATGAAGGACGGTTTCCTCAATTCCCACATTAATTAGGAGCTCTTTTTGCATGCGTTCCTCGCTCGTTGAGGTGAGCTGGGTTACGGCTATCAGCAGCGGTCTTGTCCCGTCCGCTCTCGTGAGCCCTTCAAGCGCTGCCTTCATCATCTCGATTGTTCCGAAGGCGTGAAGGTTGCAAATATCCACATCAAGCCCAGAAAGAACATTCATGGCCTTTTTAACAGTATTCGGAATATCGCAGAGCTTCAAATCAAGAAAGATTTTAAACCCGAGAGCTCTAATATCCCTGACTATCTGCGGTCCCTCGGCATAAAAAAGCTCCATACCGATTTTTACATAAGGATTCAGCCCCTCCATTTTCGCGAGAAAATCAAAGGTTTCCCTGCGGGAGCTGAAATCAAGCGGAATTATAACATCTTTTCCCATTATATTACTCCTTACAATTTTATATTGCCTTTCCGACAATATCATTTATATCCTCAATACCGTATTTTTTCATGACAGCCGGCAAATCCTCTATAATTTCCTTGCAGGCATACGGATTAATGATGTTAGCCGTACCGACCTGAACAGCGGAAGCGCCCGCCATCATCATCTCAAGAACATCCTCAGCGTTTTCAATTCCGCCCATACCGATAACCGGAATTTTTACAGCCTTTGCGGTTTCATAAACCATTCGCAGCGCGACGGGAAAAACAGCTTTTCCTGAGTAGCCGCCTACCTTGTTTGCTATAATTGGTTTGGCTTTTTTCAGGTCAATCCTCATTCCCAGAAGAGTGTTTATCAGGCTGATGCCGTCAGCGCCCGCATCCTCGCAAGCCACGGCAATACTCGAAATATTCGTAACATTCGGACTGAGCTTAACATAGAGCGGCTTTTTCGTAACCTTCCGTAAAGCACGGGTTACCTCGCTCGCTGACTGAATAGAGGTGCCGAAGGCAAGACCGCCGTGGTCAACATTAGGGCAGCTGATATTTACCTCAATTATGCCTACATTCGGCGCCTGCTCAATTATTTCACAGCATTTTACATAATCCTCAATGGAAAAACCGCTGATATTCGCGATAACCGGCTTCTTGAAGATTGTTGCTAGATATGGAAGCTCCTCCGTTAGAACAGCATTCGCGCCGGGATTCTGAAGCCCTACCGAGTTTATTATACCATTATCGCATTCTGCGATACGCGGCGTAGGATTGCCGAAACGCGGCTCAAGCGTCGTGCCCTTGATTGAAATTGAACCGAGAATATTTATATCGTAATATTCGGCAAACTCCCTGCCGAAGCCGAAGGTGCCGCTTGCGGGTATAACGGGGTTATCAAGGGTAATTCCGCTTAATTCAACCGTTGTTTTTACCATACAATCTCCTCCTTGAAAAGAACCGGCCCGTCCTTGCAAATGCGTTTCGCGCCGTATTTTGACTGACAGGTGCAGCACATACACGCGCCGAAGCCGCAGCCCATTCTGCTCTCAAAGCTGAACTGACCGTCAGGTGCAAGCGAATAAACCGCTTTCAACATCGGCTCGGGACCGCAGGTGAAAACATAATCGTAGTCGAGCTCTTTCATTTTATCGCTCACAAAGCCCTTTTGCGCATAGCTACCGTCGTTAGTCGTGACAAATACCTCCAGCCCCAGAGATTTAAATTCCTCCTCGTAAAAAACATCATCCTTTGATGAGAAACCAAGAACTATGACAGGTTTTATTCCTTTTTTAAGGATTTCCTTAGCAAGCAAATAGAGCGGCGGGGTTCCGACACCTCCGCCGACAAGCAGAGGTTTTTCATAAATATCATTTACCATAAAACCATTGCCCAGACCGCAAAGGCAGTCAAGCGACTTGCCGGCAGGGTATTTCGCGAGCGCGGCAGTACCTTTGCCGACTGACTTAAAAATTATTGTTAAATCATTCCCGTTAATATCGCAAACGGAAATCGGGCGGCGAAGATAAAAGCCGTCAAGCATTATCTGCACAAACTGACCGGGTTTTGTGAATTCATTCAAAACACCCGAAAGCACAAACTCGTAAACGTCTTTTGCAATCGCCCGTGTTCTGGTTATTGTCAGGTAAGGATTTTTGTCAGTCATTAATTTTCCCCTCTCTCATAAACGATTTTTCCTTCACAAACCGTCATAACTGTCTCGCCGAATACCTTAACGCCGTCAAACGGTGTACTTTTTCCTTTGGATAAAAAATCATCAGAGTTTATTTTATACTTTTTTGATAAATCATATACTGTAAAATTTCCGTTTTTGAAATCATTCTCAAGCTTAAAAAGTCTACGCGGGTTTAAGCACATTAGCTCAATAAGCTTTTCAAGGCTTATTATGCCTTTTTTTACTAGATTCGTGTATAGGAGCGGAAAGGCTGTTTCAATTCCTACTATTCCATTCATGCTTCCTCTAAGACCTTTAGCTTTTTCCTGCGGTGAGTGCGGTGCGTGGTCAGTCGCGATGCAGTCAATTGTACCGTCCTTTATACCCTCAAGCAGAGCCTTTCGGTCGCTGTCTGAGCGCAGCGGCGGGTTCATCTTAAAGCGCCCCTCGTCACGCAAGTCCATGTCACAAAGTAAAAGATAATGCGGCGCGGTTTCGCAGCTGACAGGCAAGCCCTCCGCCTTCGCCGCGCGAATCAAGGCGACGCTTTCCTTTGCCGAAACATGGCAAACATGATACCTGCAACCTGTTTTGCGCACAAGCGAAATATCCCGCTCGAGCTGTTTCCATTCGCTTTCACTCGAAATACCTGTAAGACCGTGCGACTCGGCGTATTTACCGGCGTGTACACAGCCGCCCTGTTTAAGCAGGTTCTCATCCTCACAGTGGGCGACTATGGGCTTGCAGAGCTTTTTCGCGAGTATCATAGCTTCTTCCATCAGGGAATCAGTCTGAACACCCTTGCCGTCGTCTGAAAATCCTGCCACCTTAAAGCTGATAGCTTCCATCTGAGAGAGTAAACCTTCACCCCTTTGCCCCTTAGTTACCGCGCCATAGGGCAATACCTTTATTAGAGCATCCTTTTCAATAAGGTCAAGCATAACTTGAAGGTTTTCGGGGCTGTCCGGTGGGGGAATGACGTTCGGCATCGCGCAGAGTACGGTATATCCGCCCTTCGCTGCAGCCAGTGTTCCTGTATATATCGTTTCTTTATAAGAAAAACCGGGCTCACGCAGATGAACGTGTACATCTGCAAAGCCCGGAATAATTATAAATTTTTCACAGTCAATTATATTGTCAAAAATAGTATCAGAGGGTGTTCTGTCTAAAAGGGAAACAGAAGAGTCAGAAAGAGATAAATCAAATCTTTCAAAATGGCCATCTATAAAAACTGATGCTCTTTTAAACAAATATTTGTCTTTTCCCATTTTTTAATCACCTAACATGGGCTTGGCTTGTCAAGCCAACTACCCAAGTCTTGTTTTTTTATTGAGCTTTCAGCCCATTAATTTACTAAAAGATTATAACAGATACTTTTTGCAATTGCAATACTTAAACACAAAAAAAACTAAATGTTGTGTATCTTCATTAAAATTTAACATTTTAAGCACAAAAGCTTTTATTATACTAAGTTTAGATTAAAAGTTGACAAATATTATTTTTAATCTGAACTTAGAGCTTACTGACGTTCGCCAACAAGGCTTCCATTGAAATATTTCTATTTACAGTTTAATCGGAGTTTGGTTTTAAAGCTTGCATAAAGCTCACTAAAATGGTATAATCTTGAAAATAATAAATAAAAAACTTTTCTTTTAAATGAAAGGACATGAAATAGATGAAGCTTGGAATTGTCGGACTGCCGAATGTCGGCAAAAGCACTCTCTTTAACGCCTTGACAAACGCTGGCGCTCAGTCGGCAAATTATGCGTTTTGTACAATTGAGCCCAATGTAGGAGTTGTGCAGGTTCCGGACGAACGTTTGCTGAAGCTCGCAGAGATGTATTCCCCCAAAAAGCTCACACCGGCGATAATTGAGTTTTTAGATATTGCGGGGCTTGTAAAAGGTGCCTCAAAGGGTGAGGGACTGGGAAATAAATTTCTCGCTCATATTCGCGAGGTAGACGCGATAATTCATGTTGTGCGGTGTTTTGAGAATGACGATATAATTCATGTTGACGGTTCAATTGACCCGAGGCGGGACATTGAGACGATTAATCTTGAGCTTATTATGTCTGATGTTGAGATTCTCGAACGGCGTATTGACCGCGACACCAAGGCTCTCAAGGGAGACAAATCTCTTGCGTACGCCATTGATTTTTATAAAAGACTGCTCGAGGAACTAAATAATGGAAAATGCGCCCGTGAGGTCGAGATAGGCGAGGAGGAAAGAGAATATCTCGCCAATGTATCTCTACTGACTTCAAAACCAGTTATTTACGCCTGTAATCTGTCAGAGGATGATTTTTTAAATGATATTGAGAATAATAAAGGTTATAGGGAGGTTTGCGCTTTAGCTGTTTCTGAAGGCGCGCAGGTGCTGCCAGTGTGCGCGGAGCTTGAGGCGCAGATAGCTGACCTTGAAGCGGAGGAAAAAACTGCTTTTCTCGAGGAAATAAATGTTACTGAAAGCGGACTTAATAATCTCATAAAAACCAGCTATGATTTACTGGGGCTGATGTCCTTCCTGACTGCGGGTCAGGACGAGGTTAGGGCATGGACGATAAACAAGGGCACTAAAGCCCCTCAGGCAGCGGGTAAAATACACACTGATTTTGAGAGAGGCTTTATCAGGGCTGAAATAGTGTCTTATAATGACCTCATGGAGCTGGGCTCAATGAACGCGGCGAAGGAAAAGGGGCTTGTGCGTTCCGAGGGCAAGGAATATGTAATGCAGGACGGGGATATAGTCTTGTTTAGATTTAATGTATAACAAATATTTTTCATTCTTCATTTTCATTATCTGTCAAGCTAAATTTTAATCTTTAACTTTATTATGGAGGCTATGTTATGATATGTAAACACTGCGGAACTCTTAATGATAACACTGCTAAGTTTTGCGAAAACTGCAATCTTCCCTTGCCTGTGGACGATTCAGCACCGGAAGCAGTAAAGAAGGAAGAAAATAAAGATTCTTTTGACATTCAAAAAGTAAATCAGCTTGATAATAAGGCGGCTCAGCAACCTGGGCAGACTTACGGCAGCCCTCCGCCGCTTGCGCCGAATGCAGGCAATGCTACGCAGCAGAATTATTATCAGACAGGCAACCCTATGTATAATCAGCCGCAGCAGCAGCCACAGCCGCAGTATCAAAATAGTTACACTCAGCAACCGCCGCAGCAGTATCAACAATTTAATCAGAACCACAATCAGATGCCGAACAATTATCAGTATATTCAGAATAATTATAAGAAATCTGCCGAAACAGTTTCTGTCGTAGAATTTCTTGTCCTTTGGGCGCTGCAGCTAATACCGGTTCTTGGCTTCGTTTTCCTGATTTATAACGCTTTCGGCTCAAACATAAAACCGTCAATGAAAAACCATTGCCGGGCTTTGTTGATTCTTGAGATACTACTCATTGTTTTTGTTATTGCTATACTAGTTTTTACATTTTCGTTTTTAGACATGGATTTATCTGAATTTTCTCAATTTGGCAATGAATATTATTTCTAACGTAGGCTTGGCTTGCCAAGCCCACAACCCAAGTCTTGTTTTTTGTTGAGCTTTTAGCCCACTAACGTGGGCTTGGCTTGCCAAGCCCACAACCCAAGTCTTGTTTTTTATTGCGCTTTTAGCCCACTAAGGTACTAAGGTACTAATTATTGAATCATAAAATAACATTCCGGGGATTTAAATTTCGCCTACTGAAAGGAATAAATTATGGAAGAGAATTTAAAAGAAAAGTCAATTTATACAATCGCTACAGCGCATCTTGACACCTCTTGGCTCTGGGATTTGGAAACGACAATCCGCTCAATGATTCCCGCGACACTGAACTGCAATTTTAAATATTTTGAAAAATATCCCGACTATGTTTTTAATTTTGAGGGCAGCTATCGGTATGAGCTGATGGAAGAGTATTATCCTGAGCTATTTGAAACACTTAAAAAATATGTCGATAGAGGCAACTGGGTTCCCTGCGGAAGCAGCTTTGAAAACGGCGATGTCAATACCCCCTCACCTGAAGCTATATTCCGCAATATTCTTTACGGTAACAGCTATTTCGCGGAAAAATTCGGCAAACGAAGCAATGATATTTATCTTCCTGACTGCTTCGGCTTCGGCTGGGCTCTTCCGTCCATTGCCGCCCACGCGAACCTCAAGGGCTTTACCACACAGAAGCTCGGCTGGGGAAGCGTGCACGGCAGACCCTTTGAGCTTGGAAAATGGACGGGCGTTGACGGTAAGCAGATTTACGCGCTCTTGAACCCTGGCTCATATACAACAAGCCTTAAAAATGTCCGGACTAATGAGGGTATAATTAACAAGCTTAACCGCAATCTTAACGAATATGATTTACCCATGGCGACCCATCTCCACGGTATTGGCGACAGGGGAGGCGCCCCTGGGAAATACTCTGTTAAAGCGGTGATGGAGGAGCACAAGAAAAACTGCGAAAGTGATATAAAGGTGCTCTCCTCAAGCACAGTCGAGCTTTTTGAGGATATGGACACAAAGCTAGGTGAAGCTCAAAAGGAAAAACTTCCCGAGTGGAAAACCGAGCTGCTTCTGAAAACTCACGGAGTCGGCAGTTATACCTCCCGCGCAGTCGGTCACCGCTGGAACAGGAAAAACGAGCAGCTAGCTGACGCCGCGGAGAGAAGCGCAGTCACCGCGATGAATATTGCCGGTTCGAATTATCCTTCTTACACTCTCGAAAAAGCATGGAAAAGGGTTCTTTCGCATCATTTCCACGACGATATAACCGGCACATCATTTTCTTTATGTTATAAACGCAACTGGAACGACTATGTTCAGTCGCTCAATCAGTTTACCGAGTGCTACAGAGCTGCCAGCGATAATGTCGCGCAGCTGCTTGACACCTCTTTTGTTAAGGGGACGGCTGTTATAGTCAACAATCCTTTGCAGTCGGAAGGACTTCGCAGAGAGGCTGTCAGCTGTGAAATGGATTGCAGTCCCGATACGCCTTTCGTTCAGGTATTTAATTCAAAAGGCGAGGAGCTGCCTTCACAGATTTCGAGGCGAAACGGCGGCAAATGCACCGTTACTTTTATCGCAGGTGTACCGTCTGTCGGCTATGCGGCTTTCGATGTCAGAGCATCGAAAACCCCTTGCAGTGTAAAATCAAACTTGAAAGTCACAGAAAACACAATTGAAAATGATTTTATCAAAATAGCAATAGATAACAATGGCGATATTTCAAGCTGTTTTGATAAAGTAAACGGTTTCGAAGCCTTAAAATCCCCGGTCAGGCTTGCGATTCTTGACAATGTTCACTCGAAAAACTGGCCTGCCTGGGAAATAATGTATGAAGATATCATTAAACCCGCAAGGGCTTACGCAGTTAAGTCAAAAATAAAAATTCTCGAAAACGGTCCGGCAAGGGCTGTGGTCAGCATTCTGAAAAAGGGCGGCAAATCCACCTTCATTCAAAAGCTGATTCTCGAGGCTAATGCTGACATGCTAAGAGTTGAAAACAGTGTTGACTGGTGCGACACGGCTAGCCTTTTAAAGCTTGAATTTCCGCTGTCAGTTTCAAATGATATGGCACGGTATGATATTGGAATTGGCTCTATCGAACGCGCAAACAACACTCCTGATACATATGAAGTTCCCGCGCAGATGTGGGCAGACATAAGCTCGCCTGACGGCAGCCACGGTGTTTCTGTTTTCAGCGATTCGCGTTCCGGCTGGGATAAGCCGGACAGCAATACACTCAGGCTGACATGCATTCACACACCCATTTCAAGCTATCGCTGGGAATGCTCTCAGCATTTGATGGACTTGGGGTTAAACCGATTTGCCTTCGGTATTTATCCGCATAAAAATTCTGCACTCAACAGCAAGACGAACATCAATGCCTGCAACTTCAACCAGCCGATGAATACATTTATTTCCTCTACTCATAAAGGTGTTCTGCCTTCTGAATATTCATACGCGTCGATAAGCGAGGATTCAGTTATTATCCGTGCTATGAAAAAAAGTGAGAGTAGTGACGAGCTGATAATTCGAGTGCAGGAGGTTTCCGGAAATGCTTATCAAAACGTAAAATTGAGTCTTGGCAACGAAATTGCGGAAGCATGTGAGGTTTTTGCGAGTGAGGAATTTATTTCTAAAGCGAAAACTGAAGAGGGAAGCCTACTTTTCAACATTAGTCCTTTTGAGCCCAAGACATTTTCTTTAAAGCTGAAAGACGTGAAAACAAAATCGCATATGAAGTCAAAGGAAATTCCGCTTGACTTATTTTATAATACAATAGCGATAACCTCCAATACTGAAAAAGAGCTTGCTAACACTACTGTCGGTCTTTCTATCCCGCGTGAGCTTATACCGCCTGTAATCTCCTGCGGCAACTCTGATTTTAATATCTCAGGGGAAAAATTGAATGCTGTGATGTGCAATTCACAGGAAATAAGAATCCCTAAGGGTGCGAAATCTATAAAAATCCTCTGCTGTGCTTTAAAAGGTGACAGTGAAACGAATTTTTATATTGACAATAAACCTTTTAAAGTTAAGATTGCCTCGGCTCATGAAGCTGTTGGCGCTTGGGATTTGATTGCCCTGGGGGAGACAGGTTATATTAAAAAGGATACACTCGCTTTTACCGCGAGCCATACTCACAGCACAAAAGAGGACATAATCGCAAAACAGTGGTACCTCTTTGTATATGATATACCCCTGAGCGAAAACTCAAAGATATTACGCCTGCCGATAAATTACGATGTGATGATTTTCGCGGCGAATGCGGTTATGAATGAGGAGATAAAAAAAGGTAATGAGCTCTATGATTCACTTGAAAAAAGACCGTTCAGCTATAAAATTTCTCAGTCTGAGTATAAGTATTCACAGCCCCCGAAGCTTGAGAAAAAGCTCAGAAAGTATCTAAAAGAGGAAAATATAATTTATCTCGAAACACCTTTCGCGACAGCTGCCACGCAATTCGGTGATATTTTCTATGCGGTGCGAATGTTTATCAGCAAAAAGAAATAGGAAAAAAATAAATCGAATTCATAATTAACGATATTTATGGCATTTTTAATAACTTTTAAAGAATATTTATGTGCAATGATACAAATGTGCTTAAATATCACGTTTCCTCTTGACTTTATTTTTCTATACGGTATAGTATTCTCATACACAAAAAAGAGAAAGGAAGCCGGTATGGAGAGATATGTGTAAAATAAATATTATCGAGTCGAGCATTTTATTGAAAAGCCATGAAAAGGAGATTTTTTACGGCATTCGCGTTCTGCTTGATGATTTTATTTATGAAAACAGATGCGTTTCATGCGAAAGAGACTGTGTTACGGCGCTTGTCAATCTGATTTCGGAAAACAATATTGCTTCAGTTCATATTGACGATGTTGTGCAGGATTTCATTTCGTATTGCCAAAACAATTAAGCAAAAAAAAAGTCTTAAAATCAAGAGTGCTTCTTGATTTTAAGACTTTTTACCATTTTTTTAAGTTATTTTATAGTTACAGTTAAATCGGTCTTCAGAACGTACTCTTGAATAAATTCTTTTCTAACTCCGCTAGCGTAATTAACAATCAGCTTTGGATTATAAGTTCCTGTTTTTGTCTGCTTAAAATATATAGCAATGTCATAAATCAGTTCGGCAGGCTCACCGTTAACAACCGGTAAAGATACTGACGGGGGTATATCTTTAATGGGAGAGTTTTCATTCGGAGTGACGGTTATTGACTCTATAGTAAAGTCTTTTATTTCAATAGAATCAATAAGCGCGTAAAAATCAGCTTCTGTTTTTTTTGCGCTGAGCTGTAAATTCATCACAAATACATGGTCACTATCTGTTTTTGAAAAAGTAAAATTAGTATTTGTGATTTTGAAATCAATTCTATTTATGATTTTCCTCTCAAAGCTGCCCTCGGTTTTTGTCGGCAAATTATAAATAACAGCCGCAGCTGTAATTATTAAAGCAAGAAGAGCTACAGCAATAAATATTGCCGCGACAGTCTTTTTCTTAACCGGAGTCATGAAATCATACCTTTCTGGCGGTATTTGCTTGATAAGCATATTTTACAATTAATTTCTAAAACAGTCAAGACATTTCTTCCGAATTAAAATTAAAATTAGTGTAAACTTTTTTACAGTTTTTCTTCATTATTTATGTCTTCTGCGGCTTTTATAAAATCCTCATAACTGATAAATGCATTCAAGAGCTTAATGAGAGATGAGCTTGAGAGCCTTTCGGGGAGCTCAAAATATTTAAGCAAGGCTTTTCTTTTCTTCACCGAATTATCTTTACCCGAAAAACCGAATTCATAAAAATCGGCTGAGCTTATCAGGTGACTTTCTGATTTCTCGTTCTCAGTTGTCAGGATTCCGCTTTTCTTTAACGCTTGAGTTATTTTTTCATATTCCAGCCCCTCAACACCCAGCTTACCTTCCTTTGAAGGCTTGTCCTTACGCTTTTCTTTGCCGAGTATATCAGGAATATAAACATGCTTAACCTTGTCGTTATCCAGCATACCGCCAAGGAAAGAACGAATCATAAAACCTGCCGAATCGCTGTCAGTCATTATTAGTATCCCGTGACTGTGCGAGAGCCTTTTTATCAGCTTTTGTTTTTCTTTATCGTTAAAAATCGAAAAACCGCCGGTTTCGATTATTATAGCGTCAATGAACGACGAAAGCTTTATTTTATCGTATTTTCCCTCAACAATTATTGCTTCTTTTATTTTTATAATAGGAAATCATTCCTTTGGAAAAATTTAAATGCTTATGAGCTTAGCCAGCAGCTCCTCAAGCACAAGGCGGTTCGGTTTATTTGAAAACTTAACCGATAAATCAGCCTCGCTTAAAAAATCAATGCTTCTTATTATTTGCTCTTCCGATAATAATCCGGCGAGCTTCTGAGCCGTTTCAATACGGAAGCTTTTTCCGTTATAATTAAAAAGCGAGGAAATTTCACTGATGCGTCTTTTTTCTGTATTCATAATATAAGCCCTAAAAATGTCGGTATAAGTCATGCTGAGTGTCCCAAGAATAATTGTCGGTTCGGTTTTTTGAATAAGCAAGGTATTCAGAATAAAATAAGCTTTATCAGCGTTTTTGGAAATAATATTTTTCGCAAGGTCAAAAACCGAAGCCTCAACCGATTTTGTTGATATATTTTGTATCGTTTCTATGGTGATTGTTTCGTTTTTTGAATAAGCGCAAAGCTTGTCAAGCTCGTTGAGTATTACCTGCAGATTATCACCGCAGTAGGTTACCAGATACTCTGCCGCCTCGTCACCGATTGAAGAACCTCTGTTTTTCGCGCCGCCTTTTATAAGAGAAACAGTGGAGGAAATGCTTCGTTTTGTAAGCTCGCAGCAGACACCTGTTTTACTGATGAGGGATATAATATTTGCCCATTTAGGATTGGTGCGCACAGAAACCTCTAGATGCTCCATATAAAAAATACAGATTCCGCTTTCAGGGATTTCCTTAATGCTCTTTTCAAAGAGAGGTAAATCTTCCTTTGAGAGTGACTCAAGCGGATAATCTTTAACAACAGCACAGACATATTCGCTCATAACCGGCATAGTGTCACAGCTCTCAAGCGCGGAAGCAATAATCGAATAATCCTTTTTTTTACCAAAGTCGCAGTCATATTTATGCAGATTAAAGCTTTCAAAATCCTTGCTTACAATTTTTTCGCAAAGTGTTTTCAGATAATGCTCCTTCAGGTAGCTCTCTTCACCGTAAATCAGATATACCCTTGAAAATGTTCCTGCTTTTATGCTCGAGTTAAGCTGGGTTTCAGAGTAAATCGACATATTCAAGAACCATCCTTCCTTTAGCGCTGACAGACAGCCCCGGATTGCTTTTTGAGTCGGCGAAAAAGACATTGCCGCGTTTCAACAGCTCCAGCTCCCTTTCGCTCATATCAGTTCCGAAGCGGTTGCAAATAACAACCGCGCCGAAATTTTGAACACTGAGGTATTCAGGTACTGCAGCGCGGGTAATGAGAATGTCAGAAGACTGCCATTCACCGCCGAGACCCGAGAAATCGGAGCCGGGCAGAAAACAAATAATAATTTTTCTGCCGTTAAACCTCAATAAACAAGCTGATATATTTTCTTCGTTTATATATTCAATGGCTATATTATCGCATATTACGGCTGAATATTTATTCGCAGCAAGAAAATTACAATCATTATTTTTGTTATACTCCAAAAATTCTTCGCTCGTGGAATATTCCTCTGACATGACTATTTCCCGCGGTTTTTTATTGTTGATAACCTCAATCGCCGCATTTGCTTCTGTTGGTTCGGCGCGGGGAATCAACAAAAAATCAAGCTCGCGGATATTTTCATAATTAAGCCTGCTTTTGATTGACTGATAAGAGTTATTTTTACCTCCGCAACCGATTAATGCACTTTTACCGTTTTGAGTTATAAGAACAGCAGAACCGTTGCCGACTCTGCAAAAACTCAAATCAACTTTCTTTGTAGGAATAAAGCTTAAAACAAAAGTGAAGGCAAGCATCGAAGCGCAGAAAAGCAAATAGGTTCGCTTCAGGTTAATTTTTTTGACTTTAAGATAACTCATCATTGCAATAAAAGCGGTAATAATCGTTAAAACAAGAATGAGGTTTTGAAAATATGCCCTGTCAAACGGTATCTGAGTCAGGGAAAGGCTTGAGAGCTTTTCACTTATATAAATGATGAGCTTTACTATAATCCCGGCTATACTTATGAGAGGATTAAATATAAAATCTACAGAGGCGAAAAATGCCGCCGCACCTGTAAATAGCATCGCAAGCGAGCATAGTGGTATTGTTAGTAAATTCCCAAGCGGCGAGATAATCGAATATGCACCGTAATAGTATATCATAACCGGCAAAGTAAAAAGCAGAACGCCAAGTGAAATTGAGAGCGAAACCGCAAAAAATGAGTAGGATTTCGCGAGAACCTGATATTTGATTTTCGCAGCAGGCTGTGAAAAGAAGCTGTAAAACGGTTCGTAGAACACAAAAATACTGGCAGTCGCGGTAAAGGAAAAAATAAATGAGACAGAATGAGCCAAATGCGGGTTATAAAGCAGCATAAAAAGTCCAGCGAAACCGAGTGAATTCAAGGGGTCATTCTGCTTTGAAAAAAGCTCAGCAAATAAAATGACGGCAAACATTATCCCGGCTCTGTTTGCCGAAGCTTCAAAACCGGTCAAGGCGATAATAAAGAGAATTGTCAGAAGTGACAAAGAAATTTTCAGCAGTTTATTTCCGGTAAGCATTCCGAAAATACTGTATATAAACAAAGCCCAAAAGGAAATATGCAGACCGGAAACAGAAAATATATGAGAAACACCAATGTCTTTGACGTCGTCATATGTATTTTCATCAATCTGTGAAGTGTCTCCAAGTAAAATTCCGCTTGCGACAGCGCCCTCACCAAGCGGTAGTGCTGTATTAATTCTTGAAGAAATATAAGACCTAATCGCGATAATATAGGACATGAGTCCCTTTACCGGCGGTGAATTGACACTCGTTATTTCACCGAAGGCACCGAGAAAAACACCTTGTGATTCATTTTTGGAACTGCTTATCGGATAGATTGAAAGCGCGTTAATTTCTAAAATGTCATAAGGATTCGCATTAATGAGTGACGAAGAAGAATATTTCAGTTTTAGATTAGTTTTTTGTTCCCCGAACCTAGTCATTTTTAAAATATAGTAATATCTGTCATTAAAACTTTCCTCAGGGGAAATAATTACAGCTTCAACAGTAATATTGTTTGCTGTAAAATTAGCAACGATTTTTTCGGCGAAATAATCGTTTAAACTAAGAGAAACAGCCGAAACGAGTACGGTAAAGAGCGTCATCAAAACAGCCGCGGTAACTATTCTTTTTCTCTTTATAAACTTATACGCAAAAGCGCTTATCGCCGAAAGGACGAGAAGGATAGCTAAGCAGAGCCATCCGGGTCTTTTCAGATTGCTTTGATAATAAAGAAATAAGAACGAAAAGGAAATTATACCCGAAAATAGAAATGGGCGTTTAGTCATTTTTCAAAAGCGGCAGGGTAGAGAGGTAGATTATATCCTCACGCTTTGCGGCGTCCCCCTCGGCAAGCACGGCAGCTTTAGCGGCGATTTCTGCGCCGAATTTTTCACAAAGGGCAATAACCGCGTTCAGTGACTCACCTGTGCTTATCACATCATCGACAATCAAAACCTTTTTTCCGCGGATTTTTTCACCCTCGAGCGAATCAAGATAAAGCGTCTGGAGCCTTTCGGTGGTGATTGAACGAACCTCAACCATTACAGGTTCTTGCATATACAGCTTTTTCGATTTTCTCGCGACAAAATAGGGCTTTCCGCTCTGTCGCGAGAGCTCGTAAGCAAGGGGAATACTCTTGGCTTCGGGTGTCAGAATGATGTCGAAATCCGGACATTTTTCGAGTAAAGCCGAAGATGCCGCAACAGTCAGTTCAACATCTGAAAAAATTATAAACGCGGCTATTGAAAGCTTGTCATTAAGCCTGCAAACAGGTAATGAGCGCTTCAACCCGGCAATCTCAATATCAAAATATTTCTCCATTTATTCCTCCGCTTTTTTCTTTTTATTATCCTTTATGAGTTGCTTTGTATTTCTTATCATT
>JAVBNH010000041.1:0-24683 GCA_031551635.1 Oscillospiraceae bacterium | reverse complement strand
GGGTGGGGGGTTTTATGATTTTACTTTTTATATTTTTTTTATTACCTTTGTGGGCTAAAAGCTAAACAAAAAACTAGACTTGGGTTGTGGGCTTGGCACGCCAAGCCCACGTTAGTATAATCATAAATAGAAATAAATACTTATTTTGTTATGGGTCAATATGAATTTTGAAATAATTTAGTTTAAAATATTTGTGAAAAAAGGTGGAAATGATAAATGTTGTAAAAATGACATTAACACCTAAAAAAATAAGAGAAAATCAGGCTTAAAAACTTCGATTTTCTCTTTGTCTGTTTTATTACGGAAGATATGGGTTGATTATGGTTTTTGCTAAGGCTTTATTTTAATGAAGAAAACTCACTTTCTTTTTAGAACGCATCATTCTTTTATGTCTCATCCCGCAATGTCAAAAGTACCTGCGAGATTGAGAGATTGTTTTCGTTAGCGATTTTCGCCAGGTCTTCGTGCTCGTATTTGGATTTTTCGCTGCCGTAGCCGGAGGAGGTTTTTTGTCTTATTTCGCCGAAATCTGTTTCAACGGTTTTTTCCTCACGGCTGAGTATATATCGCTTGCTTATATGTTCTCTCACGCCCAGGGTAGAGGTGTGTTTAAATATCGCGGCAAGGATTTTGTCCCTGTCGGCTTGTTTGCAAAGGCAGCTGAGGATTATTCCCGGTCTGCCTTTTTTCATGAGTGCGGCGGTTGTGAAGGTGTCAAGCGCGCCTTCCTCAAACAGTTTTCGCGAAGCGTAAGCTATATCCTCGCCGGTCATGTCGTCTATATTGCAAACAAGCTCGAGAATTGTGTCTGTTTTGCCCTCGCACTGCCCTAGAAAAGCTCTCACACAGTTCGCAAGCTCGAAATCCTTTGTGCCAGTGCCGTAGCCGATTTTGCTGATGCTCATAACCGGCAGCGGCTCGAAGCTGTCGGCGAAATATTTTAGAAGAGCCGCGCCTGTCGGAGTGCAAAGCTCTCCCTTTACGCTGCCGGAATATATCGGCACACCCTGCAGAATTTCGACAGTGGCAGGCGCGGGAACCGGCAGAACACCGTGAGCACAGCGCACATGACCGCTGCCGACATGAATAGGTGAGCAGAGGATTTTGTCCGGCGCAAGCTCGTTTATGAGCATGCACACGCCGACTATGTCAGCGACCGCGTCCATAGTGCCGACCTCGTCAAAATGTATATGCTCTATAGGCTCGTCATGTATTTTCGCCTCGGCTTCGGCAATGAGCTTATATACAGCGAGAGCGTCTTTTTTAACCTTTTCGGGAATTTTCAAGTCGTCAATGATATGCCAGATAGTATGATAATCTGTATGAGCATGGCTGTGGTCATGCCCATGCTCATGTGAATGGTTATGCTCATGGTCATTCTCATTTTTATGGTCATGTTCATGGTCATGATTATGTGTGTGAGGGTGTTCATGCTCATGATTATGGTCAACGGAATATTCCGTTTTTCCGTCTACAGTGACATGGATATGCGTGCCGGTTACGCTGTGCTTTATATCCTTCGCGGCGCTCACGCAAACTCCGGGTATCCCCGCGCCGTTGAGTCTTTTTATAAAATCTTCCGCGTTTGGGTGCAGCTCGAGAAGAGCGCCGAGGAGCATATCGCCCGCCGCGCCCATATTGCATTCAAAATAAAGCGTTTTCATTTTTTTAAACATACCTTTCAGTAAATAGTGAGCTAGGTGAACGATGATTTAGTCATCGTTTTGAGCCTTTCAGTTTATTTATTTTTCCCTCTGTGGTTTATCATGCTGGCAAGGTAGCCCGCGCCGAAGCCGTTATCAATGTTTACAACGCTCACTCCACTGGCGCAGGAATTGAGCATTGAGAGCAGTGCCGAAATGCCGCCGAAGGAGGCTCCGTAACCGACACTTGTCGGCACCCCGATAACAGGGCAGTCGGCAAGCCCGCTGATTACGCTTGTCAGAGCACCCTCCATTCCGGCAATCGAGATGATAACCTCCGCGCTCATTATGTCCTCGAGATGGGAGAGCAGTCTGTGAAGCCCCGCAACACCAACATCATAGAGCCTGACGACCTTGTTTCCGAGAGCTTCAGCGGTTAACGCGGCTTCTTCGGCGACAGGCATGTCGCTCGTACCCGCTGTTGCAACAATGATTTTTCCATCTGTATCAGGCTTCATAATCTTGCCTATTATGCCGATGCGGGCGGTTTCGTTATAGGTCATATTATATATTTTTTTTATACTCGCGGCGGATTCGGGTGAAAGCCGGGTTATGATATTGTTGAACTGACCATTGCCATGCATGGCTTGCACAATGCCGATTATCTGTTCCGGAGTTTTTCCTGCGCCGTAAATAACCTCCGGCACCCCCTGACGCAGCTCGCGGTGCATATCCAGTTTTGCGTAACCCAAATCCATAAAAGGCTCAGAATAGAAATGGTATAACGCAGCCTCAGGATTTATCTCGCCGCTTTTGACCTTGTTCAATATTTCCAGTGTTTTTTGTTTGTTAATAATAATCACCTTCTAACGTATTTTGCTGAGGTCGAGTAAAACCGGGTAAAAATATTGCTCAAGCTTTTCTGCAATCACTTCTCGCTTTTCGATTGCCTGTATAAGCTGGGATTCGGGGAACTGGAGCCGCGCCGCGCCGCTGTATACCCTGACGCGGAAATCAATAAATCCGAGAGTGCGCAGGCAGTCCTCGGATTTTTCTATTTTTGTAAGTAAATCTGTGTTTATCTGTTGATTTTCAGGGATACGCGTTGCAAGACAGGCATAAGCGGGTTTATCCCATGTGAAAAGCCCTGCTTCCTTTGACAGCCGCCGTATTTCGTCTTTTGTCAAGCCGCTTTCACACAGAGGAGAGCGTACTGAAAGCTCGCCAAGGGCTTGCATACCGGGGCGGTCACCTGCGTCGTCGGAGGCGTTTGTGCCGTCAATCACCAGGGGAATTCCGTCTTTTTTAGCCTCAACGCATATCGCGCCGAAAATAGCTTTTTTACAAAAGTAACAACGATTATGCGGGTTGGCTTTTATGGTTTCATCACCCAGCACATCAAGCTCGATAACTTTTAGCTTTGCATTTAATAATTCGACCATTTTTAAGGCGTCTGTGTATTCAAATTCCGGCTGGAAGGGTGTTTTTATATAATATGCGGTTATATCCGCACCGTATTTAATAGCCGAATATAGCAGAAAAGAGGAATCCACTCCTCCGCTGAAGCCAAGGGCGACCTTGTTATTCTCTTTGAAAAAATTTTCAAGTGTCATAAAAAAAACTCCTAACGTGGGCTTGGCTTGCCAAGCCCACAACCCAAGTCGTGTTTTTTTTTGAGCTTTCAGCCCACTAAGGTGCTAAATTTTTAAACAATCAAGCGAATATTCTTCTAGCTTTTCCCTGTTGTAAAGCAATTCAATTCCGCCCTCAGCCACCTTTTTGCCTGCCGAGAGTATGACTGCTCTGCCGCAAACCTTAGAGGCAAAATCGAGGTCGTGAGTTGCAATTATTTTTGAAACGGGTAGCTTGTTAATAATATCTATCAGCGTCCTGCGGGCTTTGTGGTCAAGGAAAGCTGTCGGCTCGTCGAAAAGTATAATCGAAGGATTCATCGCGAGAACAGTCGCTATAGCGCAGACACGTTTCTCGCCACCTGAGAGCCGCAGGGGAGAGCGGTCCTGCAAATGCTTAATATTCAATGTATCCATTACCGCCTCAACCTGAGATTTAACAGTCTTTTCGTCAAGCTTTTCATTGCGCGGTCCGAATGCTATATCGTCATAAATCCTCGAAGTAAAAAGCTGGTCGTCAGGGTTTTGGAAAACCATTCCGATTTTTTCGCGGAAGAAGGTTTTGCTTTCTTTTGTCAGCCTTTTACCCTCAAGCTCGATTATGCCTTTCGCACTGTCAAGAATTCCGACAAACGAAAAGAGCAGCGAGGATTTTCCCGCGCCGTTCCCGCCGATTAGCGCAAGGCTTTCACCCTCTCGTAGTTCAAGTGAAAAATCCTCAAGCGCGACAGTTTTGTCGGGGTAAATTAAAGTGAGATCGGATATATTTAACATTTTTTCCTTCTCTTTCTTTAAATTTCCAGAATAGCTAAAGAATAAAATCAAAAATTCGTATGCTGATTATATATGTGTTAACAAGAATTAGGTATAAAATATCCTTGTAATTCAAACCCTTCCTCCTGGAATTGCCGGAGAGCTGCAGATAGCCGCGGCATTTCATCGCGTTGTAAACACGTTCCGCGCGTTCAAATCCCGAGAGCAATAGGTGACCTATAAAGCTGCCCATATCATTTATTTTTATGCCCTTTTTTGTGTTGCCGCGCAGCGAATACGCGGTGTACATGGTGCGGGCTTCTTCTGAGAGAACACCGATATAACGGTAGGTCATTTCAAAAATTGTTATCATAACCGGCGGTATTTTCATGCGCCGCATCGTGTTTATAAGCTCGAAAAAAGGGGTGGTGCCTGCGAGAATGAGGACGGAAAACACGGTTAAATATGATTTGAGGATTATCGTGAGGAAGGGATTAATCTTGCTTGAATTTCCTTCAGTGAAAAATAAAACCGATAAAGCGGCGAAAAAGACGAAGGGCAGCGCCGCCAGAAAGCGCCTGAACAGCAGCATATAGGGAATATTTGCTAGCGCGGCAAGCAGCGTTGGATAGAAAAACAAAGGCAGCAAAGTGAAAAAAGAATATCTTCCGAAGGAGACGACTGCGAAAACGAAAACAAATGTAGTCAAAAGCTTGACTGTGGGATGTAGCTTTTGAACAAAGGTGTTTTCATTTGAATAATGTTCAAGCCGGTATATTCCCTCAGACATTGATTTCATTTTTCGTTTTCCTTGATTTTTTGATAAGTGTTATTACGAACGCGCAGACGGCGGCGAGCAGAAAGCTTATTAGCCCTCCGATTATACCTGCCGCTGATGTGCCCAGCGCAGAACCGTCTTCTGATGAATTTTTAAAGGAGTAATCAGGCATAAATGCCGCGGCATCCTGTACCTTTGCCGCGCCTTCTATTACAGCGCCTTCCGCCTCAAGCTCCTCCTCGTGAAGCTTTATGATTGACCACTCAAGCCCGTCGGGGTTTGAGGAGGCGTATATCGAGAGCCCTCCGCCGACAAGTAAGGTCAGAACGGCAAGAACCGTCAGCACCTTGCGCGTCGAGGTCGTTTTTTCAAGCGGCTTACTGGAATTAGCGCTTTCTAGGATTTCCGGACGCATTTTATATACAAAGCAGAGAACAGCGGCGGTTATAATGCCCTCTATCAGACCTATCGCGAGGTGAATGGGCTGCATGAGCGCGGTGAATGCGGCAAATGGTAGCTCTGTAATACCAGAGAGAGTTGTCTCTATAACCACGCCGAAGGCACCGAGCTGCAAACCGGCGACTACTGATAGTATCGAGGCGACTGTGAGCCGCTTTGCGTTCATTCCCTTTTTTATCAGCGGCTTAAAAATCAGAGGGTAAATGAGCAGACAGGGTATGACTGCCATGTTAAAGATATTGCTCCCGAGAGCAAGCAGTCCTCCGTCAGCGAAAAAGAGGCACTGAATGAGCAGTACCGCGCTCAATGACAGCAGAGCGGGGAAGCCGCCGATTGCTGCCGCCAGCAGAATTCCCCCGCCGATGTGACCGCTTGAGCCTGTGCCGGGAATGGTGAAATTTATCATCTGCGCGGCGAAAACGAAGGCGCCCATTACGCCCATTATCGGGATTTTTTTCTCTGTAAACTCATCTTTTTTTATTTTCTTTATTGAATATCCGATTGCTCCCGTGCTTAGAGCACACATTACTCCGCCGACAACGGGAGACAAAAGAGCGTCTGACATATGCATAATAAAATCTCCTTTTATTATATTTCATAATAAGAATATAGGCAACAAAAAAGATGCCGTTATTTTTGCGTTTATTTCTATAACGCTAAAATACCTTCGCGGCATCATTTATCATGCTTTTTTGTCTGACAATAATTAACAATTAATAAACGGCACATCTTCTGATATGCATTGCTGATATATTACATTATATTGCTCTGATTGTCAATACGATTTTTTATCTGCTCACAGAGCTCGCGGATATAGTAGCCGATATTCCTCTCGCTGACTCCGGCAAGCGTCACATTGCATTTTTCGATAGGAATCAGCATCTTGTGAGCTTTGCTCGAAGATACCGCCTCCGCCATTTTTGGGCTGATTTCGCCGTGCATGGAATTAGCGAAAGCTATACCTATGACGCCGGCAATTATATCACAGTTCGCGCTGTTATATATAACGGCGTTTTCTCCGGTCGCGCCACAGTCAGCGCCCGCTTTGAGCATTGCAGAGGTCGCAATGGAATTTGTTCCCACGGCTATTATTTCCGTCTGTGGGGCTAAGGGTTTCAGAAGCTCGATGATAGCCTTTCCGATACCGCCGCCCATGCCGTCAATTATCAGTATTTTCACCTTAATCATTTCTTTCATTTTTATTGAATGGCGGCGACTGAAACACTTGAGTCTAGGTTTTTAAGCACCGCTATGCTTTGAGCGTATGTGTTTTTATAGCCGGGCAGGATAGTTTCGTTCAGCTCGCCAAAAGGGTAAACCTTGAAGTTCACCCAGCCGTTGCCGGTCTTATTATACTTCGTATAGATTAGCTCATTAGAGAAATCGCTGAGTGTAATTTTCTTTGAGCCGTCGGCGTTTTCGGTCTTGTTAATTTTAAGGCTCGAGAGAACTCCTGTGAGCTTCACAGTAGAATCCTGAGCGGAAAGGAAATTCCCAAGGGAATAATAAACCACGGTATCGCCGATAAATTCGATAGGCTGCAGCACATGGGGATGAGTTCCGATTATAATGTTTACACCCTGTTCTGCGAGGTATTTGGCAATCTGTCTTTGTTGAGCTGTCGGAGTTTGGGAATACTCTACACCCCAGTGAATAGATACTATAAGCACATCGCAAAGCCCTCTGACGCGCTCAATGTCGGCTTTTGCCTTATCATTGCTGTACATACAGTTGTAAAAATCCTTGCCCTCCGGCGTTTTTAGACCGTTGTCGAGCATGGTATACGAGAGCATAGTATATTTAATGCCGTTTTTTTCTTTTATGTTCGGCGTGGTGCGTTCCTGCTCGCTGAGATATGAGCCTGTCGCTAGCACGTCTTTGGTTTTCCAATAATTACAAGAATAAATAATGCCTTTTTCACCCTTGTCCATGGTGTGGTTTGTTGAGAGAGACATCATATTGAAACCGGAAGCGAGCATTGCCTCAGCGAATTCCTCGGGGGTGTTGAAGCAGGGATAGGTGGAGATACCCAGCTCCCTGCCGCCGATTATTGTTTCGGCATTATAATACGCGAGGTCATATTGCTTTATTATCGGCGCTATTTTTTCTATTTGCTTTGTGAAATCATAGCTGTCACCGCTGAGTTTTGCGTCCTTGTAAACCGCACTGTGAACTAGAGCGTCACCGGTCATGACCATGGAGAGGGAGGTCTGCTTAGGATAAAGCTGTGTTGTTGTTTCGTTTGACTGCGCTGTCTCTGTTTTAGTCCCTGTCTCGTTTTCACCGCTTAGTTTTTTAAGCTGTGAGCTAAGATGAATATTCGCCGCGAGTGTAATTGCTATGAGAACACAAAGAATTATTGATATGGTTTTCAATGTCTTTCCCGCTTTTTTTGTCTTTCCCATCTCAGTTCTCCTTTTTCTGTCAGTAGTGGGTTCTTTTACGGTGATATAATGCTAGCATAGGTCAGTTTGTCGAATTGACAATTGACAAGTGACAATTGACAATGAAGGTCGCGATTTGAAATGGCTAAAATTTTTTAATTACGCACGCAAACGATTTGTAAAATCCGGTCGGGAAGTAAGATATGAATAATTGAATTTTAGCCTCCCGATAAATAAATGTCAACTGTCAATTGTCAATTATATTGAAGGGTCTGGTTTTGTGAACGATAAGGTCAAGTCATTTTGCAGCTATTACGCAAAGAGCTTTAACCCCACACACTCGTATATGAAGGCTTTCATCTGCGATTACGCGACTGCCGCTATTCACTATCCCGCGCTGCTGTCGCACAAAAAGGTCAGGCAGGAAATTGACAGGCTGTGCGAGCTGAAGAAGGATATTATAATGCTGCGGGAGAGCGATATTGTTGATATGCATATGCGCATTGCCTTTGCGGACATCACCGATTTTGTCGAGTTCGCTCTGCTTGACGAGCCGGTGCTCTCAAAGGGCGAACCGGTAATGTATGAAAACGACAGAGGTGAGACAGTCGCACTGACAAAAAAGGTGAACCGTGTTGTGCTTAAAAACAGTCAGAATGTTGACGGCATGCTTATTCGCGAGGTCTGCGACAGCACGGCGGGCGCTAGAATTAAGCTTGAGGACAGAATGAAGTCGCTTGAGTTCCTCGAATGCTATTTCGGAATTAACCCCATGGACAGGCATAAAATCGAGTATGACAACAAACGCTTGCTGTTTCAGGAGAAAAAGTTAGAGCAGGACGAAACAAAATCGTCCGACGCTCTCGGTGCGTGGATTGAAGGAGTTCTGCGCTCGGATGAGAGTTAATATATCTTTGAATTAATACGAAAGGTATTGATAATGTAATGAATGAGGAGTTTGACCTGCGTCTGGCTCTTTTTAATAAGCGGATTCCGTTTTACCGCAATGATATTATTCTTTTTGCCCGCGAGGTTTTACTCTTTGAGCCTGACGAGTGTCAGGCGAAAATTCTCAGAAGCGTCGTTGTCAGCCGACGCGTGAGTGTTAAGTCAGGTCAGGGTGTCGGTAAAACCAGTGTCGAGGCGGTTGTACTTCTCTGGTTTTTGTCCTGCTATCCTTACACAAGAATTGTCGCCACAGCGCCGACACGACAGCAGCTCCATGATGTTCTCTGGGCAGAGGTCGCGAAATGGCAGGCGCGAAGCCCTTTGCTGTGCGAAATACTCAAGTGGACAAAGTCCTATATCTATATGAAGGGTTATGAAAAGCAATGGTTCGCTGTTGCGAAAACAGCCACACGCCCTGAAAACATGCAGGGCTTCCACGCGGACAATATGCTTTTTATCGTTGATGAGGCATCAGGTGTCGCAGACGATATTTTAGAAGCGATAATGGGAACTCTCTCGAGCGAAAATAACAAGCTTCTGCTTTGCGGAAATCCCACGAGAAATTCGGGGATTTTTTTTGACTCGCATACCCGCGACAGGGATATTTACAACTGTTTTACGATTTCGTCACTTGAGAGCTCACGGACGGACAAGGACAATATAGGTGCCCTGCTTAGGAAATTCGGCAGGGACAGTAATGTTTTCCGCGTGCGTGTGCTGGGTGAGTTTCCTCTTCAGGAGGACGATGTTTTTATTCCTCTGCCCCTGCTTGAAAACAGCGTTAAAGCAGCGAAGGAGCAAGGCGAAACATGTACAGTCAATAGTATTCATATCGGCTGCGATGTCGCACGTTTCGGCGACGACAAGACGGTAATCGGCTACAAGGCTGATAAAAATGTTGTTATATATAAGAAAAGTCAGGGTCAGGATTTGATGAGAACCGCTGACGAAATAATATTGCTTGCCCGCCGGCTCATTGATAAATATAACTACAGCGGAAAAATTCCTGTAAAGATTGACGACGGCGGAGTAGGAGGAGGGGTTGTCGACAGGCTCAACCGAATAAAAAAAGAAAATGCCGAGGAATACAAATGGCTGCAGGTGATGCCGATTAAATTCGGAGTGAGAATCAGACACAAGTATTATTATGACAGCACTACTCTGATGATGGCGAACCTCAAGGATATGCTCAGCGAAACCGACGAAGGCGGTACAGCGAAGGAGGTAGAGGTTTTTTTGCCTGACGACGCGGAGCTTTTATCCCAGCTCTCAAGCCGCAAATATGAAATGACTGCAGACAGTAAAATACGCATAGAGAGCAAGGACGAGATGAAAAAGCGCGGATTTTCAAGCCCGGACGAGGGGGATTTTTTGTTGCTTGTGTGCTGGAAAGCATAGATGTATTTACACGGTAAAAATCATCGTTTACCCAGCCCCTAGTCCCTAGTCCCTAGTCCCTAGTCCCTAGTCTTTAATTATACCACAAAAAATTACAGTTGTAAAATATTTTATTTTTATAAGGAACAGGTGATTGACGCATGAGTGAAAAGTCAGGGAAGGTATTCAATGTTAATCTCATTAAGGCGCGGGAGGCTCTTATCGGCAGTTCGCAGTTAAATAGCGATTATTCTTTCAGCGACGAATGGCTTGAGCCGCCGCAGGATATGAGGGGACTCAAACATATGGTTGAGCATTCCTCAATCCTTCCCCAATGCATAAGGGCATATAAGAATAATATCGCAGGCTACGGGCTTTCGGTGCGGTATAAAGAGGACTATAAAACAGAGACGCCCGAGATGATTGCCGAATACGAAAAGGCAAAGGACATTATAAATCTTCTCAATATCGATATGGACCCTAAGTCGTTTTTTGAGCAGATTATCGAGAACCGCGAGACCTATGGTACAGCTTATGCCGAGGTCATTCGCAACGCATTGGGTGAGGTTGCCGAGCTTGTTCTGATTAAAGATGTAGCTTCTGTGAGAAAAACTGTTCCGCTGGAGCCATATGTCGATTTTGAGTTTCAAGGTAAAAACGGAACAGAACTGCGAAAAAAGAAATTCAGGAAATATAAACAGAGCGTCGGCGGCAAGGATGTCTTTTTCAGGGAATTCGGTGATACTCGTGCAATGGACAGGCGTGACGGTCATTATGCAAATGAAGATGAAAAAACTGCTTATGCTTTTGCAGCCAACGAAATTCTCGAATTTCCGATAGGCACGTCTGCTTACGGTGAGGTGCGTTATCTTGGGCAATGCCTTGGGATTGACGGCAGCAGAAGAGCTGAGATTCTTAACAATAAATATTTTAGCGAAGGTCGGCATACACCCATGATGATTGTGCTCAAAGGCGGGACTCTTTCCTCTGAGAGCTATACGCGTCTGCAGGAATATATGGAGGGCATTAAAGGCGATAAGGGGCAGCACGCCTTTATGATACTCGAGGCTGAAAACAGCGAGGGTTCCGCAGGCTTTGAGGTAAAACAGCCTGAGGTTGAGATAAAAGACCTGGGTTCTGTTTTGCAAAAGGATGAGCTTTTTCAGGACTATCTCGAAAACAACCGCCGCCGTGTGCAGTCGGCGTTTCAGCTTCCTGATTTATATGTCGGCTACACAAGCGATTTTAACCGCGCGACAGCAATGACTGCGCTCGAAATCACGGAAAAGCAGGTTTTTCAGCCCGAGCGTAAAAGCCTTGCTTGGATTATCAACAATAAGCTGCTTGGCGGCTATAATTTCAAGTATGTCGAGGCATATTTTCTTGAGCCGAACATTACCAATATGGATGATTTTGCGCGAATTCTCAATATCACCGAACGCGCGGGAGGTCTCACACCCAACAAGGCGAAGGAAATCATCTATTCGCTGCTCGGCGCTGTAGCTGAGGACTTCCCCGGGGAGTGGGGGAATCTGCCACTAGTGAAGAGTGGAGAGTGATTAGTGATTAGTGGAGAGGTAATTGTTATCTGAGTTAATCCTAAATTTTTTGCATAGGAGGTGAAAATTTGAAAATCGAAAAAGCACGCGAGATTATTGATGCGAAAATCAGCTTTATTTCACTGGTTGACAAGGCGGCTAATAAGAAAAAATTCCTTATTGCAAAAGCGGCTTCAGACGGGGCTGCTTTTACCTGCGACGGCAAAATTCTCAAGGTGGACGAAGGCCTGCACTACCTGACAGGCATAGTTTATGAGCCAATGACAGAGGACAGCCACGGTGATTTTATGAGCGTTGAGGAAATTCGCAAGGCAGCTTACTGGTTTGCGAAAAACGGTGACAAGGTGGATCTTCAGCACAGCTTTAAAAATGCCGAGGGTGTTACTGTCGTTGAGAATTTTGTAACACCGTGGGAAATCAGTTTTGCCGGAACCCTGATCAAGGTTGGTACATGGATAGTCACTGTTGAAGTGCGAAACGAGAGCATCTGGAATTCTGTTCTCAGGGGTGAAATTACCGGTTTTTCTATGGGCGGTGTCGGAAAAATCGCCCGGGAAGAAAAAGATTTGGCTTTGCTTGAGGAGCCGCTCACGGAAGACGGCAAAGGCAAAAGAGGTTTGCTAAAATGGCTCTCAGGAGAGCTTTCGGCACTCAGAGAGCTTGTAGGGGGCAGTATTTTTGAACTTGAGGAGGAATGCAGCATGAGCAAGGAAGAAATATCCGAAATGCTTGAAGAGAGAATTATTAAAGCTATGAAAGAATTACTCGGCGGCGAGCTGCAAAAAATTGTTGAGCCTATGATTGACGAATGTGTAAACAAAGCCGTGCAGCCGCTGCAGAAAGCCTGCGCCTTGCCGACAAGCAGCGAATGCGAAGCCGTGCTGCATAAGAGCGGTACGCATTTTCTCAGCGGAATCATTTGATTATTTTGAGTTAAAAATAAAATTATTTTTGGAAAGGTTTGGTCATTAATTATGAGTACAAACAACGAAATCATCAGAAAAGCAGCAATCACAACAGATAGCGTTACAGCGGGAATACTTAATCCCGAGCAGTCGAAAAAATTTCTCGGCATGACCTTTGAGGCGACACCTCTCTCGAAGCTTACACGAAACGTTATTAGAACTGCGAAGGTCGGCGAGATTGATAAAATCGGCATTGCCTCGCGCATTCTGAGAAAAAAGACGGAAAACACTGACGACGCTTATCGTGTCAATCCGAATTTCGGTAAAATCGAGTATTCAACCAGCGCTGTCAGGCTGCCTTGGGAGATCACAGAGGAGACACTGCGCGAGAATATCGAGGGCGAAAGCTTTGAGGCAACTGTTACAGCTCTTATGGCGCGTCAAGTCGGTGTTGACAGGGAGGACATCTGTCTTAACGGCGACGAAGCCTGCGCGTCCGGCGATCCCGATTACGACTTTTTAAAAATTAATGACGGCTGGCGTAAAATTATTACCTTGGGAGGTCATACGGTTAATCGCACGGGCGTTGACGGCGGCGAGATGTCAATCGATGTTTTTTACGACGCGCTGAGTGCTATGCCCGCGAAGTATAACAACGGTAATCTGCGTTGGCTCATGTCCCCGAGAAGAAAACAGAGCTGGGATAAGTATCTTCTCGATAAGGTTATCTCAAGCGGCGGAGGCTTGACTGACGGTCTTATGAACAGTCCCGCATCGATTGCCGTCATTGAAGTGCCCTCAATGCCTGACAATGAGATTATACTCACCGACCCGAAAAACCTCGTGACTGTTCATACCTACGGCATGAAAATTAGAAAGACCACCGAAGGCGAAAGCGCAATTATGCTCGACAAGCGTTTTTATGTCGTTCATTTCGATTTTGACCCGGTTGTCGAAGAGGTTGATGCTACGGTTATGGTTAAAGGTCTTTCAGCGCTATAAGACTAAAGGAAAATCTTATGAAAGGGCGAATTAAATATGGCTGTTAGACCATGGGTAAGCCCTCAGGAGGTCAAGGATTATTCAACATATGATTCAGTCGCGTCTCGCTCTTACAGCCGGCTGCTTTCGGACATCAGCCGCGCTGAGGAATATGTTGTTGCTTATACGAACAATCATTTTGACGATATGGAAAAATATCCGTTCCTGCCCGAAAAAGTCAGGACGGCAGTTATTCTTCTCGCGGAGGTCTACGCGGAAAACGCGACAGGTAGTCCTAAGCGCTTGAAAAGCGAAACCTTTGATGATTATTCGTATACAGCGGAAAATTCCCTTGCTGAGGTTGCGGCGATCGATTTAAAAACTCTGCTTGATGAATTTATTGTTGAAGGCACAAAAGGCGGCACTGAGCTGCGGCTGAGAAAAATATAGGTGAAACGAAATGAGTATTGAGTATTTAATGGAACATACCTGTGACATATATCACCTCAAAAAGACTGCTGAGTCGCCGGGCTACGCCCTTCGCGAGGCACCTCATTTTTCTTATGGCGAAAATCCTGATTTACGCGGAGTAAAATGCCACTTCTGCTCAAAATACCGATACCGCGACACGCTTATCACCCAGAGAGAGCCGACAAACGAGTATGACGGACGAATAAAGCTGGTGCTTCCGATAAATACCGACATCAGGCTCAACGACAAGGTTGTTGACACCTCACAGGGGCTTGAATACACCGCACAGATTCCAAAGGTGATTCGCGGGCATCATATTTCGGTTTTTATCAAGAGGACTGAAGCCCAAGAAGCCCTATAGTACCTTAATGGGCTGAAAGCTTAACAAAAAACAAGACTTGGGTTGTGGGCTTGGCAAGCCAAACCCATGTTAGGATAAGGCTTCGGTTTATGTCACATTCAGAAAGGAAGATAACACTATGCTCAGCAAGGAAGCCGCTTCTGTCGCGGTATTTATTTTGAAGCTTTTTCCGGATATTAATGCTTATTATGATATTATGCCCGAGAGCTTCAAAAGTCCGGCAGTTTATTTTCCCTGTGTGATGAGCGAAACAAGCGGGGATACTTTGAATTCATTCAGCGTGAAATACAGTGAACAAATTAAGTTTTTCGGACGCTCTAAGCAGGAAGCGTTCGACTTTGCCCAAAGGGCTCTGCTGTCTTTAAAGGCTGAGAAAAATCTTGTCAGTCTCGTTGAAAAAAACGGAGTGCAAACGCGGGAAAAATTCAGGCTCTGCGAGCCCTCCATTGAGACTGACGGTCTGTACTGCGCCGCTTTGAATGTTTCATGGATTGATTATCTGCCGTTTGGCTCCACAGAAAACAACAAGATGGAAAAGGCTTATCTTGAATTTGTTGTGCGAAATTAACAGCTTTTTGCGTGACAATTATATATCAAGGAAGGAATGATAAATACTATGGCAGGCGGAACATATGAAAATTATGTGCCCAAGGTTCGTCCGGGTACATATATCAATTTCGCGGGCGATGCCTCTAATAACATGAAAATGAGCGGCAGAGGAACAGTATTATTGCCGCTTCTTACAATTAACTACGGACCGGAATGCGAGTTCATCCGCATCTCAAGCGACGCTCCGGATGCTTCCATGGCAAAGCTCGGTTATTCGATTTATGACAGAGGCAGCACTGATATTATTATGATTTGCGAGGCACTCAAAAGAGCGAGGGAGGTCATTGTTTATATCCCTCACGGCGGAACACGCGCAAGCGGTACGGCCAACGGGCTGACCTGTACGGCGAAGTATACCGGCATTAAAGGCGACGGTTTTATAGTCGATGTATCGTCAATCAGCGGCACCGGTTATTATAATGTAAAAATAAAACTCAGCGGGAAGCTTGTTGAGCAGTTTACGAGGATAAAATCAGTCAGTGAACTCGCTAAATCCGCTTTTCTGGATTTCAGCGGCTCGATAAATCAAAGCTGCGTTATAACACTCTCGGGCGGATTGAAAAACACCGTGCAGCTCTCAGATATGACAAAATTTCTCGATAAATGTGAGAGCATAAATTTTAATACCATGGCTTGCTTTATGGAAACCTACAATGATTTGATTGTTGAGAAAATCAAGTATCTCAGGGAGGAAGCGGGAAAATACAGAAAGGCTGTCCTCTCTAACTGCAAGGCTAATTACGAAGGCATTATCAATGTCACAAACGGCGTAAAGCTCGCGGACGGAACTACTATGG
This sequence comes from Oscillospiraceae bacterium, assembly GCA_031551635.1. GTDB lineage: Bacteria > Bacillota > Clostridia > Oscillospirales > Acutalibacteraceae > JAVBNH01. The sequence goes on along the minus strand of JAVBNH010000041.1, from coordinate 9,027 downwards.
ACTCGAGGAGGGTGACAGCCTGGGTCGCAGGCGCGGACGCTTCAGCACTCAACACCGAGAGCAATACCTACACCGAGTATGAGGGTGCTGTGGAAGTGGTTGAGCCCAAGGATAATGCCGCGGCTATTGAAGCCATTGAAAACGGTGAGTTTTTCTTCAGCATGTCAGAGAGCGGCAGACCGGTTGTAGAGTATGACATCAACTCCCTGACAGATAAAACAGGCTCTAAAACTCTTGATTACCGTAAAAACAGAGTTTTGCGAGTTTTCGATACCTTCGCGCAGGCTGTTATGCTGACATTTCTGCCCAATAAATACAGCAACGGCCCCCTTGGCTGGGATGTCATGGAGGGCGTCGGCAGGGCTCTGCTGAGAGCTTTTGAGAGCAGCGGTGCGATTGCGGATGTTGATTATGACTACGACTTTTTGGTTGACCGCGCTAGAAGCGTTGAGGACTGCACATATTTCAAGGTCGCCCTTCACGCAATTGACAGCGCGGAGAAGCTGTATTTTGACATTATTACACGATAGGAGGAAAAAGGATGTCACACAAGCATATGAGCCTTCGTGAAGGCAAGGTTTATATTGACGGTATCGAGGTGCTCAATCAGGTTTCATGTAAAATTAATTTTATTCCTGAGATAGCTTTGAGCAAGGTTCTAGGCGACAAGGGCGTCAGCCGCCGCTGGGTAGGCAGGGACATTACAGGCGAGTTGATTGAATATAAGTCAACGCCTTGGCTTATCGATATGGTTAAGAATTATGAGCAGAACGGAAAAACGCCGAAATTCCAGCTTATCGCGGCGCATACCGACAGCGAATCCGATTTCTGCAGCGGTAATAATACAACGCTCGTCACCTGCATTGATTGCGTATTGACAGGGGAAATTCCTCTTATTTCTCTGGACAGCGGCGGCGAACTGGTGAAGGATAAGGTCAGCTTCGGCGCATATGAAATAGTTTAACTTATTATTTAACCTCCAAAATATAAATTTCCGCCCTGAGATTATAAACTCAGGGCGGAAACAGGTTTTTGCCTTTCAGTAAAGATAAACTTTGTCACAAAATATTCCCGAGCGTGAAAGGTATGGTAATTATTATGACTAATGAAGAAATTGATAATCAAGATTTGGAAAACAAGTATAGTGCATTCGAGGATGAAATTCCCTCGCCGGGCGAGGAAGGCAATGACGAGGAAAGCTTTTTTTCGCCTTCTGTAACAGCTGATGCTTATGATTTTGCTTATTCGGATTATTTGCCGGATTTTGATGACGAGGGCTTTGATTTACCCGGTAGCATTTCCTCTGACGGCGACATGAATTATGTTTCAGGTGAAGAAATCATTAACAGCTTTTCAGACAGTGACCATGCTTCTGTTGCTGAGCCCTCACCTGAAATACTTAATGAAAACAAGCCTAAAAGCATTGACGGCGGGGAAGCTTATCCATTTTTTCTAAGCGGTAGAGCGGCTGAAGCAGAGGATATTATAGAGAACAGTGCTGTTTCAAGCCCTGATGCTTTTCACGCAGAGATTCAAAAGCTGATAAATTCAAAAACCGGAGAGAATTTTTTTTCCGGCTTCGGTTCTGATTTTTCAGAGCCGTTTTTCGGCTCTCAGGCAGAGGAAATATTTTCAAAAGACTTAAAGAAGGATTTTTCCTCAGTTTCTTTTGACGATAATTCTCAGCTTTCGCGGATTCTCCCGGCGGCGACAGAAGACACAGGAGGTATGGCGGGAAAAAATCCGCAGCCGCACAGCAGAACAGTTAATGTAAATCTTAACGGCAGCGGAAAAATCAAAATTCAAAACAGCACAGATCGTCAAAGTGTAATAAGCATAATGAACGAGCAGCTTAAAAATGTACTGCTCTCCATTCTCGAGGAAGAAATTTTCCTTGAGGGGGAAGGAAGCTATGATTTTTAGTACCTTAGTGGGCTGAAAGCGCAATAAAAACAAGACTTGGGTTGTGGGCTTGGCAAGCAAAGCCCACGTTAGTAGAAAAAAGGAGTGATTGCATGGCGGCTTCCAGATACAATATCTTTATAAATTCGGAAAATTTCGGGAGCGTGCTGAGGCTTCCTGTATTGCCGGAGGAAATACAGCTTGACTACGGAAAATATACGCAAAGTATTAACATTGATTCGATAGGTGAAGTCCTGCAAAAAACCAGTGGCGAGGCACTGCGGATTTCCTTTTCCTCTGTTTTTCCCGCAGAAAAGACCTCCGACTACAAAGGTGTTTTTACTCGTCCGACTGATTTCAAAGAGTTTTTCAGAGCCTGCCTTTATAGACAAAATGTCATAGAGCTTATCATCGACGGCATGGATGAGAGACTTTACTGCACCGTTGAGAGCTTTAAAGTCAAGGAAAAGGGCGGCGATGTGGGCACAGTATACTATGATATTGTTTTTGTGAAATACACTGAAATGAGCTTGCAAAAGGTCACTCTCAACGCGGACGGTACTGTTATATATTCCGATAATACCCTTCGCCCGAACACTCTCTCAGTGCAGGTGACCTATACAGTTCTCGAGGGAGACTTCATCCAAAAAATAGCTATGAAATGCTTTTCCGACAGCAGCCGGTGGACTGATATTTATGAGAATAATACAGAGAGTATATCAAATCCGTCTGTGCTGAGTGTCGGTCAAGTTTTGAAGCTTTCATAAATTCTTTAAAAAAGGTGTTGATTTAAGTGTTAATTGAAACGAGCTATGAGATGCTTATGAGCGAATATCTCCGCCTTGCGCCGGAGGGAATCGATATTCGTCAGGGCAGCATTTTCTATGACGCTGGAGCGGGATTTTTATTTCTTCTCAACCGCTTCTATAATGACCTAAATTCACTGTACGACATGGTCAGCCTGACTACGGCGTCAGGTGAGTATCTCCGGAAGCTTGGCGTGCAATACGGCGTGGAGTATCGCAGTGCATGCCCGGCGATATATACCGCGGTTTTTGAACCTTCGAATTTTTCAGCGGCTGAGGGAGCCAGATTTTTTATCGACGGACATTATTTTAAATCGACAAAAATTGCTTCCGTTAATTATTTTACATCAGAAACAAGCGGCAGCAGCGAAAATATTTTCGCAGGAAAAACTCTTGTTCCGGTAAATACCACACCCGGGCTGACAAAGGCAATGCTGGGTACGCTTTACAGCGAAGGCAAAAACAACGAGAACGAAAACGAATACCGCAAACGCATTCAAAAAAAGCTTTCGGGACCTGCGGAAAACGGAAATAAACTGCATTACAGAGCCTGGTGCGAAAGCGTCGAGGGTGTAGGCGCGGCGAGGATTATACCGCTAGACCCGGATATAAATTATGTGAAGGCTGTTATAATCGCCGCAAACGGTTTTTCGCCTTCAACCGCTCTTGTCAGCGATGTTCAGAATTTTGTAGACCCGAATCAAAACGGTGACGGCGCGGGAGCCGCGAGTATTTCCGCTGTTTTTACCGCTGTGAAGCCTGTCGAGAAAAAAATCGGCTTAAAGCTGAACGTCAAAGCGAAGCCGTCTATGGCAAACGCCGCGCTGAACGATATACTAAACGGCTTTAACTCTTTTCTCAGCTCGCACAACCTCACTGCAAATGACGCAGAAAGCTCCGTTATCAGAGCAAGCCAATTCGGCGCTATTATCAATTCGCTCAAAAGCGTGGAATATTATGACGGGCTTTATTTCTATGATGGCAAAATTACAAGTGGCGGCGAAAAGGAAAGCATAACACTGAAAATCTCGGAAATTGCTGTTTTTCTAAATTCCGCGGAGTACGCATCAATTAATATAACTTAAATTCACACAGAAAAGATGATGATTTATGTATGAGAGTCTTGATGTTCATCGCGAGCTGTGCTCGTACTATCCCTCCTATTTATTATCCTTTGCGCAAGTAAACGCGATTATTTTTGCTCAAAGCATAATGCTTGAAAATGCCAAAGAGCTTGTAGAGAGGTTTTTGTTAAATCAGTTTGTACTCAGCGCGGACACTCGTACCTTAAGTGAGCTTGAGTATTTTCTGGGTATTGAGTATCGCAGCGACAGGAGCGAAAACCAGAGAAGGGCGCTAATTATCTCTCATTTTTCAGGCAACGGTAAGGTTTCGCTTGAGACAATAAAAGAAATACTGAAGCTGTTTTCAGGCGAGAACGCGTCAGTTTCTTATATGAATTCATTGTTATCCTCAAAACTTTTTATAGATAATTGTCCGGATTTTTCTCTCATGGATTGCCTGAAGGCGGTCAGGAGCAGAATACCCGCGCATATAAAGTATCTTTTTTCAGCGCTCTCAAGCGCCGAAGCGGGAGTATATGCAGGGAATCATTTCAGTGAATTTATCTTTGAAGAAATAAGCTGAGCGGAGGTGTACTTTATGGGAAAAAGTCTTATTATTGTTAAGGACGGGCTGCACTATGACGCGGACGCGCTCGTGAAAAGCTATATCTGGAGCGGGCGCAACGATTCACCTGCCAGAACTCTGGCTATTGAATTCGCCGAGGATGAGAGAAGCGTCTCAAGGCAGACCGGTGTTGACATTGAAAAGGGGCAGACCTGTGTTTTTTTTGAGGATAAGAAGGAGCTTTTCAGGGGGATTTTGCTCAGTGAAGTGCGCAATGAGAATAATTCCCTAAGCGTCAAAGCATATGACAGCGGTGTTTATCTCTCGAATAACAAGGACTCCTTCAGCTACATTGATAAAACTGTCAGTGAAATTTTCAGGGATGTCTGTGCAAGGTTTTCTATTCCTGTGGGTGAGGTCGCCGCCTCATCATATAGAATCGGTTCGCTTCCGCGAGCCTCAACGACAGGCTACGATATCATCTGCGAGGCGTTAGAAGCTACCTGCCGCGCGACAGGAGTGAGGTATAATGTCAGCTGCGAAAACGGTAAGGTGAACCTTATTAAGCGCAGTGATAAAACCGTTCAGTGGCTGCTTGCTTCCGGAAATAATATCAGTGCCTATAGCTATGAAAAAAGCTTTGAGAAGACAAGGACTCGAATTGTTTTGCTTGACAGTAAAAATAATGCCTATGATATGAAAAATAACGCCCAGCTGGAGGCAAAAATCGGTATTTTTCAAGATGTTTTATCAACCAGAAGCGAGACTGATATAGCTAAAATTTATGAGCTGCTGAATTATTCCCTCACGCAAAGCAGCAAGCCCTCGCGTTTGTTGAATATAAGTGCCCCGGGTAACAGCGAGCTCATCAGCGGGCGATGTGCTTTTGTGAAAATACCAAGGCTGAATCTGCAAAAGAGCTTTTATATTGAAAGCGATGTTCACACCTTCGCCGCTGGAGTTCACAATATGAGCTTAACATTGTCATGCTAATCTCAAAGCATACAAGCATTTTAGTTAAGATAGCATATTAAAGACATAATTTGAGAATAGTGTCAGGAGTTTGATTATATGAATGATGTTTCGTTAAAAAAGCTGATACAGAATCTTTCCCGTGAAAATTCTACGGTTTTCATCGGGAAGGTTGATTCGGTTTCGCCTTTGAGTGTCTCGCTCGAAAACGGAGAAAAAACCGTTCTCGACGAAAAAAATCTGATGATTCCCGAGCATTTAAATGACCGCGAGGTACAAATAAAGATGGATGGTGTTTTTAAGCAGGCAATCATCTGTGACTCAGTGAAAACAGGAGAAAGTCTTTATATAGCAATGCTTGGAGAGGCGAGAAAATATATTGCGATAGGGAGGGTCAGTCTTTGAACACAGTCATTGAAATACCCGTTTCAACAAACGCAAGACCGAAAAGCATCCCCACCTTGACCTATGCCATGGATTTCAGCACTATGTCTATTGACGGCAAGGCGGATGGTATCGCTTCGCTCAGGCAGTTAATCTATAAGATTCTGCTGACTGAGCGGTTTGCTCATATTATTTATGATGACCAGTTCGGCTGTGAAATCAGAAGCGTGGTTTACGCGAGGAATGTCGGCAGTGATTTTATTGATGCCGAGCTTGAAAGGGTTGTCAGGGATGCGCTCTTAAGCGATGAGAGAATATTGTCACTCAAGGATTTTTCATATACAGTGTCTCACGATGAGATTTATTTTAAAATGACGGTAGAAACAATTTTTGGCAAAGAATCAATAGAAATAAATACAAAAGGAGAATTATAAATGGGCAGATGGACAAGCGTTTTAACAAATCAGGGAGCCGCTTTATTGGCGCGCTCTCCCGGCAATACCCTGAGATTCACCTCTGCGTCATGCGGTTCGGGAAGTGTTGAGGAGAGTCAGCTTGTAAACGCGACAAGTGTTTCGGCGGTAAAGCTGAATCTTTCGATTAGCGCGGTTGAAAGTGCCGGCAGTATAACAAAGGTCCGGCTTCAGCTCAGCAATATAAATCTCGCTGCAGGCTTCCAGCTCAGGCAGATAGGGCTTTTCGCGAAAATTGACGGCGATGCCGGTGAAGTGCTTTATATGATAATGCAGAATAATGCCGCTTTCGCGATTCCATCAAAAACAGAGGAAGCGAATTATACTCATGAATTTCTCGCGAATTTAATCGTAGGCGGCGCGGCAAATATTACGGCAAATGTTGATTCCGCTGCGTTTTCAACAGTAGGTCACAAGCACAAGGCTAGCGATATAGAAACTGGTACACTCCCGCTCAGCAGAGGTGGAACCGGAGCCGGCAGCGCGGCGGCAGCTCTCTCGAATTTGCAGGGTGTGCCTAAAAATTCCGATTCAGTAATTATTTGCAACGGTGCGTCAGGCAATGAGGGAGCTATCGCTGTAGGCATCAGCGCTCTCGCAGGTGAAAACGGCATGTCTATAGGGCATCACACCGTCAGCGGAGACGCGGCAATAGCAATCGGCGCTCACGCTCAGTCAGGTCTAATCGGAACCGCAATCGGCGGGAACAGTGTCGCAGTTTCACAGGCTTTGGCTCTGGGTACAGGCGCAAAAGCTGAGAGCACTTCCTCGGGCGCAATCGGCGACATGTCAAGAGTTGATGCCAGCTCGCCGAATACTATGCAACTCGGCGCAAATACAACACTTTCTGCCTTGAAATGCAGGGTAAACCTGAGCGTCACAAGCGACGAGCGCGATAAGTCAGAGATAGCACCGATTGAAAACGCGCTTGAATTTATTAAAAAAATTGAAGCGATTCAATATGTCGACAACGACCGCAAAAAATATCTTCCCGAAAAACTCACGGAAAAAGACGAAGCTCTCATCAGCAAATACGGTCTTTGCGGCTGCTATGACACTGAAGAATACGCGGCGGGGACTAAAAAAGGCAGCCGCAAAAGGGTTGGTGTAAGCGCGCAGAATGTCGGTGCGGCACTCTGCGAAGTCTATGGCTCTTCAGACTATGCGAATCTTGTCAACGATAATCTTCACGATGTTGAGAATATCCCTGAAGGCGTTGAATCTCAGCTTACAGTCGCATACGCCAATTTTGTTCCGTTTTTAATCAAGGCTATCAGTGAGCTGAGCAGTGAGATTGACGCGCTGCAAGAAAGGCTTTCAAAAATTCAAAGTCAGGAGTGATTTTATGAACAGAGGAGCTACCTGTGAGAGTATTTTTATCTTTCCGGAAAACGTCGATTTTGAAAAAATAGAAAAAATTGAGCTTATTTTAAAAGGCAATATTAGTTCGGTTTTTATAAAAAAATCCTCAGATGAAATCGAAATGCGAGAAGGAAACAAAATCAGTGTATTTTTTTCTCAACAGGAAACATTACAATTTGCCGATAATGAGGACATCCGCTTGCAATGGCATTGGCGAAACATTGACGGCAGTGCTTATACAAGCACGATTATCTGGGCGAATGCTTATGAATTTTTGTCAAATGAAGAAATATAACTGACGCTTTTATAGGAAGGGTGATACAATGAGCGAATATCGCGTTCATATGCAGGACGGCGGACTGCCCCTAGAGGTAACTATGAATGAATATACTCCCGGTGAGCGGGGGCGTGACGGAAAATCAGCATATGAGCTTGCTGTCGTGAATGGCTTTAGCGGCTCAGAGAGTGAATGGCTCGCGAGCCTGAAGGGGGAAAGGGGTGATAAAGGTGACAAGGGCGATACAGGCGCCTCCGGACTACAAGGCGAAAAAGGTGACAAGGGCGATACAGGCACCCCCGGACTACAGGGCGAAAAAGGTGACAAGGGCGATACAGGAGCCCCTGGACAACAAGGCGACAAGGGTGACAAGGGTGATATAGGAGCCCCTGGACAACAAGGCGACAAGGGTGACAAGGGTGATATAGGAGCCCCTGGACAACAAGGCGAAAAGGGTGACAAGGGCGATACAGGAGCCCCTGGACTACAGGGTGAAAAAGGTGACAAGGGCGATACAGGAGCCTCTGGACAACAGGGCGAAAAAGGTGAAAAAGGTGATAAGGGTGAAACCGGCAAGCCGGGAGCGGACGGCAAATCAGCCTATGAAATTGCTGTTGATAATGGCTTCAGCGGGACAGAACAGGAATGGCTTGAGAGCCTGAAAGGTAAAGACGGCAGCGGCAGCGGAAGCGGAACCGGAGACTACTCGGTACTTGAAAACAAGCCCGCAATTAACGGCGTAACGCTTGAGGGGAACAAAACGGCGGGCGAATTACAGCTTACAGATTATTTTCTCTATAACATCAAGGGCGTTACCTCAGAAGCCTTGTTTAGCTTTTGGTCAAACAGTGAGGCATGGTTTGCGAACGGTGACGTTACGGCTCCTTCTGATATTCTCGGTTTTACTATCCCTGACGACTGGATAGTTGAGGATATTATTCTTTCAAAAACAACTGTTGTAGATGATGAGGGCACAATAAATTATGAGAAGCTGAAGCTGTCGGATATCAACGGTTATATGCAGAGTGCGCAATTAGGAAGTATGTATAAAAAGTTTACTAAATTTCGTCAATCGGATTTCGAACAAACAGGCTTTGAGGTTTATACTTTCGCGACGATGATATTTGAATATGCGAACGCTTCTGAAGAATTTGTAAATCAGTTCACGGGCTATGATATAGCATTGGTGATAAGAAAAAGTTATGCGGTTCAAGATGTTGTG
>JAVBNH010000014.1:0-41858 GCA_031551635.1 Oscillospiraceae bacterium | reverse complement strand
CATGTTTTCTAACGTCATTTCAACAATTACAGGCAATCCACTGTTGTATGTCCCTGTCCTGTTTGCTCTTCTGGGTGGTATTACCATGTTCGCCATTGGAGTTATCCGAAAACTCGGAATTCACGGTATATCTTCTTCGGGTAAAAAGAGACGTTTCAGCAGATAAGATAATTTGGGGGTGAATGGCAGGATAATTATTAATATTGTCCTGCCTTTTATTAAAAATGATTACATATTTTCAGAAAGTAGTTGATTTGTTTTCAGAATATATATTTGTTTTAACAAAATTTACAGCTCTTTGGTATTTGGTTTTGGCTGTGATTTTGTTTATTATGCTTAACCGCATATTTTCGTATACATTCAAAGGAAGGTACTATAAATGAGTATTTTATCAATATTTAACAGGCGTTTAAGAAAACATATAATTGAGCCTTACTGTACTCTTGTAATAGGTGACAGGGGGGTAGGAAAGTCAAGCTTGTTTGCCTTAATAGCTGAAACATACTTAAAAATGGGCTTGACTGTATACTGTCAGTATCCATATGCAGGTGTGAATATGATACCCATGAGAGAGGTTATTGTTGAGGGTGTTACTAAGTATGATATTGATAAATCATGGCTGTATAGTGCTGATTTAAAGGACTGCGCTATCCTTATTGATGAATGCCGTACTATCTGGCCGGCTCGTTCTTATCAAAAATGGTCTCAGTCTGATGATGAGTTCTTTAATTTTCTTCGTAAATACAATATGCATCTGTTTCTTGCTACTCAGATATATGACGCTGTTGACCTTAATGTTAAACGTGCCAGTGATGAAACTCTCTACCTTACTAAAGGTCATTTTAATTTCACTCACATTGAATCAAGTCATACTACAGTTGCTAAGGTTGCAGATAGAAATACAGAGGTTCTTGGTCGTGGGTTTAAACAGGGATTCCGAAAAGTTGCCTATGATGTTGTAGAAGTTCCTATTGGTCGTTTCCGGTTCTATCGCAAGCCATACTATGATAAATTTGCCACTCTATACACCTATGAAGAAAAAAAAGTATTTACACCTACTAATTGGAATGATGTATTTGACTTTAAGAAAAAAGAAGTTATTGATAAAATATAGAAAAAAAAAACAAAAATATAAAAATAAATAAAAAAAACAAAAAAATAACTTCTAAATTATAAAAAGACAAAAACAGCATAACAATAAGTAGAAAAAACACGCTCTATATATTTATATATTTATTTTAATTTTATTTATCTTGTTTGTACCCTCAAAAAGCACTCATAATACTAAACTCTAATAAAAACATAAAAGGAATGATAAGTTTGGCAAAGTTCAATACAAAAATCAAAAAGTATCCAAACGGTACACAAAAGTATACTACCTTTAGTTCTCCCATGTTCGCTGATGAAAATGAGCCTAAAGCAAAACGAATAGACTTAACGACTTCGCTTTACTATGATGAAATTGAAGATGAATTAATGGAAGTACCAAATTGGGATTACTTGGCATATTTAGCGGAAAAGAAAAAAGAACGCTTTGGCAATGAGGACATTAGGAGCGATAACATTAAAAGGGCAAAAGATAAAATGTTCGATATTGCTCTGCTTAACTCTGATGTGTGGGATTATATGATTACATTTACTCTAGATAAAGAAAAAATTGATAGATACGATAGTAAAGAGATTGGCAAAGCTTTTAAAAAATGGTTGAATAATATGACCGTTAGAAAAGATTTAAAATACCTTCTAATACCTGAGTATCACAGAGACGGCGCAATACATTTTCACGGATTCATTAACTCAGGCGGTTTAAGCTTTGAGCCTTTAGGATTTAATGATAAGCAGGGCAGACCTGTGTTTGGCATAAAGGAATACAAATACGGTCTAAACTGGGCAGTCAGACTAGATGATAATAAATATTATGTAGCAAAATACATCACAAAATATATTACAAAAGACACAAAGAAGATTATGGGAAATTTTATTATTGCGGTGGTGGCATAGAGCGTGATACACCTTATGAGCTTGTTAATATAGATTATGACGGTGTGGAAGCTGAGGAATACGAAATTGATGGAACGGATATGAAAGTAAAATATTATATTGCTGATTAATCTTTTCCATTACCGCATTTAAAGGATATGATTGTAATGACAAATAAAAAGAATATAACATTTTTTGAGAAACGCAATAAGGACAAATATTTAATTATGTATTCGGACGGTACATACGGTGAAATGTCGGCACATGAATTTATGTTTTTGTTGAATAGAGGATTGCATTGTGTTACAATCAAAAAGAGCTTAAAAAATCCCGAACTTCGTTAAATTAATATTTAACGAAGTTCGGGGGAGAGAGATAGGGGAAATTTGCTTGTTTTATGTGTTTTTATTGAGTATTATAAGCTTATCTCTATTATGAGCCTGTTGTTAAGCGCAAGCCTTTTTTCAGCTTAATCTGTTTATTTTGTTTGTGAAGGATTTGATTATTTATGGATTTGTCGCCGTATCCAAAGCTGCTTAAGGATTATATTAATTATCAGCTTGCGATAAAAAGCCGTTCTCAAAGAACGGCTGAGGCTTATATTCATGACCTTGTGAAGTTTTTTAAATTTCTGATGCTTGAATTCGGTCTGGCTCCTAAAAATACTGATTTAAAAGATATTGATATTCGTTCGCTCGATATTGAATTTTTTAAGCAGATTTCGCTTGAGGATGCGTATTCTTTTATTGCAGCTTATAAAAATGATCACCATAATTCTTCAAAGACATTATCACGCAAAATTTCATCGATTCGCGGATTTTTTAAATATCTTCACGCGAATCGTTCGCTTTTAAGCTCGAATCCCATGATAGGTCTCGAGCTTCCAAAGGCAAACAAACGTTTGCCAAAATTTCTCACTCTTGTGCAAAGCCTTGATTTGCTTGCTTGTGTAGACGGTCCTTATTATGAACGCGATTATTGCATCATTGCTCTGTTTTTAAATACCGGCATGCGACTTTCCGAGCTTTGTTCGCTTGACTGCGCCAGCATTGGGCCTGATAGCACCATTCGTATTATAGGAAAAGGTAATAAGGAACGGCTGGTATATCTGAATGAGCTTTGCTTGAAAGCGATTGAAAATTACCTCGCCGTGCGACCGCGAATGGGCTTAAAGGATGAAAATGCTCTTTTTATAAGCCGTAATAACAACCGCATTAATCCACGCTCAGTTGAGCTTATCATCGAGAAGAATCTCAAAAAATGCGGACTTTCCGAAATGGGTTTTTCTGTTCATACCCTTCGACACACAGCGGCTACCCTGCTGTATCAATACGCCGACGCGGATGTTCTTGTGCTCAAGGAGATACTCGGGCATGAAAACCTAAACACCACTCAGATATACACTCATGTTTTTGATGAGCAGATAAAAACTGCGGTTGATGCGAATCCGCTTGCGAAAATTGAACCTAAAAAGCGTACGAAATAGCTCTTAACTAATACCAAGCGCGAACAATGCCGAAAACAGCTTAACTGCAAGCATATCAATAACTCCGGACAATAGAGTAAGCGAAATAATTATTATGTAAACACTCAGATACCGTTTTATTAGCTTGCTGTCACCTCCGCCGTTATTGACAAGCATCCTGAATAAATCAACCGAAGTTTTCAGGCTTTCATTACAGCTGATGAGCAGCATTGTGACCGCTATAACCGCGCCGGGTAGAATTGTCAGAGTAAAAAAACCGATACCCTGCAAACCGAAACTCATATAAAGATAACCGGAGCTTAACCCTATCGCGAGCCCTCTGAGTATAGGAATAATGCAGACAAACGGCAAGCCAATGCAGCTCATTCCGAAAAAAAACGCAGAAATTAAAAAGCTGAGGTTTACAAGAATTGAGTTTGCAAAGGTTTCGGGCATTGTCTGTGCCGCGCGTGTGCTGTGGAAGCTGATAAAAATCTCGTCTAGTTTTCCCATTATATAACTGTCATTCTGCCTGATAATCATAGCACCGGCAATTAACCCCGCAATAAACAACGCGCTGAGAATAATCATCGAGTTATATTTGCCAAGCACCTCCGGCTTTTTTATTTTCACGACATTAAATCTTTTTTTAATTTTCTTCATTTTTTTGACCCTTCTTTTTTACTCTTTTAAATAATACTCAGGTACTGATAAAACAGTAAGCAATACTATTTTCCGGGGGCTTTGTTTATGAACATTAGCCAGCACTAAGTTCAGAATATAAAAAACTAAGTTTGTCAATTTCCATAATCTAAACTTAGTATAAGATATGGGACAAGTATTTTTTATATGACTGTTTTTGAAGAATGTTTTTATATTTATTACGATTCACTTGAAAAATTGCCGAAATGGTGATAATATGTTTCTATTATTTATTTGAAAGTCGGTTAAAATATGAATGATATAAAAGAATTTCTCAAACAGGCAGCAAGGGTTCATCCGAGTGATAAACAACTCAGAATGCTTAATGATATTGAGTTTTATGCCTTTATACACTTCGGACCAAACACCTACACCGGCAATGAATGGGGAAACGGCGCGGAGGATCCCGCGACGATGTTCAACCCTTATGACCTTGATTGTGATTCATGGGTTGAGGCTATCAAATCAGCCGGTATGAAGGGCGCAGTTATTACCGCGAAGCATCATGACGGCTTTTGCCTCTGGCCTTCTCAGTATACCGAGCATTCCCTTAAAAACAGCCCATATAAGAACGGCAAGGGCGACATTGTCCGCGAGCTCTCAGACGCATGCCGCAGAGGCGGCATCCATTTCGGAGTGTACATCTCACCCTGGGACAGAAATTCTGAGTATTACGGAACAGACGAATATAATGTATACTATAAAAATCAACTCAGGGAGCTGCTGAGCAATTACGGCGAAATCTTTTATGTCTGGTTTGACGGTGCCTGCGGCGAGGGTGCTAACGGTAAAAAGCAGGTATATGACTTTGAGGGTTATATTTCTCTTATCAATGAGCTGCAGCCTAACGCGCTTATTTTTAATGACGCAGGTCCCGATATGCGTTGGTGCGGCAACGAATCCGGTACTATGAGACATGCGGAATGGTCTGTTGTGCCGCATGAGCTCTGCCATAGAAACAAGGATATTCAAACAAGCGGCGCGGTATTGGAGGGTGATTTATCTTTCATGTATAATACCGATGACGCTATCGGCTCGCTGCCGAATATCCTTTATTCAAAGGGACTTGTTTATTGCCCGAGCGAAATCGATATGTCGATTCGTAACGGTTGGTTTTATCATGAAGCCGAGAAACCTCATTCCCTTGAAAGACTTTTTGACACCTATCTGTCCTCTGTCGGTAATAACGCGACCTTTAACCTGAATATACCTCCCATGCCCTCAGGCCGCTTTAACGAAGCGGATATAAAACGCCTTGCTGAGCTGGGCGAGCTTATAAAAGATAGCTTCAGTACTGACCACGCGCTTGACAGTGATGTAATAGTTACAAGCGAAGAGCTTAGCGAAACGCAGCAGCTTATCACTTATAAATTCCCCGAATGCGTCGCGGTGAATTATATAATGCTCATGGAAGATATTGCTCAGGGGCAGCGTGTCGAGACTTTTTGCATTGAATCAAAGAATCAATTTGATATATTCGGCAATAATTATAGCGGAACCTGTGTCGGACACAAGAAGATTTGCCGCGTTAACCTATATTGCGACGAGATTAGAATTCGTGTTACTGCGGCGAGAGATAAGGTTATATTTAAAAAAATCGCATTATTCGAGAGTGAATAAGTGTTAAAAGCAAAAAAAAAAACACCGGAGAACCGGTGTTATACTAAGTTCAGATTAAAAGTAAAATCATATAATTTATCCGATATAGTTTTTGCCGTCAATTTCGAGAAATGTGGTTTGCTTTGAGTTATAGTCAATTCTGCAGTTGAAATATTGATATGCGTTAGAGGTCAGCTCGATATACGCCCGGAGATATACTGTGCCGTTGTTAACGGTGATTTCCCAGTCAAGATTATACTGGAACTCAATCATCTGAGCGTTCAATGCCTTGAGCACGCTGTTTTTCGCTACGGTTATAAACTCGGCTCTCTCAACCGTGCTGAGCGTAGTGCTCTCGTTATCCGAATTTTTCGGCGCAGTGGTAGTTGAATTTTTCGTCTGTGAGCCGGTGCTGTCAGCTGTTGAGCTTGTGAATGAAGGCTGGGTGGTCGTGGCGGTAGTCCTTGGAGCTTCGGTATATACATTCCCCTGCGAATCAACCGAAGTAGTTTGCGCTCTCGTTGTCGCTTTAAGTACCCGCGTGGTGCCTACAGCGACAAAATTCCCGGAGCTGTCGGTTAGAGTAACCTCAACATACTCATACTCGCCTGACGTTTCGGCGGTTGAGACAGAGCTTGTCGTCTGCTGTGTTGTCGTCTCATTATCGGTATCTTCCTTGCAGGAAGAAAGCGCGCAGATAAGAATAATAAGTGTTAAAAGCAAGCAAAAGTATTTTTTCATAAAATTTGTCTCCATTTAATGTATTTCGCGCTAATTATATCAGATTACTCCGGCAATGTCCAGTTTAACTTAAACAGATAAGGATTTTTTATGGAATTAAATGAAAACACAACAATTAAGGAGCTTGCAGTGCTGGTTTGCCTTGATACCGGCGACTTTGACGCTGAACGCTCGGTTTATGAGCTTCAGGAGCTTGCTTTTTCGGCAGGCGCGGAAGTTTTTTGCAAGGTTATTCAAAAGCGCGAAAAGGCTGATAACGCAACCTATGTAGGCAGCGGAATCATATCGCGAATCAAAGAAATTTGCACGCAGAACGAGATTACCCTGTTGATTTTTGACGGCGAGTTATCCCCCTCCCAGATAAAAAACATCGAAAAAGCGGTTGATGTACGCGTAATAGACAGAACGATGCTTATTCTCGATATTTTCGCATTGCGCGCGCATTCATCTGAGGGTAAAAAACAGGTTGAGCTGGCTCAGCTTCAATATTCGCTCTCACGCCTGACAGGTAAAGGCGTTGAAATGTCAAGGCTTGGCGGCGGAATAGGCACGAGAGGTCCGGGTGAGAGCAAGCTCGAAACTGACCGCAGACATATAAGGCGGCGCATTCAAAAGCTCAAGGACGAGCTGAAAACTGTTGAAAAAAGGCGCGACCTTCTTCGCAGCAGGAGACGTAAAAATGAAGTTACGGTTGTCGCTATAGTCGGCTACACTAACACCGGAAAATCGACCCTCCTAAACACTCTGACCGACGCTGGAGTGCTGGCTCAGGATATGCTTTTCGCGACGCTCGACCCGACCTCCAGAGCGCTGAAGCTTCCGGACGGACGTAATATAATGCTTGTGGACACTGTCGGCTTTGTTTCAAGACTTCCGCATATGCTTATAGAAGCCTTCAAGTCAACCCTTGAGGAGGCTGTTTACGCCGATTTGATTCTAAATATCTGTGACGCCTGTGACGAAAACATGGAGGAGCAGATTAAGGTTACAAAGGAAGTGTTGAAAGAACTCGGCGCGGGAGAAAAGCCGATTATCGATGTATATAATAAGTGTGATATTGCACCGGATTCCTTTATGCTTCCGGAAGATAAATATACTGTCAAAATTTCCGCGCTTAAGGGTGAGGGTATTGACAGACTCCTTTTGAAAATTAGCGAAGCGCTGCCGGAGACAAAGAGGCGCGTGAAGCTGCTTGTACCTTTCAACGAGGGCTCAGTAAATGCTCATATCAGACAGTACGGCGCAGTTTTGTCTGAAGAATTTCTTGAGCATGGGGTACTTTTAGAAGCGATTGTAGACATTGCGCAGCTCAGCGCGATTGAACAATATATATGCTAATCCTTTTTTAAAGTCGGTTAGCATAAAATAAACTAAAGTAAGTAAAGTGAGGAAAAAAAATGGACAAGTATTTAATTATCAATGCGGACGACTGCGGCATGTGCCGCGCGGCGAACCTTGCGGTTTTTGATTTGTTTCAAAACGGCTGTCTGACCTCTTCAACAATTATGCCGCCCTGCGGCTGGGCTAAAGAAGCGGTTATGTTTTCAAACGCCCACCCTGAATTTGCCTTCGGAATCCATCTGACGACAACCTCTGAGTGGGGTAATTATCGCTGGATGCCGATAAGCCGCGTGCCTAATAATTCTCTGCGTGACAAAGAGGGCTATATGCATGACGACAGCGATATTTTTGAAGAAAACGCCGATATAGACGAGGTTGAGGCTGAGATACGCGCTCAGGTTGAGCATATGCTGAATCTCGGAATGAAGCCCTCACACCTTGACAATCATATGGGCTCGCTATACGGAATAGAAACAGGACGCTTTGAGCTATTAAATCTTGTTATTGATATTTGCGGAGAATATAAACTCCCCTTCCGCTTCCCCGGCAAATTTACAGACGCTCAGTTCAGCAATCAGATGCTCGGCATAAATGTTCCGAAGGAAACGATTGTGGGTCTTTTTGACAATTTTTCAAAATACGCCACCGACAGAGGTGTCGCAATCCTTGACTATCTCATGCCCGGCGACTGGAACGGACCGCAGAATGACAGCTATGACGCTTTTAAAGAGTACATATACGAGCTGTATAAAACCTTTGAGCCCGGCGTTACTGAGACATATATTCACCCCTCGCAGGAATGCGAAGAGCTTAAGGGAACCTCCGGCTCATGGAGACACAGGGTATGGGAGTATCAGCTATTTATGGACCCGCAGACAAAACAGCATATCGAAGCCTGTGGCATTAAGCTAATTAACTACCGCGACCTTCAGAAAATCCGCTTTGGTAATTAATATTTAATCATGTTTTTTAATAATTTATACTATTCTTTTGGAATTATTTTATAAAGAGAAGTAGAATCGCTGAAAAAAGGACTTGCAAAGCGCTTAAAAAAGTAGTACAATGGTAACCGAACAGGAGGTAATGAGTATGAAAAAAACATCTTCCAAAATCGTTTCGATACTACTGAGCTTTGTAATGCTGCTCACTCTTTGTGTAAGCGCAGGAGCTTCGGATTTGCCCGGCTATATCAAACTTAACGGCTCTGCCGACAGCTTCACCGGCACACTTGCCGAGGCTATTACCGCAGCAGGCGCGGGCGGAACTGTTGACATCTACGGCACTGTGTTCACAAACCCGATAGGCACCGGAGAATATGCCGGTACAGTAATTACCGATATTACAATTCAAGGAAAAACAGAGGACGCGGCTATTTCAATTCATCCCCTTTTTGTTGATTTGAATGATTCCAAGTTCGATGTGCTGACCGTTAAGGGTTCTGATGTTTTGATAAAGGATTTGACTGTTGACGCGTTATACCGCGTGGACTTCCCTATCCGGATTTTCGGCGGCTCATCTGATGTCACGCTTGAGAATGTCGTCGCAAAGCACGGCACACGCGGCTCGGTAAATATCCTCGCATCCGATAAGATAAGCTTTATCAATGTTCAGGCTAACGAAA
Organism: Oscillospiraceae bacterium; assembly: GCA_031551635.1. Lineage (GTDB taxonomy): Bacteria > Bacillota > Clostridia > Oscillospirales > Acutalibacteraceae > JAVBNH01. Next base: position 32,409 of record JAVBNH010000014.1, on the reverse strand, counting down.
GCAATCAGGGCGGCTTCTATTTTGACTGCGCCTATGACTGCACTAATGTCAGCTTCACAAACTGCTCAACAAGCAAAAACAGCCGCACTGGGGTTCTTATCCGCAACGGCTACGGCCCCTCGACAAATATCGACCTCTCCGGTATCACCTGTTTTGAAAATACCTTCGCTGTTGAGGACAGGATGCAGGGCACTATAGGAGGCGGCGAAGCGGCGGAAATTCAGATTATCGCTCCCCCGAAGGACACGGACGGTAAAGCAATTGAAACCGCCAGAGCGATGTTTTTTATCATCGAAAAACAGTATCAGCACATTCGTTACGGCGTCACAGAGAACGATGTTCTTGATGCGATGGCAAGTATTGATGCTGACAGATACGGCTTTGAGACGACTATATATTATAAGTCGGTTGACGCAGCTGAGAGTGATGTCCGTGAGGGCGAAACGATTGTTAAATATTCTATTTTTAAAGTTATTTATAATAGAATTATGAAATTTATTTATATTATAATCGATGCGATAAACGGCTTCACCGGTAAAAAATAAGCAACAAAAAATCACGCGGCAGATAAAATCTGCCGCATTTTTAATTATTATAAGTGAAAAATGCAAAAAAAATCCTCGCAAGTCTCTCAATGTTTTTATCAGTGTTTAATGTTACAACCCTGAATCCTGTCTCCTGTAAACCTGTATCCTGATTATTATTGCCTTTTCGATTTACCGCCGTCACGGGCGTACATGGTATGTGTTTTCGGGTGCTTTGTCGTGTTCCAGATTTCATCTGCAACCGGCTGCCATTCAAGAGCGAATTCATCACATTTTCCGCAAAGAATATCGACTTCCTCGCTTGCAATCAAATCCGTAGACTTCGCGCCGGTTTCCTTAACCATTTTCCTCAGGAATTCCGGATTTTCGAGCATCGGGCAGGGTCTGAGGTGATTGTCGTTAAAGGGTTGATTCTTGTGATAAGCCATAAACAACGGGTTCTGAAGCGCCTCAAGAAGTGTATGTGTTCTGATATTCGAGTCAGAATAATGAATAAAAACGCAGGGCTCAATATCTCCGGCTGAGTTGATGTGAAAATAGTTTCTGCCGCCGGCGATACAGCCGCCGACAAATTCGCCGTCGTCCTGAAAGTCAACTATCATCAGGGGTTTACCACTGTTTCCGTTTCTCATTTTGCGAATCCAGAAATACATGTGCTTTCTCTGATAGGGCTTCGGAATCAGCTCGACATCGGCCTTTGTTCCGACTGGCATATAGTTGAAATACCAGGCGTATTTCGCGCCTTTTTCTATCATTAAATCAATGAATTCATCGCTTGTGACGCAGTCCATATTCTGGCTAGTGTAGCACACAGACAGACCGAACAGACATTTATTCTTCTTGAGCAAATCCATAGCTTTGATAACCTTGTCATAGGTACCCTCACCGCGGCGAAGGTCATTAGAAGCTTCAAAACCTTCAATACTCAGCGCAAGAGTGAGATTGCCCAGCCTGTTCATCTCCTCGCAGAAAGCCTGGTCAACAAGTGTACCGTTGGTGTAAGCGAGGAAAACGCAGTCCGGGTTTTTTTCACAGAGAGTAAAAATATCAGCCTTCCTGATTAGCGGCTCGCCGCCGGTAAACATATATATGTGAGCGCCGAGCTCCTTGCCCTGTGAGACTATGCTGAGCATTTCCTCAAGCGTCAGTGACTGAAGATGACCGTATTCCGCCGACCAGCAGCCCTTGCATTTCAGGTTGCAAGCGCTTGTGGGGTCAAAAAGAATCTGAAAGGGAATGTTACAGTTATACTTATCTCTGTTTGCCCTGACAGTCTTTGTGCCAAGATAAGCGCATTCAATTCCGAGAGTGAGAAGCATATGCTCAAGTACTCCCCTGTCAATGTCGCTCAGAAGGCTCAAACCGAGATTTCTGAAAATATTATCCTTATTTTCAACACCCGCACGGATTTTTTCAAGGGTTTCCGACGGAAACATACTGCCGAAAAGGCTTTTTCCGGTGTCAATCATCTTTATTAGATTTTCCTCAGGGTTTTTATCTATGTATTTCAATGCTTTTTTCAGAACCGTTTTTGCGGCGGCGCGTGTGATATTGTTCTTGACTTCCATTATTCGACCTCACTTAAGTAAATATCTATTTAAAACCATTAATTAGTACCTTAATGAGCTGAAAGCTCATTAAAAAAACAAGTCTTGGGTTGTGGGCTTGGCAAGCCAAGCCCACGTTAGGCAGATGTCATATAAATCCATTGTTAATACTAACACATACAAGGACAAAAGTAAATAAACAAAAATGAAATATCAGCGTTTTGCTTGCATTTTCATAATAATTAACATATACTATACTTTGTATTAACATATTTTTATTATCATTCTCGTTAGTTTTTAATATGGTAATTCATTTTTATTATTTAGGGATATTCTTAATATGAACAAAAAAACAAAAGAGACTCTCTTGGTTCTTTTTAAATCGGCAATAGCACTTTCACTGTTCACAATTGCGATTATTAATTATGACAAGCTGAAAAATCTCGATGTAAACGCTCTTCTGGGACAAATTGATGATTATTGGGTATCAGTGGCTATAATTCTCGGGGTTTATGTGATGAAATCACTTGTATTTGTGCTTCCCGCGTCACTGATTTATGTCGCTGTAGGCGTTATTTATGACGGCTTCACCGCAAGCGTTATAAATATGACCGGAATTCTTCTCGAAATTACGATAACCTACTTTTTGGGCAGGTTTCTCGGCGGCGAGACGGTCAGAAAATTTATCGCAAAAAAGAAAAACGGTAATAAGCTCTTGCAGATGAATATTCAGGAAAACTCAAAAATACTTTTTACTATAAGGCTTTTGCCTGCCTTCCCCATTGATTTTGTAAGCCTTTTTTACGGCGCATCGGGTGTAGGCTTTCCAAAATATGCTGTGCTTTCCTTCGTCGGTCTCGCGCCGCGTGTTATCGCGTTTACAATACTCGGAAGCGCGGCTTTTGACTGGATACCGCTTGACAAAATCATTCTTTTGCTCGTGATGTCAATACCTGTAGGCGTTGTTTATTATTTGATAAAAAAGCTAATAATTGACAGGCGAAGGGAAAAGAAAGACGACAAAAATCAATAAAAGGTGCTGATTACTGTTATGACAAAAAGAATTATATCAATACTGCTTATTTTTGTTATCCTGTTATTATGCTCCTGCAACGGCAATTCGGGGATAGAAACCGGAAAACAGACCACCGCGACTGTGAGTGCGGTTACGGATAAAAACGCTGATATTTCTAAAGCAAGCAGCACTGACTCAGAATTTGAAACCAACGAAAACGATAGAAATATTATAGAGCTGTATAAAATCAAAAAAGCCGCTGAGCTTTACAGAGAAGCCGCGAATATGGTCAAGGAAAAAAGCGCGGGGTTTACAAAATCTGAATGGCAGGAAATCACAGAAATCGATACGGGAGATTTTACCGGAATTGCCGACAGGGTGCTTGATATAGTAGCCGAAAATGTTTTAACTAGCGAATCTGATGCCTTTGCGTCAAAAGCAAAAACCGTTGCGAAAGGCAGCAGAGAAAGAATAAACCTCCTTTTCCCGGTTTACAATAAGGACTTTGCTTGTGTTCTTGAAAAAAATTATGACTGTATCTCCTCCGCTGAATATGATAAAAAAGATGATTTTTATGAGATTACTTTGAAATTTGCCGATGTTATAAATGCTGAGGAAAATTCTCCCGGTTTCGGGCAAATTATGACACCTTTTATCCGTTCTGAGGTTCTGGACATTGTTAAAAAATATGTTTTTGTTATTGACAAGGACGCATTGAAACTGGATTTTTTATACAGGGATTGCCTTCTGAAATGTAAAATCAACGCTAAAACGATGCAAATTGAGTCGATGGAGCAGCATATCACGGCATACCTTTCTGCAGCTGCGGAAATAAATCTTTTAGGCTTAAAGTCGGGCTTCCTCAACGGTACCGCGACGATAAAAAATCACCTGTATTTTTATGACTTTGATTGGGAATGAGAAAAAACAAATTGAAAGGCTTTTTTTAATGAAAAAAATCGTAAAAAAATCACTTGTTTACTTGATTGCAGCACTGTTTATTGTGGCATCCTTTGCATTTTCTATTAGCGCGCTTCCGACTGATTCCCCTTCCGGCTTCGCCGGCGAAACAGATAAGGCTGAGATTTATAAAGACCCAGGCGGCAGAATTATGTCCTGCTCGCGCAAGGGCGACTGGCATACATATCCCGAAAACTCGCTTGAGGCGGTACTGTCAGCCGAAGAAATAGGCGCGGATATTATCGAAATTGACATCAAAAAGACAAAGGACGGTAATTTAATTCTCATGGAGGATGAAACCGTCACCAGAACCTGCTATAATATAAATACTGACAAAACTCTTGTCAGTGAAATGACACTTAATGAAATCGTTAATCTCAAGCTGCTTTCAAAGCAGGGCGGAGCGATAGCCGAGCAGACGGGATACAGTATTCCGCGGCTTGCTGAAGTAATTAACACGATAAGCAAAAGCCTACTGCTGCTTGACTTTGACTGGACACTGCGTGATGATGTTTATACTCTTGCAAAAGAATCCGGAAAGCTTGGCAGCGTTATTTTACTGACTCGTACAAAACCTGCTGAGGTTAAACAGTGGGTTGATTCACTTTCCGAAAAACCGATGACAATGGGATATTTTAAGGGTAATGTCGTCTTTTCCGCAACCTCTTATGTTAAGGGTTTTATGGCTCTTGGCGGTGATGCAGTTTTCATGACGACAAACAACCCTTACGGAATGAATTTTCAGGAAGTCGTAACAGGTAAATTCACTGACAAAGGACGCGCCGCCGCCTCACCTGCAACGCCTGAGCTTTGCGGTCAAAAGACAGATAGCGAAATCTGGTGGAACGATTTAGCGGACAGGGGATACAGTATTATTATTACTGATTTTCCCCGTGAGCTAGTTAATTATATTAAAAAAACATTAACTGCAATGGATAGTCTCATTGCTTTGAAGGCACAAATAGATTCCGGCTTTACTATGCCGCAAGCAAAGGATATTGTTACCGACTTCAGCCGAAGCTATAATAAGGCGACTGAAAACGCGAAAAGCCTTATAAGCCGCGGCTTTGCGGGCGAGACAACGCTTTTGGACGCCTGTTATCAGCTGCAAAGCTCCGTTGACAATATCGAGCTGCATTATTCTGAAATTACTGAGGGCAAGTCAGGTGTCACAATAACCCTGCCGCGAATAATAATTGTAATTTTAGCAGTCACTGCTGTAGTTTCTGCTCAGGTTTATACCTTTAAAAAGAGAAAAAAGAAATAAACTCAGGTTTTATGAAAAGGATTGAGCTGTAATGAATGTTTTTTTGTGGTGTCTCTATGCAGCAGCTGTAATTATCTGCGGCTGCTTCGTCCCATTGTACCTGCAAGCGCAGAGACCGGGAAAATCAAAAAAATCACTTGCCTTGAAGATGGTTTGCGCCACCATGTTTATCGCTGTCGGTTTTCTCTCATTCAGACTCGGGAAAAACGGCACTGAATACGCCGTATATATTCTCTGGGCGCTTATCGCATCATGGCTCGGCGATTTTTCGCTTCACGCCGGAAACGGTAAAGCCTATTTCTTTACCGGACTTGGTTTTTTCTTTTTAGGACATGTTTTTTACCTTTTGGCTTACCATAAAGCCTGGACTTTTTTCTTCAGCGGCAAACCGTTTTTGAGAATTACTGACATTGTCATAGTTTTGTTGTTATTCGCCGTTGCACTTGTTTATGTAGTCCGCAAAAAACTTAAAATCAATATAATTCTGGCAGCTCCCGTTGCCGTGTACACCTTGATTTTGCTTACGATGCTCGTTAAGGCAAGCTCCTTCGCCATCAATTATTTTTCTCTCACAGACCCGAACAACAACTACACCGTGTTAACATCAATAATACTTATTATTGGCTCGCTTCTCTTTGTCTGTTCCGATGCTACCCTCGGAATATTGCTGTTTAACAAAAAAGAGAAGGAAAACTTCCCTCTCAAATGCTTCAATATTATAACTTATTTTTCAGCGCAGATTCTGCTTGCCTCGACAATACTGTTTATTAAGACAAAAATGTTTGATATCTATTAATCTATTATACGCTGAGCAAATAAACTCCCCTTTTACCCTCGTGTGTTGAATCAAAAGAAATCATTTTGCCGTCCGGGCTCCAGCGCCCGTGAAGGTCACAGCGGATATCTCCTTTTGCTCTAGGGTCAGAAAAAACAGAAACAAGCGGAGTTAATAAATCCTTTTCGACATTATAAAGACCCAGATGTCGAAAGCTGTCATTATCCTCATAACCGTCAGTGAGCACAAAACACCGGTCAGGTGAATATCTGCAGTGTACATCTTTTTTAAAATATTTTTCCGATAAAGGAGAATATTCGCCGCTCAAATCCTTCACCAAAAACAAATTTCGCTCACCGCCGCGTTCTGTGTGCATGAGGATTTCTTTAGCATTCTTCCAGTCGTAGTGCGAGGTATAACCGTAGTCTGACAGCTTACAAATCTTTTCGCCGTTTATATCAGCCGTCCCGACCGCTGTCTGCCAGCAATTTCCGTTAGCTTCTGAAGGAAATGTACGCAGAAGGAATATAAACCTTTTTGAATCAGGGCTGAAATTAATATGATTGACGACAATTTTTTCGAGAGGTCTGTTTTTATTAAAAATTTCATACAGCTGCTCATAGCTTAATATCTGACGGCTGTTGCCATTACTCAGGTCAACGAGAAAAATACCGTCATTCGCCGGCGCCGGCTCACAGGCATATCTGTCAGGAATATTAGGGTAACCGCATACCTTCCGGAAGTCATAAATGCGTGAAAAATTAATCGATAGTGCAAGCTTTCCGTCAGGAGAAACATCCGCAAACGCTCTGTCAGTCAGGCGTTTGCGGTCATTTTTTATTATGTGAATCACTCCGCGGTCAGCGCCGTCGGAAAAAGTATTATATACGGCGGTATTCTCGGCATTCCCAAGCCATTCAAGCATCGAGCCCTGTTGAAAATTAAAAGAAGAGGTGTGGGCGAATTCGTGGTATTCACCACTTTCCACATCCGAAAATCCGAGACCCGCTGTGTCACCGGGCGCGGGTAGCCTGTCCCAAAAATCGGTGCGGTGCAAGAGATGATAACGCCCGCTTTCATCAAAAGCCTTGTTATCATTATATCCGAAAAAGAAATTTCCTTCCTGCTTCACAATATTTTTAAGCGGCAGAGGTGTATGGTTTATACAGTTCATTATACCTTAACTTCAGATTTTTCCGATAGGGCTGCATCAATTTCAGCCTGCAGCTTTTTGTCCTTCTCATCCCTGAAAATCTTCAGCTTCTCCTCATATTCGTTCTCGTCAAATTTATATTTAAACATAGGAATCGCTTGCAAAACAAGACCTAGGGCGCCGAGTGCGCTAACGCAGAAAAACATTGCCGTCAGGGTTGAGCTGTGAGCGAGTACCGCGCTGCGCGGGAGAACCTGACCCGCCGCCTCAAGCGCGCTTCGTTCGGAAGAGAGTTGAACAAGCTTATCATAGCCAAACATATTGACTATCTGCATCATAATAAGGTTAAAACCGGCAATACCGAATTTATTGACAAGGCTCTTGAAGGAAAATGTAACGCCCTCAAGCCTTTCGCCCGATTCCATCTCAATGGAATCGACTGTGTCAGAGAAAATTGCAGTTAATAATACTGTACTCATTCCGACAGGGAAATTAGTGAAGAAACGCAGCAGGGCGTAAATCCCGAGACCTATTCGCGCCATGGACAAATCGGGGCTGTCGTAAGGAAAAACATATTTACAGACAACAAAGGTAAAAATATCCGCAACTGCGAAAATCAAACTCTGCCAGATAAAAAGTTTCTTTTTGTCCATGCGCTTCAACAGCGCCGGGACTATGGCCATAGACAGCATATACGAAATTCCGCTGCTGATATTTAGAAGGGGGAAAAGCACGCCCATGTCAGACAACACAACATTTTTAAGCCCGAAGGTTTCGCCTATCCATGCCGAAATCGCCGCGAAATCAATGATTCCGTAGCAGTTCCATTTACAAAAATACATAAGAAACATAGCTCCGAGATTAGTAATAGAGCTGAAAAAAGCCACAGAAATAAGAATTTTTGTATTTTTGTTTCTAAAAAGGATTTTTATTGAATCTATGTACTTCAGTTTTTTTGATTTCAAATGAACCTTTTCTTTGATTCCGAAAAATGAGATAAAAATTGCAGTGCCGCCGAAAAGCGCAAAAACAATCGAGGCTATAAAATACCCCATGCGTTCGTTTCCCGAAGATTTTCCGAAAGACTGCACCATCGGCATAAAGATAATCGAGGGGAGAATTGTGCCGAAGCTGCCGACAATTGAGGATATAGCGATAGCCTTCACTCGTGACTTGCTGTCGGTAAAAACCAGCGGTGTCAAGCCCTGATACGGAATATCCACCGAGGTGTTGAAGGTATAAAACAAGAGATATGAAACCATCGCGAATATCAGGTTTCCGGTTGAAATAGAAGGGCCGGGGACTCTGACAAAATGAAAGCCGTTATTAATTGTCGATAGTGTCGCCTCAAGGTCTAACTGATTTAAAGTAAAGCTGCCAAAACGTCCGCCCAGGTCAATAGGCGAAAAAAGCAAGGCAAGCGAGACCATAAGAGGGAAAAACATAAATAATAAATACGGACGGCATTTTCCCCATTTAGTCCTGGTTCTGTCAACCAGCATTCCCATCATCGGGTCATTTACCGCATCCCAAAGCTTTGAAGCCGCAAGAATAAGCCCTGTCGCGACAAGACCGAGACCCAAAACATCCGAAAAATAGACATTTAAAACGCTACCGAGGACATTCTGCAAGGTCAGCAGTCCGAACGGCAGCATTGAGAAAGCTATAATTTCCTTCATGGAAGTATTTTTTAAATCAATTCGCTGTTTTGCTTTTGCCAATAGTATCCCTCCAAAAAATAAGTCCGAGGACAAAGTAATTAACCATTACCGAGATATTGTAACATATTTCACCGAAGAGTTCAATAACTTCTGTGAAATATAGATAAAATTTTACATTCAAACAAACTGAATATTAAAAAAACACCTTAAACCTTTTATGTCAAGGCTCACAGGTGTTTATTTTAGGATAAGGCTTCGCCTTATAAACCATTTTAATTTTGCACCCTATTTTGATTTAATCAGAGTTTATCTAGGTGAACACTGTTTTATTCATCGTTCACAGACAGAGCCAAAAATTTTGTCTATTTTTAGACGTTTCCAATTCAAAACCAGTTTAAAATCCCCGCAAGCCTTATTTGTCAAGGCTTGCGGGGATTTTAGATTGGTGGACCATCAGGGACTCGAACCCCGGACCAACCGGTTATGAGCCGGTTGCTCTAACCAACTGAGCTAATGGTCCGAATACTTTACTCAAAAGGTTGCTTTGACATTATATATACTTTAACGGCAAATGTCAAGGTATAAAAATAAAAAATTTAATATGCTGCTAATTAATTCTTATATCATATCATTCATTCTTTAATTATTACTATAAGAAATTTTTAAGATAAATTGAGCAATTCATACCCTGCCAAAAAAAAGATATTTGACAAAAACGCATTTTTAGTGTATACTACACTATAGCATGCAATATGATTCTTCATATAATATTTTTTGCGTGCTGTGAAAGGAGCAAATCCCTGATGGATGACCCCGGACCTAGTAGTTTTTTACAACTGTTGTCCGCACTGACAACTGAAGCCCCGAACACGTTCGCTGCGGCAAGTACGCCTCAGGCGGGCTTAAAATGGTGGAATTTCGCGATTCTTGCCCTGCTTATCGGAATGAACGCATTTTTCGCGATGAGTGAAATTGCGATTATCTCATTAAACAACAACAAAATAGACAGGCTTGCACAGGAAGGGCATAAAAAAGCAAAGCAAATCATGAAGCTGACCTCAAGCTCAGCCGGATTTTTATCAACGATTCAAATCGGTGTCACGCTTGCCGGTTTCCTAGCGAGCGCATCTGCCGCCGACACACTCGAGCCAACAATAACAGCAGCTATTTCAAGCCGTATTCCAAATGTCAGCGTCTCACTCATCTCGACGCTCACACTGATTGTCGTAACGTTGATTATGTCCTACTTTTCCCTTGTGTTCGGCGAGCTTGTACCAAAGCGAATCGCGATGCAAAAGGCTGAGAAGGTATCATACTTTGTCGTTGGCACCTTGCTTTTTGTTAACAAAATTGCAAAGCCCTTCGTAAAAATCCTGTCTCTGTCAACAAACGGAATCCTCAGACTCATTGGCATTGACCCGAACGCCGATGAGGAACAGGTGACAGAAGAAGAAATACTTATGATGGTTGATGTCGGCGAGGAAAAGGGTGTTATCGAAAACACGCAGCGAGAAATGATTAACAATATATTCGAGTTTGACGACCTGAGTGCCGGTGATATAATGACACACCGTGTTGATATTACCGCGGTTGAAGCCGACGAGCCAATTTCTGAGGTTGTCGCGGCTGCAGTGCATGACGGTTATTCACGTATTCCCGTTTATGACGACGACCCTGACAATATTGTCGGAATAGTTTATATAAAAGATTTCCTGAGCTATGTCGGCGCCACTTTGCCGAAGGATACGACTATCAGAATGCATATGCATGAAGCGTATTTTGTTCCGGAATCAAAAAAATGCGGCGAGCTTTTTGCGGAAATGATTGAAAGGCACGCACAAATGGCTATAGTCATTGACGAATTCGGCGGAACTGCAGGACTTGTGACAATTGAGGATTTAGTCGAGACAATTGTCGGAAATATTCAGGATGAATACGATGACGAGGATGAAGAGATTTCAAAAATAAACGAAACCACCTTCACCGTTGACGGCGTTACCGATATTGACGAAATTGACGAGCTTGTCGGAACGGATTTGCCAAAGGATGATTACGAGACAATAGGCGGCTTTATTATCAGTAAGCTCGGTTATCTGCCCGTTGACGGAGATATGGATATCGTCACATATAATAATCTGGTTTTTACGGTTCTTAATGTCGAGGACAAAAGAATCGGTAAAATAAAAATAGAAATTTTGCCGCTTGACAAATCAAATGAAGCGGAAATCAATGAAAAACAAAGTGAAAAAAAGAAAAACTGATTTTAAAAAGCAAAAAAAACCGTAGTTAAGGCTACGGTTTTTTTTATCTTTTGAGTAATAATAAAAGCACTTTTAATATGGCAACTGATATAAAAATCTTTATGACATCACATTAGAAATTCCATCAAGCACATTTTCCAGCGTCTGCGCCGCTTTCATAGCTGTCTTTCTGATATTTCTTTTTGTTGACATACTGCTCTTGCCGACAGCTGTACTCATCAAAGCGACCGCGCCGCCAATAGCCATTGCTGTACCGAAACCCTTAACAATATTTGTTGATTTTTTTGTCATTTATACAACCTCCTATTTTTGTTGTACTAGTATTTTGTCCCATGTTTCTCAGTATTTGCATGGAAAAAAATAGAATGATAACCGGAAAATCAGACAAAATAGAGGCAAATAATCTGTAAAAATTAAACAAGGTTGTTCTTGAAATAGGGGCAAAAAAATGGTATAATCTAAAATATTTCATATAAGGATTGATGATTAATGGACAGACAAAAAAGAGTTGCGGCAATTCACGATATTTCCGGTTTCGGCAAATGCTCCCTTACTGTCGCGCTGCCTATAATTTCTGCTGTCGGGGTTGAGTGCACCTGTCTTCCGACAGCTGTGCTTTCAACACATACCGGCGGTTTTACAGGCTTCACTTACCGCGATTTAACAGAGGATATAGCACCGATAACAGAGCACTGGAAATCTCTTGATTTAAAGTTTGACGCCATATATAACGGCTTTCTCGGCTCATTCGACCAGATTGACCTTGTTGCCGATTTTTATAAAACCTTCAAAAACAGCGACAACATTATAATTGCTGACCCCGCAATGGCTGACAACGGAATGATGTATTCGATTTTCGATATGGATTTCGCTAAAAAAATGGCGTCTCTGTGCGAAAAAGCTGACATAGTCGTTCCAAATTTTACTGAGGCTGCTTTTATGCTGGGTGAGGACTATGTCGAAGGTCCGTATACTAAAGATTACGTCGAGGGATTAATGAAACGTCTTTCAAATATGGGTCCGGAGAAGGTTGTGTTGACCGGAGTCTATTTTGACGATAAAACCCTCGGTGCCGCGACATTCGACAGAAACAGCGGTACAGTATCATATTCGCTTTCCGACAAAATTGACGGCTACTATCACGGCACAGGCGACGTTTACGCTAGCGCGCTTGTTGGGGCTTTGTTGAACGGTAAATCCCTCGAAAACGCGGCAAAAATCGCCGTTGACTTCACCTGCGGCTCAATTATCAGAACAAAAAACGCCGGTACGGATATCCGATTCGGAGTAGATTTCGAAAGAGGACTTCCCACCTTAATTGAGGCTGTCCGTATATGAGCAAGCTGAATATCGTCATGGTTGAGCCTGAAATACCGCAAAACACCGGCAATGTCGCGCGAACCTGCGCGGCGACGGGCGCAAGGCTTCATCTCGTTGAACCTATGGGCTTTCGAATTAGTGATGCGAAGCTGAAAAGAGCAGGACTTGATTACTGGCATTTTCTCGATATAAGCTACTATTCATCGCTGGATGACTTTTTTCAAAAGACCGCAGGAGCGGAATATTTCTATTTTTCCACAAAAGCAAAGCATACTTACAGCGAAATCAAATATCCGGACAATGCTTATTTGCTTTTCGGAAAAGAAACCGCCGGACTGCCGGAGGATTTACTGTTGAAAAACCCGGAAACAACACTCAGAATCCCAATGATAAACGACGCGAGAAGTCTCAACCTTTCGAACGCTGTGGCTATAGGCGTGTATGAAGTGCTGCGCCAGTGGGGCTTCCCTGCCTTGCAAGCAAAAGGCAAATTATTTCCCTAGTTTTTATTATAATTATAATTTTTCACCCATCATATTGCATTATTAATATTACAATAAACAAGTATAAAACTCAGCTTTGAACAAAATCAAGCTGAGTTTTTTCTCGCTATTTAATTTTCCTAATATACAATATCTGTACTCTGTACACTGTACACTGCACACTGTAAACTGTTCAATGTACAACTCAATAAGCTTTTCCCCAATAAACAAGCTCCTCGGCAGGCTTGCCGCAGCAGACACATACATCGCTGATTTTTTCTTGCTCATAGGGAATGCATCTCGAGCCCGCGCCGGTTTTTTCCTTTACTATATCCTCGCATTCCTCACTGCCGCACCACATTGCCCTGATAAAGCCGTCACCTTTTAAGGCGAAAATTTCATTGATTTCATCCATGGTTTTGCAGTCGTAAGTACGGTTTTTGATATTATCGAGAGCCTTGTTATATATTGACTCAGCGTAATCGGCGAGAATTTCCCCGACTCTTGTTTCAAGCTCGTCAAGCTTTACAAAGGCTTTTTCGCGGTTGTCGCGCCTGACTATTACACATTGATTGTTTTCAATGTCCTTCGGTCCTATTTCGAGCCTGAGCGGTACGCCCTTCATCTCATATTCCGCGAATTTCCAGCCGGCACTGTTGTCGCTGTTGTCTATTTTAACCCTGAAATTCGCGCTAAGGCGAGACTTGAGCTCCTCAGCTTTTTCAACAACACCCTCCTTGTGAGAGGCTATCGGTATAATTACCACTTGAATGGGTGCGACCTGAGGCGGCAGCACAAGCCCGTTATTGTCGCCGTGCATCATTATTATCGCGCCGATAAGCCTTGTTGTAGTGCCCCATGAGGTCTGATGCACATATTGAAGCTGATTATCCTTGTCTGTGTATTGAATACCGAAAGCCTTCGCGAAGCCGTCACCGAAATAATGCGAGGTTCCCGCCTGAAGGGCTTTTCCGTCATGCATCAGCGTCTCGATACAGTAAGTTGAAACAGCACCGGCAAACTTGTCGCTTTCGGTCTTTTTGCCCTTTATAACAGGCATATTCATCGCTTCCCGGCAACAGTCCGCATAGACACCAAGCATTCTTTCTGTCTCTTCAATGGCCTCCTGAGCTGTCGCGTGAGCGGTGTGTCCTTCCTGCCATAAAAATTCTCTCGAACGCAGGAAGGGTCTGGTTGTTTTTTCCCACCGGACAACACTGCACCATTGATTATAGAGCTTCGGGAGGTCTCTGTGGGATTGAATGGAATTTGCGTAATGCTCGCAGAATAAGGTTTCGGAGGTCGGACGCACGCAAAGTCTTTCCTGAAGCTGCTCTGCGCCGCCGTGAGTGACCCAAGCGACTTCGGGAGCAAAACCTTCCACATGATCCTTTTCCTTCTGTAAAAGGCTCTCTGGAATAAAGAGAGGCATATAAACGTTTTCATGTCCGGTCGCTTTAAAGCGGTCATCCATATTTTTCTGAATCAATTCCCAGATAGCGTAGGCATAGGGTCTGATAACCAGGCAGCCCTTGACGCTTGTGTAGTCAATCAAATCGGCTTTTTTTACAATATCCGTGTACCATTTGGCGAAATCCTCCTCCATTGAGGTTATGTCATTCACCATCTTTTTTTGTTCGGCCATTTATATCATCCAATCTTTTAATTAAACTAACGTGGGCTTGGCTTGCCAAGCTCACAACCCAAGTCTTGTTTTTTATTGAGCTTTCATCTCACTAAGGTACTAAATTTTTATATATCGGCGCAAAACAGTTCTGAGGGAATCGACACTGTCACGCGAAAGAGCGAAACAATATCCGTCCATACCCGCCGCCTTTGCGCCCTCGACATTCACGGGCATATCGTCAATAAAAAAGCACTCCTCGGGTATCAGGTCATATTTCTTAAAAAGCGCTTCAAATATTTCTTTTTCGGGTTTAATGATCTTCAAATCAGCGGAAATAATTATGCCGTCCAAAAGCTCCATAACAGGATAATTCTTTTTAAACTCATAAAAATTCTGCGGTGTATTGCTCAGCAGAAAAGTCTTATACCCTGCTTTTTTTATCTCCCGAACCAATTCTTCCATTTCCTCGCTGGGCGGTACCAGATTCAAAAAGCTTTCCTTTATGGCAATATTATAAACAAAATCAGCCAGCTGCTCTGGCAGCCGTTTCCTGACGAATACAAAGGCCTCCTCAGGCGACATGGTTCCCCTGTCAACCTCGCGCCACTCCTTGCATGCAAAAAATTCCCTGAGGATAATTTCCGCATCGCTGTCAGAGAGACCCAGGTCTTTAAGGGTTCCCGCCGGGTTATATTTTATCAGCACATTTCCCATATCGAAAACGATATTTTGAATCATTAAAATCACCACCTGTAATCCGTATTTAAAGAACAAAAACGAGCAAGATTGTTGCCCGTTTGTTGTTTTGATAAAAATTAAACTACATTTTTTCTATATATTTAACAATGTCTCCGACTGTTCTGAATTTTTCCAGCTCGTCATCCGGAACCTCTGTCTCAAATTCGTCCTCAAAAGTCATAACAAGGTCATAGAGGTCAAGACTGTCGGCGCCAAGCTCACTCAGTTCGGATTCAAGTGTAATATCGTCCTCGTCAAGCTCCAGCTGATCAGATATGATTGCCCGAATTTTTTCAAAAACCATAAACAACGAATACCGCTTAAACAAAGAGTTGAAACAGTATTCCTGCCCACCTTTCAAAATTGATTTAACACTGATAGATTATGTATTACTATAAAATATTATGCATTTTAAAGCTTTTGTCAATAGCTTTTTTGAATTTTACCAAACATGGCAAAATTTTCATACAAAAAGGCATAAAATATCCGCATTTTAACTAAAGTAATTCACATTCCGTCCATAAGCAATACAAAATTAAAATAATATTGTTTAAAGAAGAAATTTTTAAAATTAAAAATGCGGAATAATTTTATTTATGTTTTATTTTCTGCTCTTAAACATGTCAAAAATATCTGTCAGGTCGTCGTCGTCAGTGCCGAAACCGGACTCAGTAACCGCCGCTTTAGGCTCTGTGGGCTTAACAACATTTTCGTCCTTGCCGAAGCCGGTCGCGATAACGGTAACAATAATTTCATCGTCGAGATTTTGGTCAATAACCACGCCGAATATG
Source organism: Oscillospiraceae bacterium (assembly GCA_031551635.1). Classification (GTDB taxonomy): domain Bacteria; phylum Bacillota; class Clostridia; order Oscillospirales; family Acutalibacteraceae; genus JAVBNH01. The sequence goes on along the minus strand of JAVBNH010000014.1, from coordinate 16,267 downwards.
ATATTGGCATCCTTATCGGCTGAATCGTGAATTATTGAAGAAGCCGCGTCAACATCCTCGAGACTGACATCCGGAGAGCCTGTGATGCTGATTATAACACCCTTGGCGCCGTTAATAGTTGTCTCAAGCAGAGGACTGGAAATCGCAGATTTCGCGGCAAGCTCGGCTTTTTCCTTACCCTGAGCTCTTCCGACACCCATATGGGCGTGACCCGCGTCCCTCATGACAGCCGTAACGTCGGCAAAGTCGAGGTTAATAAGCCCCGGAACCTTAATCAGGTCGGAAATACTGCGAACGCCCTGCCTGAGTACGTCGTCGGCAACCATAAACGCGTTAAGGAAGGTGATTTTCTGGTCTGAAACTAGTTTCAGTCTTTCATTCGGAATAACAACAAGGCTGTCGACATGACCTGCAAGCTCGGCTATGCCCGCCTCCGCCTGAGTCATGCGTCTTTTACCTTCAAACTCAAAAGGCTTAGTAACGATTCCTACGGTCAAAATACCCTTATCCTTCGCCATTTTCGCGATAACCGGCGCGGCTCCGGTACCTGTGCCGCCGCCCATGCCGGCTGTGATAAAAACCATATCTGTGCCGTTGAGAGCTTCTAAAATCGCATCCTCGCTCTCCTCAGCGGCTTTTCTGCCGATTTCCGGTCTCGCGCCCGCGCCTTGCCCGGTTGTAACTTTTTCACCAATCTGGATTTTATGCGTTGCTTTTGAGAGCAGGAGAACATGCTTGTCCGTATTGATTGCGATAAATTCGACACCGGCAATACCTGCTTCAACCATTCTGTTAATCGCGTTTCCGCCGCCGCCGCCGACACCTATAACTTTAATTTGCGTTACTTCCTCAAATTCATTTGAAATTTCAAAAGCCATTTCTGTTAGTCATTCCTTTCTTCTGTAAAACACAATTTGCATGCAGCCTTTAATGCTTGATTTATGCAAAAAACTCCGTTATCACACATTTTCACTGACAATATAAGATACATAGATATATAATATCATGAACATAAAAACATTTCAACGATTTTTTCAGTAATTATACAATTTTTTTTAAATAAATTTTGTCTATTAATCATAAAATTGCTATAAAAGGCATTTTTATGAATAAATTCTCATTTTTAAGGCTTTTTAGGCGAGGTTGTTTTTCTTGCGGTAGTCGTCTGTTTCTTTGCGGTAGTCGTCTGTTTCTTTGCGGTTGTAGTCTGTTTTTTCGTAGTCGTTTCCTTTTTTGTTGTTTTTTCTCCGGTTTGCGGCGGTGTTTCTTTTGTTGTCGAGGCTTGTCCGCTGCCACTGCCACTCGAATCCGGCTTTACAGTGCTTCCGGATTCAACAGTGGTCTCCTGAGGCAGAGTCTCATAACTCTCACTTCTTACGGAAGCCTTGCTGCCCTGCGAAACATCTACAATTCCGGTTCTGTTGATATTTTTTAAATCCTCAGCTGCGATTGCTTTTTCAGCGAGTTTGAGCTTTTCAGGGAGGTTAGCATTTCCGCCGAGATGAATTATGTATCTGCTCTGATAGGATAACTTTAAATTTACCGCGTCACGAACATCATAAAACATTATATCTTTAAAGCCGAACTCGCTGACCGCCTTAATAAGAGAGCGAAGAAGCTCAAGAGGAGTCTCGTTGACTATATGAGACTTTGTAGTTTCCGCGCTGCTCTTTTTTCCGTTATCGCCCGAGGGCTCAATACTTGTCTGCTCAGGCGCGGCGGTATAGTCTACTACATTCAGTCCCGGTGAGATATTTTCAAGTGTAAAACCGTAAACAAGCGCGAGAGCTGAGGGTAAATCAGCGGAAGTCTCAAGAATTTTACCCTCATCATTCATAAAGGCATAGCCTTCGCTCATACTTATTGCTATGGTGGCAGCAGTTTCGCGAATGCTGATATTAATCCCATCCGGGAAAATAAAGCTTATCTCTGCCTTCCCTATATATGGCAGCTCTTTTTCCAGCTTTTCGCAAACCGCTTCCTTATCTAATTTGAACATATTGGAGTCTAATGCGATACCCGATTTTTCGGTAATCTCTGCTGAGGAGTATCTTGTCTCGCCGGTGACCTCGATTTTTGCGATATTAAAAAACACTGAGAGTGACAGAACAACGCAGGCGGCGACGATAAAGACCAATACCGTCGCGATAATAGTAATATCTCTGCGTTTTTTCTTTTTCAGAACTGTTTCTCTGTACTTAGCCATAATATCAGCCTGTGACTGCTGCTTTTCATTCAAGAACTCCCGGGTATTCTGCTCCTTCATCGTCCTTCACCCTTTTAATATCCGCCCCTAGAAGAGAGAGCGTATTTTCAAATCCTTCATATCCTCTGTCTATATGGAAAATATCCTTAATTTCGCTGTAGCCGTTTGCCGCAATCGCCGCAAGAACAAGCGCCGAACCGCCTCGAAGGTCGGGAGTATTAAGCATTGCGCCGGTGAGATGTCCGACTCCCTCAACGACTGCCATGCGCTGGTCAACCCGTATTTTCGCGCCCATTCGCAGCAGCTCGCTGACATGCCTGAAGCGTCTTTCGAAAATTGTTTCGATAATTACACTGGTGCCTCTTGAGAGTGAAACCATTGCCATGACCGGAGCCTGCATATCAGTCGGAAAACCGGGGTATGGCATTGTTCTGATTGTATGTACGCTTGAAAGCCTTGGCGGTGCGGTCAGTGTTATGGTTCTGCCTTTTATATGCAAATCGCAGCCGGCTTCCTTGAAGATATGCACCGAAAGCCCCAGATGCGCGGGAATAATATTGTTCAGAGTGATTTTTCCGTTTGTCATAGCCGCTGCACAGAGATAAGTACCGGCGACAATTCTGTCAGGAATCACCGTGTGTTCCGCCGCACGAAGAGTGTTTACACCCTGAATCACGACAGTGCCGTCACCCGCGCCGTAGATTTTCGCTCCGCAGCCGTTTAAATAATCTGCGAGGTCGCTTATTTCCGGCTCCCTTGCGGCATTATAAATCGTTGTTGTACCCTTCGAAGTCGCAGCAAAAAGCATAATATTCTCAGTCGCTCCGACACTGGGGAATGATAGCGTTATATCAATTCCTTCAGAAAGCTCGGCGTTTTCACACTCTAGTCTCGCGAACTCCTCAACTATTTTCACACCGAAGCGTCTTAGAGCGTCAAGATGAATATCAATAGGTCTCAGTCCGATTTCACAGCCGCCCGGCAGTGACAGACTCGCCTTCCCCAATCGCCCGAGAATCGCGCCGAGAAAAACAATTGACGAGCGCATTTCATGCATTAATTTATCAGGTATATCATATCTATTAACATCAAAGCTGTCAACAATTACTGTATGATCTTCTCTCTTAACCTTGCAGCCGAGATGCTCGAGTATGTTTATTGTTGCCGTAATATCAGACAAATCAGGACAATTATGAATAACGCTGATACCCGGCACAAGAACGGTCGCCGCGAGAATCGGCAGCGCGCTGTTTTTTGAACCCTGAATATCGGTTTCACCGATAATTTTTTTTCGTCCTTCGATTATATACTTATCCATTGGTTATGCCCACCCTTTCTTTTCTTGAAAACTAACCGTTCTCATATTATGACGGGCAGGTTGTACTTGTGAATTCCACTGATTTACAAAAAAACGTTACTTTTCTATTGTTTTTATCAGAAAATCAGCTATTTTTGCTTCCGCGTGCGCAATATACATTTTTTTCGCATTCGCACCCAGAGCCTCTCGCATACCCTTGTTGATAATTAAATCCTTAACTGTTTTTGTCAGGCGTCCGTCAGCGAGGTCTTTTTCCTCGATGATTATCGCCGCTTTGTTATTTACGAGATCCATCGCGTTGTGGTACTGATGGTTTTCCGTTACATTCGGCGAGGGAATCAGGATTGCCGCCGCGCCGACTGCTTCGATTTCAGCCAGAGTGCTTGAGCCGGAGCGGTTTATAACTATATCTGCTGCAGCAAGACAGCGGGGCATATCGTATATGTACTCTTTGAGAATAATGTCCTTATTATTTTCTGTGTCAACACCGTTTTCCTTGAGCTTATCAAGAATAAATCCGCCGTTTTTGCCGTAGGAATGGATAAAAACACATTCATGAGACGCGTGCAAGTCTATAATCAGCTTAGCTATAGCCTCATTAAAAACCTTAGCACCTAGACTGCCGCCGGTTGAGAGAATCATTGGTTTTGAATCAAGAGACAGCTCCACTCTTGAGAAATCCCTGTTTGCGCTGAGCACCTGCGAACGAACAGGCATGCCGACTATCACCGGCTTATTTTTGCACTGCATGAATTCCTCTGCCTTTTCACTCCTGAGAAAAACTATATCTGCGCTTTTCGCGAGAATTTTATTCGCGACACCGGGAAAGGCGTTTGACTCATGAATCGCTGTTTTGATAGCCATCTTCGACGCCGCGCGCAAAACAGGTCCGGTCACATAGCCTCCGAACCCTATAACAATATCCGGCTTAAACTCACCCAGAATTTTTTTTGAACGCGCCGTGGAAGTGATTATTTTTACGGCGGATTTTATATTTTTAGCGATACTTTTTGGTGAAAAGCTTCGCCTTATACCGTCTATTTCGATTGTCTTAAAAGCATATCCGGCTTTTGGGACTAACTGCGCTTCCATCTTATCAGCAGTACCGATGAAAAGAATTTCTGTTTGTGCGTCTCTTTTTTTCAGCTCATCAGCAACGGCAAGAGCCGGGTTTATATGTCCGCCTGTTCCTCCTGCGGCAAAAATTATTCTCATCTTCTTCCCCCACCTACAATTCTACTCACTACTCACTTTATTCTACTAACTCTTCTTAACCCTCGAGTACCTCGAAACTGACAGCACAACACCCATCTCGAACAGCAGCATCAGCAGAGCTGTGCCGCCGTAGCTGAAAAACGGAAGGCTTATACCTGTGTTCGGCATAGAATCTGTCGCAACGGCAATATTAAGGAGGGTCTGAAGTCCGACATGGAAAACGATTCCCATCGCGAGCAGAGAGCCGAACCGTGTTTTAGCTTTAAGTCCGATTACGACGCCCCTCCAAACAAGCAGTCCGAACAGAAGCAGAATAAAAGCCGCGCCGATAAAACCGAGCTCCTCGCAGACTATTGAGAAAATCATATCATTCTGCGGCTCAGAGACAAACATATGCTTCTGCATGGAGTTTCCGAGCCCCCGCCCTAGAAATCCACCGGAGCCTATGGCATATAAGGCATTATTCGTCTGCCATCTCGCGTCAAGCGGCTCATAAGCCTTGTCAAGCCATGCTACAATTCTTTCCTGGGCGTATTTCTTAAGGAAGGAAATTTCCTCAAGCAGTTCGGGTTGAATTATTAAAACAGTTATACCTGCAGCAATTACTACCCCGACTATAGTGAACCATTTCAGTTTGAAGTCTCCGATAAACATCATCAGTGCACCAAGCGAGAGCATTAAAATTGTGCCTGAAAGGTGATTTTCAAGCATAACAAGCCCGCTGAGCACAAGAATACAACCGCCGTAGAGATATAAGGGGAAAGCGGCTTTTGTGATTTTAAAAGCTCCGTGAAATCTCTTTGCGAATCTTTTATTTATCGGCTCGGCATATCTGCTTCTTGAGAGCTCCTTTGAGGTGATGCTTTTATGGTGGTATTCCATTCCCCAAGCGCAAAAAAGAATAAGCGCGAATTTCGCAACCTCGGAGGGTTGGAAGGAGAAGCCGCCAAGATTGAACCAGCGTTTAAAATCAGGCTTGTCGGGAGGAGGGGGAAGAAACAGAACAACCACAAGCAGTAAAAGTGAAACAACCATCAGCGGAATCGCGAAAACCTTGAGATACTCGTATTTGATAAAGGAAACCAGATTCATCACGAGAATCCCGCCGATTGCAAACTGCAGCTGCCTTGTTATAAAATAATTGGGATTATTGAACTTATAAAGCGCGTATGGGTAGCTCGCTGAATACAGCATAACAAGCCCGATTCCCACTATCATTAGAACGAGCACAAGAAAAACTATATCAACACTGCCGGTGGCAAAGAATTTTTTATATTTTGATAAAAGCGGTGACTTTGCGGGCATGTTATACCATCCTTCCAATATTTCACTTATTTCTGCCGAAATAAATCAGCGCGACACCCAGCAGACTGCCAATTATATTAATTAAGGTAAAGACATATACAATTTTTTTCTCTTTCCAGCCGCTCATCTCAAAATGGTGGTGAATCGGAGCCATTTTAAAAATTCTTTTGCCGTGAGTCGCCTTGTAATATGAAATCTGAATTACATCCGAGAGGAATTCAATCACATAAATTAAACCCGCGAAAAGAATCAGCCACGGTGCATCGAGAGCATATGTCAGAGCGATAACCATTCCGCCAAGGAAATGCGAGCCGAAATCACCCATTATAACCTTAGAAGGGTTCCAGTTCCACAAGAGATAGCCAATGAGACTTCCGAGCAGTGATACGCTCACTATACTGAGCCCGTCATAGCCCCTGATTAGTGAAACAGCAGTTATGCAAAGCGCGAAAATAACAGTGACCGAGCCGCAAAGCCCGTCAACCCCGTCTGTAAAATTTACAGCGTTAACCGTGCAATACATAGCTACAGCGCCGAAAACCCAGAAAAATATTCCCATTTCAATATTACCGACAAAAGGAATGAACATAAATGTCGCGCCGTAATAGTGAAGAAGTCCGAGATACATGCCCATTACAATTATCTGGGCGATGGATTTCTGAGTAATGGTCAGCCCGAGGTTGCGCTTTTTCACAACCTTCACATAATCGTCAGCAAGTCCGATTAAAGCATAGGCAATCGCCATAACCATGCCGCCGTAAAACTTTGCCTTGACCTGCTGCGGAACCTGCCTGCCGAGCGCGATAATATCGCCGCCCATGATAAAGTCGGTAAGAATAACAACCAGCAGAGAGATAAGCGTTCCTGCGATAAAAAGAATTCCGCCCATGGTAGGCGTGCCCTGCTTGTGCTTATGCCATGACGGTCCTATGTCTAGTATTGTCTGCCCGTACTTGAGTTTATGCAGCCACGGAATGATAACATAGCCCAAGAGAAAAGATACAGTGAAGCCTATTATGCCGCAGGCGAGCAAAGCAAATGACAGTTTCATATATTTTTATTCAATCCTTTTTCCAAATTTATTCTTTGCCGCTGTAGAATTTTTCAAGCACATTTTCAAGAGCCATACCCCGGCTTGCCTTAAAAAGAACCGCGTCGCCTTTTTCAGTCTTTGAAATAAGCATTTTTGCAAGCGCGTCAGCGTCTGTAAAGCTTGCGACATCGGGCGCTCCCGCCGCGACTGCCGCTTTTGCGGTATTAAAGGATTCATTTCCGTAAGTAAGCAAACAGTCGATTTTCTTTTGTGCAAGATACTCTCCGCAAAAGCTGTGAGCTGTCGCGGAATAATCCCCAAGCTCAAGCATATCTCCGAGTACCGCGATTTTTTTCGCTCGCTTCATTGAGGAAAGCACATCTAAGGCTGCAATAACTGAATCAACGCTTGCGTTATAACAGTCCTCGATAACCGTAATCCCCTTGTGCTCAACTATCCTCTGCCGCATGCCGGAAGGTATGAAGCTCCTAAGAGCCTCCGCCGCTTCAGGGAGTGAAATATCATTGCAAATTCCGGCATAAATTGCCGAAAGGGCGTCATAAACATTATGAATTCCAACTGTAGGAATTTTAAAAAGCTGTGTTTTATTTTGATATTTAACAACAAATTCTGTGCTATCTGCTTTTTCTTCGATATTTACAGCCATTAACTCAGCATTATTTTTAATTGAGAAAAATAATGTTTCATAATCTTTTAGCTTGACCTTTTGCAGCAAATCATTATCCGCATTCAAAATTAACTTTGAGCCCTTAACCATTCCGTCGCAAATTTCAAGCTTTGCTTTCAGAATATTTTCTCTGGTTTTCAAATACTCAATATGCGAGGTTCCGATATTTGTGATAATAGCTGTAGTCGGACGTGCCGCTTTGGAAAGCGCGCTGATTTCACCCAAATGATTCATACCCATCTCGATAACCGCCGCTGAGTAAGTATTGTCAAGCTTTAAGAGTGTCAATGGCATTCCGATTGTGTTGTTTTTGTTTTCGGGTGTTTTTAAGGTGTTATATTTCGCTGACATAACACAGGCGGTCATGTCCTTTGTTATTGTTTTTCCGACACTTCCCGTAACAGCTATGAGCGGAATATTAAAGCGTGAGCGATAATATGCGGCGAGGTCAAGCAAAGCCTCAGACGTGTCATGAACGAGTATCTCAGGTATATCTGTTCCTGTATTTTTTGAAACAATAACCGCGCCTACGCCCTTACCCTCAAGGCTTTTTATAAAATCGTGACCGTCAAATTTATCCCCCGTGAGAGCTATAAAAAGTCCTTCCTTTTCGACTTTCCTAGAGTCTGTAAAGACTGAAGCGATACTTCCTTTTTTTTCGCAAACTCCTTTTGTTGCAACAGCAATTTCTGAAAAAGTCAAAGGAATCATATGCTCTTGTTCCCTTCTCATTGTGGGCTTGGCTTACCAAACCCACAACCCAAGTAGTATTTTTTATTGAGCTTTCAGCCCACTAACGTGGGCTTGGCTTGCCAAGCCCACAACCCAAGTCTTGTTTTTTGTTGAGCTTTCAGCTCACTAAGGTACTAAGGTGCTAATATTTCTTTTACTTTTTCACGTTCATCAAAATGAATTTTCCCTGAGTTCATAATCTGATAAGTCTCCTGACCTTTACCCGCAAGCAAAACTATATCTCCCGCCTCGGCAAGAGAAAGCGCAAGAGTTATTGCCGCCGTTCTATCGGCTTCAATTATGCATTTACCGCGGTTTTCATCCCTTATTCCCGCAAGTATATCGTTTATAATCGTTTCAGGATTCTCGCTTCGCGGGTTGTCGGAGGTAACTATAGCTTTATCGGAGAGCTCGCTGACAAGAGCGCCCATTATCGGGCGTTTTGTGCTATCTCTGTCGCCGCCGCAGCCGAAAACCGTGATAAGTTTACCCCTGCATATACCCTTGAGAGCCGAGATAATGTTTTCAAGCGCGTCGGGAGTGTGAGCGGAATCAATAATTACCGAATAATCGGTTTCAGTCGGAACAAGCTCAATTCTACCGCAAACTCCCGGGACAGTGCTTATCGCTTTTCTGCATTTATGAAAGTCAAAACCCAGCTCAACAAGAGCAATAATTGCCGCCATAGAATTATAAACATTAAATTCCCCGGGTATATTCATGTGCACCCTACCAATAGTATTGTCGCTGAGCAGTTCATATTCTATGGTTTTATCGCTTAGATTAATATTTTTTGCCATATATGTCGCGTTACTCTTTGATTTCGAGTAGGTAACGCTTCTGCAGTCGCATTCCCGAATCATGTCAAGGCTTGCCGTGTCGTCAGCGTTGAGTATGGCGAGAGAACAATTTTTGAAAAGCATTGATTTCGCCTGCTTATAATTTTCCATATTCCCATGATAATCGAGATGGTCCTGAGTCAGATTGGTAAATATTGCGGCGTCAAAATGGACTCCCTCAACCCTGTATTGAGACAATGCCTGAGAAGCGACCTCCATGACGCAGTATTCACATTGCGCCAGAACCATTTTAGCAAAAAATTCCTGCAGCTCAAAAGCAGTCGGCGTTGTGTTAAATACCTCAAATTCTTCATCACCGATAAGGTTTTTTACTGAGCCCAATAGCCCTGCTTTAACCCCAAGATGCTCAAGAATTCCTTTGATAAAAAATGCTGTGGAGGACTTTCCGTTTGTCCCGGTTATTCCGATAAGCTTGAGCTTTCGCGCGGGATAACCGAAAAACGCGGCGCACATTTTCGCATAAGACTTGCGGGTATCCTCAACAATAACCTGTCTCTCAAGCCCTAAATCCCTTTCTGTTATAACCGCTGCCGCGCCTTTTGCCAGCATTTCACCGGCGAAATCGTGCCCGTCAAAGCTATTGCCTTTTATACACACATATGCAAAACCGTTTTCGATTTTCCTTGAGTCGTCGCGCAGTGAAACTATTTCACAATCCGTGTACTCACACAAGACATTTATTTCTCTCAAAACCTCAGACAAAAGCACATTATCGCCTCCATGCTTAATATTACCCTTTTTTGCAAATTAATGTTAAAAATATTACTCTTAATGGTCAAAGTCATTTACACCCACAGTTGTTTTGAAATAGACCGTTATAACCGCGCCTTTATTGACCGTTGTGTCTTTTTCAATACTCTGTTTATATGCGACTATATCACTGCTCTGAAGCGAGCTTCCCGAGATTTTTATATTTAGACCGCTGTCGACTGCTAAGCGGTTTGCCTGCTGAACAGTGAGACCTGAAAAATTCGGAACAGATACTGTTTTGTGCTCATAATTATCCTCTGTGTAAAGCACGATAACGCCGTTTTTGCTGAGCATTCTGTCCGGCTCCGGGAGCTGCGCCTTTACATTAGCGCCGTTTCCGACAACCTCAACAGTATATTTTCTGCCGATGACTGTTTTCGCGTCCGAAACGGTTTTACCGATGAGATTCGGAGCCTTGTCAAGCATAAAAACAAGCTCATCATTTGAATACTTAGGCTCGACATTCAAATAAGGCAGCACCTTTTCAAAAACCTCGCCAGCAACGGGAGCCGCTATAGCGCCACCGCCGTGATCGCCCTGAGGCTCGTCAATAACAATTAGAATCGCAACCTTGGGGTCATATGCGGGAGCAAAACCCGCGAAGGAAGCGATATATTCGCCCTCTTTAGTAAGCTTGTCAGAGGTACCTGTTTTTCCCGCGACATGATAGCCGGGTACAAAGGCGTTTTTGCCGGTTCCTGTCGCGACGACATCCTCCATGAGCTTGCATACCCTGTCGGCGGTTGACTGAGAAATTACCTGCCGCTTTACTATGGGTTCGGTTTTTTTAACAATATTTGTTTGCTCATCAATAACCTTGTCGACTATAAACGGCTTCATAAGCACTCCGCCGTTCGCAACGCAGGAAATGGCTGTTATCATTTGAATAGGGGAAACCTGGAAGGTCTGACCGAAGGAATAGCTGGCAAGCTCGGGATTGCCAAACTTCTTTAAATCATAATAAGTGACACCTGCGACACTGTCAGCCTCGCCCGGCAAATCGATGCCGGTTTTTTCCGTGAAGCCGAAGGCGCTGAAATACTTGTAGAATGTCTCGATACCCATAGCCTTAGCAATCGTAATTGCAAAGGGATTGCATGAGTTTTTCAGCAAATCCTTGAGTGTCTCAGAGCCGTGACCGCCCGCCTTCCAGCATCTGTAGGTGTGCCCGGAATTAAGAATTGAACCAGTGCAGTTGAAGGGATAATTCTCGTTTGCGACATTTTCCTCAAGTGCTGCCGAAACTGTTATTACCTTAAATACAGAACCGGGCTCGTAGGTGTCGCTTATCGCGCGGTTACGCCACTGCGAGTTTCTCGCGTCCTTAAGCGCAAGTGATTTCGCGTCCGAATTTTCCATTTTGGAAATAACATCAGCCTGGTTAAGGTCAACAAGTGTATCCGGCGAATTGAGATTATAGTCAGGGAGAGAAACCATAGCTAGAATCCCGCCGGTTTCGACATCCATAACAATCCCGTAACAATACTTGGCTTTTGTATCGGCAAGGCTCTGCTTGAGCGCGGTCTCAAGGTAGCTCTGTATTTTTTCATCAAGCGTTAAAACAAGGTGCGAGCCTTGTATTGCATCATTAGTACTCTCGAAGGAATCGGGCATCTCCTCGAGGCGTCCGTCCTTCTCTGTAATAATGCGTCCGGGAGTGCCTGTTAAGGTGTCGTTATAAAAAAATTCGAGTCCCGATCTGCCTGTATCCTCTGAACCGGTAAAGCCTATAACCGCAGAACAGAAATTTGAATTTGGATAATATCTTTTTGAGTCGGGGTCAATACAGACGACATATTCAAGACCGTATTTATCAATAAAATCGCTTACGGCTTCATATTTATCCTTTTCGATTTGACCTTTAATTTTTTCATAGCCGTTTTGGGTGTGGGACAGCTTTGTTTTTATCGTCTCCTTGTCAACTTCCAGGATGACTGAAAGATTTTCGGCAATAAGCTCGCGCGTTTCGTCCGTTTTAATCTGGGAGGGGTTGACATAAACCAGCCAGACAGACGCGCTTTGAGCAAGGGGCTTCATATTCTTGTCATAAACTGTCCCTCTCAGAGCGTTTATAACCGTATCACTTCGGCGCTGCTTTGCCGCGAGAGCGGAATAGTAATCCTCTTTTATTATTTGCAAATAACCAAGCCTAAGAATAACACAGGCAAAAAGAAAAAATACTGAAAGCAGAACGGCAAGTCCTCTGTTTGAGCTTTTATCCGATGGTTTCATTGTATAGTCAAGCCTTTCCTTCCGTAAAGATTTAATCGATGTGCAATAAATAAGTGTTATATGAACAAATTTCCTGAGCTGAAAAATAGAATTTTCAGTTCAGGTATTTATAGATAAGCCTACTAATATAGTATAAGCCTACTTAAAAATATATGACAACATTTTAGCAAAAAACGATTCATTCTGTGTATTTGAATAGCTTCTTCCGCCTGAGGTAACAACCTCGTCATCCATACTGAAGTCAAAATATTTGACATTTCCGCTGCCCTGGTTTGTCATTCCAAGAACTTTTTCCGCGTAATCGTCGATAAAGCTGATTTGCAAAACCGTGTTGATCTGTGCGGTCAGCTGAACCTTTTCGCTCTTTGAGTCATCAATCAGCGTCTCAATTTGCTTGCGTTCGCGAATAATCATCTCGTGATTGATTTCAGCCGAAACAATGCCGAGCACCGGAAAGAAAACCGCGAGACTCACAAAAGTAATCATAAAAGCCTTCACTGTGCTTTTTACGGCTGTGCGTAAATTTTGATTTTGGTTATCCGTTTCGAGATTTTTTGTGCTGACAATTTTTGCTACATCAGCTTTATTTCCCGCTCTTTCCTGCTTAATCTTTTCTTTGTAATTTTTTTTCATGTTCTCAACGCTGACCGGCTCGGATTCTTCAAAATAGGAAAAATCAAACACCGAATTGTTATATGCCATCCCACTAACCTCTTTTCATATCCTATTTATTTAAAAATTTTATGTAAATAATTTGTTAATTTTCCTTCCAATTCTAATTGTTTTTGATTTAAATGTGTTAGAGTTTTATGATAGCTCTTAATTTTGCGCTTCTGCTTCTATGGTTTTCCGCCAGCTCATGCTCACCGGGGGAGATAAATTTAAATTTCAACGCACCTCTCGGCTTTTTTCCGCAAACACATATTGGAAACTCAGGCGGGCATATGCAGGCTTTACATAAGTCGCTGAAGCATGTTTTTACGATTCTGTCCTCTAGTGAATGGAAACTGATAACAGCTAAAATTCCGCCGCTTTTCAATGAATCGAACATTGTTTCCAGTGATTCGGGAAGCATCTGCAGCTCACCGTTTACCTCTATTCTCAGAGCCTGAAAAACCTTCCTCGCGGGATGTGAATCACGCATCGCTTTTTGCGGCATTGACCGTTTTATGATTTCAACAAGGTCGAGGGTTGTTTCAACTCTTTTTTCTTCTCTCGCACTGACAATATTTTTAGCGATACTCCTCGAATACTTTTCCTCGCCGTATTTAAAGAAGATGTCGGCAAGCTCCTTTTCGGTATATGTATTGACGATGTCCTCGGCACTCATGCCTTCCCTGCTCATTCTCATATCAAGTTTTGACCCGTCAGTATGATACGAAAATCCGCGATCGGCGCAATCAAGCTGATACGAGCTCACACCAAGGTCGGCTAAAATTCCGTCAACTGTTTCGATATTCAGCTCGTCAAGAACTGACCTCAGTTCATTAAAAACAGCCTTGACAACATTGACCTTCTCATTATTCCTAAAACGCTCATTGAGCACCGCAACCGCATCGGGGTCCCTGTCAATACAAATAAGTTTTCCGTTATTGAGCTTCTGTGCTATCGCCGCGCTGTGCGAGCCGAATCCGCCGGTGCAGTCAACATATATTCCGTCACTTTTTATCTCAAGAGCCGCAATGCTCTCATCAAGAAGCACCGGAATGTGACTGAATTCCACAACATACACCGCTTTCGAATTTTTTGTGACCTAAATATAAAAAGAAATGAATTAGCTAAATCAAAAGAGGATTCTTTTCTCATCGAGTTTTTTACTCAGTATATCAGTCGGGAAAAGATTTTCCTCATATGCCTTTGGCTCCCAGAGCTCAACCCTCTCGCCAACGCCGACAAAAATGATTTCCTTTGTCAGCCTAGCCCAGTCCACATGCTCTGAGTTCAGCGTGACCCTACCCTGCTTGTCCATATTGACAAGTGTTATTGAGCCGGTTACATTTCTCTGCATCTGGCGGTCTTCCATCACGGCGCCTTCGCTTATGAGATTACCCATAATTTGATCCATCTTATTCTGACTCACTAAAAACAGACAACCGTCAGGCGCGTTGAAAATAAAAAAGTTCTCCTCCAGTTCATTTCTGAAAGATGTCGGAATGAATATTCTGTTTTTACTGTCTATAGTCTGGTTGAATTTTCCCCAGAAACTCATATCCACACCTCCCGGGCTCGCTCCACTCACACAAAAATGCAAGGCTTTTGCAAAAAAGGCTATTTTTCATCAAAATATGTGGGAATTCACTCCACTACGCTCCTTGAGGCTCCAAAATGTGCCTCGAGAGATATAATAGCATCAATTTTTAGAAAAAGCAATAGCAATTCACTAATTTTTTAATAAAAATATTTTTATCGGTATATATATTCCTTTTTAGAATATATATACCGATAAAAATTCTAATTGCAAAAAAAAGCTCCGATAAGAGAGAAAATATCTCTCCTACCGGAGCTTATTTCATATTAGCAATATAAATTAATCTGCGCTGTAAGGAAGCATTGCAAGGTGGCGGGCTCTCTTTATTGATTGAGTCAGCTCTCTTTGATGCTTGGCGCATGTCCCTGTGATTCTGCGGGGTAATATTTTAGCTCTGTCCGAGATATAACGGCGAAGCTTTGCTGTGTCTTTATAATCGATGAACTCATCTTTCTGAGCGCAGAAATAGCAAACCTTTTTTCCGCCTTTTTTCTTCATCGGACGGCGGTCGTCGCCGCCTCTAGAGCCTCTGTCATATGCCATTTTCGTTTCCTCCTTAATCATTGAAGTAATTGTTTAAACATAGGTGAATCTGATGCTGCGTTAAAACGGCAGGTCATCCTCAGCGGGAAAAGCATCGGTAAAGTCGTCAACGGACGCACTCTGATAGGACGGCGCGGGAGCATTAGCCGTAGGGGTATAATTACCGCTTCCGCCTGTAGTCCCCGATTCCGCTTTAGAGCCGCAAAAACTGACGTTATCTGCGATAATGTCGACTGATTTACGTTTATTTCCGTTCTTGTCCTCATACATTCTGGTTTGAATGCTGCCTTGAACAGCAATCATTGAGCCCTTATGGAAATACTTTGTGACAAACTCAGCGGTCTGCCGCCAGGCAACAATGTCGATAAAATCAGCCTGACGCTCTTCACCCGATTTGACAAACGCGCGTTCAACCGCTATTGTAAATGAAGTCACGGAAATATTTGAGTTTGTCGTTCTGAGTTCGGGGTCAGCAACCAATCTGCCCATTAAAACTACATTATTAATCATAAGAGAACCCCCATCCTTATTGTTTTACTACTTGCAAACGATAAGAGAACGGATAACGCCTTCAGTAATTTTCAAAACGCGGTCAAACTCTGCGGGGAAATCGGACTCAGCTTGATAGTTATAGAGACAATAGTAACCTTCTGTCTCATAGTTGATGGGATATGCGAGCCTTCTCTGACCCCACTCATCAACGCTGTCAAGCACACCGTTGGTCTCGATTAAAGTCTTAAACTTCTCGACGAGATTCTT
This sequence comes from Oscillospiraceae bacterium, assembly GCA_031551635.1. Lineage (GTDB taxonomy): Bacteria > Bacillota > Clostridia > Oscillospirales > Acutalibacteraceae > JAVBNH01. The sequence continues at coordinate 378 of JAVBNH010000014.1, read as the reverse complement.
CGCGTTTTCCTCACCCTGTTTTAAAGAGAAAACTACTACGGTTTCATAATTTGCTTTTGACATTCTGTTGCACCTCCTTTTGGACTGTGGCCTCAATTTTAAAATTGAAGCAAGGATAGCTGCTAAAAATTAGTAAACATTTTAATATTCACTGCAGCAGTTATGTATTTTAGCATTTAATGCGTGTGTTGTCAATATGCTTTTCCGTATTTTTTCAAGAAAAAACAAAAAATTCAGTTTTTTCAATAAAGAAATAGTAATTGACTTTTTTTGTCGAATAAATTATAATGCTTTTGTGGTAATGCTGAACGGTAGGCGGTTAGCTCATCTCCGGAAGGAGGTGACGCATATGGAATACATCATTGTTTTACTTTTAGT
>JAVBNH010000026.1:0-37577 GCA_031551635.1 Oscillospiraceae bacterium | reverse complement strand
GAAGGCGCGATTATTATCACAGTGTCGCCTTCTGTAAGAACATCATCGCCCTGAGGTATGATAATTTTCCCCATTCTGGTAATGCAGGCGAGGAGTATATCCTGCTTCAGCTTCAGCTTGCTCAGCTTGACATTAAGATTTTTTGTAGTGCCGCAAACATTGAATTCCAATGCGTCTACGCTGTCACCAACCAACCTGTGCAGCGTCAAAACAGAGCTGTCACCGGAGTTTCTCATCGCCCTGACATAGCGGATTATCTCATGCGAGATAAGGGTTTTCGGGCAGACAATACTTCCTGCTCCGATTTCACCGAAAAGGGTATTGTATTCGCTGCGGTCAATCTTTGTGATGGTTTTTGGCACTCCTAAACGCTCTGCAAAGAGTGAAATTATGAAATTCTCCTCATCAATATCCGTCAGAGCTATAATCGCATCGGTGCTGTCTATGCCTTCCTCAAGAAGTACCTCCTGTTTGGTTCCGTCATTGTTAATTATAATTGCTTCCGGGAACTTTTCAGCTAATGCCAAACAATTTTTTTTATCCGGGTCAATAATTTTCACTTTAACATTGCTCTCAAGCAGCTGAGAGGTCAGATTCTCGGTAATTCTTCCCGCACCGATTATTATTACATTGTGAATCTTTTGTCTGACGATTTCAAGCTTTTTGACAAGCCTGACAAGCTCTGTACTCGGCGCTGTCACGGTGATTATGTCGTCTTCTTTTAAAACAAACTTCCCGTTCGGGATTATTGTCTCTTCATTACGCTGCACTGCGCAGATGAGAAGCTGCATTTTCAGGGTGCTGTATAAGTCGCTGAGCCTGACATCAATAAGCTTGCTGCCTTTCTTGATTTTCAGCTCAACCAGCTCAACCCTGCCCTTTGCGAAGCTGTCCAGCTTCAGGAAAGAAGGGAATTGAATCAGCCGGAACATCTCCCGCGCGGCAGCAAATTCGGGATTTATAACCATTGATAGCGAAAGCTCGTCGTTTAAAAATTGAACCAACGAAAAATAATCCCTGTTTCGCACGCGTGCAATATTACTCTTGCATCCGAGCTTTTTCGCCACCATGCAACACATGAGGTTAACCTCGTCCGAGGAAGTCGCCGCTATGAGCAGGTCACTGTTCTGCACGTCCGCGCGCCGCTGCGTCTCTAGCGCGGTGCCGTTGCCGTTGACAACCATAACATCAAACTTTGACAGAGCTTTTTCAAGCACACTCGCGTTGCTGTCAATGACAACTATATCATGGTCTTCCTTTGTCAGTTGTTCTGTCAATGAAAAACCGACTTTTCCGTCGCCGACGATGACTATCTTCATAATATCAATCCTTACGCCGTTTTAAACCAATTTGGTGGTAATCGAACTGTCTATTCAGTATAATATATTTCTGCACAAAATTCAATTGTTAAAACAGCAATGAAAAAAATATTTTTTTCCAAATATTATATGATTTTTATAAAATTTGTGTTATCATAACTTGGTATGTATTATATTATCCATATCGAAAGGACAGTTGATTTTTTTGGCATATAAAAAATTAGTTGACATGCATGTGCATACCGACAATTCCCCCGACGGCTCACATTCCACAATGTTTCTTTGCGAGAGTGCGATAAATAACGGGCTTCGGGCGATAGCTTTTACTGACCACTGCGAAATCGAAATGTACTTTGAGGATAAATATGACCGTGTCGTCAGGCAGGCTTATTTTGAAGTCGCAAAGGCAAAGAGCGCTTATAGAGGAAATTTGCTTGTGCTGCAGGGTATTGAGCTTGCTCAGCCGCATTATAATCCCTGTCTGACTGAGTCTATACTCGCGAGTAAATCGTATGACATCATTGTCGGCTCCCTCCATGCGCTCAGGAATGAGCAGGATATGTATTTTCTTCCTTCCTTTGAGCCGGAGGAGGTAAGAACACGCCTGCTTACTTACTTTAGCGAATTAAAACAGATGATTGAATGGGGAAAATTTAACACTCTGGCTCACATGACTTACCCGCTGCGGTATTTCTTCGCTAGAAGCAAAATCAGCGTTGACCTTGAGGAATACAGCAAAGAGGTTGACGAGGTTCTCAGTCTGCTCGCCGAAAAAAATCTGGCACTTGAGATAAACACAGCAGGTCTCAGGCAGCAAATAAAAAAGCTCTCGCCCGAATTCCCTATAGTCAAACGCTTCAGGGAGCTCGGAGGAAAGCATATTACTGTCGGCTCTGACGCGCACTACGCCGAGCATCTCGCCGCGGATTTTGACGAAGCTCTCGAGGTCGCGGTCAGCGCGGGCTTTAAATTTATTTCTATATACCAGAACGGTCAGCCAGTCGAGCTGCCGATTGAGACGGAATGAACTAACGTGGGTTTGGCTTGCCAAGCCCACAACCCAAGAATTGTTTTTTATTGAGCTTTCAGCTCATTAAGGTACTAACTGAATAAAAAATTAAATCGCCCAAAGCGGAATAATTCTGTGCTTTTCACTCAACGGTAACAGCTCATTTGCGAGACAAATCACTCCGCCCTCACCGTTGTTAATGTTCTTTATTTTATCAAGCAGGGAAAAGTTTTTTATGTCTGATGGAGTGGGATTGGTACGCTTCTTAATTTCAACAGGGAACAGCGTGTTATCTTGAAAAATCAACAAATCGATTTCCTTGCCGTTACCGTCGCGCAGAAAATAAAAATCCTCTTCCCTCCCAGCATTTTTATAGCTCTTAATCAGCTCCGCAATGACAAAGGTCTCGAAATAATGACCGCTCATCGCTCCTTCAGCAAGTGTTTCCGGGGTTAGCCAGCGGGTGAGATACGCTGCGAGCCCTGTGTCAAGAAAGTATATCTTCGGTGTTTTTACTGCCCGTGTTATTGCATTATTTGAATACGGTTTGAGTAAATAAATGATTCCGCTGGTTCTTAAAACAGAAAGCCATCGCTTCGCTGTCGGTTCGCTGATTCCGACATCCCTCGCGAGAGACGCCATATTCAATATATTTCCGGTCATTGCGGCGCAAACTGTCATGAATTTCAAGAATTCCGCCTCATCAGCCACCTGCGTCAGTTTTCGCACATCGCGCTCAATATAAGTCTTGACATAGTCGGAATAAAAATTTTGCCAGTTATAGCTTTGCTCAGCAAAAAGCTCGGGCATACAACCCCTGTGAATTATTTTAAACACTTCATTTATTGATAAATTTTTTTTGGTTTCCCTTCGCCGCGTCAGATAATCAAGTGTCGGAAGAAAAGGTTCACACCAATCCTCACCCCTCATCTCGCGAAGCGACAATCCTAGAAGTTCAAGAATTCCGGCACGACCTGCAAGGCTTTCGGTAACGTTTTTCATCAGCTCAAAGCTTTGCGAACCGGTCAGATATAAATCACCTTTTTTGTGACTTTTGTCGAGAGCCATTTTTATATACGGAAAGATTTCGGGCGCATACTGAACCTCGTCAAAAAAAACAGGCGGCGGATTAAGCTGTAAAAATGCCGATGGTTCTTCTTTCGCACCAGTTCTTATGCTAATGTCGTCAAAACTGACGTAAGGGATGCTGGGTTTAATATTTTCGAGTAGCGTTGTTTTTCCGACCTGCCTAGCTCCGGTTATGACAATCGCACCTTTTTCCTTTGCCCGCTGAAAAACAGCAGCTTCGATATGTCGTTTAATATACATATTCAGCCAGTCCTTTTTATGAAATACTAACATCATATGTTATTATATCATAAATATTCGAATAATCAATAGATTTACATATATTTCATAAGAAAGGTGATTTTCATGATTAGAGTTACAATCTGGAACGAGCATTCAAAGCAGGAGACGCCCGCCGGCGTGCTTGCGGTTTATCCCGGGGGCATGAACGAGGCTCTCGCGGACGCTTTTGCCGGCGACAATGAGATTCAAGTCAGACTAGCGAGCCTAGACGACGCTGACATGGGTCTGAGCGACGAGATTATCGACAACACCGATGTGATGCTGTGGTGGGGGCATTCAAGGCATGAGCAGGTACCCGACGAGCTCGCATCGAAGGTTCGCGACGCGGTTGTCAAGGGTATGGGGTTTATTCCGCTGCACTCGGCGCATTATTCAAAACCCTTCAGGTGGCTGATGGGTACCTCCTGCGATCTCAAATGGCGTGACGGCGTACGTGAACGCTTATGGTGCTGTGACCCCGGTCACGCTATAGCTCAGGGGATTCCGGAGCATTTTGAGCTTGAGATTGAGGAGATGTACGGCGAGTTTTTCAATATTCCTCAGCCTGAGCATCTTGTTTTTATCGGCTGGTTCGCGGGTGGCGAGGTTTTCCGCAGCGGCTGCACTTTTACGCGCGGGCTCGGCAAAATTTTCTATTTCCAACCTGGTCATGAGACAAATCCTACTTATCACAATGAAAACATAAAGAAAATTCTGCGAAACGCCGTTCACTGGGCGGCGCCGACAGCACGATTCGAAAAGCTTGACTCGCCGCACACGGAGGCTCTGGAAAAATGAAGGGGTAGAGACCTTGCTTATAAGGTCGTCTACAATTTCCGACACAGCTGCAAACGTTTTTCAATTGCTATAAAAAGGAAGAAAAATTAATGATATAAAGATTGCGCAGCCGGTTCTTGTGGCTGCGCAATCTTAACTATAATATTAAATTTCACCCGTTAAACACCGTTTAATTTCTACAATCCAATGTCTAACATCTAACGTCTAAAATACCTGTACTTCTCAAGCGCGTCAAGGATTGCGACAATATTGTCAAGCGGGATTTCGTAGTTCATTTCCGCGCTCAGACCGAGGCCGCCCTCAGGCAGATACAGCGCCTCAACACACTCGCCGATATGGTCAAAAATCTGCGAGCGGGTGCCGAAGGGAAACATTTGCCTGTCAAGGTCGAGATTTATCGGAATTTTGCCGCGGCAGACCCGCACGAGATTGTCAAGACCGTTCGCGCGGATCTGTGGATTAATCATATCAACGCCGCAATCCTTTAAATCCTGCATAATTTCCCAGATGCAGCCGTCAGTATGCATATAAATCAGCGCGTCCCTGTTGAAGCTCTTGATTTTCCCGTAGAGCTTCGCGAAGCAGGGCTTCATATATTTGCGCCAGGCTTCGGGGCCAATGGCGAGCGAGTGCTGCATTCCCAGATCGTCGCCAAAATAATATACCTCTTTGTCCTTATCAAGCACCGCGTCAATCTGATAGCAGTTATATTCAAGCACCTTCGCGATAAGCGTTTCGATAGCCTTGCCGCCCTCAGCAAAATACATCATTGCGTCCTCAAAGCCGCAGAGGTCCAATAAGCGAAGATACATAAAGCCGTGAGGCAGGTTTCCGTCGCGCCTGTCAGGGATTTTCAGCGAGTAAATATCCTCCTCGCACCCGACCGGAAAGCCTTTTACCATCGCATCCATGCCCTCGTGAATATTCTCCCAGACGCAGCCCCATTCATCGGTGCAGGAGCCGCTCCGGTATCTCTCGGGCATTGTTACATTCATTAAATCCTCGGGGATTCTGTTGTTAAAAAACTGCGGGTACTCCTTAGCCACGCGTACAAGCTCGTCGCCGTATGTAATCCATGCGGCGGGCAGCATTCCCACGGAAACAGGGATGGTCTCGGGGTAGTCATATTTCATCGCCTGAACCAGTAAATTAGCCATAAAACACAATCCTTCAAATTTTATTTATTTGTTTATCTAACGTGGGCTTGGCTTGCCAAGCCCACAACCCAAGTAGTGTTTTTTATTGAGCTTTCAGCCCACTAAGGTACTAAACAATCATCTTAAACGCTGAACAATATTTCGGAATATGAAACATAAGGCCAATATTTACGTGAAATAAGGTTTTCCAATTCATCGGCATAGGCTCGCAAAGCGTTCATCGCTCCGGTCACATTATCCCGATAATATTCCGATTTCTCAAAATTATTCTTAACAGAAGTCTCATTTTCAATAATTTTTTCAAGATTTTCGGTTTTTTCATTCAGCAAATCCGTCAGTTTTATAATTTTATTATAAAGCTCCGCTTCCGCTTTCGAGCTTTTAAGTCCGCAGGAATACTTATCATTCATCCCCCTTGCAAGCTCGTTTGAGTATGCGATAATCGCCGGAAGAATATCACGACGCGTCATCTCAAGCATTGTCAGCGCTTCGATTTTTATGTTTTTGCAATAGCTTTCAAGCAAAATTTCGCACCTTGAGCGCAGCTCGCTTTCGGAGAAAATCCTGTGCTTTGTAAACAGCTTAATGCTCTTTTCCGAAACAAAATGCGGCAGCGCGTCTGCGGTTGTTTTAAGGTTTAAAAGTCCACGCTTGTGCGCCTCTGCTATCCACTCGAGTGAATAATTATTTCCGTTGAATATAATTCTGCCGTGCTTTTCCAGCACGTCTTTTATTATCGCGGTGATTTCTTTTTCGCTGTCAGGCGCCGCCTCAAGCCTGTCCGCGAACTGTGAAAGGGCGTCGGCGACGATGGTGTTTATAATAAAAGTCGGTCCGGCGACTGATATTGACGAGCCGGGAGTTCTGAACTCGAATTTATTTCCCGTGAAAGCAAAGGGAGAGGTTCTGTTGCGGTCGGCACTGTCTTTTTTGAAGTCTGGAAGCCCCTCGACACCCGCTTTGAAGTTTACCGCATCCCTGAGATATTCCCTGCCCATAGCCGCCGCTTCGAGGGCTTCAGAAATATCGGTTCCGAGGAAAATGGAAACAATCGCCGGAGGAGCCTCACTCGCACCGAGACGCAGGTCGTTTCCGGCGCAGGAGGCGGCATGCCTCAGCAAATCCTGATGCTCGTCCACAGCCTTAATAACCGCACTCAAAAACAGCATAAAACGCTTGTCGTCAGCGATATTTTTGCCCGGCTTAAATATATTTTCGCCGCCGTTTATGCTCAGTGACCAGTTCACATGCTTGCCGCTGCCGCTTATACCGGCAAAGGGTTTTTCATGCAGCAAACAGGCAAGCGAATGCCTGTCGGCAACCTTTTTCATAAGCTCCATCGTCAGCTGGTTATGGTCGCAGGCAATGTTTGAGCTGGCGAAAACCGGCGCGAGCTCATGCTGCGAGGGTGCGGCTTCGTTGTGCTCCGTTTTTGCGTAAACTCCGAGCTTCCACAGCTCAATGTTCAGCTCGTCCATAAACGCCTTGACACGCGGCTTGATAGCGCCGAAATAATGATCCTCAAGCTCCTGCCCCTTCGGCGGTTTCGAGCCGAAAAGCGTTCTGCCGCAAAGAATCAAATCCTTGCGCTTTTTGAAAACATCCTTGTCAATCAAAAAATATTCCTGCTCAGCGCCGGTTGTAACAGTCACTTTTTTAGCTTCGGAAGAAAAAAACTTCAGCACACGCAGAGCCTGTTTATTTATTAGCGCGTTCGAGCGAAGCAAGGGCGTTTTTTTGTCGAGAACCTCACCGCTGAAAGAGCAAAAAACAGTCGGTATACACAGCGAACCGTCCTTTATGAAGGCATATGAGGTCGGGTCCCACGAGGTATAGCCCCGCGCCTCAAATGTCGCGCGAAGCCCCCCTGAGGGAAAGCTGGAAGCGTCCGGTTCGCCTTTTATCAGCTCACGCCCTGAAAACTCCATTATAACCCTGCCCTCGCCGGTTGGCGAGATAAAACTGTCGTGTTTTTCCGCGGTGATGCCGGTCATGGGCTGGAACCAATGGGTGAAATGAGTCGCTCCCTTTTCAATCGCCCAGTCCTTCATCGCAATGGCGACGGCGTTCGCAACGTTTATATCAAGCTCCCTGCCCTCTTCAACCGTTTTTTGAAGCGAAGCATAAATCTCTCCCGGCAGCTTCTCGGTCATAACATCATTGTTAAAAACCATAGAGCCGAACAGCTCAGGAATCGAGCCTGTCATATTATCCCCCCCATAAAATTCTTCATTCTTCATTTTTCATTTTTCATTAACAAAAAACAAAAAACCTAAAGTAAGTCAGTTAATAAATTATATATCTTAAAACTCTTCATGTCAATAATTTTCAGCCTATTCGCTTTTTTCGCTTTTATTTATTGACATCCGGCTCTTTTTCTGGTGTAATATGTATATTAAGTTTTGGAAAGGTATGATTTATTAATGAAATTATCAGTAAGCTCCTATAGCTTCGGTGCACTGCGAAATTCCCTGGGCGATCTTGGCATCATTTCCCTCGCAAAGGAAATCGGCTTCACGGGAATTGAATATGCTGACATCAAGCCCCCTGAAGGCGTTTCACCGTCTGACCATGCAAAAGCTATACGCGAGGAATGCGAAAATCTCAATATGGTTTGCGTCAACTACACAATTGGCGCAGACCTCATTAACGGCTCTGAGGGCGACAGTGACGCTGAAATTGAAAGACTTTGCAATCAGGTCGACATTGCCGAAATCCTTGGCGCGAGCGGCATGAGACACGACGCGACAAGAGGCTTCAAAGAGGATCGCGGTTGGCGCGGCTTCGATGACGCACTTCCGGCGCTTATAAAAGGCTGCCGCGCTGTCACAGAATATGCCGAAACAAAGGGCATCCGCACAATGGTTGAGAATCACGGGTATTTTTGTCAGGACAGCGACAGAATGGAAAAGCTCGTTAACGGCGTGGCTCATAAAAATTTCGGGCTGCTTGTCGATATCGGAAATTTCCTTTGTGTCGATGAGAATCCGGTTATCGCGACAGGACGTGTGGCACCATACGCCTTCCATGTTCACGCGAAAGATTTTCACGTTAAAAACGGCAATGGCTTTGTCCCGCCTGACGGATTTTTCCGCTCTAGGGGAATGAATCTTCTCAGAGGTGCTATTGTTGGCCACGGCGATGTACCTGTCCTTCAGTGCCTTTCGATACTCGGCTCTCACGGCTATGACGGCTTTGTCAGCCTTGAGTTTGAGGGTATGGAGGAGCCAGAGAAGGGTATCCGCTGTGGCTTTAACACGCTTGAAGCTATACTTGAAATTCTCTAACGTGGGCTTGGCAAGCCAAGCCCACAACCCAAGTCTTGTTTTCTTTGAGCTTTTAGCCCACTAAGGTACTAATAATCCCGGACTTATCAATACAAAAACCGTAAAAACACCTTAAACCGATCTTGCCGGTTTAAGGTGTTTATTTTTCACAAAAACGGACGCCGTTTACTATTTTTTAGCCTCAGTAGATGTTGCTGTGGTTGCGTTCGGGTCAACCCAGTCAAAGGTATACTTGGTTGTGTCGACAAGCTTGAAATTCATCAGAACATTGCCGTATTTCTCAAGGCTGCCAACACCGGTCATGGGAGCGGTAACAAAGGCGTTTTTCGTCAGAGTTATATTCATAACCTTGTCCTCAACTCTGTTAGCCTCAAAATAGATTGTGCACTCTTTGTAAGCTATTTTTATGTCATCCTTTTCTCCGACCAAAAGATATGTTTTCGTTTTATCAAATTCCGCAAGTATCTTTTCAATATCTAGCATCTTGAAGAGCTTCGCAATAGTGCTGCCGGCAGGCGCAGGGTATGTAGCCAGGTCTGCGATATTAAGAGTTACCTTATATTTATCGCCCTCGGTCTCTATTTTCGCCTCCGGAATGCTGCTGATATCATCAATAGAAACATCATAATAAATTTTTTCAAATTCACCGTTATAAACGGCTGAACTCGGGTCAAACTCAAAATCTTTTTTCTCTGAGAGTATTTTTTTGACAGCCTGAGTCATAGCGGTGTTTAAAACATCGTATTCCTTGCCTGAGTCTTCCTGCCCCTCTTTCATGAACTTAATGTCTTTAACATCAAGTGCTCTTGAAATGCTGATTCCGGGCTTGATGCTCTCGGCATAATCAAGAATGGCATTGTAATAATTGACAAGAGTAGCGCTGTCGTTTGATAATTCTGTTTTGTTGGGAGCGGTTGTGGTTGTCTCAGGCTCCTTAGTCAGATTGTCAATCAGGTCACAGCCGGATATACCGAACAGAACCATGATAGCGAGAACTACTGCCAAAAACCTCCTGATGCGTCTTTTCATGAAAATCCCCTTTCCAATAAGTAAAAAATTACATTTAGAAACATTTTTTCCTAAACTTGTTATATTGTATCATTTTATTTCAGCTTTTGCAAGCAAAATTAACAACAATCTCTAAACTAACCTTAATATTTATCCTTTAAGCCCTGCTCGTCAAACAGATAAACCGCTTCAAGCAAAATTTCAATGCTCTTTTCAATCGTTTTCGGCTCCATGATTTCCGCGGTGTCAAGCCTTGTGTGATAATATCGCGGGGGACCGGGATCCATGGAGGCGAATGTTGAGGAGGTAATACCAAGCTTCGAGAAAGCCGCCGCGTCGCTCGAGCCTGCATAAAGAAGGGAATATTCAAGCTCAACCCCTGCTGTTTCACCGGCTTTTTTAAATAACGCACTTGCCTGCATGCTGTTTCTCACTGTGCCGGACATATCCTTTGTGTAAATTGCCATGCAGTCATAATCCTTGAGAGTGTCGCTGACTAGAACCACAGTTTCGACGTCACCTGTAAATTCGGCTTTATGCTTGCGCCCGAACGCGTCGGCGCCTCTGAGCCCTTCCTCCTCGCAGCCTGTGCTGAGGACGGAAACATCAGTATTTTCAAATCTAACATTATTATCAGAGAGAAATTTCAGCACTGCTGCGCTGACAAAAACACCCGTGAGGTTATCGTTCGCGCCCTCAACCGGTCTTTTAAAATTTACAAATACAATCAATCCGAAAAAGGGAATGATAAAAATAATCGAAACTCTGTAAAGAACAAGCAGCAAGCCGTCCGGTGCTTCAAAAAGCAGCCCCTGTGAAATCCCGATAACCGTAATTACAATAATAAAGAGCATTCCGACAATTGCTGAAATCAAGCCGCTGAACAGGAGGGCCTTGCCGCCGAAAAAGGTATAACGCCACTCATATGCCGAATCTATATGACCGCTGAGAATTATATGTCTCTTCGTTTCTCCTGAAGCCTTTCTGGTTGCATAAACATTATGAGAAGTCTTCTTCGGAAAAAGAAAATCTATTACTTTTTTATAGAAAAGAAATTCCCCTAAAATTAAAATCGCCGCGATTGTGAAGCAGCAGAGCGTAATTACCGCAAAACCGAAATTTAAAGCGGTTATGCCGATAATTCCCAGGATACCGCAGATGACAAACCAACCCATGAAGGCCTTTGGATGAACATCAAAAGGTTCAATGTCTACGCTGTCCGCATATTTTTTAAGGTCTTCGGCAACAAATTCCTGCGCTTTTTTCTCTGATTCATAGCCACCTGGACGAGGTCCGATATCCTTGCACACTTTTTTTATACTTCTAAGTGCATAATTTGTATACTCCCTGAGTTTCGAGTTAAATCCTGTGATTTGTTCGGAAGCTTTCACTTATTTTCACTCCTATTTTTTTTTCTAAATGATTCTATCACAAAGATTCCAAAATGTCGAGAGTAAAATTAACTTTTTCTTAACTATTTCGTGAAAATTATGTATAAATTAGTTAATTCAAACAAACACATTGTTTAATATAATACATTAAGCATATTATGTGTGAATATCTTACAAAAAACTATAATATGTTATCCATTCATTACTTCCTCTTTTCACCTACTTCACATAAATTTTACTTGTAATCCACACATAAGTATGATATTATAAATTTATTGCATAAAATTGCCATGAATAAAGCAGAGAAAGGAAAAAGATAATGAGCGACGAAAATAAAACCACTCCTCTTGGCGACGGTGACGCCGATTTAAACGCGGAGCTGGAAGATTTAACGGCAAAATTCTCCGAAGAATACGAGAAAGCAATGAACAAGGGGGAAGATTCTGGCGACAGCGAAGAAGATGAAGCCTGTGAATGCGAGCATTGTGCCGAGGGTGACCACGAATACATTTACGACGACGCGGAAATTCCCGAGGATATGCTTTGTGTCCGCTGCAAAAAAAGTGCGCGTGACCTGACTGTTTCCGAGGATAACGAATTTTGCGAGGACTGCCGGAAAACTTTATTAAAATACCCCTACCCGATAAAAAGCTTTGTTTCGGTTTTCTTTACAGTCATCAGTATTTTTCTCGCTTTAACCGCTTTTGTGGTATTATTTATCGATTCCACAAAAATGGCTCAGGCAATGAAGCTTGAAAAGCAAAATAAGCTGCTTGAGGCAGCAATGATTTACGAGCCGCTCGCCTCCTCATTGAGTGACGCGAACTCTGTTTCATTGAAAGCCTCAGCGAAGGTTGTCGAGCTGCTTTACAAAATGGGTAATACGGATTATATAGCAACGTATTTTGAAGCCTTCCCGGCATATGCACTGAAGCTTCCGATGTATTCGAAGGTTCAGAAAATGAACGACCGCGCGGCTCTTTTCCTTGAGACTATTCAGGAAAATTTCCAGCCGATAAGCCAATATCAGGAAGCCCCGTCTGAGAGTATTCCCTACGATGAGCTTATGTCCACACTGGATGCGAAGCTTCCGGAATATGACGGCAAGGAAAATTCCGATATGCTCAAAGGCGCAATTCATTATGTCAGATACTACCTCGCTTATCTCTCGAAAAAAGGTGACGCGACAATAATTTCCATTCTGGAAGACGTAAAAAAGGAGCTTCCGGACGACCCGTGGCTCTACGCTTACACACTTGCAAATTCCTACTCCTCCGCAGGTGACTATCAAAAATCACTTTCTATGTGCGAGGAAATGAAAAAATATAACGCGAATGACCCTGCTCCTTATGTTGTCGAAGCAGTCTCATACCGTCTTCAGAAGGATTATGACAAGTCCTTGTCCGCCTGTGAGGAGGGCATGAAAACCTCTGAAACCCCGACCTTTGAATTTAACAGACAAAAATCTATTACCCTTTTGCTAAAAGGTGATTATGAGCTCGCAAAAGAGGTCATGCTGACTGATTATATGAGCAATCTGTCCCCGACAGTCCTTGATACCCTTGCCCTGAGCGCTCTGAAAACAAATGACACAGCTTTATATGATGAAATTGCCGGCATTTATGTACAGTACGAAGCGGATTTCGGCGAGACCTTAAAAGCTTTTAAGGACGGCACAATAACACTCGAGCAAATATTCCTTGAAGGCAATAAGGATGTTTATTAAAGCATTGATAAAGAGAAAGGAAAAAGGATATTTTTATGGACATTATAAATCTGATTGTTAAGTGTTTAACCTGGCTCGGCGTCGCCCACCGTGTTACAAAAGAGCAGCAGATATGCCGAAAAAAAGGCATTCTGATTGAAGACATAAAAGCCTTTAAAAAAGGCGATTTCTGCGGACATATTTTTCATGAGCCCGCTAAATCCTTAAAGGATGCAAAAACCTTGTGCATGAAGCCTTTTTATTCAAATTTCTTCTGCGGACTCGTCTGTCTGATACCCTCGGCATACAGCATTTTTTATATGCAGTTCGCGCCGGGCGCAAACTTCGCTTTTTTAGTTTCGGCTCTGCTTTTCCTTGCTGGTATAAGTTTTTGGACAAATCTTTTCCCTTCAGTAGCAGACAGTCTTTCCTTCAGCGAATTTGCCGCCTCTTCCGGCAAAGGTTTTGTACGTTTTGAAAGCAAAATCATGAGCTTCGGCTCCAAAATGGAAAAAACCGGAATCACACTTATAACCTCGGTGATTGCGGCTTTCCTTCTGGCATTTATCTGCAATTTAATATTGCCTCTTTGCTACAATTTCGCAAACGAGCTCTCAACCATGATGGGCTCAGTTATGAGCGGAGTTTAAACACTAGCATCCAGCATCTAGCATCTAGAATCCAGCATCCAGCATCCAGTATCTAGCATCTAGCATCATAAATCATCGGCGTCCTGCACAGGTGTTTCGCCGTTATACGCCATACCTGTATAACTTCCTAGAACGTCTGAGTCAATTATATCCCATTCACGTTCGTCATTTGAAATCTTATTTACCGCGCCATCCGAGCCGGAAACGGGAACAAACTGTTTTTTCTTTTTGTTTTTATCCATTTTTATTTATTCACCAGCCTTTTAATGAATGTTACATCTGCATTATTGACTGTAAAAAAGAAAAAAAACAAAAACAGACATTTTTTGTAGAATTGCACAAATTTTAACTTACTTTTTTGTCGGGTTTAATATTATTTCTATATTTATGAATAATTTATAATTATGTGATTGACAAGTTTAAAAAATAGTAGTATATTATTTATGTATCAAGCAAAAATTTCGCCGACTACTTTTGAAAGGACTAAGTCATTATGAAAAAGATACTTGCAATAATTGTTTCATTAACTTTAGCGCTTTGCTTATTTGTCCCTGTTTCAGCCGAAGCGGGCAGAGGCACTAACTCCGGTCAGTGGACTCCGATATATGCGGACTTTGACCCTCAGGCAATTACCGATTTGGTTGAAGGTTTAGATTTTTCCGGGCTCCTTGACGACCTTGGATTCGGTGAGATTTTCGGTTTCTTTGAGGATTTCAGCTTAAACAACATTCTTGACCAGCTTGATTTAAACAGCCTTCTTGGCGGTCTTTTGGGTGATTTCGACATCATGGCAATACTCAATGACCTTCTCGGCGGATTAATTCCCGGCACTGAAGACCCAACTACTGCACAGACAACCACGGCCGCAACAACCGCCGCAACAACAGCCTCAGGCGCAACAACAACAGCTCCCGCTACAACAAAGGCTCCGACTGATATTCCTAAAACAGGCGACACCGGCGCGACAGTAGCCATCGGGGTGCTTGCAATTGCGGCAGCAGCATTCATCTGCACTCGCAAAAAGAACGAGTTCACAAAATAATTATTGCTTGACAAAATATAATAATTGAGCCTGCGTAGTTTCTAGCTGCGCAGGCTTTGTTGTTTATGTTTATTCAAAGCTTCTCGATTTCATCGAGAATAATTCTGTGAATACTTTCTGGTGTATCATCAGCGTTAATTATTTTGATATTCTCATTTTTCAGCATTTCAAATGCTCTGTAAAAATTCGCCCTGATTCCTGCCTGCGTTTCCAGATTTTCAAATATATCAAGCCTTGAAGTATCTCTATTTTTTAGAATTCTCTCCATCGAGACCTCAGGCTCTATATCAAGAAAAATACATAAATCAGGCTTCAAGATAAAAGGGCAGTTTATATTTTCCTCAATGAGCCATTGCAAATTACCACTGTTTTGCTGATAAGCGAGAGTTGAATAATAATATCTGTCTGAAAAAACATATTTATTTTCCTCAAGCAGACTTAATATACCTTCTTCACTGTCCAAATTATGCTCGATTCTGTCAGCCAAAAATAGCGTTGCGAGAGAATTGTTGTTAAAATCACTATTTCCCGAAATGATTTTACGAATCAGCTTTCCGATTTCGTTTTCCGTCGGCTCGCGAGTGAATGCTGCCGGAATTTTTTTTTCGGTCATTCTATTTTTCAGCATTTCCAGCTGGGTTGTTTTTCCGGTTCCGTCCAGTCCTTCAAAAACAATAAATTTTCCCACTGTTATCCCTCGTCTTTATATTTTTGATATAGTATATTTGACAGCTCCGCCAGCTTATCGAGACTAAGCTTTTCCGCACGGACATCTGTCTTTTCTCCGATTTCCACCAAGGCGTTAACAATCGTGTCTTTCCCTATACCCATACCAGAAGAAATACCGTTTTGCGCGGTTTTCCGCCTTAGGGAAAAGGCCGCGCGAACCAAATTAAAAAAGAATTTTTCGTTTAAAAGCTCCAATGGCGGAGCTTTTCTGATTTTCAGGCTTATTACCTCACTGTCAACATTCGGAGAGGGTAAAAAAGCAGTCCTTGGCACAGAAAACAATCTTTCCGCAATCGAATAATATTCAACAGCAACGCTGACTGCACCCGCTTCCCTGCTGCCAACCTGAGAACAAAGCCTTATCGCGGCCTCACGCTGTACCATAAGAGTAAGTGATTCAACATGTATTTTCTCTTCAAGAAATCTCATTATAATCGGTGTCGTAATATAATAGGGTAAATTCGCACATATAAAAACCCGCATACCACTAAAATGCTGAGAAATCAGCTCATCAATATCTATCTTTAAAATATCGGCATTCACAATCGTAACATTGTCAAAATCAGCTAATGTCTCATCAAGTAAGGGCAAAAGCTTTGTATCCAGCTCCAGTGAAACAACCTTTTTCGATCTCTTTGCAAGCTCGGCAGTCAGCACTCCGATTCCCGCGCCGATTTCAATAACACCGCAATCCGCATCAATCCCAGACAGCTCCGCAAGCAACGGGCAAACCTCACTGTCAATTATAAAATTTTGCCCAAGAGACTTCGAAAAGCTAAAATTATGCCTTTTCAGAATTGATTTAATAGTATTAATATCTGAGAGATTATACAAAAAAGAGCCAGCACCTTTCAAAAAACCGCATTTATTTTATCTGCCTGATGTCCCTGCCAAAAAAACGCAGTTGACGGTATTCACCGATAATTCTAGATGTAATGCGGCTGGTATATTTATTTTCCAAGTCGTTTAGCGTGCAATTAGAATTAATAATCGTCGGACGCCCTGACAAGAGGCGGGAGTTAACAATATTGTAAAGCACCGAAACCGTAAACTGCGTAATAAACTCAACGCCAAGGTCATCAATAATCAGCAGCTCGCACTCAAGCAGGCGTGTCTGAGTGCTCATGCCGTTGGGCAGCCTGCGTCCGAAATGCTCCTCCTCGATTAGAGAGAACAGATTCTGCGCCGAGCCGTAAACAACGCCGTAGCCCTTATTTATAACTACTCCAGCGATACTCAGCGAGAGGTGAGTTTTACCCAGTCCCGTAAAGCCGCTGAAAAACAGATTAGGACTGTTTTTTGAGAAATCATGGGCATAACCCTTGCAAAATTCGAGTATTTCGCCCATCCTTTTACGCGGGCTGATGCCGATTTTTTCATCGAAGGTATCGGGATAATAATCGAGTGTAAAATCCTCAAAACCTGAAATTTCCAGTGGAGATGAAGCACATAGCTCGTCGTAGGATAATTTTTTCATCAAAGCTATAAAACATGAGCAGAGCTTGCCGTCCTTGACTCCCGTATCGTTGCAAAGCTTACAGTTATAAACCGGCTCAAGGTAATTCTCCGGCAATTTTGCAGTTTTTATCAGCTTAGCTATATCCGCTTGAATCGAAAGGTTTTGTTTTTTTAAACTTAGAATATACTCGGTAACCTCCTCGGGACTGCCGCAGTCAAGAGCCTTGACAACCGCCTGACCTGTCTCGGCCAGCGCCCTTTCAAGCTCCTTGAGCTCAGGAAAATCCGAGGCAAGCTTTGAGTGCTTAGCATCAATCATGGCATCTGCTTTTTCACGCCGCCGTCCAATTATCTCCTTTGCCTTTAAGAAAATTTCTTCACCGTAAGCCATCAGCTCTCCCCCCTTCTTTTATAAACAATCGGCTCCTGCAGCGCGCGCCGTTCTGCCTCCTCAATGTCATAAGAAACCTCGGCATTTTTCCGTTTTTCCGCCGGTGCGCCGTTTTTAAAAGAATTCTCTGATTTTGTTGATTTTCTTTTATAAGCAATTTCTTCAAGCTCGCTTTTTCTTTTATCACGCATTTTCTCAAAATCGTCAGGTGTTTTAACACCCGAATCATGCCAGGATAAAAGAATTTTATTCATATATGAAAAGCTGAGTTTACCGGTATTATCCGCCATTTCCTCATATGCGAGATAAATCATTTCAATGCTGAAATTCCACTCGCCGCACCAGACATTCAAAAATTTTTGCTGAGAGAGTGTGGGACGCGGAGTTGAGATTCCGGCGAGGACTCTGAGCTTTGACCAGACCTGACCGGATTTCTCAAGATACTCAATCTGTTCGCTGGCCTTTTCGAAGGAATCAATCTCATTTTCAGCCCAGATTTTACCGACCTTCAATATGTAATCCATCGAATTTTGCTTGCCGTTCGATCTCGCGTATTCGCAGAGCATCAAAATCACCTCTACGGGTAAGCCGTAAAAGTCATGCAGCATCAAAAGACAGGATTGCACGTCATAACCGATGGTTCGCCCGAAAATTTTTTGTGTATCAAGGAAGAGCTGCCTGATTTCCATGCACTCGGTAATTCTGGCAGCAATCTGTGACATACTCGGTTTAACAGCCTGTATTTCCGGGAGCTCCTTTTTTACCTTAGTCTTTTTTTCTTCATTAAAGCAGGAACTTTCCGCAGATAGTGTTTCATTATTTTCTTTTGCTTGCAAAGTCCGGACTTCTGTCTCTTCATTATTTTTAGAAGGCGCGAGAACAGCAACGCTTTCACTCTCGAGCAAAATGCCGTTTTCGAGCCAATATTGAACAGCGTCAATTATATCCGCCTTCGGAAGCCCCAGCAGGCTGACAAGCCCGTCTATATCCGTGAGAGTTGAAGCGTTTCTGTAAAACCAGAGCAAAACCTTCAGCTGAACAGAACCGGCAAGCCTTAAATGCTTGTCCACAACCTCGCAAGGCAGCACAAAAACGGAATTAAAGGACGCGGGATTAACCTTAAACATAAAGATTTTTCCACCCATTAAATAAATTATTAAACCTATTATAACAAAGCAAACCGGGAAATGGAATAGCAAACATAAATTTTGGAGATTTAAATCCCCGCAAGTCTTACTCCTGCTTTAAAAAATAAAATTTTAATCTTATTAAAACAAGCTTTAAGATAAAAAATAGAATAATAACTGTTTTTTATTTCAAAAAAGCCAAATCAGAAGCCTTAGCTAAAAAACATATCATCACATTCAGGCATAGTATGGGTTGTGGATTTTCCTCGGTAACTGCACGGCTATATACGCAAACACAATAAAATCTGTCCTCCCTTCTATCTTGCGGCTGTAAGCAAAATCAGGAATATTCACTTTATATAAAGGTCTGCCGGAGCTCACACCGCTCCGGCAGGCTTGTGTTTTTGTCACAGCTTCATCGGCAGTAAAACAATTCCTGCTGAAGTTATATCAATGACCGCGTACTCCCCTGCTCTGATGCTGCCCGGATTCATTATATATAATCCGTCCTCATATGCGCAAAACTGTTCATGAGTGTGCCCGAAAAGAACAATGTCCGCGCCTTCTCTGCGTGCGTTCTTTATAAGCTCAGACAGCGAGTATTTCACTCTCTCCCTGAAGCCATGGGTCATATAAAACTTTTTTCCCTCAATTTCCTCGATAATCAGCTCCGGGAAACCGAAAAGCGAGGAGGCAAAGGCATTTCCCCTCAAACGGTAGATTTCAGATATATTTTTTTCATTTTCAAGAAAGGATAAATTTTCTTCACCGTCACCTAAATGAATTATCACACCCGCGTCTGAGTGTTTCTCAAGCGCGAGCCTGCAAGACAATTCATCGCCGTGAGAATCCGACATAACGAGAATTCTCAATCATATTACCTCCTCAAACAGCATATTTTTAATAGTGTATAAATATTTAATTCTCAAAGTGAAAGGAATGGGTACTACCATGCAAAATAATAATAAAAATAACGATCAGAATCTTCAGCTTTTACTAAAGCTTTTATCAAAAGGGAAAAGTGCGCCGCCGAAAAACGCAAGCAATGAGGAAATGAGCCAATACATATTAAACAATCTCGGCAATGAACAGAACAATTTACTGCAAAATCTGATGAATAATCCTGCAGCGGCGGACGATTTTATAAAAAGCCCAAAAGCCCAGGAAATCATAAACAAGCTTTTAAATAAAGAAAAAGACTGATAAAAAGAATATATAAAGAAAGGAAAAGAAAATAAAATGGAGATTTCAGATTTACTTTCGTCACTCAGCGACAGCGATATTGAGCAGCTAAAGCAGACTGCCGCGTCCCTTCTCGGCGGCGCGGCTTCCACTGAATCGCAGAGCGCACCTGCGGTAAATCCACTGGCAGGGCTGCTTGGCGGCGGCGACGCGGGTTTTGACGCGGGATTGGTGAAAACTCTGACCGGCGTCGGTAAAATAATGGCTACTAGCGACCCGCGCTGCGACTTTTTATTGGCACTTAAGCCCCTTCTGAGCGAAAGGCACCGTGAACGTGCCGATCACGCGGTAAAAATGCTGAAGCTGATGAAGGCGCTGCCTATACTCAAGGAAAACGGTATACTGAAAGGTTTACTTTAAGCAATGCGAAAGGAGAAAATACCGGTAATGAAAAATTATACTCAAGCTGAAATTCAACAGATGCAGCAGGAGGCTATTGCCCGCGTACGGGACATGCACCGCCGCTCGCAGCAATCTCTACAGAACATGAACGTAAGCAACGAAACTCATGGGAGAACACAAAACACAGCTGCAGGCATCGAAACAAACAGACAAACAGGAAATCATCCGGTAGCAAATCAGGGTCAGCAGCCGGGGCGGGGGACAACCGAAGCGAAGCATATTTCCATGCCGATTGAGCTGCCTGAAAAGAACAGGCATAACGAAAACACCGATGAACCGCCTGCACAAGCCGCGTCTGTTCCTGCGGCAGCTCCGCGCAGAGGACTTTCGCTCGGAGGTTTATTCGATAGACTGAGCGGCACACATTCCGGTGACGAAAAAAAGAGCAGCTTTCTAAATCTCGACAGCGATACCGCTCTCATTCTGGCTCTCGTGCTGCTCCTGTCCGGTGAAGGTGCGGACACAGAGCTTATTATGGCATTGCTATATATAATGTACTGATTTTAAATAAAAATAATAAAAAAGTCAAGCAGTGGATGAATTGTTACGATTTTTTGTCATAACACCTCTTGTCGTTCACAATTTCTTTACCATTTATAAATAAAGCAAAAATCACCTTGTGATAAAATTATCTTGTTTCATAAAAGCTAAAAATTGCTTTTTTACAAGGAGGTGCCGCTTTATGGAGGATTTTTTAGAAAAATTGATACTCTTTTTAACCGATATGCTTAAGAAACTGCAGGATGTTTTTGCGAACCTTTTTGTTTAATTCTTAATTGATATTACTCTGAAAATTTGGATATTATATACAATAACGTCGAATTTTAATGTAAAAGTTGGTATTTATTGTAATTATTTCTAATATGAAACTAAATCTTGACAATTGTTGTACATACATGTAAACATTAAGTTTTTTTTAACAAAATTATTGCAATTTGTTAACGTATGTGCTACTATCATAATCGTAAGGTTGACAAGTCAGCCGAAACATTAATCACGAAAGTGAGGTGTACGTAATGGATATCGCGAAAATCTTTGAGTTTTTTGCAAACTGGATTCAGGAAATCGTCGCTATGTTCACTCATATTCAGGAGTGGATTGCCAAGGCTTTTAAACCCGACGATACAACAGACGACACAGACGACACAACAACCTAATTGCATTTGATTTGTTTTATTTATGATTGTTATGTGAAAGTGAGGTGTACACAATGCCAGAATTCAACGATGGTTACACATTAGATATGTTCTTTGAGGATGTTATAGCTTTCATTAAGGATTTCTTTGCAAGACTTCAGGCTTTTATCGACGCCCTTAAGCCGTCTTTCGATTATGAAGCTCCGTAATGAGATTATAATTACACACTGAGAGAAGCGACAAAAGCCGCTTCTCTTTTTTTATATTTTTTTCACGAAAGCTATTGACAACCGGCTCCGTCTTGTGATAGACTGTTAATAATTTCTGAAAAAGACCAGCTTATTGGCTTTTCAGAATTATAAAAAATTCAGGAGTCTATAATATGTTAACCTCTTTTGTTAACATCAGCATAATTATAATTAGCATTATCGTGGTCGTGGTACTCGATGGTGTTGATTTTCGTTATGCTGCTAATAAAAAGTCTCCGATTAGCTTTTAACAACAGTTAAATTTTCGGACCTTGCAGTGTAACAGCTGCAAGGTTTTTTATTTTTCTGCTGCTGAGCGTAAATTTATAAAAGGTGATGGTTAAAGAATGATAATGAGCGGCGCAAAAATACTCATAGAGGCGTTAATTTCGCACGGCGTCGATGAGGTTTTCGGTTTTCCCGGCGGAGCTGTTTTGAATATTTATGATGAGCTTTATAAAAATCAGGACAAAATCCGCCACTATATCACCTGCCATGAGCAGGCTGCGGCGCACGCCGCCGACGGATATTCCCGTGCTACAGGGAAACCAGGGGTTGTTATAGCTACCTCGGGACCCGGAGCGACAAACCTTGTGACAGGTATCGCGACGGCTTATCTCGACTCGACTCCCCTCATAGCAATAACCGGAAACGTTCCCCTCCACCTCATAGGGAAGGACAGCTTTCAGGAGGTGGACATAGCCGGAATAACCATGCCGATAACCAAGCATAACTATATCGTAAAAGATATAAACGAGCTTGAGCATATAGTCTGCGAGGCCTTCTCGATAGCGATGTCTGACCGTCCCGGACCGGTGCTCATTGATATCCCCCGCGATATTCAGACCGCCACAGCTGAGTTTCACGGCGCGAAGCCTTATAAGCTTAAAGAGCCTCCGGAATACTCCTTAGAGTCGCTTCACGAAGCGGCGGAACTCATAGCAGCCAGCAAAAAACCTTATATTTACGCCGGCGGCGGTGTTGCTATTTCCGGAGCATACGATGAGTTAATCGAGTTTGCCGAAAAGATTGATGCTCCGATTGGCTCAAGCATGATGGGGCTTGCCTGCGTACCTCATTCAAATAAGCTGAAGCTTGGAATGACGGGTATGCACGGAGCGTATGCCTCGACTCGCATGAATGCGGAGGCTGATTTAATTATCGGTATCGGCGTGCGTTTCAGCGACAGGGCGACAGGCGACAAGAATAAATACACAGAAAACACTAAGATTCTGCACATCGATATTGACCGCTCTGAAATAAATAAAAATGTCCCGACATATAAAAATATCATAGGCAACATCAAGGATATTTTACCGCGTCTTACAGCGCTTGTTGAAAAACAAAACCATGATGATTGGCACAGCGAAATTGCGCAGTATAAACAAATCGGGCGGAATTGCAGCAATATCAATGTCGATTCCCATCTGAATCCGAAATCGGTCATTAAAACTGTGCGAAAATTCACTGATAATGACACAGCAGTCGCGACAGATGTCGGTCAGCACCAGATGTGGACGGCGCAATACTACGATTTCGAAAAGCCGCGGACTTTCCTGACCTCCGGAGGCCTCGGTACCATGGGCTTCGGCATGGGCGCGGCAATCGGAGCATGCATAGCAAATAGCAAAAAACGAACGGTTCTCTTCACCGGTGACGGCAGCTTTCACATGAACATTAACGAGCTGGCGACTGCCGTCTATCATAAACTTCCGATAGTCGTCATTATAATGAACAACGGTGTTCTCGGCATGGTTCGGCAGTGGCAGACGCTTTTCTACGGTGAGAGATACTCGAACACCACCCTGCCCCGCGCTACGGATTATGTCAAGGTAGCAGAGGGCTTCGGCGCGGCGGGGAAAAGGGTTCTAAATATGGGCGAGCTTGAAAACGCGCTGGAATTCGCGTTCAGCAATGAGGGCACAACGGTTATCGACTGCGCCATTGATATGGATGAGAGGGTTCTGCCGATGATTCCTCCTAACGGCTCGATTGATAATATAATCACACAATAAGGAGTTAGGTATTAGGTTGTAGGAGTTAGGCTGTCGGAATCGCATTGCGTAATTATAAAAGGGCGTAGGATTTAGGCTGTAGGCGTTAGGCTGTCAGAATCGCTTTGTGTAATTATAAAAGGGCGTAGGATTTAGGTTGTAGGTGTTAGGCTGTCGGAATCGCGTTGCGTAATCTAAAAAAGGGAGTAGGATAATGGAAATCAAGAAGTTTACACTGTCAATCATTGTGATGAATAAATTCGGCGTATTGCAGAGGGTCGCAGGGCTTTTTTCAAAAAGAGGTTACAATATTGACAGCCTGCAAGTCGGCGTAATGCCGGAAAACAATGAAATGTCAAGAATAATCATGACCTCAAGCGGGGACGACGCAACCCGCGAACAGATAGTAAAGCAACTGGAAAAACTTTATGATGTAATAGAAGTAAAAATGATTTAATAATAATTTAAGGAGAGTTTATTATGGCTAAAATGTACTATTCACAGGATTGCAATTTTAAAATGCTGGAGGGAAAAACCGTCGCGATAATCGGTTACGGCTCCCAAGGTCACGCCCACGCGCTTAACCTTCACGAGAGCGGAGCTGATGTTATTGTCGGACTGTACGAGGGTTCCCCCTCAAAGGAAAAAGCGGCGGCGGCAGGGCTCAGGGTTATGAACACCGATGAAGCGGTTCAAAAAGCTGACATCGTGATGATTCTTGTCAATGACGAAAAACAACCCGCTCTTTATAAAAGCATGATTGAGAAAAATCTCAGACCCGGCATGACTCTTTGCTTTGCTCACGGTTTTAATATTCACTACGGACAAATTGTTCCGCCTGCAGATATTGACGTAATTATGATAGCGCCGAAGGGTCCCGGTCACACCGTCAGAAGCCAGTTTGAGGAGGGCAAGGGCGTTCCATGCCTTATCGCTGTTGCTCAGGACAAATCCGGAGAGGCAAAACAAACTGCTCTCGCTTATGCCTATGGTATCGGCGGCGCGAGAGCGGGCATACTCGAAACAACCTTCAAGGAGGAGACGGAAACAGACCTTTTCGGCGAGCAGGCTATTCTCTGCGGCGGCGTTACGGCTTTGATGAAGGCGGGCTTTGAGACACTTGTCGCGGCGGGTTATCAGCCGGAAAGCGCGTATTTCGAGTGCATTCACGAGATGAAGCTCATTATTGACCTTGTTGTCAAAGGCGGTCTTTCCTTCATGCGTTATTCAATCAGCGACACCGCCGAATACGGCGACTATACTGTCGGAAAAAGAATCATCACAGACGAGACTAAAAAAGAGATGCAAAAGGTACTCTCCGAGATTCAGAGCGGCGAATTCGCAAGAAACTGGATTCTCGAAAATCAGGCGAACCGCCCCTATTTCAATTCCTGCCGCCGCATGGAAAAAGAGCACATGGCAGAAACTGTCGGAAAAGAATTAAGAGATAAAATGCTCTGGCAATCCTGATTAAGGGAGATTTTAGTTATGAACAGTGATATGATAAAAAAGGGAGCTGAACGCGCTCCTCATCGTTCCCTTTTGAAAGCGGGCGGGCTGAGCGATTCACAGCTCGGGAAACCCATAATCGGAATCGTGAACTCCTACAACGAGGTTGTTCCCGGGCATGTAGGACTGCAAACAATCGCAAGGGCTGTCAAGGACGGGGTACTTGCGAGCGGCGGAACACCGCTGGAATTCAATACTATCGCTGTGTGCGACGGTATTGCAATGGGGCATACCGGAATGAAATACTCACTTTGCTCGCGCGAGATAATTGCCGACAGCATTGAGGTCATGGCGAACGCGCACTGCTTTGACGCGCTTGTTTTTATACCGAACTGCGATAAGGTCGTGCCGGGCATGCTTATGGCGGCGCTCAGGCTCAATCTCCCATCGATTTTCATCTCCGGCGGACCTATGCTTTCAAACGACAAAATGGATTTGAACAGTGTTTTTGAAGCTGTTGGAAAATTCAAGAACAATCAGATTGACGAAAACGAATTAATGGAATGCGAAAACAACGCCTGTCCTACCTGCGGCTCCTGCTCAGGCATGTTCACGGCGAACTCCATGAACTGTCTTTGCGAGGCTCTTGGCATGGCGCTTCGAGGTAATGGTACTGTTCCGGCGGTTTATTCAAGGCGGCTTGTTCTCGCAAAAAACGCGGGCGAAAAAATCATGGACCTCCTTAACAATGATATAAGACCTCTCGATATAGTGACGGAAAAATCATTAAGAAATGCTTTAACAGTTGATATGGCACTCGGCTGCTCGACAAATTCGGTGCTGCATCTCGCCGCCATTGCCAACGAAGCAGGCTTGCTTTTCGACTTGAATACCGTCAACGGTATAAGCTCGGTTACGCCAAATCTCTGCCGGCTGGCTCCCGCTGGAGAGTATCATATGCAGGATTTGGAAGAGGCAGGCGGTGTTCACGCGGTCATGCATGAGCTGTCAAGGTCAGGGCTTTTAGATGAGAATGTCCTCACCGTATCAGGAAAAACTCTCGGGGAGAATATTAGAACAGCAACCGTAAAAGATAATAAGGTAATCCGCTCCTGTGACGAGCCATATTCCCCAACGGGCGGTCTCGCAATTCTCTTCGGGAATATCGCTCCGGCTGGAGCGGTTGTAAAACGCAGCGCTGTCAGTGAGGAAATGCTCAGTTATTCAGGCATGGCAAAGGTCTTCGACAGCGAGGAGGATGCAATAAAGGCTATATATGGCGGCGAAATCATAAAGGGTGACGTTGTTGTAATCAGGTACGAGGGTCCCTCAGGCGGACCGGGTATGCGCGAGATGCTTTCGCCGACCTCCGCAATAGCAGGAATGGGTCTAGACCGCGATGTCGCGCTTATCACCGACGGACGTTTTTCTGGCGCGACAAGGGGCGCGGCTATCGGACACATTTCCCCCGAAGCGGCACGCGGAGGATTGATTGCATATCTGAAAGACGGCGATATAATTAATATCGATATAAATAATTATTCGATAAATGCGGAATTAACGGCTGAAGAAATCACTGTGCGCATGAGAGAAATGAAACTGAAGCAACCTTCAGAAACAAAGGGTTACCTGAAACGGTACCAAAAAGCGGTAGCTTCCGCGAATTTCGGCGCCGTTCTTAATACCACTCTGCGATAAAACAGCAGGCAATATTATTTTCCGGTGAACCTTGTTTATAAACTTATTACCGCACACGCAAACAGTCGACAATTTATGACGCAGGATTTTTTGTTCTGAGTAAGGCGGAGGACGCAGCTTTGCTGACGCAAGGCAAGGACGACAACGAAGCTCAGGACAAAAAAGACAAGTTAGAAATGACTACTTTTTGTGTGCGTGGTAATAGTATTAATAAAGCATAAAGGATTGGTCATATAATGTGTGAGCTAAGCGTAAAGGATATTGAAAAAGCAGCGGAACGACTGAAGGGTATCATTCACGACACCCCCCTTGACCGCTCGGAAACTTTTTCAAAAATGACCGGTGGTGAAATTTATTTAAAATATGAAAATCTTCAAAAAACCGGCTCTTTCAAGCTTCGCGGTGCTTATAACAAGCTCTGTGAGCTCAAGGAAAAAGAAGGTGTCAGTGAAGCCGTAGCCGCTTCGGCGGGCAATCACGCCCAGGGAGTCGCCTATGCCAGCGCGAAGCTCGGGATAAACGCGACAATCGTCATGCCGAAAAGCACACCTATAGCTAAGGTGAAGGCAACGGAGGGTTACGGCGCGACAGTCTGCCTGAGCGGCGACTGCTATGATGACGCTTATTCCCACGCTCTTGAAATTCAGAAAGAGAAAAACGCTACTTTTATTCACCCTTTCAATGACATCTCGGTCATCGCGGGTCAGGGTACGCTCGGCTTCGACATTCTCAAGGAAATACCGAATGTGGACATGGTTTTTCTTCCGGCGGGAGGCGGCGGGCTTCTCGCAGGTGTTTCCTTTTACCTGAAAAACATCAATCCCAGAATCAAGATAATCGGAGTGCAGAGCGAAGGCGCGCCTGCAATCTGTAACTCCTTCAAACACAAAAAGCTGACCCCCAGCGACACTGTTCAGACCATAGCCGACGGAATCGCCGTGAAAAATCCGGGCGACATCACTGTTTCGCTGATTAATAAATATGTTGACGAGATGGTGAGCGTCAGTGATGCCGAAATTTCCGCCGCGATATTAACACTTCTAGAGCGAAATAAGCAGGTCATTGAGCCTGCGGGCGCGGCGTCACTCGCGGCTGTGCTTTCGGGCAGAATTGATGTGAAAAACAAGCGCAGTGTCTGCATACTTTCCGGCGGAAATATCGATGTCAGCTTCATCCACAGGATAATCGAAATCGGACTTGTTTCACGAAACAGGAAATTGAAATTCAAAACGGTGATGCCGGACATTCCCGGAAGCCTTGAGAAATTTTCAAAAATTATGGCGGAGGCTTTCGCGAACATCGTCATGGTGCAGTATGACAGAATGAGCGCAGAGCTTGACCCCTCTGAGGTTATACTCCACATAGCCTGCGAGGTGGGAGGAAAAGAGCATGGTGAAAAGGTTATCGAAATGCTCGAAAAGAACAATTATCGTGTCATAATGGAATAATATTTTTGAATTGAGGTAAGACATGAAAACAATAATTAAAACAGAAGCGGCTCCGGCGGCGGTCGGAGCATACTCGCAGGGTATAAGCACCGGCGATTTATACTTTTTTTCCGGTCAGATTCCGCTTTGCGCCGATGGAAGCTCAAAATGCGAAGCGGACATTATTACGCAGACTGAGCAGGTGCTCTTTAACATCGGCGAGCTGTTGAAATCAGTCGGTCTCAGCTATAAAAACATCGTCAAGACAACAATTTTTCTCACAGATATTAATAATTTCGCCGCAGTTAACGAGGTTTACTCAAAATATTTCAGCGAAAACCCTCCCGCGCGCTCCTGCGTCGCAGTTTCAGCGCTGCCAAAAGGTGCTGCTGTCGAAATTGAATGCATTGCAGCAAAATAGAAAGTATAACAATTTGAGCGTCCGCTATAATTGCGGACGCTCATTTTTTTGCTTTTATTCAGAATTTAAAATTCAAAGCAATTGTACCTATAGGTCATGTAATAATTCTGCTTAAATACCATGGCTGTTTTAGTGCTAGAATAGCGCCCTTCAAGTCTGCTGACCAGATTTTGCTCAAGGGAAACAATTTCGTTGTTTGAGTTATATTCAAGCGTCGCTTTACAGTCGTGATAAGTGATATCGCAATCATACTTTATATCGGAATCATTCCACTTAAGTTTATCGAAAAACTTGCTGACCTCTGCTCTGATTTTTGTAATAGAAGCTGTATCAAACATCGCGCCTGTATTACTCAGCGGAGTGTCTGCCCCTGCAGGAGTCGGCTCGGGATTTTTTTCTTCCTTGAGGGTTATCTCGAGTCTGGTATTCCCGTTCGCGAGCTTGGTTTTTTTCGCGGTTTTGATTGCACTTACATCACTCAGGAGGCAACCGCTTTCATTATTGAACAGCGGGAATTCATCCATTGAGCTGTCTTTATCAATTTTAACCGTGTCTTTTTTACCCAGCTTTTCGGCAATATTTTTGTTTTGAAGACTTAATAAATTAATAACAGCATTCGCGTAAAGCCAGTTTCCGTTAACTTGTCTGTCTGCGCTGCCTGCCGGAGCATAGATATAAGAATATGCCTTGAAACCGGGCTTGTCTTTCTTTGCGATTTTCATAACATCTTTATAATTATTCAATATTTCCTCAGGAGTCGCATCAACTACCTCGTCCTTCGGTTCGGCTGTCGTCGGCTCTTCAGTGAGCGGCTCGGTCGTGGTTTCTTCCTTCTCGGTTGTCCGGAGCACAGCGGTCAGCTCTTCATTTTTAAATACTTTTGAAGTTACCTTTAGTTCCTCTGTGGTATAAACACCTGTCGGATACTCGGGCATAACCAAACCGCGAAGTCCGGCGGAATGCATGAGAAGGATTCTCGCGTCGATAGCAGTCACTTTATAATCAAAATCAAAATCTCCATAAACAAAATAAACATAATAATCTTCATCGGGAGCAGTGATAGTCTCGAGACCCGCTGAAACACGCAGCAAAATTCTAGCATCAACCGCAGTAATCTTGCCGTCCTTGTTAATATCGCCGAAAATCGAAGCGGCACCCGCGTTAAGCGAAGCACAGGCGATAATTACAGATAAAATCAAAATGACAGATAAAACTAAAATTCTTTTCTTTTTCATAAAAATAGTCAGCCTTTCCGTATTTTCTTGCTGTTTGGTTTTAGATTTAAGAATATTATATCATTTATTAACAAATTTTACAAGACCCAAATATAAAACTAAACCAAAATATATAATTTATTACCACGCACACAAACAGTAGTCATTTCTAACTTGTCTTTTTTGTCCTGAGCTTTGTTGTCGTCCTTGCCTTGCTCAGAACAAAAAATCCTGCATCATAAATTGTCGACTGTTTGCGTGCGTGGTAATAATACAAATTTTAGTTTCCATTTATAAATATTTATTAAATGTCAGTCGCTTTATTTTAACAAAGAAAATATTTTAATCAGGAAACAGAATCGAGCAATATTTTTGTAACGCTTGTCAATCTGCTGAATAGCCTGTTTTGAGGCTATTCGTTTTTTACAAGCGCCAATATATGCTAAAAAAGAAGTTTAATCATAATGCGGATATTTTTCATACGCATTTAAACGCATGCTGTATTGCCGCCTGAGAGTAAAACTGACTGCCTTAAAAAATAAAACATGGAGGTAAAAGTATATATGCCCAGAGACTGTGATACCCGCCGTACAGGCGGAAACACATATAGGAGAGCCGCGTGCCGCGACACAGGTGACAGAGAAATTCTTGAGAATATCGGCAACGAAAGTATCGAAGCGCAGATAGAGGCAATGGAAGCCGAATCTTTCCGCTGTTGCTGCTGCATAGGACCGACTGGAGCTACTGGCGCAACCGGCGAGACCGGAGCTACAGGAGCAACAGGCGAAACCGGAGCTACAGGAGCAACAGGTGAAACCGGAGCTACTGGCGCAACCGGTGAAACCGGAGCTACTGGCGCAACCGGCGAGACCGGAGCCACTGGAGCAACCGGTGAAACCGGTGCCACAGGCGCAACAGGCGAGACCGGAGCTACTGGCGCAACCGGCGAGACCGGAGCTACAGGCGCAACGGGCGAAACCGGAGCCACAGGCGCAACAGGTGAAACCGGAGCTACAGGAGCAACAGGCGAAACCGGAGCTACAGGAGCAACAGGCGAAACCGGAGCCACAGGCGCAACCGGTGAAACCGGAGCCACAGGCGCAACGGGCGAAACCGGAGCTACTGGCGCAACGGGCGAAACCGGAGCTACTGGCGCAACAGGTGAAACCGGAGCTACTGGCGCAACAGGTGAAACCGGAGCTACTGGCGCAACGGGCGAAACCGGAGCCACAGGCGCAACAGGCGAGACCGGAGCAACAGGCGCTACCGGAGCTACCGGAGCAACCGGAGTCACCGGAGCAACTGGAGCAACCGGAGCCACAGGAGCCACAGGAGCAACCGGAGCAACCGGAGCAACCGGAGCCACCGGAGCAACAGGCGCTACCGGAGCAACAGGAGCAACCGGAGCTACCGGAGCGACTGGAGCCACCGGAGCCACAGGTGCCACAGGAGCAACAGGCGCTACCGGAGCAACAGGCGCTACCGGAGCTACCGGAGCAACCGGAGCCACAGGAGCGACTGGAGCAACCGGAGCCACAGGAGCCACAGGAGCAACCGGAGCTACCGGAGCCACAGGAGCAACCGGAGCTACCGGAGCCACAGGCGCTACCGGAGCCACAGGAGCGACTGGAGCCACAGGAGAGACTGGAGCCACAGGAGCGACTGGAGCCACCGGAGCCACAGGTGCAACAGGAGCCACCGGAGCAACAGGAGCAACAGGCGCAACAGGCGAGACCGGAGCAACAGGAGCAACGGGAGCCACAGGCGAGACCGGAGCTACTGGAGCAACGGGAGCCACAGGCACTACCGGAGCCACTGGTGCCACAGGCGCTACCGGAGCCACAGGAGCCACCGGAGCCACAGGAGCCACAGGCGAGACTGGAGCCACTGGCGCAACCGGAGCAACAGGTGCAGATGCGGCGGGAGCTTTGATTCCCTTCTCGACCGGTTTACCCGTTAATCTGTCAACCGGCAACAGCATGCTAATCAGAACTGTCGGAATCCTTGGCTTCGGCGCGTCCGCAAGCCTGCTGACGACAACCGACGGCAACATCGACCTGACTAATCTCTCATTGCTTGCAATCAATCACTCATTCCCGCTCAGCCGCGACGGCTGCATAAGCCAGCTAAGCGCGGTATTCACGACCGTTCTCGAGCTCTCCTGCATGGACAGCGAGGTAATCGTGAGCGCGGAGCTCTACAAGGCTGACCTGTTGAGCAACATCTTTGAGCCGATATCAGGCACAAAGATTGACCTGCTGCCCACAATGCCGGGACCGATTGAAAGCGGTACGATTCTTTACGGCACACTCGGCGACATCTGCATCCCTGTCGAAAAAGGTACGCGACTGATGTTTGTATTTTCGGCGAGAACCGATCATATCGGCTCAATTAACACCATAATCGGTAACGGAAGTGCATCAATAGAAATAAAATAGGTTGAAGAACCACTGGCGCGGCTGAAATGTATTTGAAGCCGCGTCAGAAATAAAGGAGGGAAAACAGGGATGATAACAATCAGCCTTTGCATGATAGTTAAAAACGAGGAAGAAGTGCTGGAACGCTGCCTTTCATGCGTCAGGGAGGCTGTTGACGAAATTATAATTGTCGATACCGGCTCGCTCGATAAAACAAAGGAAATCGCCTCGGCTTTTACAGACAAAATTTATGATTTTCAATGGATAGATGACTTTTCCGCGGCGAGAAATTTCGCCTTTTCAAAGGCAACAATGGACTACCAGATGTGGCTGGACGCAGACGATATCATTGAAAAAGAAGAACTCAGTAAGCTAATAAAACTCAAGTCGGAGCTTTCACCTGAAACAAGCGCCGTCACCATGCTTTATCATGTGGCATTCGACGGCTCGGGAAATCCGACTCTCTCAAGCCGCCGCGAACGGCTGCTGCGCCGCATTGACGGCTTCCGTTGGAATGACCCCGTACATGAATGTATCACTATGTCTGGCAATATTCTTGACACAGATATAGCCGTCACCCACAAAAAAAATGGCTCGCACGGCGACAGAAACCTCAGAATTTATAGGGCTCAGGAGTCTGCGGGCATACCGTTTTCGCCGCGTTCGCTCTATTACTTCGCAAGAGAGCTTGCCGACCATGAAATGTATAATGAAGCCGCCGCTTATTTTGAAAAATTCCTTGACGGGGGCGGTGGTTGGATTGAGGATAATATCGGCGCATGCTTCTCGCTCGGGGGCTGCTATAAGAAGCTGGGCGATAAAAACGCCCGCAGCCGCGTGCTGCTCAGAAGCTTTCTCTATGACCTGCCGCGAAGCGAAATCTGCTGCGAGCTGGCATATGACTTCATGGAGCAAAACGACTTTGAGCGTGCGGAATACTGGCTGCTGACGGCGCTTGACAATGCAGACAGCGGTACACTCGGTTTTGTGCTGTGGGATTACCACGCCTTCATTCCGAACATCGAGCTGGCTGTATGCTACTGGCGCATGGGGCTCTATGAGGAAGCCGTCTACCGCAACGAGGAAGCCGGAAAAATTAAACCCGACTCCGCCGCGGTAAAGCACAACCGGGAGTTTTTCGCGACGCTTATTGAAAAATGATAAAAAAAAACCGCTGAAACGTTTTAATGCCGTTTCAGCGGTAAAATTTATTCAAATGATAAAACCTTATTCTTATTAATCAGCATGCCTGTTATTGATAGGACAAGAGCCAGCAATATATGAGGCAGGAAAACAGTTTTTAAGTCATAAAAAATCCCGCCTTTTACAAAGCCTGAAACGACTGCATAGGAAAAAAACGGCGTTCGCTTTTCAACCACATTGTAGTTTACGAATGAAACAAGCAGACTTATCATTAATGTAATCGTTGTCGAGCTTGTCAGAAAAGATAAAAGATAGACAATCCCATGAAAATAAACGCATAAAATAAAAATCCATAAATACAAATTCAACATTCGGGGATAAATAAGCAAATAAACCGCAAATATCAATGAAATGTTGAAAAAGGATACCAGCATAATTTGAAAGGTGTCTTTAAATTTTATTTTTCTGCCGTAAACTAAAAGGATTTCATTGCCTTCGCCTTCAATATATTCCCTCAAAACAAATATCACCCAAAAAACAGAGAAAAACGGCATCAGTATTAAAGCAAATTTCCGCAACTCAAGCTCAAACAGCTCTGAAATACCATAATTCGAATAACTCGCATAGTTTAAAACCGGAATTAATATGTTAAAAGCAAAAAGCGGGATAAAGACGAGCATGCGAATACTTCGTAAATGGTAAAACACTCTTTGCGCGTTAAGGACTAAATTCTTTTTAATGCGCATATGTAACCATCCTCTACTGTGGGTTTAACGGCGTCAAAGCTTTGAGGCTCGGCGGAAAGAATTTTCAGCAGCCTCTCGCCGCCGCGTTCTATTGTTTTTTGAACGAGGTATTTCCCATTAATATTCTCCCTGTCGCCTTCTCTGACCTCAAATACTTTTCCGGAAGCTAAATTCTGTATTTCAAGGCAGGAGCCCGCGTTAACAAGTCTCCCTTCATTTACAATAACCACCTTGTCGCAGATAGCCTCCACGTCCTCCACGATATGAGTAGAGATGATGACGGTTTTATTTTCTTTGATTTGTGAGACTATGTTTTTATACCTCAGCCGTTCCTCCGGGTCAAGACCTGCAGTCGGCTCATCGAAAATCAGGATTTCCGGGTCTGAGAGCAAGGCCTGCGCGATGCCCAGACGGCGAATCATTCCGCCTGAGAGCGACTGAACACGGCTTCCCGCGCGGTCACTCAGATTAACAAGCTCCAGTATTTTGCTTATTCTCGCGAGAGCTTCTTTTTTCCCGATACCCTTGAGGTTCGCGAGAAGGCACAGCGCGTCGGTGACGCTTAACTCTTTAAACAGACCGAATTTCTGCGGCAGATAACCCACATGCGAGAGAAAGCTTTTATCATTTCTGACACATTTGCCGTTATATAAAATACTGTCTGCTTTAATCGGATACAGCTTGGTAACCGACCTCATCAGCGTTGTTTTTCCCGCGCCGTTTGGTCCTAGAATACCGTAAACACCGTGCTCAAATGTATAGGAAAAGCTATCGAGCGCTTTTTTAGTTTTAAATTTTTTTGTCAGATTCTTAATTTCCAGCATTTGCAGTTCCTCCCTCTAAAAAATCATTTAAAAAATCAATTGACTTTCTTTCGTCATTATTATCGAAAACAAACTTGTCGATTTCCGCCAGTGTCTCTGTTTCACCGTACTTTTCAAACAGCTTATTTATAACGGTAATTATTTTTTCTTCTGTGTAGCTTTCCATTTTTTCATTTTCGGTAAATCGTTCATACTTGTATCTGGCAGGTATGTAAAACTCATAAATAACAATGTACAGCCATTTTTTATGCGGTAATATTAAAGCTTTTTCATAGCCGTAAACAAGAACAGGCGCACTGTCACACTCCATATAATCGTTGTAAACAGGGTAAAAATCAGAAGAAAATACTGTAGGGGTAAAAAACACATATCGCAGATTTTCATTTAAGTGCTTACTTTCTTTTAATCTTCGCAGTGCGTCTTCAACCTCCTGCATGCTATAAGAATTATCAAGATATGAGTAGACAGCGGTAATTCCGCCAACCTCGGTTTGAGTTAAAAACCGCCCTGCAAATAAAAGAACACTTTCTGCGACGCCAGAAAAAGTATTGCCGTCAACCTTATCAAGGTTTGAATAAATGTTTAATTTCGAATCAAAATCTATAGTAATTTCAAACCCACATTTTATTCCGTCATTTCGAATATCAAAGACTCTATTTGATATATTAAAAATTTCATGGAAGCCGCTGAAGGGATAATATGGAAAGCTACCTGGTAGCAAAACCGCTTCACTGTTGGAATAAAATTTGTAATTGTAACCGTAGTATTTGAAAACAATAGATTTCAAGCTTCCTGATGAATTATTATCAATTGTAATATAGTCGCCTTCCTGTTTATAGGTTAGAGGATTACCCGAATCATCGCTTACCTGAGTTATATGATAACCGTGATATAAGGTAAAAATATACTGCTGCAGATTGTTTACATCAACCTCCATTTCCACCGATGCCTCAAGAAGTCTGTCAATTCTTAAATTCATATTATATGAAGATATATTAAAGCCTCCGGCTTGCTTTTTTTGAGGATTATCTGAATAGTAAAGTGATTCTATTTCCGTATAATAATGATTTTTATCACTCTTTGAAATCGGCATCACAAATTCTCTTAGGCTAAGTCCGCATGCGAGTAAACAGCATATCGCTGCGGTTATACGGAAGACTGGTTTATTTTTATACAATATTATAAAAATAGCAGCCGCACATAGAGATATCCAAAAGAAAACTAAGCCCCAGCGGTGTATGAGTAAAGAAAAGCCCATAAAAAAGTCCGGAATACTTTTTGCTGAAAGATTCGATAAACTGAAAAATTCGATAAACCTGTATATTCCCAGTCTTAAAGAGATATCCATCATCATTGGACTCCCTAAAAAAATGAAAGCGCTGAGGAATAAATAAGCAGTAAGACGGCTGAGCTTCAGAGCCGCAACAGCGCCGAGCAAAACAGAGAATAAGCCGGGCAGAAAGAAATTTAATATAACATTATAGAACAAATGCAGCAGATATGCTTTTTCTGTTACATCACTTGATATGGATGAATATATTGTTAATATAAGAATATTTATACTCAAAAACAAATTTAAGATAAGTATTACAAAAAACTGATTATAAAACAGCTTTCTCTTACCATTGACCGTACTGCTCAGGCATTCGTCTATGTTAAGTCTTTTTGTTTTGTAAAAGTATTCGTAAGACAGAAAGGTGATAACAGCCATATAATAAGCTGTAAAATTTAAAAACTGTAAGAAAAAAAATGCCTCTGTTGAAACAAAGTTTGTCGCTATAAACATGATAGAATAAGCGTTTAAAATTACAAATGAGGATATGAAGGTAATAAAAATATATTTTGTTTTGAAAAACGATTTTAAACTTAGCTTAAAAACATTCATTAAATCAACCCCTGACATTGTTTTTTTTGTTTATTACTAAGGCAATTAAAGGCTGCTGTTTGCGCAAACAGCAGCCTTTAATGGTTAAACTATGCGAGGTAAATAAAGCCTATTCCGTTGACGCTGTAATATGGAGCTCTTAAAGTTAAGCGGAAATAAAGAGGGTTGGAATATCTATTACTTTCATAATAAGGAGCATTTTCTCCCACACCTACAAGCACACTTCTGCCCGGATCATCATAATACGAGCTTATTAAGGTAGTTTTAATTTGAAAAACTGCTCTCATAGAACTTCTTGAAGAATAGGAATTAGATGTTGTATTGTCAATGAATTTCCATGTACCATAAGTACTGCTTGAGCTTTTTTCATATTCACCGTCAGAAATTTCAACACGGGCGCCTGCGGCTAAAGCGGTTATGGAGAAGCTTAGCACCAATATCAAAGCCATGCATATTCCGACCATTTTTTTCTTTGCCTGTGTCATAAAGTATCACCTCACTATCTACTCAAGATATGAAAAAAAGTCACACATGTGTGTCTAAAAAACTCAAAATTATTCAAAATCAAAAGCTTGATTTCTCTTTCTATTTATAGTATACATCGCATAAATTAAAAAATGCAATAGCAATTCTGTATATATTAAATTACAATTTGGTGTGCTATTTGTATATTTTGTATAGTTCACCGCAAACAAATTCACTGAGATTTATGCCAGCGTTTAGTTGTATCTTGACTTTTTTCGCTGTTTGGTATACAATAATTTAGTTATTAATTGTGCATTTTTCATTATTATAAAGGGTGTGTATTTGTGTTTTGCAAAAAATGCGGTATATTCGTTGAGGACAACGCGGAAAACTGCCCGAACTGCGGCTTTCCGATGGCTGAGCCTTTAAGTGTACTGCTCGGTAC
>JAVBNH010000034.1:0-15742 GCA_031551635.1 Oscillospiraceae bacterium | reverse complement strand
TGAGTGGATTCTACCTGATAACCTGCGGGCTTCTGAGCGTCAACCCAGTTTGCACCGAGGTCTGCAGCTACGTCGCCGTTCGCGAGTACCTTGCCGGGGGCAAATGTGGTTGTGCCGTTCGATGTGCCGAGAAGGTTGCCCGAGGTGATGCTGTCTTTATAGTATTCAACTGTGTAAGGATACTTAATTTGAGTGTAGAGAACCTTTACTACATTGTTTTCGACAACAGTCGTAATAGTGCAGTACTGAGTGGATTCTACCTGATAACCTGCGGGCTTCTGAGCGTCAACCCAGTTTGCACCGAGGTCTGCAGCTACGTCGCCGTTCGCGAGTACCTTGCCGGGGGCAAATGTGGTTGTGCCGTTCGATGTGCCGAGAAGGTTGCCGGAGGTGATGCTGTCTTTATAGTATTCAACTGTGTAAGGATACTTAATTTGAGTGTAGAGAACCTTTACTACATTGTTTTCGACAACAGTCGTAATAGTGCAGTACTGAGTGGATTCTACCTGATAACCAGCGGGTTTCTGAGCGTCAACCCAGTTTGCACCGAGGTCTGCAGCTACGTCGCCGTTCGCGAGTACCTTGCCGGGGGCATAGGAGGTTGTGCCGTTCGAGGTGCCGAGAAGGTTGCCAGCTGTGATGCTGTCTTTATAGTACTCAACTGTGTAAGGATACTTAATCTGAGTGTAGAGAACCTTTACTACATTGTTTTCGACAACAGTAGTGATTGTGCAGTACTGAGTGGATTCTACCTGATAACCTGCGGGCTTCTGAGCGTCAACCCAGTTTGCGCCGAGGTCAGCGGCTACTTCCGCGTTTGTCAAGACATAACCGTCTGCAAACTGAGTTGTGCCGTTCGAGGTGCCAAGAAGATTGCCAGCTGTGATGCTGTCTTTATAGTACTCAACTGTGTAGGGATAATTTACGACACCTATATTGTGTCTGATTCTGAGGTTGTAGTTGTGCTTGCCTGCGTCTGTGTCCGCCTTGCACCACCAGTAATCGGCATTCGCGTTACGTGCGGCGGCTGTAAATACATCGCCGTCTGGAAGCTTCTGTCCGCCTGTGCTTGTGCTTGTTACAGTAATTGTGCTGTCGGAAGCGACAACTATTGTGTAGGTGATTGTGTACTTCGCGAAACCTGACTTTGTGCCTGTTTCAACAAGTGTATATGTGCCCGCTTTTGTGAAATTGATTTTCGGGATTTTGTTTAAAGCGTTTGCTGTGCTTGTGTCGGCTGCAACTGTTGTGAAGGATTTTCCGCCTGCAATGTTTGTAACATTCAGGTTATCACCGCCGAGCGTACCGATGGTGGCAGTAGCAGCTTCTGTTCCGGTGAGGGAGAAGGTGCACTGGTCGATAACAGTACCGCCGGGGACCATGTGGGGAGCGGCATAACCGTTATTGTCATAGTTGAAAAGGTTGAGTGTCGCGTCAATGGCGACTCCGCCTGTTGCTATCGCATTCTTCAGCCTGATAACGCCGGTTTTCGTACCGTCATAATCATTTCCGAACCATGTAAAGTCTGCGGCATTGTTCTGGGTACTGCTTGGAATATTCGTGCTGCCGTCGCGGCAGGTGATTGTAACATTGCCGTTTGTGGCTACGTTTATTGTGTAAACATAATTCGATCTCTGATAACCCGCAGGAGCCGAAATTTCGGTCAGTTCATAAACGCCGGGGAAGAGACGAATTCTAGGAAGGTCATAATAATCGCTGCCAGCGACATTGAGAGTTGTAAAGGTATAAACGCCGTTTATAAGGCTGGCGCCTGTGTAGCCTGCACGTGCCGGATTATTGTTGTCAGTGAAAAGAAACATGTCGGTGCTAACACCTGATAATGCCTTGAGCTGCATTGTAGCGCCTTCAAGTATAACGCCCTTAGTGTCGCCGTTGGAATTGTTTCTGCCAAGCTCATTGAATTTCGCAATTCTCAAATAAGATTCGACGGGCTGGTTCGAGCAGGTAATGACCGTACCGTTAGCATTAGCCGTAAATGTTTTGGAAGGGCTATAAGAACCGGAATTCAAAACATATCCGGGAGCCGCTGCAACTTCCTTGAATCTGTATTTTGAGGTTCCAAGACCCGTAAAGACAACCTTGCCCTCCGCGTCTGTGGTCTTTGTTCCGCCGGCTGTGTAGTCAACCCAAGTTGAGCCGCTTGTGTTTATTTCAAGCTTAAACTGAGCGCCCGCAATCGGCTTATGGTTATAAGCGTCAAGCTTATAAAGAACCACGCTGTTGGGAGCAACGCCCTTGATTGTGCCGTTGGCGTTAAAAATTGTTACAGGATTGGCATTGTATCTGTCGTCACCTGTCGTCGAATGGATGTTCGCTGTGTTAAAATACGCGGGCCTATCTGCTGTAGTTGTCGTGTAAATATTCATGTTGAACATCAGAATCTGACCGCCGATAGAGTTGTTCGGACCATGAGTTCTGATGAAAGCTGCTCTTTCAGCCGCTGTTAAGTCGGTAAGTCTCTGTAAACGTGTATTCAGCTCAGCTTCAGTCTGGGCATATTTTATTGTGCCGCCGGGGCCGCCTACAGTACCGAGATAAACAATAAGGTGCTTATTGTCACGAGTGATGCCGTAGCCGGGTGTACCCAGGGTTTTCAGCATTGCGACGAAATCCTCGTTGGACATATTCGCGGGCTGTGTTACGCGTGGGATCTGAACGGGAACTGCCAGCTCACTCGAATTCTCATTAAGGTTCATATAACCGCCTGCAACATTGACAGGTCTGCCTTGAGAGTCAACGTGAGCGAAACATGCATAAATCTCCGGTATCGTTGCGAAAACCTGCGAATCATCCAGTATATCCTCGATATAAGCACCGTTTAGAATGTTAAATGTACCCTTGTTATGGTAATCCCAATAATTGTTTTCATTAGCGTTCAACCACCATTCTATAGAGTTCTGAACGGAGGTGTTTTGCTGACCGTCTTTATAAATCGGGTCGTCGTCCTCATAATAGGAGGATTCCGGATTTAATGCCGGGTCATAGGGGAAATCTCCCGAAACAGGAGTGGAAGGATTGCCTGTGGGAACTGTAATGTTTTTTCCGGCAATGGATATGACCTCGCTGCCGACGCCTAATTCCTCAAATCTGCCGAGGAAATTGAAGGAACCGGAAAGAGAGAGCATTGACGCCGCGGCTGCTGTAAGAGTAAGCTTAATCGGCGCTTCCGGGAGTATGGTCCATAAACCGAGAACTTCGCCGCCCGAGCTGAGAGAAATCGGGGACACGATATCCATCGGATTCAGAATGTCAAGGGGAAGACTTATAGTGAAATAATCGCCTGCCGCGACCTTGTTGTGATAAACCGCTTCGGTCATTTCCCAGCTTATAGACATCTGGAAATTTTCGTAGGAGTTTATCTTCTGCCCTGTGGCGACATTATTATTTATTATCTGCCGTCCGTCGCTTACAAGGTTGATAACAATGCCTGACAGCTTTGAGTTGATGTTAGCCGCGCTGGCAGTCATTGTTGGGAGAATTCCGATGAGCATAACAAATGCCAATAGAATACTCAGGAGTTTCGTTGATGTACGCTTCTTCATTTTGACCTCCAAAAAAATATAATTCGCATTGGGTATCCATATAATAGGCGTCTCCGGTCACAAATATATCACACAGGTTATAAGATTTTAGTTTTGTAGACGCTTGTCTATTTCAAAGGTTAACAAAATTTAATTTATGATCTGAAATTTGTACTTACTAACGTCCTGTTTTTTATCAGTGGTTAGTATAAGGTACTAACGTGGGCTTGGCTTGCCAAACCCACAACCCAAGTCTTGTTTTTTATTGAGCTTTCAGCCCACTAATACTAATCCGCATTAAAATAGCTTCTACCTGTCGTTCGCTAATCCTTTTGCTTTCTTACAAAAGGGCTCACTCCGATAGAAGCTTTTTAATGGAGGATTAGTATAAGGTACTAATAAAAAAAATTGGCGTTAGAAAAAGACCGGTCAGTCAGAATCTATTTGAATTCTGGCTGACCGGTCTTTTTATTCCTTTATTATTAATCAGTATAGTTTTCCAGCTCTTTGTTGACAAACTCAATCTGCGCCGTAACGGATTCCGGGGAGGTTCCGCCGGTGGAAATTCTTCTTTTCACGCAGTTGTCGAGGTTTACCGCCTCATAGACACCCTCATCAAAATCATCGCTGAAGCTTCTGTATTGCTCGAGTGTCAGTGTCTCAAGGGTGAGTGAGTTATCAATGCAATAAGCGACAATCTCACCAGTGATTTTATAAGCCGTCCTGAAGGGAATCCCCTTCGCTGTGAGGTAATCGGCGCAGTCGGTAGCGTTTATAAAGCCGCACTGTGCCGCTTTTAGCATATTGTCCGCTCGGACACTCATCGTTGTGAGCATAGGCGCGAAAACCGTGAGCGATGCTTTTACTGTGTCAACCGCTTCGAATATAGCCTCCTTATCCTCCTGCATATCCTTATTATAGGCAAGAGGAAGCCCCTTGAGCATAGTCAGCAGAGCCGTCAGATCGCCGTAAACACGTCCGGTCTTTCCTCTGATTAGCTCAGCTATATCAGGATTCTTCTTTTGCGGCATAATACTTGAGCCTGTCGAATAAGCATCGTCAAGCTCGATAAATTTAAACTCCCATGAGCACCAGAGAATTATTTCCTCGCAGAAGCGGGAAAGGTGCATCATTATCATTGAGCACACAAAGGCTAGCTCAGCGGTGAAATCCCTGTCAGAAACGCCGTCAATGCTGTTTTTTGTGTAGTCGTTCATATCGAAAAAGTCGGCTACTGCCTTCCTGTCAATGTCAAAGGTGGTTCCCGCTAATGCGCAGGAGCCGAGCGGCGAGACCTTCATGCGTTTTTCGCAGTCCGAAAGGCGCGACAAATCTCGCAGAAACATCATCGCGTACGCCATTATATGATGTCCGAAGGTAACAGGCTGAGCGCGCTGCATATGGGTGTAGCCGGGCATAACCGTACATGAATGCTCCCGGGCTTTTTCGCAGACAGCTTTAATAACACCCTTTAAGAGCGAGTTTATCTCTTCAATTTCACTTAATAAATACAGGCGGATATCAAGAGCTACCTGGTCGTTCCTGCTCCGCGCCGTGTGAAGGCGCTTGCCTTTGTCGCCGATACGCCGGACAAGCTCCGCTTCCACAAAGGAATGAATATCCTCACAGGAGTAATCAATCTCCAGCCTCTCCTCTTTTATATCACAAAGAATATCGGTGAGTGCGGAAGCAATAGCCTCGTAATCCTCATCGGAAATTATCCCGCGAGAAGCGAGCATAGCGGCATGGGCAACCGAGCCGGTAATATCCTGCGAAAACATCCTGCTGTCAAAATGAATCGAAGAATTAAAATCGTCGGCGGCGCTGTCAAGCTGC
The DNA here is from genome assembly GCA_031551635.1 of Oscillospiraceae bacterium. Lineage (GTDB taxonomy): Bacteria > Bacillota > Clostridia > Oscillospirales > Acutalibacteraceae > JAVBNH01. Next base: position 10,364 of record JAVBNH010000034.1, on the reverse strand, counting down.
TTTTTAAAACGTCCGGTCCAAAGTTTTTCCATATATCCAATACATCCTTTATTTCGTGCGCAATTTTATGATTTCATTTCGGATTTCCGCTATCATTTTTTCGCGTTCTTCACAGCCGGGTTTTATTGAATCGTTATACATTTCCTCTTTTGGCAGCCACCAAACCGGTCCGCCATTTGGAGTATCGCCGATTCGCCGTGGAAAAAGATGCCAATGCAAATGAGAAACACCGTTTCCAAGCAGCTCGTAATTCATTTTATCAGGTTTATATACATTAAACACAGCTTCGGCGACGATTGACATTTCCTCCATAAATTTTGACTTATACGCTGGCTCTAGCTCGTGAAGTTCAGACGCATGAATTTTGCATATAAAAAGAGTATACCCTTTAAATCTTTGATGCCACCCAAGCGCCGCATAACCCGTATCAAGTTCGATTATAAAATACGGATCATCTTCTTTGCTTTTAATAATATCGCACATCAGGCAGTCCATTCCAGCACCCTACTTTTTATTTTTCTGATCTATCATCGCTTTGACTTTAATCGGCAGACCGAAAAGATTGATGAAGCCTGCGGAATCGTTCTGGTTGTACACCTCGTCCTCATCGAAGGTCGCGATTTCCTGATTATAGAGCGAATACGGCGAAGTCACGCCCGCATTAATCAAGTTGCCCTTATAGAGCTTCAGCCTTACCTCGCCCGTGACAGTCTCCTGCGTTTTATCTACAAAAGCGTCGAGAGCTTCCCTCAGAGGTGTAAACCACTGCCCGAAATACACAAGCTCAGAATATTTCTGCGCGAGCAGCGTCTTATAGTGAAGGGTGTCGCGGTCAAGGCAAATGGTTTCGAGCACCTGATGCGCCTTGTAAAGAATTGTGCCGCCGGGAGTCTCATAAACGCCTCGAGACTTCATTCCGACAAGCCTGTTTTCAACCAGATCGACAAGTCCGATACCGTTCGCGCCGCCAATATCGTTGAGCTTTTCAATCATAGTAACACCATCGAGCATAACACCGTCAAGTGAAACGGGAATACCCTTCTCAAAGCCTATTGTAACATAGCTCGGCTTATCAGGTGCTGCTTCGGGCGAAACGCCCATCTCAAGGAAGCCTTCCTTGTTATACATGGGTTCATTCGCGGGGTCCTCAAGGTCAAGCCCCTCATGCGAAAGGTGCCAGAGGTTTTTATCCTTTGAGTAATTTGTTTCTCTGTTTATTTTCAGCGGAACATTATGCGCCTCGGCATAGTCTATTTCTTCGTCGCGCGACTTGATGTCCCACACACGCCACGGTGCGATTATTATCATCTCCGGCGCGAAGGCCTTTATAGTCAGCTCAAAACGAACCTGGTCGTTGCCCTTGCCCGTGCAGCCGTGGCAGATTGCGTCTGCGCCCTCCGCGAGAGCTATTTCAACGATTCTCTTCGCGATAACCGGCCGCGCAAAGGAGGTGCCGAGGAGGTAATCCCCTTCATATACCGCGCCTGCCTTCAGCGTCGGAAAGACGAAATCATTGACAAATTCGCTCTTTAAGTCCTCGATATACAGCTTTGACGCGCCTGTTTTAATAGCTTTTTCCTCAAGCCCGTCAAGCTCTGTGCCCTGCCCGACGTCGCCCGAAACGGCGATAACCTCGCAACCCTCGTAGTTTTCCTTGAGCCAGGGTATAATAATTGAGGTGTCAAGCCCGCCTGAATAAGCCAGCACTATTTTTTTAATCTTCTTCTCGTTTGTCATTGAAACCAATCCTTCCGAAGTGTTAATTTTTTACAGATATTATGGTAATTATAATACACACATAAGTAAACTTTGTCAATAGAATTTGCAAATACTGTATAATTATACATATATATTGCAATTTTATACATTAACTATATGTATCATTTGTAAATTTCACAAAATGACTTGAAAAAAAGAGCTTTTTGTTATAAAATTAAATAGATATAGTATTATAGTCTAAAAACATTTGAAGGGATTTGGTTAATATGATAAGGATAGAAATGGAAAACGGCGGTATAATTGAACTTGAGCTTTATGCGGAGATTGCACCGAAAACGGTTGAAAACTTTGAAAGACTTGTCTCTAAAGGCTTCTATGACGGGCTTATTTTCCATCGCGTCATACCCGGCTTCATGATTCAGGGCGGTGACCCGCAGGGAACAGGCTTCGGCGGCTCGGATGAGAACATCGTCGGAGAATTCCGGATAAACGGTCACAAAAATGACCTCTCGCACGAGAGAGGCGTAATATCCATGGCTCGCTCTCAAAGTCCGAATTCGGCAAGCTCGCAGTTTTTCATCATGCATGCTGACGGCGTCTTCCTTGACGGTCAATACGCCGCATTCGGAAAGGTCACTAAGGGAATAGAAGTGGTTGACGAAATAGCCGCCGTGCCGACAAGCGCAGGCGACAGACCCGTTAAAGAGCAAAAAATCAAAACGGTTACTCTTTTTTAAGGATTTGGTATTTATGTATAATTATAAGAAAAAAATAATCGCGATAGCCCTGGTCATCTCCCTTTGCTTCGCGTCTGGCTCCTTCAATTTCGTAAAAGCAGAGCAGGAGGCGCCGGAAGAAATTTACTCCTTCAGCCAGATACCCGGCACCGCTTATGTTGAAATCACGGGCTCCACCGCGAAGGAGGATGTAAAAATTCCCGAAATGCTCGGCGGCAGACAGGTTGTTTCTATAGCGCAATCAGTTTTTCTCGGGAATATTTATATAACCTCTGTCGAATTTCCCGAAGGATTTACCACACTTAAGGATATGGCTTTTTTTGCCTGCGCAAATCTTGAGAGCGTCAAATTTCCCGCAAGCCTTACTGAGCTCGGGACAACTGTTTTCGGCGAATGTACTTCTCTTAAGGAAATTAAAGTTGACAAAGATAATCCCGATTTCAGCGATATTGACGGCGTTTTATTTAATAAAGACGCTTCAAAAATAGTTTATTATCCTATCGGCAGAAATGATTTCAGCTATAAAATCCCCGACAGCGTTACTGTTGTCGGCAGCTCCGCCTTCTCAGGCGCAAATAAGCTTTCAAAAGTGACCATGCCGAAAAACCTTACAGTTATTGAGGACGGCGCGTTTTATAAATGCCTCTTTATCTCCTCCTACACCCTTCCCTCAACTCTCAAAGAAATCGGTAAGCGTGCCTTTTTCGGCAGCGTCGCCCTCAATGAGGTAATCATGAATGAGGGGCTTCAATCAATAGGTGACAGTGCTTTTGGCTATTGCAACAAGCTCCTGAGCGTGCAGGTGCCGAAAAGTGTCACAGCAATAGGCAGCATGGCTCTGGGCTTTAACGATGAAAACAAAAAAATCGATGCAATGGTGATTTACTGTTATAAGGATTCGGCGGCGCACACCTACGCGAAAAACAGCAAATTACAGACTGTAATCATCACAGAGGAGCCTTCAACTGACATAACAACAACCGAACCGGGGCAATCGACCACTCAAAAACCGAGCGAGACGACGACAAAGCCGGATGGGACAACCTCAAAGCAGATCACTGAACCCACTTCACCGACATCGCCAACCGGTACCACAGAACCGCATTCAGAGTATAATCCGGCTGTTCCCGATTTACGCGCGCATTCCGACTACAAAATTTATATTAGGGACAGATACATAAAAAATGTCAAGCCCGAGACGCTCTACAGTGATTTTCTTCTAAATTTCAATAATGCCAATATAAGCGCCCTTGACGTGAATGGCAATATATTTCTTAGAGGAAACTATATAACGACCGGCTCAAAGCTCTATATCTATGACTTATGGGGCAAAAAGCTCTCGCAGTATTCAGTTGTGGTTTACGGCGATGTGGACGCTGACGGCAAGGTCACAGCGGTTGACGCGAGAACAGTGCTCAGAGCCTCCGCCTATCTCGAAACCCTTGAAGGAGTTTACTATCAGGCGGCAAATGTCCTCGGGAAGCTCTGGCTGGACGCGGCTTCAGCGAGGAAGATTCTCCGTGTATCCGCAGGTCTTGATACGGTTAAATACACCGATATAGTGCCGGAAAAAACAACCGGTGAAGCTGAGAGTTAAAATTTTTGTGCACTATACACTTTTATAAATATTTAAAAGGAGTTGAATTTTATGAGTGTAATATTAACGGTGGTCTCATCTTAATAAACAAAATGTAGCTTTTTAAATACTGTAAAAAGCCGTAATACCTTTAAGAATTTTTTCTGAGGTATTGCCGGTAATTGCTGTAGTTTTATTAATACTAATCACTGATAAAAAACGTTGAAAGATTTGCGAGGATTTTTTGAATTTTACAAGGATGCCGACGCAGACGGGCTGCCGCCCGTTAAGGAGAAAGACGCAGTAAAACACAAAAAAGACCGTAAATATACAATGTTTTTTATCAGTGGTTAGTAGAAATATTACAACAGCGATATGCAGCGTTAAAAGTTGCATATCGCTGTATTTTTATGTAAAAATATGGAAATTGAAAGGATTAAATAAATGATTAATCTTATTGAATATGGCTTTTCGGAATTTTATAGAAGCAGAGCGGAAGAATTTGACCCGCATTTACTCCCCGCAAGAGTTACTGAGGTTCACCGCGATTTATACAAGGTAATCTGCGAATTCGGCGAGGTTAATGCCGTTCTCGCGGGCAGCTTCTACAACAAAATCGAACAATCCGCGGATTTTCCGGCGGTAGGTGATTTCGTGATGATTGATTGCAACAGTCAGGGAAATTCTATAATTAAAGCAGTGCTTGAGCGCAAATCAAAATTTTCCCGCGCAGATTATTCAGGACATAATGCCGATTACGCAAAAACCGTATTGGAGCAGGTCGTGGCGGCGAATTTCGACTATGTTTTTATTCTTTCCTCGCTCAACCATGACCTTAATCTCAACCGCCTTCAGCGTTATCTCTCTGCGGCTTGGCAGAGCGGTGGGCTGCCTGTTATAGTGCTGACAAAAACTGACCTTTGCGAGAATTACAGCGAGCAGCTTAGAGCTGTGCAGAAATCAGCCGCGGGAGTCCATGTTATTGCGCTCAGTGCCCATACCGCTCAAGGTCTCGGGGAGCTTGAGGACTATATAAAGCCGGGCAAAACCGCGGTTTTTCTCGGCTCGTCCGGTGTAGGTAAATCAAGTCTTGTCAATGCGCTTGCCGGAGAGAAAATTATGCCCGTGAAAGAAATCCGCGAGGACGACAGCCGTGGGCGACACACTACAACTCACCGGCAGCTAATCACCCTTCACAGCGGCGCGATGATAATCGACACGCCGGGAATGAGGGAGCTCGGGATGTTCGGGGGCGGCGAGGGGCTGAGCGAGGCATACCAAGACATTGAGGAATTATTCTTGCAGTGCAAATTCAGTAACTGCGCTCACGACAGAGAACCCGGCTGCGCTGTAAAAAAAGCCATAGCAAACGGCACAATACCGCTTGAACGCTGGGAAGCGTATTTAAAGCTGCGAAAGGAAGCAAAATTCACAGAGGATAAGGCGGCATTTTTCAGCAGCAAAAGAGCGTGGCAGAAAGCCATAGCCGAGCACACAAAAAATCTACAAAAGATTGGTGGAAAGTATGAATGAAAATATTCTTATTTAAACGGTCTGATATAAGCCTTATTGATTTCGAAAAGCCTGTTTACAATCTGTTCGGCGGCGTATGTGCTGTTTATAACCGGGTCACACAATAATGCCTGCAGGGCAATCTCCTTGCTGCCCTTTGACGCGGCGAGTACCGATAGCCTTTGCGCGGGAACTTGCATGCTCAGCATTCCGATAACTCCTGCGGGCAGGTTTTCAACTGATAGCTTATGTATACCGCTGCCGTCAGTGACAACTGGCACCTCAACCGCTATGTCCGCGGGAAGCTGGGGTATCGCGCCGTTATTGAGCACTATTGCCGCCGGAATATTGCGGCGGATATTGAAAAATATCGAGGTGATGACGTTTATTGCCTGCTCGCCTGAGGGCTTGAACCAGTCACTCGCGTCAATTTTTCCCGATATAACATCGCTTATCTCAGCGCGGAGCTTTACGCGGTTTTGCTCGTCCCCGTCGAAGTCGTAGCCCTCCTCGCCCGCTTCATAGCCGTATGCCTGATACTCGCTCACATGGTCGTCAGAGCAGGTCGGATACAGACCGAAATAATGCAGCAGCTTTCTTGAATACGGTACAAAATCAGGGTCATATGACTTTTCTTTTTCGAGGAAGGCGGGATATAAATCCTCGCCTGTTTCGGTGTCCTTCACAGAAACTATCCACTGGAAGTGGTTCATACCCGCTCCCAGCACGCTAATTGAATCCCGCTCCCTGCCAAGCATTTTCGCAATAGCGTTCTGCGCCATAAATATACCGTGGCAAAGACCGATGCATTTAATTTTGCTATGTAAACCGACTCCAAGAACAATTCTCGTCTCAGGGTTCGAGAAGTTAAGGAAATACGCCTGAGGGCAAAGCTCCTCCATGTCGCGCATTATGTCAATGACCTCGGGTAATGTTCGCATAGTGAAAAACAGCGCGCCCGGGCCCCCATTTTCGCCCATGGTGTGACGGATTCCGTATTCCTTCGGGATGTTGAAATCCTGTTTCCAGAGGTCGCAGCGTTCAATTGCGAGGCTGCTGATTACAAAATCTGCGCCCGCTAGTACCTCACGGCGGTTGAGAGTTTTTTCGATTTTCAGATTCATGCCGCTGGCTTTATTGAGCACAAGCGCCAGCTCATACATTCTGTTTAAGTTGGTCTCATTGATGTCAACGAGCGCGAGGGTCGCGCCTTCAAGGAGCTTTTCGGAAAATATGTCCGCAAAGGTGGATTTGCCGAATGACATTGAACCCGCGCCTATAAAAACGATTTTTGGTGTTCTCATGTTTTTTCCCCTATCATGTTTATTATAAAATTATTAACTTGCTTACTGCTGCAAAAAAGGCAGGACGGTTATTGAATAACATCGTAGCCCTGATTTTCTATGGCGGCTATTAACATTTCATTTGTGACGCTACTGTCTGCGGAGACTGTGACTTTTTTTTCTTCAAGACTGACGGCAACAGTTTTGACGCCGGCGACTGCCGCAAGAGCCATTTTAACCGCGTTCTCACAGTGTGAGCAGGACATGCCCTCAACCTTAAAAGTTGCTTTTTTCATATAATCATTTCCTTTCATTCTAGACACTAGACACTAGATTCTAGATGCTGGATGCTGGTAGCCGTTGATTTATTGTAACTGATAACCTATCTCCTACGCCCTAAATCCTATCTCCTATTAAGTCGCAGGGCGTTGGCAAGCACTGATACGGAGCTCAGCGACATTGCTGCCGCGCCGAACATCGGGTTCAAGAGCGGTCCGCCGAACATATAAAGAATTCCTGCCGCGACAGGGATGCCGAGTATGTTATAACAAAATGCCCATGCGAGGTTTTGCTTTATGTTGCGAATAGTTGCGCGGGACAGCCTGATTGCCGCTGCAACATCGCGCAAATCGCTTTTCATCAGCACTATGTCGGCGGATTCAATAGCTACATCCGTCCCGGAACCGACCGCGATTCCGATGTCCGCCGCAGCCAGCGCGGGCGCATCGTTAATTCCGTCTCCTACCATCGCGACGCTTTTACCCTCTGAGCGTAATCGGCTGATTATTTCCGACTTTTCATGCGGCAGAACCTCGCTTATGACCTCGCTGATTCCGCATTGCGCCGCTATTGCCTGTGCTGTTTTCCGGCTGTCTCCGGTCAGCATAACCACCGAAATTCCAAGATTTTTTAAAAGCATAACCGCTTCGGCACTGTTTGGTTTTATTATATCGGCGACTGCGATTATTCCGCAGGCGTTGCCATCAAGGGCTATGAACATCGGTGTTTTACCTCTGGAGGAAAGCTCCTCAGCTGTTTCAAGCGTACCTTGCGAAAAACTTATACTGTTCTCTTTCATCAGCTTAATATTGCCAATCAGAATATTTTTACCTCCGCTACAAGCGGAAATCCCATATCCTGGAAGTGCTTTAAAGTCCTCTATCTTAATAAATGGAAGATTTTTTTCCTGTGCAGCATTGACAATTGCGCCCGCGAGCGGGTGCTCGGAGTTGTTTTCTGCGCTAGCCGCGAGTTGCAAGAGTTCCATCTCATCAATATTTCCAAATGGTATTATGTTCGTCACTATCGGAGCGCCAAGGGTCACAGTTCCGGTTTTGTCTAGCACAACGGTGTCGATTTTATGAGCTATCTCAAGGGCTTCGCCGTTTTTGAAGAGAATTCCCAGAGCCGCGCCGCGTCCTGTCGCTACCATAATTGCCGTTGGTGTTGCAAGTCCCAAGGCGCAGGGACAGGCAATGACGAGCACAGAGATAAATATCGTCAGCGAAAAAGCCGCGGACTGACCGCTCAGCGCCCAGCCGACAGCCGAAACCAGCGCGACTGCGAACACTATAGGCACAAAATACAATGATACGGTATCCGCCAGCCTCGCAATCGGCGCTTTAGAGCCCTGCGCCTCACTGACAAGGCGGATTATCTGCGAGAGCACGGTGTCACTGCCGACCTTGACGCTCTTTATATGCACGCTGCCGTTTTTATTTATCGAAGCGGCAAAAACACTGTCGCCGGGGCTTTTTTCAACCGGAAGGCTCTCGCCAGTTAGCATTGACTCGTCAACACTTGTGTGCCCTTCCAATACCTGCGCGTCCACAGGGAATTTTTCGCCGGGTCTCACCAGCAATATATCCCCCTCCAGCACATTTTCTATCGGGATTTCCGTCTCCTTGCCGCCAGTTAAAAGTGTCGCGGTTTTCGGCGCGAGTCCTACAAGTTTTTTTATAGCCTCGCCTGTTCTGCCTTTTGAGCGTGTCTCAAGGGTTTTGCCTAGCAGAATCAAGCTTATTATCACCCCGGCGGTCTCAAAATAAAGGTTGTGAGCCGCGTGATTGTCTCCGTTTATTATCTTAAAAATCGAATAAAGACTGTAGATTACCGCCGCTGAGGTGCCCATGGCAATCAATGAATCCATGTTCGGGCTGAGCTTCACAATCGCCTTAAAGCCGACAGTATAAAAACGGTAGCCGATAAAAATTATCGGGAGGGTTAGTAATAGTTGAATCAAGGCGAAATTTAAAGCACTGTGCTCCATGCTGATTATTGCCGGCATCGGAAAAGAGAGCATCGAACCCATTGATATATATAAAAGCGGCAAACAAAAACAGAGCGATAAGATAAACTTCAGCCGAATTACACGCAGTTGCCTGTCTTTTTCTTCTGTATCAGCCGCGCTCAGGTTTTCGTCAGCTAAATTTGCCCTGTAGCCAAGCTCGGAAATCCTTTTTTCGATTATTTCGAGCGTTATAATGTCGCTGTCGAAAATTATCCGCGCCTTTTCACTGGCAAGATTCACGCTTATCTGCTCCACGCCGCTCATTTTTCCGACAACCTTCTCAATTCTCGAGCTGCAAGCGGCGCAGGTCATTCCTGAAATTTTAACGCTTTTAGTTACAGTCATGATTCACCGTTCCAGGTTATATTTTCTATAAGATGAATTTAGGCGCTAGGTAAAGTTCGAAAAACTTGTTTTTCAAAAGGTTTTGTGACTTTTAAGCAAAACAAATATAGGACAAAAAAGCTCACTATAGACGGAAAGATATGGGTCATAACGATGTTTAAATCATCATTTACAGGATTCAAGGTTCATTAGTCAGGTGTCAGGGCTGCCGGATAAAGCTTCGCTTTATAATTCATTTCAAATTTCGCTCTTTTGTAGATTTAATCAGTGTTTACCTAGTCCCTAGTCCCTAGCTCAACATTGAAAACCGCGTTTTTGAGCTCATGCAGCTTCGCTACAGCATAATCCCTACCGCCGGAAGCGATATTGTCAACCTGAAAATGCTCTAGCACCTCAATGCCCACAGTCTGTAGAGTATCCTTGATAAAAGCACCTTCCACGGGATTGCGGAAATAGTCGTTAAAAACGTCGACTGGCGTCTGCATGGTTGTTATCACTATAGCCTTTTTGCTGCCCAGCTGACCTATCATATCGCCGCTTTCGCCGTAAGTGAAGGCAAAGCCGAACAAAAGAACCTTGTCGCAGAAGCCCTTGAGGACTGCAGGCATGGAGCCCCACCATACGGGAAAGGGAAAAATCAGAATGTCTGCGGCTTCTATGGCGCTTTGATACTGCTTCACAAGCGCGTCGTCACTGACTCCGTTCGCCCAGTTTTTCAGGTCATCCGCCCTCATAACAGGGTCAAAGCCGTCGTTTACGAGGTTTACTTTTTTTATACTGTGTCCTTTTTCACGTGCGGTTTCCTCAAGAACTGTCGCGAGTGAGGCGTTAAAGCTGCCGGAATAGGGATGAGATTCAATTATTAAATAGTTCATATTACCATTCCTTCCAATAATTATCCT
>JAVBNH010000006.1:0-87307 GCA_031551635.1 Oscillospiraceae bacterium | reverse complement strand
GCTACAAACCTTCTTCTTGATAACGTAAAGCTCATACAGAAGCCCGATGATAACTTCTACTATGCCATTGACGTTATTCTCAACGCTTCGAATAAGTCGGAATATAAAAAGATGTATGAAGGCGCGTCAACGGATGCTATTAATAATATCATTGACCCGATTGCGAACAATGTGTACACAGGAAGAGCTGACTTTAAATTGGATGATATCAATTGGATCGTTTTGGCAGAAGATGGCGATAATATGTTGATATTATCTGATGAAATATATAGAGATGATTGTACATACGAGTATTTTGAGTTTAGTTCTTACTCTGATATAGTTATCGGTGTACGTGAAGATGTGAATAGCTGGTATAGCGAACATAATAGCATTTTAAAGAATTATGCATTAATGCCGACAGCTCTTTCGACCTATGAAGATTTTTCCGTTTCTGGATGGGAAGCAGACCGCAACGAACCTTCCTATCACTCAGTAGGTACAACACCGGCAGGAGATGAAACGAATTGCGTGGCATTTATTCTGTCCTTGTCCGAAGTAAATGAATACCTTCTAACAGAAACCGACAGAAAGGCTGTTATATCAGGCACAGAAAATAATGGATTATGGATGCTCAGATCTCAGGGTTCTAACAATTATCGTTTTTCATATGTAGATGCTAACGGAATTGTTCAAAATAATGGTTTCTGTGGCTACTATTCTTTTGGTTTCCGCCCCGCGTTGTGGGTCACAAAAGACATTTTGAATAATGCCGGTGTTACCGTTTATTAACTAATGAATATGGTTAGTGTTGACTTATTCGGACGGTAATGTACTATTAATGACAGAAGATAACTATATTACAGGTTTTGCTTACAATTATTCTTATGCTCACGGTAATGGCTTTGTTCCGTTTCCATATTCAGACTTTTCTTATATGATAGATTCATGGTATTCTAACGTGGGCTTGGCTTGCCAAGCCCACAACCCAAATCTTGTTTTTTATTGCGCTTTCAGCCCACTAAGGTACTAATAACTGTCAAACAATACAAAACTTTGCCATGATCCCGCAAGGTCTCTGGACTTATGAGAATAATAGCAACCCTGAATGGGATGAATGGGATGCCGAACATAATGATCCGAATTGCCACAGCTCTGCCGGAGAATCGGCAAATTCACAGACAGATAATATAGTTTTTATTCTTTCACTTTCCGAATTAAATGAATATCTGCCCGGCAACACATACAGAGTCAGTACGCCGAATGCATACAAATGGGTTCTCAGATCCCCGGGTGATGGTGAAGGCTATTACGTTTCATTTGTAGATGAGAACGGCAATGTATTAGGGGATCAATTTGCAGACAGCCACATGCATGGAGTCCGTCCTGCAGTCTGGGTCTCGGAAGACTTATTGGATGACCCGTCTGTTACAATATTGCCTTAACCCTTTTTAAAATAATGATTACCGGAGTTTTCGGGCTCCGGTAATCGGATATCTTTGTAATGTAAATCTTCTTGAGGTATTTTTTATGAACAAAGCTTTAGTTAAAAAAACAATAATATCGGCTCTCTCTCTGCTGTGCGCGTTGTTGACGCTTCTTTCGGGTGTCATGAGCGTTGCGGCGTGGTCGGATATCACCCAGAGCAAGGCGAATATATTCCGCGGAACTATCGCGAAAAATTCCGTAACTCTGTATAAATATGAGACTGACCTGCACGGAAGCATTACGGCTTTGCCAATAAAAAATGCCGAATTTGAGCTGTATTTGCTTCATTCGGATGGGACGGAAAAGAAAATCGGCAATACCTATATGACTGACTCTAGCGGAAAAATAACCGTAACAGGACTGAGCAGCGGCGAATATAAATTTGTCGAAACTAAGCCGGGCTACGGCTATGACTATATCCTCGATTCAAGCGGAAACATAGTGAAGGAATACTTTTTTACCATAACGGCTGAGGACGCGCTGGAAGCCGTTAATAAGGAAATTGACGCGTATAACCGCCGCGTGACTAACTCTCTTGAGGTCATAAAAAACGTTGAGGGAAGCGGTGCTGATAAGAATTTACAGTTTGAGTTTATCATTTCCTTCAGCGACGGCAAAAGCTATCCCTACCGACTTAACGGCTCGGGCAGTCTTATAACGCCTGAGGACGGAAAATTCTACCTGAAACACGGCGAAAAAGCCGTTTTTGAAAACTTGCCTGTCGGACTGTTTTATGATGTGAGCGAGGTTTATAATCCCGCTTATCTGATTCAAAGCAGGAACAATCAGGGGACAATTCAGAAAGATATTATCAGCATTGCTGAGTTTGTCAATATATTTAAAGAGGGAGTCACGGGCACTCTCGAGGTCAAAAAGACCGTTTCCGGTGAAGGCGCAGACCCCACCCAGCTCTTCGATTTTACCGTTACCTTCGGCAACCCGGGTGTGTATAAATACAAAATCAACGGTGAGGGTTCGGCAATAGAGTATACAAGCGGTGATATTTTCCGCCTGATGCATAATGAAACCGCTGTTTTTGAAAATCTTCCTGTCGGTATGAGCTATAAAGTGACTGAAGCCTCAGCCAATACTCTTGGATACATTTCTACAGCGGGGAATATGAGCGGAACTATTATTCCCGAGGGTGTTATTGCGATTTTCGAAAATCATAAGAGCGGCGAGGAAAGAAAAACCGGCAGCCTTGAGATAACAAAAACAGTCACGGGCGAAGCTGCTGAGTCCGGAAAGACATTCAACTTTACCGTGTCATTTTTCGGCGAGGAAGCCGCCGGTGTACCAGTTTACTATACAATTAACGGCGTCCCCTCAGGCAGTATAACAGACAGCGGTGTAATCAGCCTGAAAAACGGAGAGTCGGCAGTCTTTCTTGATATTCCTTCAGGGACGATGTATAAGGTAGTTGAGGACGACTACTCATCAGAGGGTTACATAGCCAGCAGAACCGAGCAGTCAGGCACCATACCCGACAGCTGCCGCGCCTATGCCGCTTTCAATAACCACAAAGAGTCCGAGCCGCCGGAGACAACTGTATCTGTGGTAAAAACAGTGTCCGGCAATATTCCCGAAAGCGAAAAAGATAGAGATTTCTGGTTCACTTTCATTAAAAACGCCGGTGAGCCAATCCGCTTTTCACTGAAGGCGGGCGAGAGAAAAACGTTTACTCTTGCAGTCGGCGACACCTACTCAATAACCGAGGATGACCCGTTGAAAATAAATTATATTCAGTCCTCCGTAATAAACGGTTTCGGTACAGCAGCGCAAAAGGAAATTGAAGTAAATATCACAAATATATACACCGGAACAATTTTTACAGAGCTTAAATTTGAGAAGAAATGGGAGCTATTCGGCGCGTCCGGAAGCGTCATTCCAGAGAGCATAATCGTTAAGTTAAAAAATAAAGATACACTTGTTGAGACAAAAACCATAACGCCCGACAGTGAAGGCAAGTGGAACGTCTCCTTTACCGCACCTAAGTATGACAGTGAGGGCAAGGAGATAGTGTACACAATAGAAGAAATTCCCGTTTTGGGCTTCAAGAGCGAGGTCAAAGGCAATGTTATTACAAATACTTATACCGGAAAAATCGACATAAAGGTTACAAAGCTTTGGAATGACAAAAACGACCCGGCGCGTCCGGGTGAAATAAGTGTTCAGCTCTTTAAGAACGGCTCACCCGAAGGCGCACCGGTAAAGCTCAGCAAAAGCGGCGGCTGGACTTATACATGGAAGGATTTGGACGCGGGCAGCAAGTGGTCTGTAGACGAGCCTTCTGTTCCCGAAGGGTATACAAAGACTGTTTCCGGCAATGCGGTGAATGATTTTATTATTACGAATACAAAAACAGACAACGCCGATAATATAGATGTCAGCGGCATGAAAATATGGAATCACGGCATCAATCCGCCAGCTAACCGCCCCAAAAGTATTACTGTTTATGTCAAAAACGGCAGCACGATAGTCGCGGCAAAAAAAATAACAGCCGAAGAAAACTGGCAGTGGAAGTTCTCTTTACCTAAATATGACGAGCATAATAATCTGATCACTTACACTGTTGACGAGGCGCTCGTTTCCGGCTATAATAAAAAAGTGGACGGCAATGACCTCATTAATACATATATCGGCGGCGAAAACCCGGGCGGTGAGGAGAAAGTTGTTATTTCCGGCGTGAAAAAATGGGATTATAAAAATGCTCCGGAGGATGACCGTCCGAAGAGTATTATTGTCTATGTGAAAAAAGACGGTAAAACGGTTTTTGAGAAGATTGTCACTGCCGCCGAGGGTTGGAAATATAGCTTTGAGCTTCCCGCTTATGAAGCTGACGGTACAACGCCTGCGGTCTACACGGTTGAAGAGAGCAATGTGCCGCACTATACCCACGAGGTTGATGGCTATAATCTGAAAAACACCTATAAGGGTAAAGGTTATCCGGGCGACCTGCCGAAAACCGGCGACACTTTCCGCCCGTGGTTATGGACCGCTCTGTTTTTCATCAGCGCCGCCGCCCTGCTGACAAGCCGGGTGTATGTAAAGAAAAAAAGTAGAATTAAAGAAAAAAGTAGAATTTAAGCTTTAAAAATTAAAATTGCAAAAGCAAAATTGTGTGTTGTTTTATTAAATCCTTTATAGTACCTTAGTGGGTTGAAAGCTCAATAAAAACACAAGACTTGGGTAGTGGGCTTGGCATGCCAAGCCCACGTTAGTATTATTGTACTGTAAGGGATTTTTTTGGAGGTCAATATGGAAATTTTAAGAGCGTGTGACTGTGTCGGGGATGCTCGGCTGCAGATAAG
The DNA here is from genome assembly GCA_031551635.1 of Oscillospiraceae bacterium. Taxonomy (GTDB): domain Bacteria; phylum Bacillota; class Clostridia; order Oscillospirales; family Acutalibacteraceae; genus JAVBNH01. The sequence continues at coordinate 82,529 of JAVBNH010000006.1, read as the reverse complement.
CAGAATATTTGTGGACGGATTTTACCAGTGGCTGAAATTTTTTTCAAAAGACAAAGAAAAGCTGGCGAAAGCTTTTGAGCATATGTTTAACCTTGAGGTGTTTTTTGTGGCGGTAGAAAATGGCGTAATCGCAGGAATCACCGCCTGTACGGACGGCAAAACAGCCTGTGTCCAACTTAAAAAGCCACAATTGAGAAAATATCTTGGGATAATCAGAGGGTCTGTGACGCATTCAATTTTGAAAAAGCAATTTGAGGATAAACCGTATCCCTTTGAAATCGCGGAAGGTATGGGAACGGTGGAGTTTGTCGCGACCTCACCGGAATACAGGGGAAGGGGAGTCGCGACAGCGATAATCAGCCATATTGTTTCGACAATGCCGTACAGTGAATATGTTTTGGAGGTTGCCGATACAAACACCGGCGCGGTGAAGCTGTATGAAAAGCTCGGTTTTTCGGAATTTATGCGTATACAGGAAAAGAACAACAAAAAAAGCGGTGTTAATTTTCTTGTTTATATGAAGCTTTTAACTTAAATTAAAGCAATTCTCCCCTTTTTTAGTACCTTATTGGGCTGAATGCTCAATAAAAAACACGACTTAGGTTGTGGGCTTGGCAAGCCAAACCCACGTTAGCACACTCAAAAACAGCCTGTTCAGCTTTTCCCAGTCCGCTTTGTGCTCATGGGGGAGGGCATCGATTACTTTCTTGAGTGACTCGAGGTTCACATCAATATAATCGTTCAGCACGTCAATACGCCTGCCTTCACCCATTTCAGGCGTGTTCATTTTGAGAGTGAGCAGCTCTTCAATGACCTGCTTCATGTCCCGTTCCAGTGTTTGTTCCACTAAAGTAGAAAACAGCATTGGAGGCGGGCATTTTTTATCTAAAATCCATTTACAGGCGAGTAACGGACGTATTACATAAAAATACTTTTTCAGCTTGACCGTTTCGCCCTTGAGAAATTCGCGGTAGTTGCTGTTCGCTGTGCTCAGGTAGTGATACAGTCCGGACTTAACAAGAAAGTAACTATTTATTTCTGAGCGGATTTCCGACCATTCATCAGTGGTTTTGTAGACAATGGGCGAGCTGTTCCATTCAAAAAGTGTCGGATTCGAGGTATGCAGCAGCCTCAGCGCCTTTTGCAAATCCCAGCCATTTATGTCTAAGGTTTCGTCAAGCTGCCACTCTATGACATCCCGGGTTTTCTCAAGACGCAGATAATGCTCAGTAGGACGCGCGTAAATAAACCGCACGTCGTAATCCGAATCCGGTGAGGCGAAACCCCACGCGCGGCTGCCGGATTCCACAGCGTGGATTATGCGCACATTTTCACTTTTTTCTATCTCCGCAAGCTTTTCCGCGATAATTTCCTTCAATTTAGGCACCTCATTTTTTAATAAGAAAACCGCATCCGGAGTAATTTCTGAATGCGGTTTTACTTTTTTTATTGTTTATTTATATTTCGGGCGTGCGACATACTTTGTGTGGAGGATTTTATGAGCCTTGTGGCTGCCTGGTTCGCCGAGGAAATCCTTGTAAATCATCTTGATTGCTTCGGTTTCGTGGGATTTTCTCACCGGCAGGTGCTTGTCGGCTTCATAGAGCGCCGCGCCTCTGATGCCCTTGAGGTCAACGAAGTTTCTCACGACCGCGTGCTGTATGGGTTGACCGCCGCCGTTTACGCAGCCGCCGGGACAGCCCATAATTTCGATAAAGTGGTAGTCGCATTCGCCGTTTTTGACCTTTTCCATGATGATTTTCGCATTCGCCAGACCACTGGCTACGCAGACCTTTATTTTCATGCCCGCGACGTCAAGAGTTGCCTCTTTTATACCCTTTGTACCTCTGAGCTCAGCGAAATCAAGGTTCTTGAGCTCCTCGCCCGAGAGTTTTTCGACAGCAGTTCTAAGCGCTGCTTCCATAACTCCGCCGGTTGCTCCGAAGATTACCGCCGCGCCGCTGGCTTCTCCCAGCGGATTGTCAAATTCCTCGTCCGGAAGCTTGGGGAAATAGATGCCCGCAGTGTCAATCATTCTCGCGAGCTCTCTTGTGGTCAGAGCGATGTCGATATCCGGGAAGCCTGAAGCGGACTGGTGGTCTCTCTGGCTCTCGAATTTTTTCGCTGTACAGGGCATAATGCCTACGCAGACGATATTTTTCGGATTTAAGCCCATTTTTTCGGCATACCATGTTTTAATGATCGCGCCGAACATTTGCTGGGGTGATTTACAGCTTGAGAGATGGTCGAGCTGGTCGGGATAATAATGCTCGCAATATTTAATCCAGCCGGGTGAGCAGGAGGAAATCATCGGCAGTGTTCCGCCGTTCTTGACTCTCTCGAGGAACTCGTTCGCTTCCTCCATTATAGTCAGGTCGGCGGCGAAATTGGTATCGAAAACCTTATCAAAACCGAGTCTCCTGAGCGCGGCGACCATCTTGCCCTGGACATTTGTGCCTAGGTGCATGCCGAAAGCCTCGCCGAGGGTCACGCGGATTGAGGGGGCGGTGTGGACGATGACATATTTGCTGGGGTCATTTATCGCAGCGAGAGCCTTCGCGGAATCATCCTTCTCAAGAAGGGCGCCGGTAGGGCAGTTGACAACGCACTGACCGCAGGAAACGCAGGACACGTCAGCGAGGTCCTTGTCATAAGCGGAGCTGATATGGGTGTCAAAGCCGCGGGCGTTAGCGCCGATAACGCTGACAGCCTGCATATTGCAAGCTGCGACGCAGCGGCGGCAGAGGATGCATTTGCTGTTGTCGCGAATCATATGAGCCGCGGAATCGTCAAAGTTGAAATCGGGGTTGCAGCCCTTGTAATAATCCTCATCCTCAACGCCGAATTCCTTACAAAGCTTTTGCAACTCGCAGTTTCCGCTTCTTGTGCAGGAGAGGCACTGCTTGTTATGAGTTGAGAGAATAAGCTCGAGAGTGGTTTTACGGCTCTTGCGGACTTTTTCGGTGTTTGTGAATATTTCCATTCCCTCATTAACGGGGAAAACACAGGCGGTCACGAGTGAACGCGCGCCCTTGACCTCGACACAGCAGATTCTGCAAGCGCCGATTTCGTTGATTTCCTTTAAGTAGCAGAGTGTCGGAATCTCAATACCGAACTGCCTTGCCGCTTCAAGAATAGTGCTGCCGGCAGGAACGCTCAGGGCGTTGCCGTTAATTTTTATATTAACCATATTTGTCATGAATTTACGGCTCCTTTTAATCTTTCTTTAATAGCTTTCATTTTTTTCATCGAATAATGATAAATATTTTCCGGAAAATTTTATCAATCAATAATTCTTATTTTCTGCTGATAGCCTTGATGCGTTTGCAGGCGTCCATACACGCGCCGCACTTAATGCATTTTTCCTGATCAATAACATGTGGCTGCTTCAGCTCGCCGGAAATAGCGTTTGTCGGGCAGACCTTTTTGCAAAGTCCGCAGCCGATGCAGGTTTCGGGGTTGATGAAATAACACAGAAGAGCCTTGCACGCGCCGGCGGGGCATTTTTTGTCAACAACATGCGCAACATATTCGTCGCGGAAAAACTTCATTGTTGAAAGAACCGGATTCGGAGCCGTCTGCCCCAGACCGCAAAGCGAGTTTTCTTTTATGTAAAGCGCGAGAGCCTCGAGCTTATCCATATCGGCAAGTGTCGCCTTACCGCTTATGATTTTTTCGAGCATCTCCTGCATTCTCTTTGTGCCGATACGGCAGGGGGAGCACTTGCCGCAGGACTCGTCAACTGTGAAATCAAGGAAGAATTTCGCGATATCGACCATGCAGTTGTCCTCATCCATAACGATAAGTCCGCCGCTGCCCATCATGCAGCCGATGGCAGTGAGGTTGTCGTAATCAATGGCTGTGTCGATGAGCTGAACAGGTATACAGCCGCCGCTGGGGCCGCCTGTCTGAGCGGCTTTAAATTTTTTACCGTTCGGTATTCCGCCGCCTATTTCCTCGATTATATCGCGCAGTGAAGTGCCCATGGGAATCTCAACAAGACCTGTGTTGTTGATTTTTCCGCCCAAGGCGAAAACCTTTGTGCCCTTTGATTTTTCGGTACCCATTGAATTAAAGAAGGACGCGCCGTGAAGAATAATCTGGGGTACATTGGCGAAGGTTTCGACATTGTTCTCAGTTGTCGGCTTGCCGAAAAGTCCCTTGACCGCCGGGTAGGGAGGACGCGGACGGGGCTCGCCCCTGTTGCCCTCGATTGAGGTCATTAGAGCAGTCTCCTCGCCGCAGACAAAAGCGCCCGCGCCTAGACGGATAAATAAATCGAAATCAAAGCCGGAGCCAAAAATATTTTTGCCGAGAAGTCCGTTTTCACGGGCGTCATTTATAGCGATTTCAAGTCTCTTGACCGCAACGGGATATTCCGCGCGGATGTAAATGTAGCCTTCGCTCGCGCCAGTCGCATAGCCGCAGATAGCCATTGCCTCAACGATACAGTGCGGGTCGCCCTCAAGCACCGAGCGATCCATAAACGCGCCCGGGTCGCCCTCGTCGGCGTTGCAAACGACATATTTTTGATCGGCTGAGTTTTTCGCGGTGAAATCCCACTTCATGCCAGTCGGGAAACCGCCGCCGCCTCTGCCGCGAAGTCCGGAATCCTTGAGAATCTGGATAACCTCTTCAGGTTTCAGGCTTGTCAGAGCCTTTGCGAGAGCTTGATAGCCGTCGCGGGCGAAATACTCATCTATCGATTCGGGGTCGATAACTCCGCAATTGCGCAGAGCGAGTCTTTTTTGTTTTTTATAAAAATCAATATTTTCAAGCTTTGTGATTTTGGAGGTGTTAACACCATCCACTTTTACCTCATTGGTCGGCATGTACATATCCTCCTTATATTAGTGAGCCGACATTATATTCGGCTACGATTTTACCCTTTGCGAGATGCTCTTTTACTATTTCTTCCGCTTTTTCGGCGTTCACCTGAACATAGGTGACCTTTTCCTTGCCGGGAGCGAGAATTTCAACAATCGGCTCGTGCTGGCACATACCTATGCAGCCGGTTTTTATAATTGATATGTTCTCAAGCGAGAGCTCGGCAACTGTTTTTTCGATGGCATTATAGACCGGAGTCGCGCCTGCAGCCATTCCGCAGGTAGCCATACCGACGAGTACCCTTGTCAGCTCTTTGCCGTTTTCACCCTTTGTGACGGCATTTACCGCGGCTTCTTTTCTTTCGTTAAGGTCAGAAACATTCTTAATCATTTCTTTTCCTCCATATATTTTTCAAGAATGGAATCAATCTGCGAGACCTGCAGCTTGCCGTAGACATCGTCGTTTATCATCATGACCGGAGCAAGTCCGCACGCGCCGATACAGCGGCACGCCTCAATGGAAAAGCGTCCGTCCGCAGTGCATTCATCCGGCTGGATTTTCAGCTTTTCGCAGATTTTGTCGAGAATTTCCTGAGAGCCCTTGACATAGCAAGCGGTGCCAAGGCAGACGGAAATGTTGTATTTACCCTTTGGGGAGAGCGAAAACTGGGCGTAAAAAGTCGACACGCCGTAAACCTTCTCGAGGGGTATGTCCATACCGTCAGCTATCGCCGACTGAACCTCAAACGGAAGATAACCGTAAATTTCCTGAGCCTTCTGCATGACATGCATCAAGAGGCTGTTGTTGCCCTTGCATTCATTAATGATTGCCGAGAGCTCAGCGGCTTGCTCAGGTGTTCCGTTAAACGGAAGATTGCTGATTTTTTTTAGCATTAAGTTTTTCCTCCTAAGATTGTCAAATTAATTTCTTGTGTAAAGTATAACATGAAGGGGCGTAAAAAGCTATTGTAATTTATAGGTTGTCACAAAATTTTTTATGAAAAAAAAATCGAAATTTTGTATCTTTTGACCTATTAGTTAAGACTAACCGATAAATAATAAATTTTTCTTAATCTTTTCGGGCTATTATTTTGACAGCAACAATATGGTACTGAAACAAAATCTACTATCTAATGTCTAAAGTCTAATATCTAAATTACACTTGACATGCCGATATGAATACGATACAATAAAATGGAGGGATTCTACCATGCTATTTCAATCCCAATACAAACAAGAGGAGATCTAAAATGATGAAATTTGTACACATTATTGTATCCTTCTTCCTTTTTCTCTCAGCGAACATTTTCCCGCTAGGGCAGAGTGCGGACGCCACGCTGGATGCTCCTATATGGCCGGAGTGGGTTCATAAGCACTGGGTCTGGGAAAATGAAGGGACTCAGGAATCAGCTATGAAGCTTGTTCAGGACTATATCGACCTTGATATACCTGTCGGCGCGATGATAATCGATCGCCCCTGGGCAACCTTTCCGACTACTTATAATGTTGACCCGACTAGGTATCCCGACCTTGCCGAATATGTAGAGGACTTCCACGACATGGACGTAAGGGTTGTCATGTGGGCAACAAGCGTTATTAACAAAGAAGCGGAAATTTTTGAGGAAGCTAAAGAAAACGGCTATTTCCTCAGCGACGGCAAAATCGTTAAATGGTGGGCAGGCGAGGGCGCTTTTATTGACTATACCAATCCCGAAGCAGTTGACTGGTGGCACAAACAGATGGACAGAGTTCTTGATATGGGCATCGACGGCTGGAAGGTCGACGGCACAGATCCATACATGATGCTCCTGTTCCCGGCTGTAGGTCATGACGGCAAAACAGTTTCATGGAAAGAATATAAAGACCAGACCTATGATGATTTCTTTAATTACACCCGTGAAAAGCTCGGAAACGACAGGGTTATTATGGCAAGACCCGTTGATGACCTCCTCGCGCGAATCGGCTTGCCGCTTACCTCCGCGAACCGCGATGTTAACTTTGCGGGCTGGGTCGGAGACCAGGACAATGACTGGAACGGTTTGAAGCATACCTTGAATAATATGTTCTCCTCGACAATGTTTGACTATGTCAGCTACGGCACCGATATAGGCGGCTTCAGGCGCGAGTTTGAGCCGGATAAGAATGTATTCCTGAGATGGGCTCAGCTCGGCGCGTTCTGCCCGATTATGGAAAACGGCGGCGGCGGAACCCACGAGCCGTGGAAGTATGACGACGAGACGACTGAAATTTACAGAAAATTCGTTGAATTGCATACAGCCATGATTCCTTATATTTACAGCAGCGCGGCGTATTCCTACGAAATTGAAAAGCCGACAATGCGTCCCCAGATAGGCGAATACACCTATCTACTCGGCAATGATATACTTGTCGCCCCTTATTTCACGGCGGATGTCGAGAGGGAAGTTAAGTTCCCGAAGGGCGAATGGATTTACATGTTTGACGAGTCAAAGGTTTATGACAAGGGTACAGAGAAGTTCGAGACCCCGCTTGACGAGTTCCCGGCTTATATCCGCAAGGGCGCGATAGTCCCGATGAATGTTGTCAACGGCGCTAACGGCTTCGGCAGCGAGCTTTCGGCTGATTACACAACCGTCATGATTTATCCCGAGGACGGCTCGAAGAAATTTGGCCTCTACGAAGAGGGCAAGGACGGCACAATGCTTTCCTACACCAAGGACGGCGGAGAAATGACCGTTAAATCAACCGCAAGCGAACGCTCACTGCTCTTCAGAATTTATAACGATAAAACAGCGGCAAGCGTAAAAATCGCCGGCACAGAGCTGACAAAGGCTGCTTCGATGGCAGACCTCACCTCAATGGCTCAGGGCTATTTCACCGAAAACAACATCACTTGGATAGCTGTTGACGATGTAAACGCCGGAGTTGAAATTGCTGTTAATTTCTAAAATAAAACAAAAAAAAATACTTAAAAACCCCGGTAATCGTAAAAGACTACCGGGGCTTACTCATACAGCAGCTAGCGCTAGTATCTAGCGCTAGTATCTAGCGTCTAGAATCTAGCGTCTAGAATCTAGCATCTAGTATCTAGCGTCTAGAATCTAGCATCTAGAATCTAGCATCTAGAATCTAGTATGTCATATCAAATGTTTCTGTGAATTTGCCTGAAACAACAGCGTTTTTAACTGTAGGCAGATAAGTGATTGTACCGGCTTCGACATTACCCTTAATTTTTCCTTCAGCATGTGTAATGAGCTGAGTGGCTTTACCGGAGGCGCCGTCGACTGTGAGCTTCATGCTTCCTGCTGAATATGTAGCCTGTGCATCGTCGGAAATCTTTGCTTCTTTGACATTAATGATGTCTTCTGTGATATTGTTTATGCATGAGCCGTAGATTGGGGGAACCACCTTTGCGTTGCAAGTTTCTTCATTCAGGAGTATTGTAATAACAACCTTGTCGCCCTCAACCTTGCATTCAGCGCTCTTGACGCCGTTTGCAGTCAGCTGGCTGACATAGTCCTTATCCTTCACTGTAAAGTATTTCGCGGGTGTATTGCCCTCTTTTTTTGTTCCGACACCGTTTGCGAAGACTTCGTCAGAGGTGGAAACCTTTGTCAGGTCTTTAAGAAGAGCGTTAAAAACAGCGGCAACCAGTGCGGGCTCATCAAATTTTATTGACTGATCCTGTACTCTTTTAACTGAGAAATTCTTTTCCTGCTTTATAGCGTTTGCCTTTGTATTATAATACTGAACAATCTGCTCGACAGTTCCGCCAACCGGAGCGCCGAAGTTGTTTGAGGCAACAGTTGTCGGCGCGGCGGTAGTCGCTGTGCCTGTGCCGGGAACGGTTGTCGCAGTGCCTGTGGCGGAAACGGCTGTTGTTGTGTCGCCGGTGCCGGGAACGGGAACGGTTGTATCGCCGGTCGCGAGAGTTGTAGCGGCAAGTGTAGTGGTTTCGGCTGAGGTTGTCGTTTCTTCGCCGCCTCCACCGCCGCAGGAAGTAAATAATGTGATAATAGCTAGAAGCGCCATTGCTAGAGAAATTGCTTTTTTCATAGTCTCCTCACCTTTACAGTAAATTTTTTGTGTACTAATTCTAACCGATTTATTTCTTCACGTCAAGACTTATTTTATTTTTTGTTGTTTGTTGCTGAATAATGGCATGTTTTTTTGTTGATTACTTTTATGTTTTTGAAAAAAATACATCTTTTTATATTATTATAAAACAGGTTGAAATATATTTATAAGTGAGTTATAATATTCTAGATGCTAGATACTGGATGCTAGATACTGGATGCTGGATACTGGATTTTGGGGGGTTAATGTTATGATTAAGTCAAAAACCGCGTTTACTTATGAGCTGGATGATTTGTCGGCGGCTGTTGAGGATATACTCTCTCAGCTGCAGGGGCTGACTCTCAATGAAAAAATGATTGGAATAGTCACCTGCTCCTATGATTTTATCGAGCTTGGTGTTATTAATGCGCTGCAGGAGGCTCTGCCCTTTGATATAATCGGTGAAACTACAATATCTCAGGCTGTCAGCGGTTCCTCAGGGCTGATTGTGCTCACTATGATGGTTCTTTATTCCGATGACTGCAGCTTTTGCGGCGCGCTGAGCGGGGTTATCCCGCAAAAGGGTGATATGCGCGGAGCTATCGAAAACGAATACAATGCCGCCGCCGAAAAACTCGGCGAGAAGGTTAGCCTTATTTTCGCCTTTCCGCCGCTGCTGAACGCCCAGCCCGGCGACGAATATGTCAATATTCTCTCGTCACTCTCCTCGCATGCTCCTGTTTTCGGCTCGATTTGCGCCGACGACCAGCCGGACACCTATTCAAATTCACACACCATCTATAGGGATAAAGCGTACAGAGACAGAATGACTTTTATTCTCATTTCGGGAGAAGTTGAGCCGGAGTTCAAAATTATTTCCGTCTCGAGTGAGTCACAGCTGCCTTATAAAGGTGAAATTACAAAATCAGATGCTAATATTCTCATGGGCATCAATGACATGGCTGCGGTTGATTATCTTGAGACTATCGGTCTCGCGCACGGCGGAAAAATCCGCAGCGGTATCAGCTCGATTCCCTTCCTTATAAGCTTCGGCAATGAATCCGGACGGGACGGAATCCCGATTGCCCGCGCGCTTTTTATGACCACAATAGATAATTATGCGATTTGCGGCGGTGAAATGCCTGTTGGCTCGAGCATTACTGTCGGTGTATGCGACAAAAACGATGTTTTAAAGACAACAAGAACTGTCCTTGAAAATATTTCCGCGACCTGCAAGGGTAAAAATGTGCTGATGTTTTCCTGCCTCGGGCGGCGGCTGTCTCTGGGCGGCGAGCCTATGCTCGAGGTTGAAATGGCTTCAGAGGTTATTGGCAGCGATGTTAATTTTATGCTCTCATACTCGAGCGGCGAGATTTGTCCGACTTCAAGCACTGACAATAAGGCTATCAACCGTTTTCATAATTACACCTTCGTCACCTGTATTTTTTAGTACCTTTAGTACCTTAATGGGCTGAAAGCTCAATAAAAAACACTACTTGGGTTGTGGGCTTGGCAAGCCAAGCCCACGTTAGTCCGCATTGATTTCTCTTAAGAAAGGGTGATAAAAGTGGACAAATTTAAACCGTTCCGCGAGCTTACTGAAGAAGGGTACAATAGCTTTATTGAGGAATACAATGCCCTGCTTAAGGAAAAACAAAATCTTTCGCGCGAGCTGAAGGTCAACGCTAACATATTGAGAAGTCTTCAGACAAGTACCTCGGCACAGTCATATTTCAATGAGCAGCTCGCTGTTCAAAAAAAGCTCCAGGAGCTCTATACAAAGCTTTTGCTTGATAACTGGCGCGACATTGTTCTGGTTTTTGATGAAAAAATGAACTTCGTTTTGGGTACCGACAGCACCATGAAGGCTATCGGCATCAATGTTAACAGGGTATACGGCGTAAGCTTCCGAAAAATATTTGAAAGTGTGGTACATAGCGAGTGGGTGGATAATACCGAAGCAAGGCTGAAAACCGTTCATATAGATGGAGTTAACGAGTTTTATAATGAAAAAATAAAGTTCTCCGGCTTTCTTGAGGAGAGGGAGTATGAAGTCGGCATCATAGCTTTCCGCGCTGAGGACACCAAGCCTCTGGGAGTTATGTTCTTATTGCACGACATGACTGAGCTGCTGAACGCGATGGAAGCCGCTGAGTCGGCGAACCGTGCGAAAGGTGACTTTTTGTCGAATATGAGCCATGAGATGCGCACGCCGATGAACGCTATAATCGGCATGACCTCCATTGGCAAGGACGCTGACAGCATTGAGAAAAAAGATTATTCCTTTAACAAAATCGAGGAGGCGTCAACCCATCTTTTAGGGGTTATTAACGATATTCTCGATATGTCGAAAATCGAAGCGAATAAGTTTGAAATTTCACCGACGGAATTCGTATTCGAGAGGCTTATCTCAAAAGTCGTAAATATGTCGGCGTTCAAGGTGGAGGAAAAAAATCAGAATTTTACAATAAATATTAATAAAAATATACCGTATATGCTCATATGTGACGACCAGCGGCTCGCTCAGGTGATAACAAATCTGCTGAGCAACGCGGTTAAGTTTACGCCCGAATACGGCAGTATCAGCCTTGGCGCGGAGCTAGTGAGCAGAGAAGAAGGCAGATGCCTGCTGAGAGTCTCTGTCAGTGACACCGGTATCGGACTGAGCGAGGAGCAGCTGAAAATACTGTTTAATTCTTTTCAGCAGGCGGAAAACAGCACCTCGCGTCGTTTCGGCGGAACCGGTCTCGGGCTTGCCATATCGAAAAAAATCGTTGAGCTTATGGGCGGAGAGGTTTTTGTCGAATCTACCCTCGGCGAGGGCTCGGTTTTTTCCTTTACAATCGAAGCCGATTATAAAAGCTATGACGCGGCGAGCTTTCTCGGGGATGCCCGCAGGTGTTCAAATATCCGCACTATGGTTATTGAGCGCGAGAGCGAAGTGCTTGAATACTTTAGTTCTGTAATGATTGAGCTGGGGATTCATTGCGACAGAGCGGAAAGCGCTGTGGAGGCAATCGATATAATAAAGCGCGGCAGAGATTACGATATAATTTTTGTCGGGTGGAATATATATGAATCTGACGGAGCTGAGATGATTAAGCATGTGAAGCAGAAAATACCTGCGGAATGCGCAGTTGTTATGATTTCTTTGTCGCAGTGGAACATGCTTCAGTATGACGCCCAAAACGCCGGTATGGACAGATTCCTGCACAGTCCGCTTTTGCCTCTCGCGATTGCACACTGCATAAGCGATTGTGTCGCTGATAAGGATATGAATATGTCTGAAAAGGTGCAGGAGGTTTCTTTTGAGGGCAGGCATATCCTGCTCGCGGAGGATGTTGAGATAAACCGGATTATTATTGAAACTATGCTTGAGCCGACCGGTATAGGGATTGATTTTGCCGAAAACGGAATAATTGCCGTCAGTATGTTTAAAAACGCCGCAAATAAGTATGACATGATTTTTATGGATATTCAGATGCCCGAAATGGACGGCTTTGAGGCGACAAGAAAAATCAGAGCCATGAACAGTCCACGGGCGAAAAGCATACCGATTGTGGCTATGACAGCGAATGTTTTCAAGGAGGATGTCGAGAAATGCCTTGAGGCGGGAATGAACGAACATATCGGAAAACCAATAGATATTAACGAGGTCATGCGTATGCTTCACAAATATATTAAGATTTTGTGATTAGATTTATGAAATAAACGCGAAATAAGAAAAATAAATAGAAAAATAGTAATTGTAATAATACCTTAATGATCTGAAAGCTCAATAAAAAACAAGTCTTGGGTTGTGGGCTTGGTAAGCCAAGCCCACGTTAGTACCTTATTGAGCCGAATGCTCAATAAAAAACACGACTTGGGTTGTGGGCTTGGCAAGCCAAACCCACATTAGTACCTTATTGAGCCGAATGCTCAATAAAAGACACGACTTGGGTTGTGGGCTTGGCAAGCCAAACCCACATTAGTTAAGAAATCTTAATCATATTTTGCCGGAAGGAAACATTAACCATCACATATGTTATGTAATTTATGCCCTCATGAGTGCAATACTAATAGAATCGGCAAAATGTCTTTTTGCGGCGCAGGCGACAAAGTGCTTGTCGCTAAAATTATGCTTCACCGCTGGGAGGAGCCGCCGATTAGCGGCGTGCGAGGATCCGGTGCGGTTTTTTTCGCGCATTGCAATCTCCGCTGCGTTTATTGTCAGAATTACAGAATAAGCCAGGAATATGAAGAGGAAAATTTTTCAGACAGGGACTTAAGAGACACTGACTGCGGCGAAAAAACTCCGGGAGAGCTCGCGAAAATTTTTTTGTCCCTACAGTCTCAGGGAGCGCATAATATTAATCTCGTATCTCCTATGCATTATGCTTGGCAGCTGGTTCCCGCGCTGAAAGCCGCGAAAGCGGCGGGGCTTAATATTCCGGTTGTCTATAACACAAATTCGTATGAGAAAATTGAGACACTTAGCTTGTATAATGGTCTTGTCGATATTTATTTGCCTGATTTGAAATATTTTGACAATTCAATCGCAATTAAATATTCGGGCATCAACGATTATTTTCCCATTGCTTCAAAGGCTGTTGCGGAAATGTACCGTCAGGCTGGAGACATGAGCCTGGACGGGAACGGTATTATGAAAAAAGGTTTGATTGTCAGGCATTTGGTGCTGCCGGGTCAGCGCAGGGATTCCATGCGGATTCTAGATTGGCTGAGCGAAAATCTCAGCGGCGTGACGCTGAGCATTATGTCTCAGTATTTGCCCGTATATAAAGCAGCGCAGTTTCCGGAAATCAACAGGCGGCTGACGGGATTTGAATATTCGAGTGTCGTTGATTATGCCTATTCGCTTGGCTTTACAAACAGCTTTGTTCAACAGAGAACAGCTGCAAGCAATGTTTTTATTCCGGACTTTTAAAAATGCAAAAAAAATATGCGAAATTTGTCGTTATTTCTGATTTTGTCATTATATTCAGTAAAAAAGATGTTATATATATATTATATTTAAATAAAAAAGTCGTTTGGAGAATTTTTAGTACCTTAGTGGGCTGAAAGCTCAATAAAAACAAGACTTAGGTTGTGGGCAGGGCAAAGCCCTACCAACGTTAGAGAAGGGGTATAAGCGTGCAGTCACAAAACTGTTTCTTTTCGGCATATGACAATATAGCTATTCCGTTATATATTTCCGATTTGGAAACATATGATGTTCTTTACGAGAATAAAGCTGCCTCATTATTTTTTGGCGACCTTGTTGGCGCAAAATGCTATAACGCTGTCTGCGGCTCAAGTGATGTTTGCAAGGATTGCGTGTCGGGCGAAAAACTCAGAGATATCGGGGATTGTACAGTGACAAAGGGAAGGTATAACCCGTCGCATGACAGATATTTTGACGCTTATGAGAGCATTGTTAATTTGCCGGAAAGCAAAAACGCGCGTCTAAGCATTCTTGTTGATGTCACTGAGGAATATAAGCTGAAAAAGCAGAACGAAGAGCAGGATGCGATACTGAAGCTTCAGGCGGCTTTTATAAACTCTTCAACAACCATGCTCGGAGCTCTTGACCTTCAGGGGAATATTATATTTGTTAACGAAGCGATGGCTGTTACTTGCGAGAGGCCTATTGAGGAAATTTATGAGCTTGGTCTTTCCTGTCTGCATACTCCTGAAAAATTTGAGTTTATAAAAAATGAATGCTTCCCTGTCATTATGTCCGGACAGACCTGGAAGTGCGAAACCACGCTGCTGAGAAAATCAGGCAGTCAGATTCCGGTTCGCCAGACAGCCTTCCCTGTTCTTAATGAGAACAAGGAAATAGTCGCGCTTGCGACTATTTGCGAGGATATTACCGAAGAGAAAAAAATGACGGATATGTACCAGTGGCAGCTGGCGATTATGGAGAGTATCAACGACTATATCGCCGTGTGTGATATGGATAATAATCTGATATATGTAAGCCCCGGCGCTTACCGTATGCTTGGGTATAACGACCCGAGCGAATACCCGTTTGTTACAATCAGCAATGTTCATACAGACGAATACGCTAAAAAAATCATTGAAATTGGCTTGCCGGCTGCGCTCAGAGACGGTACATGGACTTCTATGGGAGAACTGAAGAGGCGTGACGGAAGCATAATTCCCATTGAACAGACCGTTTTTCCTGTTCATAATAAAAAAATGGAAATAATGGGCATGGCGACAGTCATGAGGGATATGCGTGAAAAAATTGAGGCAGACCGAATCCTCAACGAAGCGCAGCTGATGCTGAGAAAAATTATTGACACTGTACCGAGCGGAATTTTCTGGAAGGACAAAAATTCAATTTTCCTCGGAGCAAACAGCCGCTTTGCCCGTGACGCTAATATAGAAAATCCGGATGATTTGATTGGCAAAAACGATTATGACCTTTATAAGAAGGAAATCGCCGACGCATATACAGAAAACGACAGAAATATATTTGAGACACGGCAGGATGTTCTGTTTTTTGAAGAACCGCTGCAAACTCCTGAGGGTGAGGAATTATGGCTGAGCACCAGCAAAATACTGTTGTCAGATGACAACGGCGAGCCGATGGTTCTTTTAGGCATGTATACGGATATTACTGACAGAAAAAAGAACGAGGAAAAGCTTGAGCTGGCTATGCAGCAGGCGGAAGCTGCAAATAACGCAAAAAGCGAATTCCTTTCCAGGATGAGCCATGAAATCAGAACACCAATGAATGCGATTATCGGTATGATAAAAATCGGTCAGAGCACCAGCGACAGTGAAAAAATGCAGTATTGCCTGGGTAAAATAGACGATGCGTCTAGGCATCTGCTGGGACTTATAAACGATATACTTGATATGTCAAAGATTGAGGCTAATAAGCTGGAGCTGGTCAACGCTCCCTTCAGTCTCTCTGCCTCAATAGATAATATTGTCAGCATCATAACAGTAAAAGCAGAGGAAAAAAATATCGCCCTGAGCGTTTCGCTCGATGAGGGCGAAGATTACCGCTTCATAGGCGACGAGCTGAGGCTGTCTCAGGTATTTACCAATCTCTTGTCAAATTCGGTGAAGTTCACGCCGGACGGCGGCACGGTTTCACTGAAAATCTCACAAAGGCAAAAAGGCGATTCTGTTGAGCTGTTTGCCGAAATTACCGACAACGGTATCGGCATTTCACCCGAGCAGCAGGCGAGGCTTTTCAATTCCTTTGAACAGGCTGAGAGCAGCATAGCCCGCCGCTTTGGCGGAACGGGTCTGGGGCTTGCTATTTCAAGGCGGATTGTCGAGCTAATGGGCGGTTCAGTTGGTGTCAAGAGTGAAATCGGCAAGGGCAGCCGCTTCTACTTTTCTGTTTTACTTGAGCGGGCTCCGGAAGGCTCAGATATATATGAGGGCGCAGCAAACAGTGTTAAAACAGTAACCGATTTCAGAGGTAGAAAGCTGTTGCTGGCTGAGGATATCGAAATAAACCGCGAGATAGTGACCACATTGCTTGAGGATACGGGCATTGACATTACCTGCGCCGAGAACGGCGAGCAGGCTCTGCAGATTTTCAGTAAAAATCCGGACGATTTTGATATTATCCTCATGGATATTCAAATGCCGGTGATGGATGGTATTGAAGCAACGAAGTATATCCGGGCGCTTGACTTTAAAAAAGCGAAAACCATTCCGATTATTGCCATGACCGCGAACGCCTTCAAGGAAGACATCGAGCAGTGCAAGGACGCGGGAATGAGCGACCATATAGGCAAGCCGATTGACCTGCATGAGACTCTGAGCAAAATCAGCAAGCATATTTAACTGTATTAATTATTGGAAGTATTTCTTGTAATACTTTTTAACTTTATTGATGTAAGGCTGAGCCATATCGTTCAGCCTTTTTAAATCTTTGTTTTTCAGCAGATTTTCCTTTTCAAATTCGCCGCTTATTACCCCGACAAAAATAATCAGACCCGCGGCGACTGCAAGAATCAGAATAAAATAGATAATTGTCAATATTCGCGAGAAAAGAGGGCTTCTTTGGCTGAGGCTTCTGTCCTCCAAATTGTATTCATGATTGACGATTTGACTGTAGTAAACAAAATCGTAGAAACCTTTTTCATAAACAACATTCATTTCGCGTCTTTCGTTTTTACCGAGCGCACCCTCCCAGATGTTAAAATTGTTCTCGGTTCTGTCACAGTTTTTATCTGTTATGCTGCTTGAATTTTCCCAGGTAAAGCGATAGCTGTCGACGGCTATATTCCTGAAATAACCCGGTGTGAAAGCGCAATAATAGTAGTCTCCCGCAGGTTTTGACCTATCCGGTGGTGTTAAGCCCAGAAGCATTGATTGCCTTACAGTAAAATTTATTTCGGCTGTTTCACCGGTGCGGTATGCCTTGTTAAGTATAAAAACCGCATGGTAAATTGATTCGTTAGCAGGATCGGCTCCTTTTACCGAGCCGCCATAGCCTAAAATAGTAAAGCCACTGTTGGGCATCTTTATTTTAACCTTTTTGACAGGGCTGCCGAAGTCGTTCACAACCTTCCATTTAATGCGGTAGCTCACAGTCATATCACCGTGTTCCTCCGGCACAACCGCGACCTCGTAGGAGGTTATTCTTTCACGTTCAATATAATGCGACGCGAGAAGAATACCCGTAAACAATACCGCAATAATCAGCGTGCAGGAAATAAGCTTATTTTTCAGAGAACGCCGCCGTTCCTCTTTATCGACCGAGTAGTATTTTTTGCGTTTCGGGTTCTTTTTCATAAGAGCGGCTTTTACAATATTATCTTCATCCAGCCTGTTTGTAGGCGGCAGATAAGGTTCAAATTTATTTCCCATAACATCACCTTCAATTATAGTTAATAATATAATAACATACTGAAAATATAAATGCTATATAGAAACAAAAAGTTTTTCTAAATATTAAAATTTATACAAAATGCCAAGCCCTCTGAACCTTTCACAAGTTCAGAGGGCTGAAAAAAATACTGAAAAAACCTAATGCCTATCTCCTTAATGTGCTGCCTTGATTATCGCATCGACAACCTCTTTGTGCTCCCATTTCAGCTCAGCCCTGTTGAGAAGCACAAAGGATTCATTGTTTATGTCGAGCAGACCGTTGTCCCACCAGTTGCAGCCAATACCGTATTTCTTTGCTGTTTTAACATAGAATTCCGCCCATTCAGCGCGTTCAGCGTCGTTCTCTTTATAAGCTGCGCCGAATTCGTCCATGTAAACGGGGATACCCTTTTTGACGAAGGTATCATAGAGCAGGGCAAGCATGTGCTCAAGGTCGTATTTTTCAAGCATGGTTCCCCATGTTTTAACACCCATATCCTCAGCCTTGCCGCTTGTGAATCTGTAGGGATAATATGAATGTATGGAGACAATTATTTTGTCGTCGTTCTCGGGAAGCTCCATGGCATTGAGGTCAACCCAGGTGTGTGACGCGCCGTGAGTCGGGAGCATCAGATAACGCTCGGCGTCATTC
Organism: Oscillospiraceae bacterium; assembly: GCA_031551635.1. GTDB lineage: Bacteria > Bacillota > Clostridia > Oscillospirales > Acutalibacteraceae > JAVBNH01. The sequence goes on along the minus strand of JAVBNH010000006.1, from coordinate 64,190 downwards.
CCGCCGGCAGCTCTGACAACCTCGACAAAAAGCATATTGAGCTTGTTGACATATTCTCTTTCCTCGGGGAAACCGCCGTTCCATTCAAGAATACTGCCGACAACGCGAGGCTCATTAGTTGACTCATAAATGAGGTGGTTGTCATAATCGCCGAAACGCTCGCAAATCTGCTCCCAGATAGCGGTATACTGAGCCGCCGTAGCTTCCCAGTTTGCCTTATTGGGAATCAGCCAGTCATGGTTGTCGTTCTGCACGTTGATGATGACATACATGCCTATACCGTAAGCGTAGTCAACGACCTCTTGAACACGGTTCATCCATTCCTCGTCTATTGTATAATCAGGTGCGCCGTTCATATGCGGATACCAGGTAATGGGTATGCGTATAGTTTTGAAGCCGGCCTCCTTGACCATATCTATCATAGCCTGAGTGGTTTTCGGGTTGCCCCACATGGTTTCGGTCTGCATTCCGGTTGTGTCCTGATAAAAGGACTCAAGCGAGCAGCCGAGATTCCAGCCGACCTGCATCTCTTCAACAAAAGCCTGCCCCTCTGTTTCCGGGATTTCGATTTTTGAGGGGAGGAAGGGAAGTGCGATATACGAGCTGACAGCGATATAAATACTCATTAAAATCGGCAGCAGCTTCGCGTAAATATCAGTAAAAAACGTTGGCAAAATTATCAAACCTTTCGTTAGAGAATATTTTTTACTATAACATCTTAAAGCAGGACTTGTCAATATATATTTGAGTATATATAAAATTTTATATACTTTTACATATGTTTGTGTTATAATTTTTCTGCTAAAAATTTTTAAGAAGCGAAAGGAAGAAAATGAATGAAGGTAAAGATATACGGCACATCAAAACAGATGGGAGCCGAGGCTGCCCAAGCCGCTGCCGAGATTCTAAATAAGGTCATTGCCGAAAAAGGAGAAGCCAGGCTGGCTCTGTCTACCGGCGCTTCGCAGTTCGAGACTTTGGATGCTCTGACAAAAACAGATGTGGATTTTTCGCGTGTTACGATGTTCCATCTTGACGAGTATCTCTCCCTGAGCATCTCTCATCCCGCCAGCTTCCGGAAATATCTTAATGAGAGATTCATCAGTAAGGTGAGCTTGAAAAAGGCTTTTCTTGTAGGTGAAAGTGCCGACTGCATCAGCTCTTTGAGTGAGGAAATCCGCAGGGCTCCGATTGACCTGGGGCTTATAGGTATCGGTGAAAACGCGCATATAGCCTTTAACGACCCCCCGGCGGATTTTGAAACCCGGGACGCTTATATTGTTGTCGACTTGAATGAAGCCTGCAAGAATCAACAGGTGGGCGAGGGCTGGTTCGCGAATATTGACGAGGTACCCAAGCAGGCGATATCAATGTCCGTTTACCAGATTATGCAGTGTGAAAAAATAATCTCATGCGTGCCTTTCAAGGTGAAGGCGAACGCGGTAAAAAGCACGCTTGAAAGCCCCTTGTCTGCTATGATTCCAGCTACAATGCTAAAGGAGCATAAGGATATAACTCTCTATCTCGACACGGATTCCGCCTCGGCGATTGACGAAACAAGGCTGATAAAGGGCAATACTTGCAGCTTGTCAATTGAAAAATTCTGTTAAATCGGAGGAAAGGACTATGAAAACGATGATTAAAACATCGATTTTAGGAAATAAGGTTCAGTCGCCAGGAGTCAGGGCATAATCCATCTTAATACCGATTCACAATTTAAATCAGCATTTACCGACTCCTAGTCCCTAGTTCCTTGTCCCTAGTCCCTAAAAAAACATGGAAAAACTGAAAATTTATAATGCAAAAGTTATTCTTCCTGAGCGGATTATAGAAAATGGCGGTATCCTCGCAGTTGACGGTAGAATTCAAGAGGTTTTTGAGGGCGATATTACTGCTGAGGATTTCCGCGCGGTTGACGCGCTCGGTGATTATCTTTCACCCGGTTTTATAGATATTCACGTTCACGGCTCCGGCGGCTATGACTGCATGGATAACACCCGCGAGTCCTTCATAGGTCTCGCACAGTCGGAGCTACGGCACGGCGCGACTACTGTTATCCCGACAAGTATCGCCTGCTCACATACGAAGCTAAAGGAATTTGTGCAGCTTTTTGAACAGGTCAGGCAAGCTTCTTTTACAGGCGCGGATATGCCCGGCTTGCACCTTGAGGGACCGTATATAGCGCCGTCCCAGAAAGGCGCGCTGGAGGAGCAATATATTACGCCGTATATTGAAAATGAATACAGCGAAATTCTTGATTTATCCTCTAATATTATCCGCTGGAGCGCCGCTCCTGAGATTCCGGGAGCTGAGAAATTCGCGAAAGCTCTGACCCGGAAAGGGATTCTATGCTCTTTTGCGCACACCGACTGTGACTGCGCCACTGCCGAGAGAGCGATTGATTGGGGCTTCACCCACGCGACTCATCTGTATTCCGCCATGAGCGGTGTTACGCGTGTTAAGGGCATCAGGCAGGCGGGTATGATTGAAGCTGTTTATCTGCGTGACGAAATCAGCGCTGAGATAATTTGTGACGGTATGCATCTGCCGACAGAGCTGATAAGGCTTGCTTACAAATTAAAAGGCGCGGATAAAACCGTGCTGATAACGGATGCGATGAGAGCGGCGGGGCTTCCGGAGGGCAGATATCCATTCGGCGAGAGGGAGGTTATTGTCGAGCGGGGAGTTGCTTGGCTTCCAGACTTTGAAGCCTTTGCGGGAAGTGTCGCGACGCCTGAAATCTGTGTGCGTACGGTTTATAAAAAATGCGGAATCCCGCTTTGTGACGCGGTTAAAATGATGAGCCTGACCCCGGCGAGAATCTGCTCACTGAGCGCAGACAGGGGCTCAATCGAGCGCGGGAAAAACGCCGATCTGGTCATTTTTGATGATGATATAAGGGTGAAGTCGGTTTACAGGAATGGGGAAGAAATTATTTTATAAATATATATTCACCCGCAAAAAGGTTTAATAAGGACGCGGCTCCCATCAATGAGAGCCGCGTTAGTCTTATACTTATATCAGTCTGTTCCAAGTATTTTTCTCAAATCAAACAGTGACCTGAGCTGAGCTAAAATCATCAGTATAAACTGCCAGAAGGTATCAAAGGAATTCCTCTTTTTAAGGTTGTCAATGGTGCCCTGCAGTTCGTTTGCCGCATTGTTCAAGTCGCCTAAAGGAGCCTGATTATTCATGAGATCTTGCAGCTTGTCATACGCCGCAATCATTGCGTCCCAGCTCTTTGCTGTATATAAAGTAATATCCTTTTCGTCCGGCATATTAGCTATTATAACCTCAATGTCCTTATACTGACTCTCTTTAAAGGTCGCGGTGATTTCGGTAAGCAGCAGCTCAATCGGACCGATAGACAGTGAATATGACTTTTTATTTGACGCCGCGGTTATAATGACTCCGTTAACAGTGAGTGAATCGATAAGATAACCGGGCTTTGCGTTTATTTCATAAACATGGGTGGAATTGAACGCGACTTCCTTCATGCCGTCAGGTGATATTGTTCCCTCTCCGAAAGCTTTTGAAGAAACATAGTATTTCTTCTGCCTAAAAGTAACCTTAATGGACTGTGCGGATAAAACATTGTTCAGTGTTATACCGTATTCTGTCTGACCCGCCGCCTCCGGCACCTCAATGTTGTTGACGGTGAGGGTATCAATGAGGTAGTTGGCGTTCGCAGTGATTGTATAGTTCGGCGAAGTGCCGTAATTAACAGATCCTGTTCCTGGGTTGACTCTTCCGTTTGCGCCGCAGTCAACGGTAACTGTAAACTGTTGAATCCTGAGGTTTACCTGAATCGTCAGCGGCGATTTTATACCGATGACGGAAAACTCGTTATTTGCGTTGAGTGTGGCTGTAAAGGTTCTGGGGGTGGTGACAGTTTCTGTTTCACCCGGGAGAACAACAGCCGCGGTATAAGTCACGCTGGAAATTTCCGTGCCGGGGGTGAGGTTGACCTTGAAGGTTCCACCGCCGAGGAAGGAAATTGTCTCAGGACCTGTAACGGTAGCCTTGTTCGCGATACTGTAATTTATAGTTATGGGAAACTGGGAGTCAAGAATTGCCTGGCAATTTGCGATATACTGCTCACAAAGCGCGATAGCCTGAGCCTTAGTCTGTGTTGGCAGCATTCCGGAATTGCCGCCGAAGCCTTCGCCTAGATTGTTTTCATTAAAGAATTTTTCGCTGTTGTTTTCAATATAGTTTTTCATTACTGTCGCGGCTGCGATAGCATCGATAAATTGCTGAGCATTCAACGCGTAAGGCAAAGTAATGTCAATCGAGGTTGTCATGTGCTGAGCATAAACATCACGGATGGCTCTGTAGTTTTCAAGCTGAGGATTGAACTCAAGCGGACCAAGGTCGCAAAAGGTCGGTGTGCCGTCAGTATTTATGCCGGGGCGTGGAGAGCCCATTATATCTGTCAGATGCATTTTGATTTTACCCGGTTCAGGGTCGGCGGTTGACGGTATAATGTTTGCGGGATTGATAACATTATGCGCCGCGCCGTTTTCCTTTATCGGGATAGCCATTTTTAAACCATAAACAGTTTGCGGAATAGGCGCAGATGTTCCGAAGATGCTTTCAGGGGTGTATGTTCCGCCGTCATAGCCAATTATACTGTAGCCGTTTGCAACTGAGGGCGCGTGCTTAGTATAGACGGGAGTATCATTCATAAGGGCATAGTTGGTTTCACCGTTAAGATTTGTGTTTCCGGCGATTATACAAGCTGAGAGGTCGGTGAGATTCTGCAGCACAAAGCCGCCGGTCATAGTGTCCCACCCGGCGCGGTTATTTATGATTGCGCAATTATAAAAATGACCCCAGCCATAATTTAAAACTTTACCGGCAAAGGCATAGTTATTATAAAATGTGGAATTCTTAAAATCAGCTCCGCCAGCCATACCGACACTGTTAAAACCGGCATAACCTTCAGTAAAAAAGGAGTCGTTTATATAAACGATACCGGTGATGTAGAAATGTGCGTAATTCTGGCAGCTGTTATTGATAAACTGACTGCTGTTGATTACAACTCGCGGGTCTTCGTCGGCATATATTGCACCGCCGAGTTTATCTCCGTTGGTGCCACCCATATAAACATCATTATCACGGAATATACAATCCTCAATGGTTAAAAAGTGGTAGTTTTGAGTGTTGTTCGCCGCCCAGCCGCCGGTAAAATAGATAACGCTGTTTCTGGTTGTACCGGAAAAGGTTATCCCTTTGATTGTCGCAGTTACTCCGTTAAATTTTAAGTTCGGATGCTGAACGCCCTTAAACGCGAGAGTGTAAGCATTCGGAGTATTTGAGCCTTTTATTGTCAGCAAAGAGGCGCCGGGACCTATAATTTCAATATTTTTTATAATATTCGGGAGAGCTGACTGCAGCTCAATAACAGCTGGAGATGTGTTTGTAAACGTAATTCTGCCGCCGTTATCCGCGGCGTTTATCATGTTTATAGCCGCTCTGAGAGTTGCATCCGTAGGGTTCGAGATAACTATATCCTCCACTGCTATGGCTGAGGAGCTAATCGGTACAGCCGGTATAAAAAGCAGCAGAGTAAGCAGTAAGCTTAATGCTTTGACAAGGACATTCTTTTTCATGAAGTGTCATTCCTTTCTGTATGTAAAAGGTTTACCTCAAAATCATAACATAAAATAAATAATTAATCAAGCATAATTTGTACAAAAATATCAGGATTTAGCTCTGTAAACGCTTTTGATTTTTTCCTTGTCGAAAATCGCACCGCCCATGGCGAGCTTTTCCCTGATTTCCGCTGCGTCAATGTCTCTTATTTGTTTATTTCTCAAGGCTGCCAGAGCTGAGGTTATTCCCGCCGCCTGACCGGTCATAGCGCAGGTAGTAGTTACTCTCGCGGACGAGAGAGCGAGCTGGTCGGCGGAAATGCATCTGCCTGCCATCATCAGATTGTCAGCGTCCCGAGCAGTCAGTGAACGCAGGGGTATGTCGTAGGGCGGCACATAAAGCTCGTCCTTCGGCAATATGTAAGTGCGTTTGTCATCGTCCGGCTTGTGTCCGTCGAGGTAAAAGGTACCGACTGCTACCGCGTCCGCGAAATGAGCGCCAGCCCTTAAATCTGCCACCTTCAGCACATAGTCGCCCAGTATTCGGCAGCCTTCTCTGATCCCGATTATAGGAGAGGCGTGGTCAAAAAGCCAGGGACGCCCCTGGTGACGCTGATGAAAATCTATAACCGACATCATTTTACGCCTTGCCGCAATTTCCGCGTTTGTGAGCGACTCAGTTTCGCATGCATCATACATCGGTACTTTAATTTTTATTGCGTTGCCGCCCTCTCCGTAAGGCCAGATGCTGGTCATCGGTAAATTTTCTTCAGTGGAAATATTTTCGAACCACCCTTGCGGAATCTGGGTATGATTTTTATCGGAATGCCTGATAAAATACATGAAGGACATTGGCAGACTATAACCCTTGTTGTTTCCTTTCATTGTCTTGAAGCCTGCAAAGCGGGCAATGTCACCTTCGCCGCTGCAATCGATGAAAACCTTTGCTCTCACCGCTTCAATACCTGATTTTCCGGCTATTATACATTCGCTTACAAGCCTGCTTTTGGTAATAACGTCAATAAGCCTAGTGTGCAGCAGCAGCTTGACATTGTTCCGAATGAGCAATTCCTGAAGTATGACCGCGAGAATTTCATGGTCGAAAACTCTTGAGCTTTTTTCACTGTTTAATGGCGCGATGGCATTAAACTGCTCGAGCGAGGAGACAATCATGTCAAAAACCTGACCCACACCGACTGTATTGCCGCAAAAACTCGCAACTCCGCCGCTTGTGCTGTTGCCGCCGCACACGGCGAAACGCTCGATGAGTATAACTCTCGCGCCCTGAAGCGAAGCGGCTATCGCGGCGCAGACACCTGCGATTCCTCCTCCGATGACTGCGACATCATAGTCATAGCTCACGGAAATTTTTTTTGTATAAATCAATTCATTCATATAATATACCCCATTTTGTGTTGACAAAATATGTTTTTTAATATAGAATTAGACCTGTAAGGTTTTATCTGCAGTTTTTGCGGGTGAACACACAGAATAAATTAAATGGAGATGTTTAGAATGGAAGAAGAGACCACTGCCGGAACAAATATGCCATTACTTGATGATTTCTTGAACCCTCTTGGGGATTATTTTATCCGTACTTATGAGGCATTTTTGAAATTCTTTTTTAACCTCATCGATATGCTCGCGAAATTATTCACATTCCCGGTAACAATTTAATTTTCTCTTGAAGACATATTTCCTGCATTAGCGGTGCTTTCCCGGCATCGCTTTTATTTTTAAATGTATCGGATGATGAGGAAAAGGATGGGTAAAAGAAAAATGCCGCTCATATTTGTTTATACCGTGCTGTCTTTGGCGGTTGTTTGTGTTTTTATTTTAATTATGAATTATTTTCTTTTTACGGTAGGAAAATTTGAAGGTGACTTCACGAATTTACCGGCTGATTTTGACGGGTATAAAATTGTTCAGCTCTCTGACCTGCACCGCTCGAAATATGGTAAGGATAACGCGAAAATCGTTGACGCGGTTAAAAAAATTAATCCTGATATAGTCGTTATGACCGGTGATATGATTGAGCCGGACGAATCAGGCGAGAGCTTCTGGGAATTGTCTCGGACGCTCGCGGCGAGCTATGAGGTATACTATATCAAGGGCAATCATGAGCTGAGAGGGACCCCGAAATTTGAACTTAACTTGATGAAAACGCTCGGCGAAATCGGTGTAAAAACGCTCGAAAATGAAAAAGCAGAGATAAAAAAGGGAAGCTCTGTGATAAATATTTACGGGCTGACCTACGGTCTTGAATTTTATGGCGGCTCGTCCAAGAAGAAAAGCAATGCGACATATTTTTCTCTTGAGGAAATGAACAAATTGCTCGGAAGTAAAGATAATGAAGGTTTCAATATTCTTCTTACGCATAATCCGATATATTTCGAAACCTATGCTGAGTGGGGAGCTGATTTGACTTTCTGCGGTCATATTCACGGCGGACTGATTCGATTACCCTTTATCGGGGGAATTCTTTCGCCTGATGTCACGCTTTTTCCGAAATATGACGGTGGTATATACGAGTTAAATAGCCGCAAAATGCTTGTGAGTCGGGGACTTAGTGCGGGAAATTTCGGACTGCGGTTCTTAAACAGTCCCGAAATTATCAGTATAACATTAAAGAAGAAATAGGGGTAATAAAATGACTAAGCCAGAGATGATTATATTCGATTACGGAAATACGCTCATGTTTGAAGGAGAGCTTGACGCACAAAAAGGAACCGAAGCGGTGATGTCTCTAGTTTCAAAAAATCCTGGGGGTCTGGATTCCGGCGAATTCGCGCTTTCGATGATGATGACCTTCGCCGCGATTGAAAAAACGGCGGGCAAATCGGGGATTGATATTCCGGGAGCCCAGATAATAAAAATCGTAGCCGAGAGACTTGGCGTTGAGTTCGGCGTACCACATGAAGAAGTGGAAGAAGCCTTCTGGGAGAATGCCTCGCCGGGGACTCTGATGCCGGGAATAGGGGAGCTTTTAAAGCTGATAAAATCGAAAAACATCAGAAGCGCGGTCATCAGCAACCTGCCGTTTTCTGGCGGGACACTGGGCAGGCGTATCAGCAAAAATATTCCGGAGAATAATTTTGAATTTATAATGACAAGCAGCGATTATATTTATAAAAAGCCGAATAGCTTCATTTATGAAATTGCTTTGAAAAAGGCGGGGCTTCCGTCTGATAAGGTCTGGTACTGCGGTGACAGCGTTAACGCCGATGTAAAGGGCTCTCACGCTGTGGGGATTTTCCCGGTGCTTTACGACAGCCCGATTATCGGGCAGCCAAGAAAAAAAGCAGATATTGATGCAGAATTTGAATTTCTGCACATCAATGAATGGTCTGAAATGATTGAGGTTTTGGAAAGGCTGTAAAAAATTTTATATTTTAAGTAAACACTGATTTGTTGTATACTCTTGAAGTGTACACTGTATAATTGAAGTGTACCCTTTGTCAAGGACAATTTTAATAGTGCAAAGTTTAATTCGAAATGATGCGGCATGGTATTACTGCTTCCCGGAAACAAACGCGTTAAACCTCGGGGTTTGGGGCAGAGCCCCAATTAGTGCTTATTCTAACGTGGGCTTGGCTTGCCAAGCCCACAACCCAAGTCTTGTTTTTTGTTGAGCTTTCAGCCTACTAAGGTACTAATCACTTTTGCTTACTTCCATATTGTCCACCGTTTGGGTTTCCGCACTCTTTCACCCACTTTTTCTGTCCGTTTTTCGGGGATGTCCTGTGCTTTTCCACTTTTAGCAGTGTCCATTCTACGGGGTACAGTTTAACTATCCACTAAATCATCTCTTACCTATCACCGCTGTATAACTGCTTACTCCCGCTTTCCGCTTCCCGGAATTCCGTCATTTGCGTCCAGTACCGCATAGGCATGTGGGAGCGGCGGCAGACAGGGTTTTCGCGTTCCTTTATCGCTATTGTATCGTAAAAGGTTTTCCACATTTTTCTGTAATGCTGCTCCTCCTCGCCGGCTTCCGGCTCGCTGAAGGAATCAACCTCGATTATACGCTGCTCATGAGGGCGGTAAACCAGAGCGCAGCCGTGAGTTTTGTCATAAATCATGAAGGTTTCGCCGTGAAAACGGCTGCAAAAATGGTCACTGATATATGGTAAAACATAATTTTTCGGCTCAATAACCGAAACCATTACACCGTCATATACGGAAAAACGGATAAAACCTTTGAGTAAATGCGCCTCGCTTCCGAGGTGTTTTTGTGCGTTCAGCATAGCGCAGACGGTCTGATTACCCCACGCATCCATTACTTTTTTGCCGTTCGCGAAAGCTATTCGTGCGAAGTCGCATATAGTCATTTCTTTCTTATCAAGCGCTGAATAATAAGCACTGACAATCAAAGAATAAACCTCCTCGCCGCATTTGTCAAGCAGTCCGTTTTTAACCCTCGCGAATTTATTCAAATCTGTTTCGACAATTTTCTCACGGTAGAGACTGCAGCAATAATCCGCTCTGGAAAAAACATCCACCGGTACCTCTTTTTCATTGAAGCTCTCAAAAATACAGCAGAAAAGTCCCTCGAGAGAGCCGTCATAAATATAAACTACATCTGACCGCTCAGGCATTTCGCGACATCCTCCCTCGTGATATTTATGTCGAACATACTCATCTGTATATTTTGCGCGCTCAAATATAAATCCCTGCAGTGGTCGGAAATAAGGGCGTTAATTGCACTGTCGGGATTGATTTTCAAGCCGTTCGCGATTTTGCCGCCGCAGGTGATGAAATACTGCGCTCTTTTGAGCACAACACCGATTTTTTTAAGTGTGTCAAAGTCAAGTTTTGTAGCGCGGCGTGCCTTTATAATTCTCTCAACGCTTTTTATTCCCATACCCGGGACGCGCAGCAGAAGCTCCCTCGGTGCTTTGTTAACCTCAAGGGGGAATATTCCCATATGATTTATCGCCCAGTTACATTTCGGGTCTATCAACGGGTTAAAATTCTGGTGTTTTTCGTCCAGCAGCTCAGCGGCGCTGAAGCCGTAAAAACGCAGCAGCCAATCCGCCTGATACAGCCTGTGCTCGCGCAGCAGCGGGGGTTTTTCGAGAGGGGAGGGCAATAAAGGATTGTTAGAAACGGGAATATATGCCGAGTAAAACACCCTTTTCAGCTTGTATTTTTTATAAAGCGCCTCGGATAAATTAAGAATTTTATAATCGGTGTCATCGGTCGCGCCGACTATCATCTGGGTGCTCTGACCGGCGGGTGAGAATTTCGGCGCGTGATTGTATCTCACAAGGTCGGTAGTGTTTTCGGCGATTTTTTCGGTAATAAGCCCCATCGGGCGGAGTATATCATGCTTTGACTTGTCGGGGGCAAGCAGCTCAAGGCTTTTCTGTGACGGAAGCTCAATGTTTATGCTCATTCTGTCGGTCAGCTGCCCGAGCCTCCCGAGCAGCAAATCACTCGCGCCGGGTATCGCTTTCGTGTGAATATAACCGCCGAAACGGTACTCCTCGCGCAGTATTTTCAGCGTTTCGATGAGCTGTTCGCAGGTATAATCGGGATTGCGGAGAATGCCGGAGCTGAGGAAAAGACCCTCGATATAATTTCTGCGGTAAAAATGCATGGTGAGGTCGGCAAGCTCCCGCGGGGTAAAGCTTGCGCGTTTTATGTCATTTGATTTTCTGTTTTGACAATATTGACAGTCATAGACGCAGGAGTTTGACAAAAGCACCTTCAGCAGGCTGATACAGCGTCCGTCCGCAGCGAAGCTGTGACATATTCCGCAGGCAACCGCATTGCCGATAGTGTTACCCTGGGCGCTCCGGTCGTTGCCGCTGCTGGTGCAGGCGACATCATATTTAGCCGAATCCGTGAGTATTTTCAGTTTTTCGAAAGAGTCCATGATAAAGATTTCCTTAGCAGATATATTTCCTGGCTTTGTTAGCTGTGCTTTTATTTGACATTTGCATTGGACATTAGACATTAAAGAAGGTCGCGCTTTGGTAAAAAGTGGATTTTAATCAATCAGCCGCGGGTGATTATATTTTGATGAAAAAATAGACACGCAAACAAATGTTTAAACCATTATACAAACAAATGTTTTAAATGTCAATACCGTAATGCGAATTTTTCTATTTTTTTTGATTTTTTGTGTTTGACAAATAGGGCAAATTGTACTATAATAACTCAGTTATAACCCTATTCATAAAATAAGGAATGTGTGATTATATTGTTACAGTATGACGAATTGAGATTATACTTGCTTGAGAGTGAAAAGCCCTTGAAGGAGCTCGCGGCAGCCCTCGGGCTCGAGGCTATGGAGGCTGAGATTGCCCGCCTTGAAGAAGAATCCGGCGCTGACGGCTTTTGGGATGACATAGCGACCTCTCAGAAGGTTATGCAGAGAATCAGCGCCCTGAAGTACCGTGTTCAGGATTACCGCACGCTGGCGAACGATTTTAATGACGCTCTCACACTCATTGAGATGGCGAATGAAGAAGAGGATGCCTCGATGCTTGAGGAGTGCACGAAAAGCGTCAATGATGTAAAAAAAGAGCTTGATTCTCAGACGCTCGCGACCCTGCTGACAGGTGAATATGATTCTAAAAATGCAATTTTAACCTTCCACGCGGGCGCGGGAGGCACCGAGGCTCAGGACTGGGCGCTGATGCTTTTCCGCATGTATCACCGCTGGGGCGAACGCCACGGCTTCACCACCTCGACGCTTGATATACTTGACGGTGACGAGGCGGGAATCAAATCGGCGACTATATTAATCGAGGGTATTAACGCCTACGGTTATATGAAAAGTGAGATGGGAATCCACAGGCTCGTGCGGGTTTCGCCCTTCGACGCCTCCGGCAGAAGGCACACCTCCTTCGCCTCACTTGAGGTCATGCCTGAAATAGACGACACCGTTGACGTTGAGATTAGCCCGGACGACATAAAAATGGACGTTTACCGCGCGAGCGGCGCAGGAGGGCAGAAGGTAAACAAAACCTCGTCCGCTGTTCGCCTGACGCATATTCCGACAGGCATTGTCTGCTCGTGTCAGGTGGAGAGAAGTCAGCACCAGAACCGCGAGGTTGCGCTGAAGATGCTCAAGTCAAAGCTCATTGAAATAAAAGAGCGCGAAAACCTTGAAAAGATTGAGGATATCAAGGGCGACCAAAAGGAAATCGGCTGGGGAAGCCAAATTCGCTCCTATGTTTTTATGCCCTATACCCTCGCCAAGGACCACCGGACAAACTTCGAAAACGGCAATATAAACGCAGTTATGGACGGCGACCTTGACGGCTTCATTAACGCGTATCTTAAAATGCAGTCACTTGAAAAATTAAAGGGATAAAAATGACGGCTGACCTTCAAATGAAAGTCAGCCGATTTAATTGTGGTGGGACTTATGAAAAGTAAAAAGAAGTTAATTATCGGGTTAATAATAATTCTGTTTTTGGCGGTTGCCACCGGAATCGGCTCAATTTTTATTATTAATGCAGTCGTTATTTCGTCCGCGAAAAAGGATATACTTGAGCCGTCCGAAGCGTATGGTCTTGACATGGACTGCGTTTTGGTGCTGGGTGCAGGGCTTCTCGGCGACGGCAGCCCCAGCGATATGCTCGCCGACAGAATCGGCAGGGGCGTTGAGCTGTATAAAAACGACGCGTCAGACAGACTGCTCATGAGCGGCGACCACGGCAGAAAAGGTTATGACGAGGTCAACTCGATGAAGGATTTCGCAATTGAAAAGGGTGTTGACGCGGATGTGATTTTTCTCGACCACGCCGGATTTTCGACTTATGAGTCTGTTTACCGCGCAAAGGAAATATTCATGGTGAAAAAGCTTGTCATAGTCACGCAGGGTTATCACCTCTACAGGGCGGTTTACATAGCGCAGCGGCTGGGTCTTGAGGTCAAAGGTGTTAATTCTGACCTGAGGAATTATATGTATATGACTTATAATAACCAGCGTGAATTTCTGGCGCGCTGCAAGGATTTCGCGATGTGTTTATTCAAGCCTGAACCGACTTATCTAGGGGATATTATTCCGATTTCGGGCAGCGCGGAAGCGAGTGACGACAAGACCAGGTGAACGATGATAAGATCATCGTTCACAGGAGTTAGGATTCAGGAGTCAGGGCTGTAGGATAAGGTTTCGCCTTATAATCTATTTTATATTGCATCCAATCTTTGATTTAATCATCGTTCACAGACAGAAAATTTAAGAATATACAAAAGTGAGTAAATATCAATTAATCAGTGGTTACCTAGAAGTTAATGAAATTTTATTAATAAATATATCAGCTTGAGAGAATTATCTTTCTCAAGCTTTCCCATGACTTTGTGTTACCGATAGGTGCTGAAGCACTAGAAAAACCAGAAAAACAGTTGACAAACGGTAACAAACGGTATATAATGGGCGTTGACAATGGAGGTCGACATCCATTTGTCAGAAATTTTCAGATTAGGAGAATTTATATTTTTATAGAAGAAAGACATCAATTGATTCTTGATATCCTGAGTAAAAATGAGAGAATTTCAGTTGACGAAATTGTTGAAAAATTCGGCATATCGGTTGAATCCGCGCGCCGGGATTTACGCCTGCTTGACGAGAAGGGTCTTTTGAAAAAGACTCACGGTGGAGCGATTCCTATCCATCAGGTCGCATACGGCAAGCCGAAATATGTGACGGGCAGGGATATATATGAGGTTAAGGAAAACTATATGGCGATTGCAAAAAAGGCGGTTACCTTAATAAAAAATGATGATGTTGTCTTTATCACTGGGGCAACCGTCGGCTATTTCATGACGCAGAATATCCCCGATGATATTCAAATCAAAGTGGTGGTTAATTCGATTGTTATTGCAGAGGAACTGCGGAAAAGGGACAATGTTCAAGTGATTTTGCTTGGCGGTGAAATGGACGATAAAGGGAATTGCTATGACGCGTTTGCCATTGAAATGGTTAAAAGACTGCGATTTGACAAGTGTTTTATAACCTCAGGATTTATAACTCCTGCTTTTGGGCTTTCAATACGGAAATCTTATGTTGTTGGTTTTCTGAACGCGGTCATTGATTCTTCAAAGGAAACAATCGGACTTTTCCCGACCGAAAAAATTGGATTCAATTCAGTTTTCAGCATTTGTCCGGCAAATCGGCTGTCTAAATTAATATCTGACTGGGACGCATCGGAAGAGGACTTGAAGGCTTTTGACGAGCAGGGAATTGAGATTATTCTTGCGGAAAAGTAAAATAAAAAAAGCCGCTTGAATGCTGTGTTCAAGCGGCTTTTTTTCATCCTAGAATTAAGTTTATGTTTCCTTCCGGTTCGCTGACAAAACGCTGAAACAGAGCATTATTATCGCTAAATACGCAAAGCCCGTGTAAATGGAAAAACGGTCACTGATAAAGCCGAAACCGAGACCTATTAGCATTGTCGCCAGCCTGAGCACCAGTGAGCTCATCGACTCAACTGTCGCGCGGTGAGCGCTATCGGTGTTCGCGTGTATACAGCCCGAAATCAGTGGCTCACTGATTCCCGACATCAGCAGAATGAGAGCCATAAAAATAATTGAAAAAGGGTTTTGCACTAGGTATATAAGTGTGTATAATACAGCTGACAGAAGGATAATCGCAATGAGCAGGGTTTTTAAATTCATACGGTTTTTCAGCTTATAGGCGAAAACCTCGCCCGGCACCCTGAAAATTCCCATAGCGATTGTCAGCGCTCCGAACAAAATCACCGGAACGCCCCATTTTTCAGCGAGAAGCTGCCAAAATTCATCGAGGTAATTCACCGTGCCGCCTATAATTGCCGCCGTCACCGTGCAGCTCAGTAGTACCGGCTTTTCGCGGAAAATTTTTACCGCCTCAAAGGCGAACTTCAAAAAGCTTTTCGCCGAGTTTTCTGTTTTTGTAAGCAGCGGCGGCTCCTTCAAAGTGAGCGAAATGAAAAAAACTGCTGTTTTACTGAGGAACGAGACAATGTAGTTGATGTCAAGGCTGACATAGCTCGAAAGTAGACTTCCGCTGCCGGCGGAGAGCAGCAATCCGCAAAAATTCGCAGCGGACATTCTGCCCTGAATTTTTTCGTAAACGTCCTCATTTTTATGGTGGAGAAGGCTGTCATACAGCAGTGCGTTTCTACTGCCGCTTTCGAACGCCGCTCCTGTTCCGGTAAAGAGCATAGTCAAGGCGAAGAGCGGAAAGCTGTGCGCGTAAAACAGAAGGATAAACTCAAATGCGTCAAAAAGACTTGAGAGATAAATCATTTTTTTTCTGCCGAATTTGTCGCTGAGTATACCCGAAGGAACCTCTAGTAAAATAATCGTTAGAGCATAAATAATCTCACAGTAAACGACATCCTTAACGCTCATTCCGCGTCCTTGCCAGAAAAGCCGTTCTATGACATATGCGGGTATCAATCCCTGGAAAAAAGACATAAAATAAAGCTTTTTTACATTAACTAAATAGCCCATAACGTTTTCCTTTCAAAATAAAATTAGGGAAAATGTCATAGGCGGGGAACGTGCGTTACTATAAACCGAAGATTAACAGGGCGGGCGGTTTCTGTTCATTTTAAATTCACCATCAATATAATAAAATAATTTGGCAGTCTAAAATCTACAGTCTAATATCTAAAATCTAAATTGTGCCGCCAGCATTTGCGTATCGCGAGCTATCATCAGTTCTTCGTTTGTGGGAATGACGAAAACACGGATTTTTGAACCGGGGTTTGTGATTTCCGCCTCCGCACCTCTGACGGTTTTTTCGTTGATTTCGTTGTTAAAATCAACGCCCAAGAAGGAGAGTCTTGTGCAGACATCCGCGCGTAAATCAAAGGTGTTTTCGCCGATTCCGCCGGTGAAAACAATAGCGTCAACGCCCTCCATCGCTGCTATATAGCTGCCGATATACTTGCGTATCTGATACCATTGAATATCGCGGGCGAGCTTTGCGCGGTGGTTGCCGGAGAGGGAAGCCGCCTTGACGTCGCGGTCATCGTTCGAGATGCCTGAAACGCCCAGTACGCCTGATTTTTTATTGAGAATGCTGTCCGTCTGCTCAGGCGTCCAGCCTTCCTTGGCTTGTAGATAAGTCACAACAGAGGGGTCGATTCCTCCGGTTCTCGTGCCCATGATGAAGCCGTCGAGGGGGGTCAGCCCCATGCTTGTGTCAACGACACTGCCGTTTTTAACCGCGGTGATTGACGAGCCGTTGCCAAGGTGGCAGGTGATAATTTTTAGCTCCTCAATGGGTTTGCCGTAAAGCTCGGCGCAGCGGGTACTGACGCAGCGGTGAGAAGTGCCGTGGAAGCCATAGCGGCGGATTTTATATTTTTCATAATATTCATAAGGAATCGGGAACATATACGCCTCAGGCGGCATAGTGCTGTGGAAGGCGTTGTCGAAAACCGCAATTTCGGGGACATCTTTGCCGAAAACCTCGATGCAGGCGCGCATGCCCTGTAGGTGGGCGGGATTATGCAGCGGCGCGAGGTCACAGAGCTCTTCAATTCCCGCGAGAACCGAATCATCGATAATTACGCTGTGATTAAATAAAGAACCGCCCTGAACGACACGGTGACCGATAGCGGCTATCTCCGCGAGGTCGTCAAGAACCTTAGCCTCGCCGCCTGTAAGGGCTTTTTTGACCTCAAGGAAGGCGACAGTATGGTTCGGCATGTCGATTTCGGCGGTAAATTCTGTGCCGTTCGCAAGATTTTTGGCTTCAATCCGTCCGTCCTGACCGATTCTTTCGCAAACACCTTTTGCGATGCAAATCTCGCCGTTCATATCAATAAGCTGATATTTAAGCGAGGAGCTTCCTGCATTAATGACCAATACAAGCATTGATTCATCCGTTCCTTTCATTTTGAGCAATAAATATTGTTTTTCTCATACATCAGATATTATATATGTTGAGCCTTTAAAAAGCAAGCCGATTTTTTAGGTGTGATTTAAGCTTTTTTTATGACAAATTGCTAAACACATGTTTTCATTTGACAATTTTACGATATCAGTTTATTATAGTGACAGATTGTTTTATCCGGGGTGTTTTTTTTGAAGGTTGCCGCTATTGTCTGCGAATATAACCCGTTTCACAACGGGCATAAATATCATATTGACCGCACTCTTGAAGCAGGTGCTGACACCATAGTAGCCGTTATGAGTGGAAACTTTGTACAGCGCAGTGAGAGCGCAGTAATGCCGAAGCGTTCGAGAGTTGAGACGGCTCTCAGATGCGGCGCGGACCTTGTGCTCGAGCTGCCATTGCCATTTGCCACAGCGAGCGCTCAGAGGTTCGCTTACGGCGCGGTTTCGATTGCCGAGGCACTGGGTGTTGTCGATATGCTCTCCTTCGGAAGCGAATGCGGAGACACGAGGCTGATTGAAACAACCGCCGAAAAGCTGCTGCAACTTGATAGTGATGAAAAAATTAAAAATTTTTTAGAAGAAGGTGTATCATTCCCCAGAGCGCGTGAAGCTAATGCAAATAGCTTTATGGCTTCTGATGAGCTTGAGCTGCTGCACTCGCCGAATGATATATTGTCCCTTGAGTATACAAGGGCTTTAATTCGGATTAATTCAAATATTGAGCCTTTCGCGGTGAAGCGTTTCGGCGCAGCTCATGACAGCGATGTTACAAACGAAGGCTTTGCCTCAGCGAGCAAGCTGCGCGAGGAAATAAAAAGAATTTTCTACAGCTATGACCGCGAGAGCGCAAGGGAAAAAATCGGCGAATATATTTCCGGCAAAATGCCCGAAAACGCCGCTGATATTATACTCAGAGAGCTTGATAAGGGTTGCCTTCCCTCAGATATGAGAGCAGTCGAAAAAGCTGTATTATATGATTTGAGAATGAAAAATACTGAAGATTTACTGCGGTATCCTGATGTTTCAGAGGGGCTTGAGAATAGGATAAAAGACGCGGCAAACAGGGCAAAAAGCATTGAGGAGCTTTATGCACTGGCGAAAACAAAACGCTATACACATTCGCGTATAAGAAGGATAGTTCTCTCCTCACTGCTCGGGATAACAAAGGATTTCACTCAGTCGGATATACCATATATTCGCGTGCTCGGCTTCAACGAAAAAGGGCGGACGCTCTTGAATACCGCGAAAAAAAAGGCAGGGCTTCCACTCGTTACAAGAGCTGCCGAGATTGCAGGTTTGGGAGCGCAGGCGAAGCGGTTTTTTGAGCTTGAGGCGAGAGCTGCGGCGGTTTATAACCTGACGCTGCCGACAGTTCAGAATGCCGATACGGAATATACAGATGCTATAGTTAAGGTATGACTTAATTCATAATGCATAATTTATTTTAAACAATATAGGAATGAAATAATAAAGATATGAAAAAAACAGATTGTATTGTAATTGGCGCGGGAGCGGCGGGCATGATGTGCGCGGGGAAGCTTGCCGAAAGAGGCAAAAGCGTGCTTGTAATCGAGCGCAACGAGCGCGTCGGGCGCAAGCTGATGATTACGGGCAAGGGGCGCTGCAATGTGACCAATGCCTGCTCCATGCTCAATGAGCTTATCGAAGCCGTGCCCACAAACGGACGCTTTCTCTACAGCGCGTTTTCGCGTTTTATGCCCTCGGATACCATGGATTTTTTCGAAGAGCTGGGAGTTCCGCTCAAAGTCGAGCGGGGTAACAGGGTTTTTCCGGTCTCGGACAAGGCTGTTGATATTGTTGACGCGCTGGGCGGCTTTATGAAGAAAAGCGGTGTAAAACGAATTGCCGGACGCGTTAAAGAATTCATTTTTAATGAGAATAACGAAACACCGCTGATTACAGGAGTCAGAACATATGAAGGTGAGGAGTTTTTTGCCTCGTCCTTTGTAGTCGCGACAGGCGGCGTGTCCTATCCCCTGACCGGTTCAACCGGCGACGGCTATGAGCTCGCAAAACAGGCTGGGCATACAGTTACACAGCCGCAGGCATCGCTTGTACCTCTTGAAACCGCCGAAAGCTTCTGCGCAGAGCTTCAGGGACTTGCACTGAAAAATGTTTCGCTTAAGCTTCGTGATAAGGACGGCTTCGCAGATATTTATGAGGATTTCGGCGAGATGCTTTTTACCCATTTCGGTGTATCGGGTCCTGTGATACTCAGCGCCAGCGCGCATATGCGGGATGCTGACAAGACAAAATACGAGATAGTTATTGATTTGAAACCGGGGCTGAGTGTCACTCAGCTTGACAGCCGAATACAGCGTGATATTGCGAAATACTCTAATAAAGCTGCCGTAAACGCTTTTAATGAGCTGCTGCCCCGGGCGATGATTCCGGTAATTCTCGATTTGTGCGGAATTCCTCATGAGATGAAGGCTAATCAACTCACGCGTGAGATGCGTGCGGAATTTGTTATGTGTCTGAAGGAATTAAAGCTGAATGTGCGTGCCTTCCGCCCGATTGAAGAGGCGATTATCACCTGCGGAGGGGTGAGTGTCGGCGAAATCGAGCCGAAAACCATGCGCTCGAAAAAATGCGCCAATCTCTTTTTCGCGGGGGAGGTCATAGACGTCAATGCCTATACCGGCGGGTTTAATTTACAAATAGCCTTTTCAACCGGCTTTATCGCGGGAGAAAATGCGCTGTTTTAGATATTAGATTTTAGATATTAGATATTGGAAGATGTCGCGATTCAGCATTAACTTTTAATTAAACTCTCTGGACGCGGACAATTATATTAATACTTATCCTCCATTAAAAAGCTTCTAATGGAGTGAGCCCTTTTGTAAGAGTGCAAAAGGATTAGCGAACGACAGTTAGAAGCTATTTTAATGCGGATCAGTATATAATCACCACGCGAGCTATAATTTTATTTCCAAATAGCGATAAATACGCGACCTCTTCCAGCATCTAGCATCCAGCATCAAGCATTAAAAAGTTGGCTTTTTAAAGGTGCGAAAGCTGAAATAATAATGGAGATGAGTACAATGAGTATAAACATAGCAATTGACGGTCCGAGCGGTGCGGGTAAGAGCACAGTCGCGAGGCTTGCCGCCGCGAAACTCGGATATATTTACATTGACACCGGCGCGCTCTACAGGTCAATCGGTGTCGGAGTGCTGAGGGCAGGGCTGGACACGGCTAAGAGCAGCGATGTTCTGGCGGTTTTGCCGAAATTGTCAGTGGAGCTGAAGTACATCGATTCGATTCAGAGGGTTTTCCTCTGCGGCGAGGATGTATCAGATGCGATAAGGCTGCCGGAGGCTTCAATGGCGGCGTCGAATGTCTCAAAGCTGCCTGAGGTTCGCTCCTTTTTGCTGGAGCAACAGAAAAATATGGCGAAAGAGAATAATTGTCTCATGGACGGGCGTGACATCGGAACAGTTGTTCTGCCGGACGCGGATGTAAAAATTTTTCTCACAGCCTCTGTTGAGGAGCGGGCGAAAAGACGCTTTGACGAGCTGACGGCAAAGGGAAACAAGGTTGATTTTGAAGAGCTGAAGCAGGAAATAATCGCAAGAGATTACCAGGATTCACATAGAAAAATTGCGCCGTTGAAGCAGGCGGAGGACGCTGTGCTGCTTGATACATCGGGGATGTCGGTTGAGCAGGCGCTTGAGGCGATGATGAACATTATTTTTGAAATTCTAACTAATGAAAAATGAAGAATGAAAAGTAAAAAATATATAATATAGTGGTGAGAAGTATGGCAATCACACTTGCAAAAACCGCGGGCTTTTGTTTCGGCGTAAACAGAGCCGTGTCAAGGCTTTCGAAGCTTATTGACGAAGGCGAAAGGGTCTGCACGCTCGGGCCGATTATTCATAATCCGCAGTTTATTGACGATTTAAAGAAGCAGGGGGTTAAAATAATTGAATCCCCAGGGGAAGCCCCTGAGGGCTATACAACCCTTGTGAGAACCCATGGAGTGACTAAGGATGTGCTTGAGGAGCTAGAGCGAATGGGGCTTAAATTCAATGATGAAACCTGCCCGTTTGTGAAAAAAATTCAACGCATTGTCGCTGAAAATTCATCGGACGAGGTGGACACCCTCATTGCGGGCGACAAAAATCACCCGGAGGTGCTTGGAATACGTAGCTATTGTGGCGGAAAATCCTATGTTTTTAACTCTCTTGAGGAGCTAGAACAGATTTTTGAGAATGAAAATATTAAAAAGAAATTCATTTTAGTGGCTCAAACAACCTTCTCTGTGAGTGAATTTAAAAAATGTTTGAAATTTGTAAATTTACTATGTACAAATGCGTTAATATTTGATACAATATGTAGTGCGACTTTTGAAAGACAGGAGGAGGCTCGCCGATTATCCCTCGAAAACGACTGCATGATAGTCGTCGGAGGCAGGTGCAGCTCAAACACAGACAAGCTTCGCGCCGTCTGCGAGGAGAACTGCAAAACCTATCTGGTTGAGGATGCGGGTGAGCTCTCAGGGCTTGATTTTTCGAATTGCCGCAATGTAGGCATTACTGCCGGGGCTTCAACGCCCGACAGTATAATTAAGGAGGTACGGAACACCATGTCCGACATTATTGAAAACACAAATGAAGAAGCAGCACAAGAAGCTGCGCTAAAAGAAGTGAACTACGACGAAATGTCCTTTGAGGACGCTCTCGAGGAATCACTTAAGAGCATGAGCACCGACAAAAAAGTAAAGGGCACAGTCGTCAGAATTCTTCCGAACGAAATTCAGGTTGACATCGGAAGAAAGCAGACAGGTCTCATTCCGATTGACCATTACTCAGCGGATCCTACCGCTGACCCTTCAAAAGAGCTTAAAGTCGGCGACGAGCTTGAACTGGTTATTATGAAAACAAACGACATGGAAGGAACTATATTGCTTTCCAAGCGTCTCATTGATGAGAGCCGCTATTGGGACGAGATAGTCAAAGCCGAAAAAGACGGCACTATTCTTTCCGGTAAAGTTGTCGAAGTTATAAATAAGGGTGTAATCGTTATTTCAAACGGTAACAGAATCTTTATACCCGCTTCTCTTGCGACTGTTTCGAGAAATGACCGGCTTGAGGATTTACTTAACCAAACAGTCAGCTTCACCATTGTTGACGCTGAGAAAAAGCGCCGCGCTGTCGGTTCAATCCGCGCCGCTTACAGGTCTGAGCGCAAGCAAAAGACCGATTCCTTCTGGGAGACTGCTGCGGTTGGTCAGGTATTTACAGGTCCCGTTGTTTCAGTCACCGAATTCGGTGCCTTTGTCGACCTTGGCGGAGTACACGGTCTTGTTCACAGAAGCGAGCTTTCGTGGAAGAGAATCAAGCATCCGTCTGACGTTGTCAAGCCGGGCGACATAATCGAAGTATATATCAAGAACCTTGATAATGAAAAGAAGAAGATTTCTCTGGGATACAAAAAGGTTGAGGACAATCCGTGGGAGGTTCTCAGAAGAGATTATCCCGTCGGCAGTGTTGTAGAGGTTGAAATCGCTGGCATGACCACCTTTGGCGCTTTCGGGCGAATCATTCCCGGCGTTGACGGTCTGATTCATATCTCGCAGATTTCCGCAAAGAGAATCGCTGCCCCTCAGGAGGCTGTTTCTCTGGGTGAAAAAGTCATGGCGAAGATTACAGAAATCGACTTTGATAAAAAACGCGTCAGTCTTTCGATAAGAGCCCTTCTCGTTCCTGAGGAGGAAGAGGAATCACTCGAGGCTGAGATGGCTGCGGACGGCGAAAAGAGCGAGCCGGTTTCAATTGACGATTTGCTTGCCGGCGCGGATAAGGCGGCTGAATAAGTGTACTATGTACTCAGTACAGAGTACAAATGAATATTATAGTAAGGGTCGGGTTTCCTGCCCTTACTTTTATTCTAGTTTAGACACTGGATGCTGGATACTAGACGCTGGATGGCGGTCGCGAGTTAAATTGCGGTAGCTATTAACATTCTGCTCGCGAATGATTTTAATAATATAAGTTTGCTGATTTAATGGCAGGTAAATTATGTATTTTCTTTAATCAAGTCGGGTGAAAAGGTAAAAACACACATAATTCTACCTACCCGACCTCTATTTGTACATTGTACATTGTACACTAAAACAGCATTAACCTGGATTCTTGATACAGGGAGGGTGGTTTTATGTTTCGGAAATATAATATAATCTGCGGTCATTACGGCACGGGCAAGACTAATTTCGCTCTTAACGCGGCGTTTGGGCTCGCGCGGCAGGGCAGGCGGGTCACCCTTGTTGACCTCGATATAGTCAACCCTTATTTTCGTTCGTCCGATTACCGCAGAGAGCTCGAGGGCAACGGAATACGCCTGATTTCGCCCGGCAGCGCAAACACCACTCTTGACGCGCCATATCTGCCCGCTGAGATTTCCTCGGTTTTCGGCGGTGACGCTGACCATGTTTTTTTTGATGTCGGCGGGGACGACGCAGGAGCTACGGCACTCGGGCGGTATGCCGATGATATAAAGGGAAACGACGGGTACCTCGGAATTTTTGTTATAAATAAATTCCGTCGAATGATTGAAAACCCTCTTGACGCTTTGGAGCTTTTGAGGGAGATTGAAGCGGCTTCGCACCTTACGATGAACGCGCTTGTTAATAATTCGCATCTTTCTCTGGAAACTTCCGCCGCGGATATTTTATCAGGCTGTGAATATGCCCGCGAAGTCAGCAGGGTTACAGGACTGCCGCTCATGCTGACAACTGTCCCCAAGGCAATAATGAGCGAGCTGGAGAAAAAAATTGAAAATCCCTTCCCGGTGGAGACAATAGTAAAACTGCCGTGGAATAATTTAGATATTAGACATTAGATTGTAGATAATGTATCATTTAAATATTAATGAAAGGCTTGATAGCATATGGGAAAAATAACAGTTGACGAAAACTTCTGCGAGGGCTGCGGATTGTGCATTGACGCTTGTCCGAAAAAAATTATGGCTCTTGACATGGAAAAAATGACCGACAAAGGCTATCATCCGGCAATGTGCATTGATATGGAAGCCTGCATAGCCTGCAAGTCCTGCGCTCTTATGTGTCCGGACTGCGCGATAACGGTTGAGAAATAAGGAGGGATATAAAAATGAGTGAAAGAGTTTTAATGAAGGGCAATGAAGCACTTGCGGAAGCTGCCATAAGAAACGGCTGCAAGCATTTTTTCGGCTATCCAATTACTCCCCAGACCGAGGTTGCAGCATATATGTCTAAAAGACTGCCGAAAATCGGCGGGGTGTTTTTGCAAGCGGAATCAGAAATCGCCGCCGCAAACATGCTGCTCGGCGCAGCCGCGGCAGGTGTACGCGCTATGACCTCCTCCTCCTCCCCCGGAATCAGCCTTAAAACTGAAGCAATTTCCTATATGTGCGGCTCGGATCTGCCTTGCTTAATAGTTAATATTCAACGCGGAGGACCGGGGCTCGGCGGTATTCAGGCGTCACAAGCGGACTACTGGCAGGCGACAAAAGCGCCCGGACACGGTGATTTGCATATCCTCGTTTTCGCGCCCTGTTCTGTTCAGGAAATGGTTGATATGGTTTCAAAAGCCTTTGAGCTTGCGGATAAGTACAGAATGCCCGCGATGATTCTTGCCGACGGTATGCTCGGTCAGATGATGGAGCCGGTTGTGCTGCGTGAGCAGGCTGAAATAAAAACCTTTGAAAAGCCCTGGGCGACAAACGGTCACAGGGATTCGCGGGAACGCAATGTTATAAATTCGCTCTACCTTGTGCCGAACGACCTTGATAGAGTTGTCAAGGAGCGTTTTCTGAGATATAAGACAATAGAGGAAACCGAATCTATTTCGGACGGTTATATGCTCGACGACGCGGAATATATTTTTGTTTCATACGGCGCGAGCGCGAGAATTGTCAAGGCGGCGGTGAATCTTGCCAGAGCGAAGGGTATTAAAGCGGGGCTTTTCAGACCTGTTACCCTTTGGCCTTTCCCGAAAAAGGAGCTGCTGACCCTTGCGAAAAACGCGAAACAGTTCATCACGGTTGAAATGAGCATGGGGCAGATGGTAGACGATGTGAGGCTTGCTATAGAGTGCTCAAAGCCTGTTTCATTCTTCGGACACACCGGCGGTATCATACCCTCCCCTGAGGAAATTCTCGAAAATCTCGAAAAAATTGTAAGAGGTGATGTATAATGGCTGTTATTTTTCAAAGACCGCATGCACTTCTTCCTGTGGCGACCTCATACTGCCCGGGTTGCACGCACGGTATTATTCACCGCCTTGTCGCCGAAAGCATTGACGAGCTTGGCGTAGAAGGCAGAACCGTAGGCATAGCGCCCGTCGGCTGCGCTGTAATGGCTTATAAATTTTTCGCCTGCGATATGATTCAGGCTCCCCACGGAAGGGCTCCGGCTGTTGCGACAGGTGTAAAGCGGGCTGTTCCGGATTCGGTGGTTTTTACTTACCAGGGCGACGGCGACCTTGCTGCGATTGGCACCGCCGAGATGGTTCACAGCGCCACCAGAGGAGAAAATATTACGATTATATTTGTCAATAACGCAATATACGGTATGACAGGCGGACAGATGGCGCCGACCTCGCTGCCGGCTCAAATAACACAGACCTCACCCTACGGCAGGGATGTAAACGCCGCCGGTTATCCTATACGCGTTTGTGAGCTGCTGTCGACTCTTGATGGAGTTGCTTATGCCGAGAGGGTCAGCGTAGACTGCGTGAAAAATGTGAATAAGGCGAAAAGAGCAGTAAAAAAAGCCTTTGAGACACAAATAGCAGGCAAGGGCTTCTCGATTGTCGAGGTCATTTCGACCTGCCCGACTAACTGGGGCATGACACCGGTCAAGTCGCTTGACTGGCTGAGAGAAAACATGCTGCCGTATTACCCGCTCGGAGTTTATAAAGACATAACCGCAGAGGGGGAAGCAAAATGAGTTCTTTAAGCACGCTTATCGCCGGTTTTGGCGGTCAGGGAAGTCTGTTTTTCGGTAAAGTTATCGCCTCCTGCGCGCTTTTTGACGGTAAGCAGGTCACATGGCTGCCCTCCTACGGTCCCGAAATGAGGGGCGGCACCGCGAACTGCAGTGTTAATATTTCCGATACGGAAATATCATCACCTCTTGTATTGAAACCTGACGTTCTCATCGCGATGAACTTGCCTTCCTATGATAAATTTATAGATACAGTCGCACCCGGCGGGAGCGTTATACTCGACAGCTCTCTGATTGATAAAAAGGTTGAGCGGACAGATATAAACGCCTACTATGTTCCGGCGACCGCGATGTCGGATGAGTATAACCTACAGGGACTTGCAAACATTATTCTTCTGGGCAAATTTTTCGCGATAACTGACTTCACAAAGCTCGAGACGATTGAAAAAACCTTCGCAGACGTTGTCCCTGCTAGAAAAGCGCATCTGATTGTAAAAAATATTGAAGCTGTTAAATTAGGTGTAAGTTATCAGGAGTAAAATATGAAACCATACGAGCTTGTCGCGAAAACAATCAGGGGTGAAAATAATGCCGGTGTTACTCCGCTGTACGGCTGGGTTGACGCGAATCTCAGCGAACAAATTTCGTCAAGGTTCGGCTCCGTGCGGAATTTTGAGGATTTTTACGGCTTTGACATGGCCCATATTTTCGGCGGTCCCTCCTGCTATAACCATGAACAGCTTGAAAAGCTGAGAGCCGAGGGTGTTGAAATAACGCCCGAGGTTCTTCTAAGCGTGAGCATGAATGACCCCTGCATGAGTGAGGATTATGACGGTGTGCGTGAGGCTCTGAGCTTTCATAAGAACAGCCGTGAGCGGTTTTGTTATGTGCAGACGCCGGGGGTTTTTGAGTGCTCGAATGACCCCTTCGGCATTGAAAATCAGCTTTGTTATATGGCGTTGTATCCTGAGGAGCTCAGGGAGGTATACCGAAGGCGGACAGACTGGAATTTGAAATATATTTCGAATATGATTGAGCTGGGCGTTCATATGATTCACTTTTCAGATGATTGGGGCGCTCAGAGCAGTCTGCTTTTTTCACCTCGCGACTGGTGGGAAATGGTTTATCCCTGTCACAAAAAGATGGTTGATTTCGCAAAATCCTATAGTGTTTTCGCGAGTCTTCACAGCGATGGCAATGTCAGCGAAGTGCTTGACGGCATTGCGGACATTGGCTACGACCTCATGCACCCGTATCAGGAATCCGCCGGAATGAGCTATCAGGTATATCTTGAAAAATACGCCGAAAAATTCGCGATTTTAGGCGGATTGTGCGTGCAAACAACTGTCGGCTTCGGGGATTATACCCGTCTCGAGAGTGAAATCCGGCGTGTATTTTCCTTGCTGAAAAATAAAAGGTGGATTTTCTGTACAACGCACTTCGTGCAGGAGCACTGCTCAATGGACGAATTAGTTTTTGCTTATGATCTTGCAAAAAAGCTGTGCTGTAAATAGCAGAATTTTAAAAGATAACCATAAAATTACTTGCAAAACGGAAAATAATAACACAATTGTGTCTGAATGAAAATATTTGAAAAAACACTTGCATTCCAATGTCTGTTGTGGTATAATCGTACTCAATTAGTGTAAGAGTTTAGTTTGAGTGGGGCAACCCGCTCTTTTGTTTGCTCATTTTGAGGTGCTTATATGTTTCATATATAGAAATAAGTGCCGCAAAATGCAGATTTGGAGGGTTATTTTGGCTGATAAAAAGAAAGGCGGCAATGTTGTCGAGCTTGTTTGGAGCATTGCCGAGCCGCTTGCGCGGAGCCTGTCATTGGAGCTTTGGGACGTGCGGTTTTTAAAAGAAGGCGCGACTTGGTACTTGCGTATTATAATTGATAAAGAGGGCGGAGTCGGTATTGACGACTGCGTAGCCCTGCATGAGGCAATCGACGCACCGCTTGACGAGCTTGACCCTATTGAGCAGGCTTATAATCTACAGGTCAGCTCCGCCGGAATTGAACGTGAGCTTGTTCGTCCCGCGCATTTTGAAAAATATATTGGGGCGGAAATAAAGATAAAGCTGCATAAGGCTATTGACAATATGAAGGAGATGACCGGCGTACTAGAGGCATATAAGGACGGCGTTATAACCTTAGCACGAGCGGGGAAGGATACTTTTGAAATTGATATTAAAGAGCTTTACTGGGTAAGGCTTGATGATTTTAAAAATTTTTAACTAAGAAAGGTTTGATTGAAAAAATGGAAAAAGAACTGTTTGACGCAATAAAGCTGCTTGAGAAGGAGAAGGGTATTTCGTCACAAGCGCTATATAATATAATTGCGAACTCGATTGTCACAGCTGCTAAGGCTGATTTCGGCGGAAAGGATGCCGTATCCTGCGAAATCGACCCTGACAACAATGCAATGAGAGTTTTTGTTCGCAAAAATGTTGTTTCGGAAATTTCAGATGAGCATCTCGACATTCTTGCCGAGGACGCTCAAAAATATAGACCGGGAGCTCTTCCCGGGGATATTATCGAGATTGACCTCGATGTCACAAAATTCGGAAGAATCGCAGCGCAAAAAGTCAAACACGGACTGCGTCAAGGTATCAGGGATGTTGAGCAGGGGCAGGTTCTTCAGGAATTCCAAAGCAAAAAGCAGGAGATTGTCAACGCGAAGGTAACAAGCATTGACGCGAAAACCGGTCACGCTACCCTTGAAATCGGCAAGGCTGAGGCTATTCTGCCGAAGGGTGAACAGATTCCAGGGGAGACATATACTGTTGGAAGCTGGATAAAAATATATGTTGTCGATGTTGAGGATGACACCAAGGGCAAGGGTCCGAAGGCTATGATTTCGAGAACCCACCCGAACCTGGTCAAGCGCTTTTTCGAGCAGGAGGTGCCCGAGATTTATGACGGTACTGTTGAAATAAAATCAGTTTCGAGGGAAGCCGGCTCGAGGACAAAAATGGCGGTTTATTCTAAAGATGCAAACGTTGACCCTGTCGGCTCCTGCATAGGTCCCAGAGGTGCGAGGGTTACGAAGGTTGTTGACTTTTTAGGCGGCGAAAAAATCGACATCGTCCGCTACAACGACGATATAACACAGTATATTTCAGCCGCGCTTGCCCCAGCTGAGATTATCAGCGTTGTTATAGAAAATCTTGAAGCGAAAAGCTGCCGGGTTGTCGTCCCGGATTCTCAGCTCTCGCTCGCCATCGGTAATAAAGGGCAGAACGCAAGATTGGCTGCAAAACTGACAGGCTGGAAAATCGACATAAAGCCCGAAAGCGAAGCAGGAACAACAATTTATAATTTGTAATGCAACATTCATAGAATATCCAGAATCCAGCATCCAGAATCCAGAATCCAGAATCCAGAATCCAGCAAGGGTGATTATTTGATAACAAAAAAGGTTCCGCTCAGAAAATGCAATGGCTGCGGAGAAATGAAACCTAAAAGAGAATTGGTGCGCATAGTCAAGTCCCCTGAAGGTGAAATCAGCCTTGATTTAACCGGACGCAAGAACGGCAGGGGCGCCTATCTGTGCCGCAGCGTTGAATGCTTTAAAAAGGCGCGCAAAGCAAGACGCTTTGAAAGGGCTTTTGAGTGCTCAGTTCCCGACGAGGTTTATGAACTGATAGAAAAGGAGCTGACCGGCAGTGAATGACGCTTTTTTATCTATGCTCGGTCTCGCGATGAAGGCAGGTAGGCTGAGCGTAGGTCACGACGCGGCTAAGCTCGCAATTCGGGCTTCTCAGGCTGAGCTGTGCATTCTCACCGCCGACGCGTCACAACGGCTGCGCGAAGAGATGAGCGGGCTTTTCCCAAAATGTTTGAATGTTTCATATACAATGGACGATATAAAAAAGGCTATCGGCAAAAGAGCCGGAGTTGTTGCGGTTAATGATGAGGGTTTTGCCGAAAAGCTGGCGGCAACCGACAAGGAGGGTAATTAAATGGTAACTAAATACAGAGTGCACGAGGTAGCGAAGGACTTTAATATTAAAAGCAATCTGATTGTTGATATGTTAAAGGAAAAATTCGGTGATGAGAGAAAGCATCAGACGGCTCTTGAGGGAGACGAGCTTGATGTTATTTTCGAGACGCTTACTACTCAGTCGGCTGTCGAAAATTTTGACAGTTATTTTGCTACGGCATTGAGCGCGGAGGACTTTGAGGCTAAAAAACGCGAAGCCGCCGAGAGAAAAATGCAAAAACAGCAGGATGAATATAATGAGCGCAAAGCCGCCGAGCAGGCACAAGCGGCAAGCGCCGCCGAGCAGAAGGGTGAGCAGAAAAAGGCTGAAGATAAAGCGGATTCCGGCGATAAAGCGGAAACGAATTCCGCCGCGAAGCCTTCAGCAGCCACTGCTGACACGAAAAAACCGCAGCAGACAGGGAAAGGTACTCAGGCACAGAGCAGGAAGGATTCCGCGGGACAGCCGCAGAAAACCGACGGCAAGCATCCCGCTCAGCCAAAACAGGGGCAAAGAGCTGAAAATACTCAGACGGCTAAGCCCTTCTCTAAGCCCTTCCAGAAAAAGGAGAGCACCTCTGATAAAAACGCCCCGATTCAAGCGAGAACCAAGGGTGAAAAGCTCACTGTTGAAACGCGTCAGGGCAATGTCACGCTGGAAAAATATAACGAAAAGTA
Source organism: Oscillospiraceae bacterium (assembly GCA_031551635.1). Lineage (GTDB taxonomy): Bacteria > Bacillota > Clostridia > Oscillospirales > Acutalibacteraceae > JAVBNH01. Next base: position 33,120 of record JAVBNH010000006.1, on the reverse strand, counting down.
TGAGCAGATAACTCCCGGGCAGAATATAATGCGGGATCAGGAGACTACAAAGCAGAAAATCAAACAAAAATCCCAGCAATACCGCAAGCAGGGCACCCGCTCGCAGAAGAGGGAAACCGAGGCCGAGAGGCTCAAGAGAATTGCCCTTGAGCGCGCGAAAAAACCGGTTAAGATTGAAGTCGGCGATTTTATTACCGTCGGCGACCTCGCGTTGAAAATGAAAATGACAGCCGCCGAAGTTATTAAAAAGCTATGGAGCTCGCTGGGCATTATGGCGAATATTAATCAGGAAATCGATTATGACACAGCTGAGCTTGTCGCAACCGAGCTGGGCGCGAAGGTCTCAAAGGAGATTGTTATCACAATCGAGGACAGAATAATAGACGACAGAGCCGATACAGACGAGGATTTAGTCACGAGAAGCCCTGTTGTAGTCGTCATGGGGCACGTTGACCACGGCAAGACCTCGCTGCTTGACGCGCTGCGCGACGCTTCAGTCACAGAGACCGAGGCGGGCGGCATTACTCAGCATATCGGCGCTTACAGGGTCAATCTTCAGGGTCAGGATATAACCTTCCTTGACACTCCCGGTCACGCCGCCTTTACCGAAATGCGCGCCAGAGGCGCGAAATCCACGGATATTGCTATTCTGGTTGTCGCCGCTGACGACGGAATTATGCCGCAGACAGTTGAGGCTATAAACCATGCTAAAGCCGCAGAGGTCAGCATAGTAGTCGCCATCAATAAAATGGATAAGCCCGGCGCAACTACCGATAAAATCATGCAGCAGCTCACCGAATACGAGCTTGTTCCCGAAGAGTGGGGCGGCGAAACCATATGCGTTCCCGTTTCGGCGAAAACGAAGATGAATCTTGATAAGCTGCTTGAATCTGTCCTGCTTGTCGCGGAGATGAGAGAACTCAGAGCCAACCCGAACAGGGCGGCTAAGGGTATCGTCATTGAGGCAAGGCTTGACAAGGGCAGAGGACCTGTTTCGACGCTGCTTGTTCAGAACGGAACACTGCGCACCGGCGACATTATAGTCGCGGGCACAGCTGTCGGCCGCGTCAGGGTTATGACGGATTATAAGGGTTTGAAAATTGACGAAGCGGGACCTTCTGTCCCCGTTGAAATAACAGGACTTGCCGAAACACCCCACGCGGGCGACGCCTTTGACGCGGTTTCGGACGAGAGACTGGCGAGAGAGCTTGTCGAGCAGCGTAAGCATCAGGAAAAAGAGGATTTATTCGGCGAATATAAAAATGTTACTCTTGAAAATCTCTTTGAATCTATTGCCGCAGGCGAAATCAAAGACCTCAACCTCATTGTTAAGGCTGATGTTCAGGGCTCAGTTGAGGCTATAAAGCAGAACCTCGAAAAGCTTTCGAATGAAGAGGTCAGAGTCAAGGTTATCCATGGCGCAGTCGGCGCTATTAACGAGTCAGATGTCCGCCTGGCGCAGGTTTCAGGCGCTATAGTCATCGGCTTTAACGTGCGTCCCGATGTCGCCGCCGCTGCAAACGCGGAGCGCGACAATGTCCAGATTCGTATGTACAGGGTCATTTATGACTGCATTGAGGAAATCGAGGACGCTATAAAGGGTATGCTTGCTCCGAAATACAGAGATGTTGAAATCGGGCGCGCCGAGGTCAGGAATGTATTCAAGCTCAGCACCTACGGCACTATCGCAGGCTCTTATGTGACAGACGGAAAAATCGCGCGAAGCTGCAAAATCAGAGTTGTGCGTGACGGAATCGTGATTTTTGAGGATGAAATTTCTTCTCTCAAGAGATTCAAGGAAGACGTAAAAGAGGTTATGAGCGGCTATGAGTGCGGTATAGGACTGAATAAGTTCAATGACATAAAAGAGCAGGATGTACTCGAAGCCTTTATTACCGAGGAATATAGAGACGAATAAAAAAATATTTTTCAATTAATATATTGGTTAAAGAAATAAATAGAAGGATTTGTGATAGAATTGCCTCAGTTTAAAAGCAACAGAACCGCGGAGGATATAAAAAGAGAAATTTCCGCTATTGTCCGGGAGCTGAAAGACCCGAGGCTTCATGAAAATATGCTTACTGTTGTCAGAATCGAAATAACCGGCGACCTCTCCTTTGCCAAGGTTTATATAAGCTCCTTGAAGGGGATTGAGGATGCCGGAAACGCCGTGAAGGTGCTTACAGGTGCATCAGGGCTTTTTAAGAGAGAGCTGTCGTCACGGCTGAAACTGAGAAAAGCTCCTGAGATTAAATTTATCTCTGATGATTCGGTGGAGAGAAGCATTGAGCTGTTTAAAAAGCTGGAAAAATAAAGCAGGATTGAGCAAAGGTGTTATTTTTTAGAAAAGGGGTATATGGCTGATGAGGGTAGACGTTAAAAAAGCCGCGGAAATTTTATTGTCGCAAAATAATATTCTGATTCTTACTCATAGCAACCCGGATGGCGATACGCTAGGGTGCGGTTATGCTCTTTGCCGCGCGCTACATATCCTCGGCAAAAAAGCAAGGGTTGAGTGCGCGGATAAAATACCCCACATTTTTGATTTTATTCCGGACGGTGTTGAGGTACAGGAATTCAAGGAAGATTTTATTGTAGCTGTTGACATTGCGGATATAACCCTGCTGGGAGATGAGGAATACCGGAATCTTTACCGAAGCCGGATTGATTTATGCATTGACCACCACAGCTCAAACTGTCTGGAGGCAAGCTATACCTGCCTTGAGGCTGAGCCTGAAGCGGCGGCTTGCACTGAGACCGTTCTGCTGATAATAAATGAGATGAAAGTACCGCCGGACGAAATTATCGCGAGGAGTATTTATGTCGGAATCACAACCGATACAGGCTGCTTCAGATACGCCAATACCACCTCAAGAAGCCTCAGGATGGCGGCGGATATGGTTGATGTGGGGATTAATATCTCCGTCATCAATAAACTGACCTTTGAAACGCGGACAAAGACTTATACGGCACTTGAAACGCTTGCGATGTCGTCAATGCAGACCTATTTTGACGGCAAATGCGCCATTATTATGATTACTCAGAAAATGTATGAGGAGAGCGGCTCGGACGAGAGTGAAACTCACCCGATAACCGCTATTCCACGGCAAATTGAAGGTGTTTATGTCGGCGCAACAATAAAAGAGTGCAAGGACGGCAAGACCTATAAAATTTCTGTGAGAACAAACGCGCCAGCGAACGCAGCGGATATATGCGCGAAAATGGGCGGCGGAGGACACAGGAGAGCCGCGGGCTGCTCGCTGGACTGCCCGATTGACGAGGTTTATGAGACATTGATTCGTTTTATCGGCGAGGAACTTGAAAAAAAAGTATGACAGGATTTATTTGTCTTAATAAGCATATAGATGTCAGCTCCTTCGGTGCGATTGCCGAAATCCGCAGGATTTTAGGCGTAAAAAAGATCGGACACACAGGTACACTTGACCCCATTGCGACCGGAGTTTTGCCGCTGGCGCTCGGACAGGCTGCAAGATTTATTTCCCTGCTGCCCTTTGACGACAAGGCTTATACAGCGCGGTTGAAATTCGGAATTACAACTGATACCCTTGACATTACCGGTAGGGTTTTATCTGAAAGGCAGCCTGTTGTTTCTCGGGAAGAATTAAAAGAGTGTCTTAAAGCTTATCGAGGTATTATAAAACAGGTTCCGCCGATGTTTTCGGCGATTCACAAGGACGGTGTCCGGCTCTATGAGCTTGCGCGTCAGGGTATTGAAGTTGAGCGTGAGGAGAGGGAAGTCGAGATAAAGAGCCTTGAGCTTATGTCGTTTGAGAATAATATGGCTGAAATTCATGTCGAATGCTCAAAAGGTACTTATATTCGCTCTCTCATTGGCGACATAGGCGAAAGTCTGGGCTGCGGCGCGGTCATGACGGCTCTTATACGCACAAAATCAAACGGTTTTTCGCTTGAAAATTCCTTAACCGCCGATGAAATAAGAACCGCTTTCAGCGAAGGACTCACGGAGGATTTTATTATTCCGGTTGAAAAGGTTTTTTCGCCATATAAAAAAATAGCGGTAACCTCCGCTCAGAGCATACGCTTCCAAAACGGCGGAGAGCTTGACACGAAAAGGCTGCCGTCGGTTTTTAAAGACGGGATTTACAGGGTTTTTTCGCAAGATGACCGATTTCTCGGGCTCGGTGAAATCAACAAAAAAGTCTCTGAAGATTTGAGACCGATACGAATTCTGAACAGCTAAAATTGACAGTTATGGAAAATAATAATGAAAATAAAAAAACAGCTGTTGCTCTGGGAAACTTTGACGGTGTGCACTTGGGACACCGCAGGGTTTTGAGAGCGGCAGCTGAAAAACTTTGCGCGGGGCTTATGCCGCTTGCGGTTGTTTTTGAGCCTCACCCACTGAAAATGCTTGGAAAACCTGTACCCGAGCTGCTTTGCGAGGGAGCAATCCGCGAGCGGCTTTTTGAAGAAATCGGTGTGAAGCTGTACACTTTAAATTTTGTACTTGCAAAGGATATGGATTACCGCGATTTCTTTAAGGAAATACTGCTGAATGAGCTGAATGCGGCTTTTATTTCAGTCGGATATAATTACAAATTCGGAAAAAACAGAAGCGGTGATACTGAAAAGCTTCGAGAGCTGTGTGACGAAGTTGGTATCGAGCTTTTTGTCGCTGAGGAAGTAAAGCTTGACAATATTAATGTTTCCTCAACGAATATTAGAAACGCGATGAAAAACGGCGAAATCACTCTCGCGAACCGTATGTTAGGGCGGGAATTTTCATATGATTTTACAGTTGTCAGCGGCGATAAAAGAGGGCGGCTGCTGGGCGCGCCTACGATTAACCAGTTTTTCCCCGAAGGCTTTATGGTGCCAAAATATGGGGTTTACGCCTCGCGAGCATTTGCCTATGGAAAATGGTATGTTTCAGTGACTAATATAGGTCTGCGCCCGACTGTCGGCACTAATTCAGTGAGGAGCGAAACCTGCCTTCTCGGTTTTTCGGGCGACTTATACTCTCAGAATGTTGAGGTGCGACTGGTTGAGTATCTGCGCCCTGAGGTAAAATTTGTTTCGTTTGAGGAGTTAAAAAAGCAGATTGCAGCAGATGCGCTTTCAAGTGAAAAAATCGCGGAAAAATATAAGGAAATGTGGTATTGATGGATTTTGCGCGTGAGAATGAACTGAGAACTCAGGGCTTCAGGTATATTTGCGGAGTTGACGAGGCCGGCAGAGGTCCGCTGGTTGGACCTGTTTATGCCGCATCCGTGATTCTTCCTGATGATTTTGATTACCGTGACATAAATGATTCAAAAAAGCTCAGCGAAAAAAAGCGAGAGAGTCTTTTTGATTACATAACGCTAAACGCTGTAAGCTATGGTATTGGTTTTGCCGAGGTCAGAGAAATTGATGCTTTTAATATTCTAAACGCGACATTTCTCGCGATGAGAAGGGCTATTGATAATATGAGCGTGAAACCCGATTACATTTTGATTGACGGTAATAAAAAGCCGGGTTCACCTTTTCCCGAGGAAGCAATCATCAAGGGTGACGGTCAATGCGTCTCAATAGCTGCAGCTTCGATTCTCGCAAAGGTTAGCCGTGACAGGGTTATGGGTGAGCTTGCTCTGCGATACCCCGATTACGGCTTTGAAAAACATAAGGGTTATGCCACAGCCGCGCATGTAGCCGCGATTAAAAAGTTCGGTGCTATTGACGAGCATAGGAGTTTATTTCTGAGAAAAATATTAAACGATAAAGATAACATGAAAATGAACGGTTGAGAAGAATGGAAGAGAGCAGAAGGGTCGGGCTTTTGGGCGAGGTTTTGGCTTCACGCGCGCTCAGAGATAAAGGTTATGAAATAATTGCTGCGAATTACTCTGTTCGCGGCGGTGAGATTGATATTGTCGCTTGCAAGGACGGCAATTATATTTTTGTTGAAGTAAAATCCCGAACCGGCGAAACTCTTTTTTCGCCTGCCGAGGCTGTTGACCGCTCGAAGTCCGAGAGGGTAAAAACCGCGGCGGCGGCGTTTATAACAGCGAATAAAATTATCGCCGAGCCGCAATTTGATATAATTGAAGTAATATTTGAGCGCAGCGAGCATAAAATAAGCGGTGACGACTTCCGAATAAATCATATTGCAAATGCTTTTTGATGTCACTGAGAAGCATTGAAAGCAGGTAAAAATGGATTTTAAAGACGGGAAAAAGCTAAAATTTTTTGACCTGCACTGCGACACCTTGACAGAGGCGGAAAAGACCAGGCAAGGCTTGAGGCGTAATAATCTGCACATATCGCTTGAAAAAGCATCCTGCTTTGAGGAATATGCGCAGGTTTTTGCGATTTTTATTGACGACACCCTCAGGGGGCAGGCGGCTGTCAACTATTTTGACAGGCTAGTGTCTTTTTATAATGCCGAAATGGAGTTAAACGCTGCTTATATCAGCGACTTTTGTACGCACAGTAATAAAAGAAAAAATAAAACTCAAGCGATTTTAGCGCTTGAAGGTGCGGCTGCGACGGGCGGCACGCTTGAAGGGCTCTGGCACCTGCATGACTGCGGTGTAAAGCTTGTGACCCTTACATGGAACGACCGGAACGAAATTGCCTCAGGCGCGTGGGCAAAGGACGACTGCGGCCTGACGGATTTCGGAAAAACTGTTGTGCGAGAAATGGAAAAACTCGGCATGATTATAGATATTTCTCATATTTCCCGAAAAAGCTTTTGGAATGTTGCGGATTTTACCGAAAAACCTTTCATTGCGAGCCATTCCAATTGCGACCTGACTGATAACGAATACGGAAAACGCAGGAATCTCAATGACAGTCAAATAAAATGTCTTATTGAGCGAAAAGGCTTGATGGGCATAAATTTTGTGAGTGATTTTCTTCATGACGGCAATATTTCGCCGTTTGAAGCAATATACAGGCATATTTTTCACGCGCTGGAGTTAGGTGCGGAAAAAATACTTGCATTCGGCTGCGATTTTGACGGCTGCAAGCCACATGAGGATATAAGCGGAATCGACAAAATCCCCTCAGTTTATAACTTTTTGTGGGAAAAAGGTCTTTCTGAAAGTCTGCTTGAGGATATTTTTTATAATAACGCTCACAATTTTTTTTGTAATAAACAGAATCTTTAACAATTGACACTTTAATTTATATTTGATATAATAATAAATTAATGTTTTGATTTTTCTATATCTTTATACAGGGGATGGAAACCATGTTATTTTCCTCAACACGAAATAAAAATTTGCATATCAGCTCCGCTCAGGCGATTTCGCAAGGGATTTCCGAGGACGGCGGGCTTTTTGTGCCTGAAGCTATACCATTGGTTGACGCTGAGTTTATTAAAAGTCTTGCGCAGCTCGACTATATCGGACGAGCTGTAAAAATACTCTCACTCTTTTTGACGGATTTCACCACTGAGGAGCTGGAGGACTACGCTTCAAAAGCCTACGGAGGAAATAAATTTTCGCATGAAAAGGTTGTGCCGCTTGTAAAAATCAGCGAAAACGCGTATATTTTGGAGCTTTTCAGGGGACCGACCTGCGCCTTCAAGGATATGGCTTTGCAGATTCTACCGCATTTGTTGACAGCATCAATGAAAAAAATAGGGCTGCAAAAAGAGGTTATAATCCTCGTTGCGACTTCAGGCGACACCGGAAAAGCGGCGCTTGACGGCTTCAGTGATGTCGAGGGTACGAAAATCCTTGTTTTTTACCCGAGCGAAGGCGTGAGCAGTATGCAAAAGCTCCAGATGACCACTCAGTGCGGTGACAATGTCGGCGTTTGCGGCATCTTCGGCAATTTTGACGATGCACAGACAGCCGTTAAAAAAATATTTACCGACGAAAAAATAAAAAAGCTTATTGACGAAAATAACTATAGTTTTTCCTCCGCGAACTCGATTAACTGGGGAAGGCTTGTGCCGCAGATTGTATATTATTTTTCCGCTTATTGCGACTTGCTGAACAGCACAGACATAAAATTAGGCGACAAAATAAATTTTGATGTCCCCACCGGCAATTTCGGTAATATTCTTGCTGCATATTTCGCAAAGCGGATGGGGCTGCCTGTCAACAAGCTGATTTGCGCGTCGAACGCGAATAACATCCTCACCGATTTTATCAAAACAGGCGTTTACAACCGCAACCGTCCATTTTACGCCACGGCTTCACCCTCAATGGATATATTGATTTCAAGCAATCTTGAGCGGCTCTTATATCTGATGAACGGCGGAAATGATGAAGAAATATGCTTTTGGTTTGACTCACTAGCGAAAAACGGCAGCTATAAAGTCAGCGAAAAGGTAAAAAAACAGCTCGACAGTGAGTTTTTCGCGGCGTTTTGTGATGATGAGACGACAAAAACAACAATCCGCGAAACCTTCACAAATAAAAAATATCTCAGCGACACACACACGGCGGTCGCTATAAACGCTTATGAGCAATATGTTAATATGAGCGGCGACAAAACCCCGACTGTTATTACCTCGACTGCGTCGCCCTATAAGTTCTGCGCCGACGTGCTCAGCGCTATTTGTGAAAATGAGGAAAACGCCGATGATTTCGAAATGCTTGAAAATCTCGAAAGACTGAGCGGTACAAAGGCTCCCTCGCAGCTAAGCTCTTTGAAGGGCTCAAAAGTCAGGTTCAACGAGGTATGTGAAAAAGAAAAAATGGACAAAATTGTACTGGGATTACTGAATTTGAATGACTAAACACACCTAAACAGCCGATGTGTTTCACCGGCTGTTTTAGTGCGCCATAGATAGTTGTTAATTATTCCGCATTAGGACTAAGCGTAAATGTGCCGCACAAAGTCTCCGTTGTGGAGCACGCGTTTTTTGTTCCAATCGCAACGCTTTCGGCTGTGCACTTACACTCGTTTTTGTTGTAGACGCAGTTCGCCGCGTCACAATAGATTCCGTGAATTTCATTTTCCTTTTTGCTGTTCATTCTATTTCATACCTTTCATCTATAGATTGTATTAATGTAGCTATGATATTATTATTTGCTGTGCCAAACTAAATATTCAAGAAGGTGAGATAATGTCAATTTTTGCAATCGGTGACACGCATTTGTCGCTTATGATGGATAAGCCCATGGATATTTTCCGCGGCTGGGACGATTATGTGTCAAGGCTTGAAAAGAATTGGCGTGCCGTAGTGAGCGATAAGGACACCGTAATTATACCAGGCGATATCTCATGGGCTATGCGTATCGAGGAGGCTCAGGCGGATTTTGCTTTTTTGCATTCGCTGCCCGGAAAAAAAATTTTTCTCAAAGGTAACCACGATTATTGGTGGGTCACAATGAAAAAAATCAACGATTTTATAAGCGCAAACGGTTTTGACTCGATAAAAATTCTTTATAATAATGCTTATGAGGTGGAAAATTACGCTGTTTGCGGCTCACGCGGCTGGTTTTTTGACGATATGAGCGAAAACAGCGAAAAGGTTATTGCCCGCGAAGCCGGAAGGCTCAGGCGTTCAATTGAGGAAGGGCTTAAGCTGGAGCGTGAGCTGATTGTTTTTCTGCATTATCCGCCTGTGAGTGATTTGCAGATTTGTGAGGAAATTATGGAGGTACTTGTGGAATATAAAATCAAGCGGTGCTTCTTTGGTCATGTGCATGCTGAAAAAACAGGGAGATACGAAAAATTTGAGCACAGCGGAATTGTTTTTTCGCTTGTTTCATCTGATTTTTTAAAATTTTGTCCGAAGTTGATTGTTTGATTTAAAAAAAATCGGCAAAATAGCTAAATTATTACGCATAAATCATTGCAATATATACGAAAACTTAAAAAAGCAAAATTCACTGGTAATTGATTGAAAAAACTGCTATAATACTACAGTTAATAAGTTATTTTAATGTTTTTGAGGAGGTTTATTCATGGCATTTAAATCCATTGAAAAAACAGGAGCAAACGAATATCTAGCCGAGCTTGTTATCGACGGCGAAACCTTTGACGCATCCGTTAATAAGGTATTTAATAAGCAAAAGAATAGAATCAGCGTTCCCGGCTTCAGAAAAGGTAAGGCGACAAGGAAGTTTATCGAAAAATATTACGGCGAAAACGTTTTTTATGACGATGCTCTTGAGGATGCTTTTCCGGCAGTCTACGAAGCCGCGGTTAAGGAAGCCGAGCTGAAAGTTGTCGATTCTCCGAAGGATTTTGATATAAAATCAATCGGCAAGGATGGCGTTGAGCTTACTTGTGTTCTTACAGTCAAGCCTGAGATAGAGCTCGGGCAGTATAAGGGGCTTTCGGCTTTGAAGGTCGAGGCAACGGTTACTGATGAGGATGTTGAGCACGAGCTTGAGCATATGCGTCAGCAGGGCGCGAGAAGGGTCGACGTGGACGACAGGGCTGTCATGGACAGGGACATTGTCAATCTTGATTATGAAGGCTTTGTTGACGGCCTTCCCTTCGCCGGCGGTAAGGCTGAGAAGTTTGATTTGACTATAGGCTCCGGGAGTTTTATTCCGGGCTTTGAAGAGCAGATAATTTCTCACAATATCGGCGAGGAATTCGATATAGATGTAACCTTCCCTCAAGAGTATTCCGAGGAGCTTGCGGGTAAAAACGCCGTGTTTAAAATTAAAATTAACTCCATTCAGTTTGACGAGCTTCCCGAGCTTGACGATGATTTCGCTAAGGATGTCAGCGAGGTTGACAGCCTTGACGAGCTTAAGACAAGCATCAGAACCGATTTGCTGAAAAATAAAGAATCCTCCTCGAGTAAGGCATTTGAAAATGCTTTGATGGAAAAGCTTGCCGAAAATGTAGAGGGTGAAATTCCTCAGTGCATGGTCGAGAAGGCTATTGACAATATTGTTCAGGATATGGAATACAGAATGCGTTCCCAGGGCTTAGGCTTCGAGATGTATTTGCAATATATCGGCATGAGCCTTGAGGATTTCAGGGAGAATAATTCCGATAGCGCACTCTCTAATGTTAAAATAGAACTTGCGCTTGAAAAAATTGTTGAAAAAGAAAATTTTGAGGTCAGCGAAGCCGATATTGAAGCTGAATACGAAAAATTTGCTGATACTTATAAGATGGAAATCGAAAAAATCAAGGAAATCATTGCTGTTGATAATGTCAAAAAGGATATTTCAACGAGAAAAGCAATTGATTTGATTGTCAGCTCCGCAGTAGTTGAGAAACCTGAAGCAGCCGAGTCTGTGGATACCGTAGCGTCCGGCGAAAAGGAAGAAAAGCCTGCCAAGCCGGTAAAGGCTAAGCCTGCCAAAGCCGAAAAGACAGAAAAAGCTGAGAAGCCGGCAGCGAAAAAGGCTGCTAAAAAAACTGAGGATGCGGAATAATAAAAAATTCTGTTTAAAAATTAATATTTTGCCAAAGCTTAATTAAATAAAGATACCGAAAAGGGTATTAAATACGGAGGTATTGTTATGGCGTTAGTCCCAACCGTTATCGAACAGACCAACAGAGGCGAAAGAGCATATGATATTTTTTCGCGCCTTTTGAATGACAGAATAATAGTTCTCTCCGACGAGGTCAACGATGTAACAGCAAGCCTTGTCGTCGCTCAGCTGCTCTTCCTTGAAGGGCAGGATGCTGACAGAGACATAAGCCTTTATATAAACAGTCCCGGCGGTTCAGTCAGCGCCGGTTTCGCGATTTTTGACACTATGCAGTACATCAAATGTGATGTTTCGACAATTTGCATGGGTATGGCGGCGAGTATGGGAGCCTTCCTTCTCGCAGCGGGCACAAAGGGCAAGCGTCTCGCTTTGCCCAACAGTGAGATTATGATTCATCAGCCCTTAGGCGGTGCGCAGGGGCAGGCAACTGATATAAAAATCGCTGCTGACCATATTTTACGCACCAGAGAAAAAATAAATCAGATTCTCTCAGAGAGAACCGGAAAACCCTTTGAAACTATTGCTCTTGACACTGAGAGAGATAATTTTATGACCGCCCAGCAGGCATGTGAATACGGGCTGGTTGACAAGGTTCTTGACAAAAGAGCATAATTAAAAGAGTCTAAAATCAAAAATACGGCACTGGAGTGAAAAATATTGTCCCGAATGGATGACAGCATAGATAAGAATGTCCGATGCTCCTTCTGCGGTAAGGCTCAGGACGAGGTTGTCAAAATGATAGCCGGACCGAATGTTTTTATTTGCGATGACTGCATTGATGTCTGCTGCTCGATAATCGACGAGGACGCGAATGCGGTCAGTATAAAGCGTCAAAACAGCCAGCACACTGCTGAGCGTGACCTGCCTAAGCCACAGGAAATCAAGGAAAAGCTTGACGAATATGTCATCGGTCAGGAGGACGCGAAGATTACTCTTGCCGTCGCCGTTTACAATCATTATAAGAGGATTTATTACAGCGGCAAGAACGATGTTGAAATTATGAAGAGCAATGTAATTCTTCTGGGTCCCACGGGCGTGGGAAAGACAATGCTTGCTCAGACTATGGCTAAAATTATCGATGTTCCCTTTGCTATCGCAGACGCCACGACACTTACCGAAGCCGGTTATGTCGGCGAGGATGTTGAAAATATTCTTTTGAAGCTGATTCAGGCTACTGATTACGACATAGAGCGCGCGGAGCGGGGTATTATTTATATTGACGAGCTGGATAAAATCGCTAGAAAATCCGAGAATCCGTCGATAACGAGGGATGTCAGCGGCGAAGGTGTTCAGCAGGCTCTTCTGAAAATCCTTGAGGGTACTGTAGCCAGCGTTCCTCCTCAGGGCGGACGCAAGCACCCCCAGCAGGAGTCACTGCAAATTGACACAACCAATATTTTGTTCATCTGCGGCGGCGCTTTTGACGGAATTGAAAAAATTATAGAGAAACGTCTTGGCAATTCCGTTCTTGGTTTCGGTGCGGATATAAAGAAAAAAGCGGAGCTTGACGAGCGTTTTCTGATGTCGCTTGCCGTTCCTCAGGATCTGGTTAAATACGGGCTGATTCCGGAGCTTGTCGGGCGTGTACCGGTTATGACTGCCCTTGAACAGCTTGACAAAGAAGCTCTAGTGCGCATTTTAACCGAGCCGAAAAATTCTCTCGTGAAACAATACCAGAGTCTTTTCGCGATGGATAAGGTCGATTTGAAGTTTGATGAGGAATCGCTTTACGCTATTGCAGAGCTTGCGCTCGAAAAAAGCACCGGCGCCAGAGGGCTTCGCGCTATAATGGAAAGATTGCTGATGCCGATTATGTACTCCATTCCGTCGGATAATTCGGTCAGCGAAATCTGTATTAACGCTAGATATGTCAATGAATATGGCGATAAAAGAATCGAATATAACAAGTACAGCAAGGATGTTGTCGCAAGCTGATAATAATAAAAACCCGCGCAAACCGCACTGCTGTTTGTCGGGTTTTTTCTTTTATCGGAATTTTTCATAAATAGAAAGGATGATTATTTTGCAAAAAACAAAAATTGTTGCCGCAGCGGCTATTATAGGGGCTGCCGGGGCTGTAATAAAGAAAAAAAATATATGCCCGGTCTGTGTCGCGAAACGGGCAATCAGCGCGGTGAAAGTTAATAAATTCGCCGATGCGAATTATAATAACGGCGTCGCGCTCACACCTCCAATGGGCTGGTCAAGCTGGAACACCATAAGGCACAGAGTTTCTGAGAATCTGATTCTTGAAATCGGCGACGCGATGGTGAAAACAGGACTTAAGGATGCGGGATACAATTATGTGAATATTGACGATTGCTGGCAGTCCTCCTTGCGTGACAGTGAGGGCAGACTGCAAGCGGATTTGACTACTTTCCCCTCAGGTATAAAAAACCTTGTCGGAAAAATGAATGAAAAGGGCTTGAAGGTGGGTATTTATTCCTCTAACGGCTATCTCACATGTGAGGATATGCCCGCCTCACTGGGAAATGAAGCTCTTGATGCTGATACCTTTGCCGAGTGGGGAATCGAATATTTCAAATATGATTTTTGCCATAATGATCCGACTCCAACCGCTGCTCCGGAGATTGATAAAATCTATATCGGAAGCCAAAATAAAGGCGATATTATCGTACTTGAGGCGGAAAATGGGGAGCTAAGAGGAGGAGCCAGGATTGCACAGGATAAAAAACTTGGGAGCGGAAAGTATGTCCGCGGTCTCTCGGCGAATGGCGGAAAAATAATTATTCAGGATATTGAAATTGAAGAGGAAGGCGAATATATAATCACTCTGGGACTTCACAAATTCGGGCTTTGGGAAAAATATTGCGAAATCACAATAAACGGAACAGATGTATATCCGACACTTATTCCTTCCACCAAGGGCGTCACCCATGAGGGACGGCATCAGATAACCGTAAAGCTAAAAAAAGGAAAAAATTCCCTGATGATAAACAATCCGATAGGTTCACGCTTTGACGGAGCTGCTAAGCAATATACCAACATGGGTAGGGAACTCAAACGCGCAGCAATTGAATATGCCGAAAAGACAAATACGCCCGTTAAACCTATAGTTTATTCCATTTGCGAATGGGGAACAAATTTTTCATGGAAATGGGGCGCGAGTGCCGGAAATCTCTGGCGGGTCACCCCTGACATCACTACAAATTGGCTGTGGATAGTCAAAATTTATGACTGGACGGCAAAGCTTTATGAGCACCAGTGCATCGGCGGCTGGAATGACCCTGACATGCTTGAAGTCGGTAACGGTGAGCTGAGTTACGACGAAAATGTTTCTCATTTTTCGCTCTGGTGTATGCTATCGGCTCCTCTGATTCTCGGAAATGACGTCAGGCAGTTTGTTGACAAGGACGGAAATGTTGATTTTGATAATAAAATTCTGAAGATTCTTACTAATAAGGAACTTATAGCCGTTAATCAGGACGCGAGGGGTATTCAAGGCAGAAAAATACGAAAAGGTCAGGTGGATATTCTCGCAAAACCCCTTGTAAATAATGAGCTAGCGATATGCTTTTTTAACAGGAGCGGCAGTGAGAAATCAGCTGAAATTACCATGGAAAGCATTTTAAACGAAGCTTGGATAGACCTTCCTAAGGCTGAAAAATATAACGTTCAAAACCTATGGAACGGAGAAAAATTTGAGATAACTAATTCAATAAGCACAATAATTCCATCTCACGGTGTCTGCGTTTTCCGAATTAATGCTATATAACGCCGGTGTGATAAATAGTTAGCAAAAAAGGCTTTTCGCCGCATATATTTATATAGTATATTATTGGGCTGAATGCTCAATAAAAACACGACTGGGGTTGTGGGCTTGGCAAGCCAAGCCATGTTAAATATTAATGCAGCGGGGAGCCGGTTTTATGCGCCGAAGAGGTTTCAGGAGACGAAGGAGCTTTTTAAGCCCGATTTTATTTATTTTATTGGCGGTTTTATTGCTTTCATCGACTGTTATTGTCGTTGCGGACGCGAAAATCCAATCTCAGCTCAATACTATTGCCGGAAGCAGGGCAAAAAACATCTCGACGAGTGTTATCAACAAGGCAGTGATAGAGGTTATTACCGATAATAATGTCAAATATGACGATTTGGTTCGCCTTGAGTACGATACCAGCAACATGGTTTCGGCGATAAAAACGGACAGTATAGCCATGAACAGGCTGCAGTCGGCAATCAGCGACAAGATTTCCGAGCGAATCGCACAAATTGATTCTTATGTGATAGCAATGCCGCTTGGAAATTTTACAAATATAGACTTTTTCAGCAATTGGGGTCCGATTATAAACATCAGTGTTTCACTTTCGGGCAATACAACCTCGACAATTGAGAATGTTTTTGAGAGCGCGGGCATAAACCAGACACGGCACCAGATTAATCTGGCAATAAAAACCAATATTTTTGTGCTGATGTCGGCTGGTACGACCTCGGCTGAGGTGCTCAGCCATATAACCATTGCTGAGACAATAATAGTAGGTCATGTTCCGGAGTATTTTGCCTCAAAGGAACCGGATATAAGCATTAACAATGAATGATTGTATTATAACATAAAAAGGATGATTATTTCAATGGATTTTAAATTCGCCTTAAAGAGAGCCGAGGAGCTACGCACTCTGCTGAACCAATATAATTACAGATATTATATGGAAAACGAAAATGATGTTTCCGATTTTGAATATGATACTTTAATGCGTGAGCTTTCCGCGTTAGAGGAGGATTTTCCCTCTCTACGCACTCCCGATTCCCCGACAATCAAAGTCAGTGGGCAGGCTGCGGCTCTGTTTTCGCCTGTCAGCCACGAGGTGCCTATGGAGAGCCTTCAGGACGCGTTTAATGAGGCGGAGGTCAGGGATTTTGAGCGGCGTGTGCGTGAGCTCTGTCCTCAGGCAACATATGTTGTTGAGCCGAAAATAGACGGTCTTTCTGTCTCGCTTGATTATACCGCCGGGATTTTTTCAGTCGGCTCAACCAGAGGGGACGGGCGAGTCGGTGAGGATGTGAGCGCAAATCTGCGAACACTCAAAACTATTCCCAGTAAGCTGAAAGAAGCCGTGACTCGCCTTGAGGTCAGAGGGGAGGTCTATATGCCCAGGAGCGTTTTTAATGAGATTGTGGCACAGCAGGAGCTCAGCGGCGAGACACCCTTTAAAAACCCGAGAAACGCCGCGTCGGGGAGCCTCAGACAGAAGGACGCGAATGTTACAGCGAAAAGGCAGCTTTCGGTTTATGTTTTCAATATTCAACAGCAGGAAGGATTAAATATTAGCTCTCACACCGATTCACTCGAGCAGATGAAGCGGTTGGGGCTGAATATTATTCCCTTTTATAAACATGTCAGTACAATAGACGAGGCGCTGGAAGAAATTAATCGTATAGGCAGTATTCGCACACAACTTGAGTTTGACATTGATGGCGCGGTAATTAAAGTAAACGAATATGATTACAGAAAAATAATGGGAAGTACCTCGAAATTTCCGAAATGGGCGCTGGCATACAAATATCCTCCTGAGGAAAAGTCAACAAAGCTTCTGGATATTGAGATAAATGTCGGTCGGACAGGCGTTTTGACCCCGACAGGTGTTTTTGAGCCGGTTTTTCTGGCCGGTTCAACTGTCAGCAGGGCGACGCTGCACAATCAGGATTTTATTGACGAAAAAGACATCAGAATCGGCGATATCTGCTTGCTGAGAAAGGCGGGGGATATAATTCCCGAGGTTATCGAGGTTGTCTCACACTGCGAAAACAGCGAAAAGTTCAATATGCCCGATTTATGCCCTTCGTGCGGTAGTGAGTGTCTGAGGCTTGAGGGTGAAGCGGCTTACAGGTGCGGAAATCCGGACTGTCCGGCGCAGACTCTGCAGCTCTTGATTCACTTTTGCAGCCGAGACGCGATGGATATTGAGGGGCTTGGGGATTCAATAATCGAAACCTTAATAAATAAGGGATTGGTTAAGGATGCGGCTGATATTTATAGCCTGAGAGCTGAGCAGCTTCTTAATATCGAGCGTTTCGCCGCGAAATCCGCTGAAAATCTGATAAATGCCGTTGAAAAATCTAAGGATAATGACCTCTCAAGACTCATTTTCGCCTTGGGTATCCGCCATATAGGTCAGAAGGCTGCTAAACAGCTCAGCGAGCGGTTTTTTGATATCGACGGTATAATCAATGCGACCGAGGAGGAAATCGGTTCAATCGACGGTTTCGGGAGCATCATGGCTAAGAGCGCGGCGGCTTATTTCAAACAGGCGAAATCGCTTGAAATGATAGAAAGAATGCGGGCTTGCGGTGTTAATACGGTTTCTAAAAGCGAAAAGAAGGACAGCCGTTTTCAGGGGATGACTTTTGTCTTGACCGGGACGCTTAGTTTGTTTACGAGGGATGAAGCCGAGGCTATTATTGAAAGCTTCGGTGGAAAAGCATCCTCATCTGTTTCAAAAAAAACCACCTGCGTTCTCGCTGGTGAGAATGCAGGCAACAAGCTTGATAAAGCTAATGCTTTAGGGGTGAAAGTCTTAACAGAAGAAGAATTCAAGAGCATGATAGAATAGTATTTGTTATGTCTTTTGAATATAAAATCGCTTGAAGTAGGATTAAGTGTGCTTAAAGTTCGCCTTTTTGGAAGGCTTCCTTGAACCATACTTTTTCTACTTCAAATTCTTTTCCCTGAAGGTAATTCAAGATTCCCGCGTCTGTCGTAAAACTGAAAATGAGTTTGTAGGAGCATAAAAATTGCTTTTTATAGCCCCATTTTTTGTTTTGGGCGTTTGTACCGTATTTTCCGTCGCCGAGCAGGGGGTGTGAGATTGACGCGAGATGCGCGCGAATCTGGTGGGTTCTGCCTGTCAGCAGCTCCACCTCAAGCAGAGAGAGCTCGTTTTTTTCTTCAAGCACTGTATATCTTGTTCGGATTTCCTTGCTGTCATGGCTTTGCTTCTCGTGGATAAAAACCTTATTTTTTTCTTCATCCTTATAGAGATAACCGCCGAGTACATCGGTTTTTTTCGGCATTCTTCCGTGAGCGACACAAAGGTAAAGCTTTGTCAGCTCGCGGTCTTTTATTTTTTCATTCAGGATACGCAGAGCTTCGGCATTCTTTGCAGTGATAACGATGCCGGATGTGTTACGATCTATCCTGTTCGCGAGAGCGGGTGCAAAGCTGAGATTGCTCTCAGGGTCATATTCACCTTTTTTATAAAGATAGTGCTTAACGCGTGTAATAAGCGTGTCAATATACTCGCCCTCCTCAGGATGGGATAAAAGACCGACAGGTTTATTTATCAAAATGATGTTTTTATCCTCATAAATGACATCTATTGTGGTATTTGCTCTTAAAAAGTGGTATTTTATCGTACTTGGGACGAAGAACTCTTCCCCTAAATACAGGTCAATTTTGTCACCAATTTGCAATTTTGTAGAGATTTCAGCCCTTTTCCCGTTGATTTTAATTCTTTTAAGGCGAATTGATTTGTATAAAAGCGACTGCGGAAGCAGGGGAACACTCTTGGTCAAAAATTTGTCCAGACGTTGACCTGCCTCGTTTTCTTTAATTTCAAAGCTCTTCATATTACAACCTGACCTAATAGATTTTTTCTTTATCATAACATTTTTTTTTAGAGGTGTAAAGTATTTAAAAAACAGCCTGTACATATTATGCTTTATTAATGAATATATATTAACAATTGGCATAGAGCTCGTGCAAAATAAAGTTATAATTGAGAAAAATAAAATGTATATTCGCACTGTATATTCATGGCAAAAAATGAGAGTAAATGGTAAAAAAAGGTAAAGTAAAGAGTATACCTTTACATAAAATTTAGGTTATTATTCCATTAAGGGATAATAGCCTCGAAGATATTAACATCTTCAACATGGTTATCAACATTGTGAAGGCAAAAACTTTACACGACGTTTTTCGATACTTATCGCATACTAAAGCGTGATTTATGGCCGAAAGAGAATAAAAGTGTATTAACTCATAGTATATACAAGAATAAAAATACCTCAAAATGAATAAATATGCATATTTTTAACGTTTGACTTCTACTCTTATATATGATAGAATCAAAGCATTAAAAAGGAGGTCTTTTAATGAAGACAAAAACGAACAATCTTAAGGGGTATTACATCGCATTTCTTGCGAGCTGCGTTGTTCTGCTTATCTGCTCCGCTATATGGGACTTGAAAATCGACCGTTTTATAAACGGTCCGGAAAATCCTTTCGGAAAGTTTTTTGAGCGCACAGGCGAGCTTCCGGTATATCTTGTTATGCCATTTTCGGCGATGGTTCTTTTCGCCACCAGAAAAAGGGACGGCAACTTGCTCTCTACGCTCAAGATGGTGCTGATAGTTGTATACAGCCTTTTCGGCTGCATTGTGCTCAGCACTCAATTCGGCGGCTACTGGTTTATAAAGGACGATTTTAAAGATATTTACACCTATATTTTCGGCATTATTTTCTGCCCGGTTACCCTTCTTATTGCAAAGCATATTCCTCTTGATATAATGAAAAAGCTGCGTCCCTTTGCGTTTTTTATTATGATTGCCGGTATCGGCACGACGCTCACTGTCGAGCTTATGAAAAATTTGTGGGGACGCGTCAGGTTCAGGGATTTATTAAAGGATGACAATGACTTTGCTCGTTTTACAGCATGGTATCTTCCTCAGTGGAACGGCGACAACAAGTCCTTCCCCTCCGGTCACACAGGAGCCGCCGCCGCTTCAATGCTGCTGAGCGCTCTGCCGGCGGTATTTGAACAGCTAAAAAAATACGAAGTTCGTATTTTCATCTGCTCGGTCATTTATACCTTTGCCGTTGGACTCTCACGAATGGTTCTCGGCGCGCATTTTCTCTCAGACATCACCGTCGGCGCTCTCGTCGGCTTCGCATGGTATTTCTGTGTGAGAAAATTTTATCTCGAAAAGAAAATCGGATAAGCTACGCGGACGATAATTATTGTAGAATTGTAAATATAAAAAGAGCTGTCGGTTTATTAAGCCGGCAGCTTTGTTCATCAATTAATATTTTAACTAACGTGGGCTTGGCTTGCCAAGCCCACAACCCAAGTCGTGTTTTTATTGAGCTTTCAGCCCACTAAGGTACTAAAATAATAGCGATATTTTTGTTTTTACTCTTGACAATGTATTTTATAAATGTTATCATATTGACTGACCGGGTCAGTCAATATGATTGGAGGCGGTAATATATATTCTAAATTCGAAATGCTGAGCAATGAAAAGAAACAAAAAATTCTGAATGCCGGTATGAAAGAATTTTCCCTGAAGCATTTTAAAAACGCATCGACCGATAAAATAGCTGCCGACGCGGGAATTTCAAAGGGTGCGTTATTTCACTATTTCGGCACAAAAAAGGATCTGTTTCTGTATTTATACAGGTATGTTAAAACATATATGGAAACGGAATATAAGAGGTGCCTGACTACGCTCCCTCAGTGTGAAAATGAAGAGCAAAAAGAAACCGACGATAAGGCGATGTCATACAATGACCCAATTGGCGTACTGATAAGCCTGACAAAAACAAAAATTGAAATTCTGAATGTTCATCCGGATATGTATAATTTTTTTGTGAATATATATGTAAAGGAAAACGACGCGGAGTTACAAAAGCTGATACATGAAGATGCTGACTCACTCAGGGAGGATTTACTCTCTCAGCTTTTTCCACTGCTTGATTACAGTTATTTCAAGGACGAATTCGACCCGGAGCATGTGATGAATATTATCCGCTGGGTCATTGACGGCTTTTCCTCAAAAATTATAATGCAGCTGGAGTCGCAGAGCGATACTTTTGATAAAATAAATGACTGGACACGGGAATATAACACCTATATGGAGATATTAAAAAAATTATTTTATAAATAATAAATTTTGAAAGGTGATTTTATGGGTAAGGCAATCGAAATCAGCAAGCTTACCAAATTTTATGGCAAGGCGAGGGGCATTGAGGATGTCAGCTTTGATGTCGCGGAGGGTGAAATTTTCGGCTTCATCGGTCCAAACGGCGCGGGGAAGTCAACGACAATCAGAACCATGCTCGCATTGATTTACCCAAACAGCGGAAGCGCGAAAATTTTCGGTATGGACTGCATCAAGGACGCGCCGAAAATCGCCCGGAGAATCGGATATCTGCCTTCAGAAGTATTTTATTACGACAATATGAAGGTGCGTGAGCTGCTAAATTATTCTGCGAGCTTCTATAAAAAGGACTGCACAAAGCGGATAAAAGAGCTTGCGGAATGTATGGAGCTCGATTTAAACCGTAAAATCGACGACCTTTCATTTGGAAATAAGAAGAAAGTCGGCATAGTTCAAGGGCTGCTGCATGAGCCGGATTTAATTATCCTAGACGAGCCGACCAGCGGGCTTGACCCATTGATGCAGCAGACATTCTTTGAGCTAATTGAGCAGGAAAACAAGCGCGGAGCCACTGTTTTAATGTCCTCACACATTCTCAGCGAGGTGCAGAGGCTTTGCAAACGGGTTGCGATAATCAAGGAAGGGCGAATTATCAAGCTCGAGACCATCAGCAGCCTACAGCATGAGGGCTACAAACGTATAACGGTAGAAAGTGATGAAACGCTTCCCGAAAATCTCTTTAGGCTTGACGGAGTTAATGACCTTAAAATTGACGGAAATTCGCAGAATTTCATCTACAAGGGTGATATAAATGTTATCATTTCACGACTTTCCGGTATTCGCATAGTAAATCTTATGATTACAGAGCCGGATCTTGAAGAAGTTTTTATGCATTATTATCAGTAAAACTGTTCGTAAATGACAAGAAAGGATTATAAGTTTGAAAAACTTGTTTTTCAAAAGGTTTTGTGCCTTTTAAGCAAAATAAATTTAGGACACATTAGCTCAATATTGACTGAAAGGAATGGTCATATATATGAATATATATAAGCATGAGATGCGCTCGAATTTTAAATCTATGCTGATTTGGCTTTGTGCGATTACGGGAATCTCTTTGTTTTACGGCATGTTTTATCCCATGCTGAAGGCGCAGATGGACGAATTCATGGCGATGATTAATGATATGAACCCGGCGATGAAGGCGGCATTCGGCTTACAGGCGAGTTCCTTTAGCTCTATGCTGGGGTATTTTGCCTTTACACTGACCTTCAGCTCGCTTTGCGCCGCTATTCAGGCGATGAATCTCGGCGTGGGGATTCTCTCGAAGGAGGAAAGGGAGAGGACGGCGGATTTTCTAATGACTAAACCTGTTTCTCGCACAGGAATTTTTACTGCAAAACTTCTTTCGGCTCTGAGTATTTTCGCATTGAACTGCATATGCTTCACCGCGCTTTGTTATATAGGCTTCAAGCAGATTTCCAAGGAGGATTTTGATTTCGGGAGATTTTTGTTCTTATGTCTTTCTGTTTTATTTTTGCAGCTTTTGATGTTCTCAATCGGATTTATTCTCTCGGTTTCCCTGAAAAAAATCCGTGCGGTACTGCCGGTTTCCCTGGGGCTGGTGTTCATATTCTTCGCGATTTCCGCTTTCGCTGTGAATTCGCAGGATGACAAGCTCAGATATCTGACGCCGTTTCAATATTTCAAAAGCGAGTATATTCTTTCGCACACAAGCTTTGAGAGCTCATTCATGGTTATTTTTTGTATTTTTGTGCCTGTTCTGATTATCGGGACATATTTGCTTTACCGAAAAAGAGATATACACGCGGTTAACTAACAGGAAGGGAAGGATTATCTTGAATATATACAAACGCGAGCTGCGTGCGCACCGCAAGGGCTTTATTATCTGGTGCGTCGGCATGTGCCTTATGATTGCCGCATGCATGAGCAAATATTCGGCGGGAAACTCCTCGGGAAGCCTGAGCGAAATCATGAATTCCATGCCGGCGGTTATGCAAAATATGTTTGGCATGGGTGTTCTCGACCCCGGCAAGGTGCTTGATTATTTCGCCATGACCTTTGTTTATATCGCGCTGATTGCGACTGTGCACGCCTCAATGCTCGGCGCGACAGTGCTTGCCAAGGAGGAACGCGACAAAACTATTGAATTTCTCGCCGTCAAGCCCGTTACAAGAACGGCGCTTGTCACAGCTAAGCTTTGCGCGGCTTTCACGATGGTACTAATATTAAATGTGATGACAACGCTTGTGTCTCTGGGGGTTATATCCTCGTATGAAGGCTCGCAGGGCGCGTATAAAACCCTGCTTCCTCTGATGCTCGCGATGTTCGCGTTGCAGCTGATATTTATGTTTATCGGCGCGCTGTGTTCAGCTGTGCTGAAGAATCCGCTCAAGGCAACCTCGCTGTCGTCCGGTATAATGCTATTCTCATTTTTCCTTTACATTATAATCGAGATGGCAGGAAATATCGATTATTTAAATTTCCTTTCGCCGTTTGAATATTTCGATGCGAAGGACGTCGTAACCGAGCAGATTAGTATTATTTACATCGCTCTTGCGGCGGTTTTAATAACCGTCAGCGCTATATTGACGTACGGGAAATATAAAAAAAGGGATTTTAAAATTTAAATTATACCGCATATTAGGGATTGCATTACAATTTCCGGGTAAAATACTCTTACTATTTCAAACAGGGAGAGAGTATTTTGCCCGATTATAAACAGATGTATTCGAAGCTTTTCAATGCCGTCAGTGAAGCAGTCGAGCTTTTGCAAAATGCGCAGGCGGAAACTGAGGAGCTTTTCATAAAAACCGCAAGCGACGACACCCCGCTGATGTTGCTGCCGCTTGAGGATTTGCAGCAGGGGATTGACGCGCAAAACAAGTTTACGAGTTCCGATTAAATATGCTGCACTAAAATAAAAATAAAGTCGGGCAAGGTGTGTTTTAATTTGCTATCCTTTAATCAGAAAGGGGGCGGGAGTATGGATTTGTTAACTGGTTTAAGCCGTGCAATGGATTACATTGAAGAACACATTTGTGATGATTTGGCGCTTGCTGATGTTGCAAAGGTTACGGCAACTTCCGGCTATCATTTTGGACGTTCGTTTTGTTATATTGCCGAGATGCCGCTATCTGAGTACATTCGTAAAAGAAAGCTGTCTTGTGCCGGAATTGAATTGCAAAATAGTGATATTAAAGTGATTGACCTTGCGATGAAATACGGATATGAGAGCGCCGACAGCTTCACACGTGCATTTTCAAAGCAACATGGCATTACACCAACAGCCGCAAGAAGGCACGGTGTCACTTTAAAAATCTTTCCTCCTCTGACATTTCAAATTACAATCAAAGGAGTGCAAGCGATGAATTGGAGGATCGAAGAAAAAGATGCTTTTCAAGTGTTCGGTATTGAACGGTACTTTAAGAACGTGATGAATCCCGATGAAACAGGCGAAATCACGGCATTTTGGAAAGAAATCCACACGGACGGCAGTTGCCGGAGGTTGATTGCGCAGGCAAGCGGTCGAAGCGACTTGATAGGGTTTGGCGGATATGTAGAAGAGCAATCGGACGAATTTCCGTACATAATCGGCCTAATTGCCGACCCCGGCTGCGATACCTCAGGCTTTCAAGTGGTATCTGTCCCGGCGGCTACTTGGGCAGTCTTTCGCAGCGATGAATTTGATGAGAACCCCAACGGCAGGGAACTACGCATCCTGTTCAGGCGTGCTTACACTGAATGGTTTTCCACATCCGGCTATGATAGATTCCCAGGTCCAGATTTGGAAATCTACGGCATGACGGAAAATGGGAAATATTATGAGGAGGCTTGGATACCGGTTACTAAGAAATAAAAGATAAAACGGTTTTGCTGATTTTCATTCAACAAGACCGTTTATTTTTCTTATTTTTTAAAAATAAATAAAAATTCATGCGCCAATAAAAGAAAATTATACTTCACACTATTTGTTTTCCAATAACCTGTTGCTTTGCAGTTATGCTGTTCTTTGATAATGATTTCTTTTATTTTGAATCCTGCATTTTCAAATATTTTCATGACCTCAAAACTCATCGGAACAACATGACCTTTTTGGCGGGTATCTCCCATTAAAATGGCGCAGAACTTGTCCTTTTTTAATACTCGATAACTCTCATTAGCTACCTTTTTTATCTCTTCTAAAAAGTCTTTGACTTTCAAATGAGACAAATCCTCTTCAATTTCCTCACTATATTTAATTATATCTGCATATGGGGGATGTGTGCAAATTAAATCAATACTGGCATCCGGAATAAAATGAAGATTCCGCGCGTCACCCTTATGTATGTAAACCTTACCATCTGCCCCCTCATGCTGAAAATCAGTTTTTTCTTTACACCTCTCCAAAGCAATATCATTGACATCAACACCAATAATATTGCGATTTAATAGTTTTGCTTCAACTAATGTTGTGCCACCTCCGGCAAACTGATCAAGAACTAAATCGTTTTCATTTGAGTATCGCAGCAATACATTTCGAGGAATGTAAGGCGACCAATTTCCACGCCACTTTGCATCGTGCGTTGCCCAATTTCCACGATTAGGAAAAGACCAATGCGTTGTCATTTCAAGTTCAAAATCTTCCGGTTCCCACTTTTTTATAGTCATGTAAAAAACCTACCCATTATGCCATTTTCCAAATCATTAATACTATATATATGTTCCATAACATCAAAAGTTTCTTCAAGGTTGTTTCGTGCAGAAGTCCAACCACGACCATCTGTAAACCATAAAAAAGCAAATCCAACTATCTCTTTTGATTCAATGGCGATATTCTTGTAGCTTCGTGCAGTTTCATTCAGTTTAGAGCCGCCGCCCCCATAAAAATTTGTTTCAATTCCAAAAACAGTTTTCTTCGTTTTTACAACGAAATCAAACCTTTTAACTGTTTTCCCTTGGTTTGAAAGAGCAGATAAATCAAGTTCCCATTTTTCTTCAATTTCGCTAATTTTCATTTCCTTAAAATAAGTTAGATTTTTAGTAAGTCCAGCCTTTTGCAAATAGGATTCTACTAGATTTTCCATAAGGTGACCACCGCGATTTTTTCGTCCGTTACTGTCAAGACCTGTTTCAATCCCTGTTGCATAGTCTACTAAATTCGAAAGTAAATGATTTTCCAAAAGATTAAAAAGTCCTGTTTTTCGCATAAAGGCTTTATATTGTTCCAAGTTGTAATTGGCTTTTTTAAAGTTGTATAAAAACTCGCCATCGCCATCAATTGCATAAATTTCACGCTCACGTATTGCAAGAAGAAGCGGAATACATTTTAAGGTTTCCGGATATTTAACAATTAATTGCTCAAAATCGCTTTCAATTTTTTTTGAGCCAATTAATGAATTTAAAATATTAAGTTCCACTTTAATAGCGTCTATGTTTCTGTAAACCTTATTAAAATCTATGTAGTATCCATAGTCAGAAATACTGCTTTTAAACTTTGACAGCCATTCGTTAAAATTTCTCATATATCCTCCACTAGAAGTTTGAGATTAGCAATTCGTTTATTTTTCCCCGTCCTTTACCTGCCGAATTTATCGCTCTGCTAGCACTGATTCGAAATATCTTGTGCCGCGCATACAGCTCGTCAAAAAAGTTATCTTCTTCGTTTGTGTTTTTCGGATCACTGTTACTTGCGATAATAAAAGCTCCGCGTTCGTTTAGTTTATCAATAAAATGCGCCAGTTCTATTTGATCTTTATCACCAAAACCGTTCTGTGTGTAAGAGGTAAAATTAGATGAGATGCTCAGGGGACGATAAGGCGGATCGAAATAGGCGAAAGTATTTTTATCGATAAAACTTTCGGATTCTTTGTAATCACCGCAAATAATTCTGACGTTCCGTAATCGTTCAGATACCGCTAAGAGGTTGGTTTCATCGCAAATACATGGATTTTTATAACTGCCTTGCGGAACATTAAACTCCCCTTTGGAATTAACCCTGTAAAGGCCGTTAAAGCAGGTTCTATTTAAAAAGATAAACAAAGCAGCAAGCTCCGGTGAAACACTATTTTGCAATCTAAGAGTGTTAAATTTAACACGGTTATCATAATAGATTCTTTTACGATGATCTTCAGTAGCTGATAAATATGTTTTTTCCAGTAAAATCAAACTCGAAATCAATTCGTTAATATTATTACGAATTGTTTTATATGTTAAAATCAATTCATGATTTATATCACTAATGTATACTTCATCTACATTGTAATTACTAAGAATGTCAAATAAAACTGCCCCCCCGCCAACAAACGGTTCCGCATATTTTGTTACACTTTTCCCGAGTTTGTCAGGATATTTCATCCGTATATTATCTAGAATCTGTGTTTTACCGCCCGCCCACTTTATAAATGGTTTGATGTTAGCAGGAGCTTTTTGCTGAAACTTTGCGATTTTGACATCATTCGGTTTTTGCGTATTCTGAGGAATAAACCACATATTACCTTTCATTTCGGCTCCTTTTATTCGTTCTTCAGAACAATATGTGGCTACACGGCGCTGAGATATACCCCAAAGCTCCGACGCTTCGCGTGCTGTCAAAAAATCCATATGAAAAACCTCCAAACGATGGTATTATTATATTCGAGGTTGTGAATAAAGTCAATAGAGTGTATTAATGCTAAATTGAAATTAAAAACAAGACAAAAAAATAAGCCGCAAACCCTTTTATTATCAAGGCTTGCGGCTGTTTTATTGCTTACTCCCACTCCACCGTTCCGACCGGCTTCGGGGTCACGTCGTAGACAACGCGGTTTATGCCGGGGACTTCGGTTGTGATTCTTACGGCTATTGTGTTCAGGGTTTTATAGGGGATTTCGGCGATTTCGGCACTCATGAAGTTTTGCGTTACAACTGCTCTGATTGCCGCGACCCACTCGTAGCTGCGTGCCTCGTCTTTGATGCCGGTTGATTTTGAGTTGGTCAGGATGGCGAAATATTGGCTCGGTAGCTCCGGCAGTTTTCCGAGCTCCTCTCTGACTATCGCGTCGGCGTCTCTGAGGGTGTCGAGTCTCTCTCGCGTCAGCTCGCCGAGAGCGCGTACAGCAAGTCCCGGTCCCGGGAAGGGCTGCCTCTTGACGAGAGCGTCCGGCAGTCCGAGCATTGCGCCCATCATTCTGACCTCGTCCTTATAAAGCGGCTTCAGCGGCTCCACAAGTCCCTTGATGCCGAGGGCTTCGTTGGGCGAGAGCGAGTTGTGGTGTGTTTTTATGTGCTTTGCCTTTGCCTTGCCAGATTCGAGAATGTCAGGGTATATCGTGCCCTGTGCGATAAAATCAAGCTGCCCCAGCTCCCTCGCGGCGTCTGAGAGTACCGCGTAAAACTCATTGCCGATAATTGTTCGTTTTGTTTCGGGGTCGCTCACCCCGCGGAGCTTGTACATATACCTCTCAACCGCGTTCACATGCACGAAATTCAAATTCATTTTGCCGAAGGTTGCTTCAATCTCCTCCGGTTCATTCTTGCGCATGAAACCGTGATTAACAAAAACACAGGAGAGCTGCCCGGGAATCGCCCTCGAAAGAAGTGCCGCGCATACAGACGAGTCGACACCGCCCGACAATGCCAAAAGAACCTTTTTGTCCCCGACCTGTTCACGGATTTCGCTTATCTGCTGCTCAATAAACTTCTGAATTTCTGACGCTGAACGACTCATATACAACACTCCCTATAAATAATGTCATATATTATACCACATACATCAGTGATTTAAATAATAAATTCAAAAAAAACTCAAAATCTCGCTTTTTAACATAGACGCTTTGCGAAAAAAAAGATTTTCTGTAATTTATCATAAAACGATGGAATCAAACATTTATGAATTGTTTTCTTTTTGTTTCCGGTGCTATGCTTATTATTATGCTAGTACCTTATTGAGCTTTCAGCCCACTAAGGTGCTAATGCCCTGTTTCAAGATTTTTTTATTTCATTATTTCCCATTCATCCCTGACAATTCCATACAGCTCACAATCCTGAAAGCCGTCACGGTTTCTGTATTTATGCCTTGCGAAACCCTCATGCTGCATTCCGCTCTTTACCATAACCCTGCCGGAAGCGGGATTTTGTACTGAATGATAGGCTTCAATCCGTTCAATATCAGTATTTTTAAACATATAGTCAATAGCCGCTTTTACCGCTTCACTGGTATAACCCTGACTCCGCCATTTGCGCCCTATGCAATACCCGACTTCCGCCTTAAAATCATATTCGGCGGTTATCATTATCCCTACCGAACCGATCATTTCGCCGTTATCAAGGCAAATTCCCCAGTGATATCGGTTGTTTTCTTTATATCCGTTAAGCCAGTTTTGAATGATGGCTTTGGTTTCGTCCACATTTTTATGTGTCGCCCAGCGCATATATCGGGAAACCTCATCGTCATTTGCCCAGTTATTAAACATCATTTCAGCGTCAGCAAGCTCGATTTTTCGTAAGGTTAATCGGTATGTTTTTATGGCTTGTGTTCCTACATGACGCATTGTTATCCCTCCCATTCCATATAGCCGCATGTAAAAGGCAGATGGTCGAAATTTTTCGTTCCGGTATGAACAAACCCATTTTTAATATACCAATTTTTTAAGACAGTATTTTCTTCAATAATGCTCAAGGTAATTTTATTGCCTTTTATCTCTTTGACTTTTTCTTTACAAAGATCCAGTAACTTCTTACCATATCCATTGTGTCGATACTCAGGAAGAACAGCAAGGTTATGTAATTCAAAGAAATTATCACTTTCTTTTGACAACGAAACATATCCCACAAGATGTTTATCATCGAACAGACCATACATCAGCCAGTTTTTGTCAAAGTGGATTTGAAGTTTTTCGGTCGTGGTAAAGCTGGTATGATTGGGACAGTTTTGCTCGGTAATACCAAATTCTTTTGCCACTGTCCCAAAGCTTAAGCGAATAACTTCTGCAGCTAAAGTCAAATCTTTATATAATAACTGTCTTATCATCGTCTCCTCACCACCCAAATAAAATTATCTTTTGCTTCATCATAACAATAATTATTATAAACATCAACGATTTCATACCCACACAGCTCAAACAAATACTCCATTTCCTGACGATAGGTATTCCGCATAGCGAGCGGTCTTATACGAGTTTCAGTAACATTGCCATTATCGTCAAGCGTCTCGAATTTCCAGTTGCCTCTCATTATTTGTGTAATATAATCATATGTTGCAGCGTTATAAATACGTTCTTTTTTACCCTCATGATTTATGTATTCAGAGCGTAAATAATATTCGTCCGAGGTGGATATCATCTGTTCGGTTTGAATAACGGGATAAGGCTGGAAAGTATTGAGTGTCAACACGCCGCCGTCGATCAAGTGCTCTTTGATATTCATAAGAGTCTGCCGCTGTTCTTTTGATGTTAAAAGGTGCATGAATCCGCTTCTGGCAATAATGGCAAGTGAAAACTTGCGGTCGATTTTAAAATCAATCATGTTGGCAACGACTAAATCGGCATTAAGATTTTCGCTACACAGCTTTTCTTTTGTTACATCAATCATCGGAACGGATAAATCAAGTGCCGTAACAGCATAACCCGCTTTCACAAGAGGAATTGTAAGCACTCCTGTACCGCAGGCAATATCAAGAACGCCATCTTGACCATATTTCCCCGCAAGGGTCAAATGAAAATCCTCAAAGCCATCTTTATTTGCTCCAAGTGCCGGTAAATAGCAGTCATAATTGAGCGCAACATCAGCGAAATCATGTAAATCCATTGTTTTTCCTCCTCGCTTATTACAATGTAATCCAATAACGTTGTTTAACAACTCCGTCATCATTAGTAAATTCGTTTTCCAGCACACCGCCGTTTTTCAATATGGTTTTGGCTGAACCAAGCTTGTTTTTATCGCAAGTGACGAGTGCTTTTTCGATGCCAAGCTCACGACATTTTTCAAGAGCGGCGGCAAGCATCTGTGTTGCATATCCTTTTCGGCGTTCGGACGGTCGCACGCCGTAACCGATATGACCGCCTGATTTAATAAGAATGTCATTTAATGTTTCTCTGATTTGAATCGTACCGACATTTTTTTCGTTCACAAAAACAAAATAGGTATAACAATTTACCCAGCCGGTCTGTGATGCGGTTTGTGCGCTAGTGATTCTGACAATATAATCTTCATAACAATCCCGTTCCAAACCACCACCGCCATTTATATGACCCTCGCCATTAGCGATATGCTCACTGAGGTATTCCTCTGCTGCTTGTTTATGTTCAATGGTTGGAAATATGAGTTCCATGTTATTCTACACTCCACTCGAATATATTTGAAAACCTTTGCCCCTTTATATACAAATCATGCCATACCGGTAGACGCGCCACACGGAGTAAACGCGCGCCGAGCTTTTCGCAGACGCGTCTTGACGCTTCGTTTGTAACATCGTTTGTGATGAGTAGCTTTGTCATTGAGTGAGCTTTTGCGACCGGTGAGACAAGACGGCAGGCACGACCGGCATAACCGTTGCCGCGATGTTTTTCTTCTATAAAATATCCGATTTGTCCGCCATAATATAGGCTGCTTTCATCCGGCCCAAACCCGGAATAACCGATCCTCAAATTTATTTCTCCGACTTTTTCGCCGCCCTTGCAAATAGAAAAATCATAAGCAGGTACATATTTTTTTTCAAGAACCGCAGGGTTCTTTTTCAGGCAGAAAAGATGAATTACTCCATCGGAAAGCTCCGGCAACTCAATAAAATCATCGAATATTACAGGTAGTGAGTTATAATAAGCAATCTCCTTTTTTGTTTCCCATTCGTCCTTAGTTAAGGCATAAAAAAGCTCATCGCCATATTTCATGTTTGATTTTTTATTTGCCGGGCGAGCTTCAATAAACAATCCCTCTCTGCGCATACCGATTTTATCCATCACTCTGAATGAACCGTAATTCTCAGCATCACAACGGGCAGAGATGCGATGCAGCTCTAAATCATCAAAACCAAATTTGAGCAACGCTTTTCCCATTTCAGTGCCAAGCCCTTGTTTCCAATAATCACGATGCAGAATCCAGCCAATTTCAGCTTCATCACCGGACGAGGCAAGATTACAAGCGCCGATTAGACGGTCCGTATCTTTAAGTACAGCGGCAAATTGATAATTTGTGCAAGGATTTTCGTCTGCTTTGGATATGCAATAGGCTATAAAAGATTTTGTTTGTTCTGCTGTGTTTGGACCCCATTCCATATAAACAGTATTATCCATAACACTGGCATAATTGTGAACAGCGTCAAAGTCATTTTCTGTGAATTTCCGCAATAATAAGCGCTCGGATTCAAGTGTTTTCATTTGCCTTTCCTCCTTAAAAAAAATATAAAACGGCTAAGGTTTTTAATAATCCCTTAGCCGTTTAATGTTTTTATAATATGATACCCTGACTCTTATCTGTTATAAAAATCAAAAAGGACTAAGCCTGTGTGTCCTGACGGATGCGCAGACTTGGTTATGGTATCAATTATACAGTTTATCATAAAGCTGCTCACAACGCTCGCTCCTTTTTTGATAATTACCAATTAGTATAACATAAATGAAAAAAATATGCAAGAAAAATTTTCATTTTTTTTGTTTTTTTCTGTATTGTCAATATTTTATTGAAAATCAACAAGGCTTATGGTAATATATATACAAAGATAATTAGCCGATTGCGAAAGTAGCTAAAAAAACTGCCCCAAAAGAAAAAAGATAAAAACATGGAGCCAAGCAAAAAATATTTTCAGAAAAGTAAAAAACCAAGTAAAAACAGCACAAAAAAAGCAGCGAATGAAAAATCACAC
>JAVBNH010000036.1:0-42021 GCA_031551635.1 Oscillospiraceae bacterium | reverse complement strand
GCCTCTAGCATCTAGCTTCTAATATCCAGTGTCTAGAATCTAGCTCCGTTCGACTTGCATGTGTTAGGCACGCCGCCAGCGTTCGTCCTGAGCCAGGATCAAACTCTCTAAAAATTGTATTATACAAACATACTCCGGTTTATGGCTTCCGTTTCAGAAGTTGCCTCCCGACTCTTCAGCCGACGGATTGAGAGATTTCTCTCTTTCCTCCATTTCCTTTGCCTGTCTGCTATAATCTTTTTTAGAGCTTAATCGCTCATTTTCGTCATCTGACGTTTTTGGCACTCCCTCAGTTCCGCTCTCGCTGCTTCACATTTCCGGCTTCTCAGCCTTCCTCATTTCACCGCGGTCATCGCAGTCCCTTCTTTGCCTTTTTGTTCATTACTCCACCTGAAAGCTCCGCCTTACAGCTTCGCCTCCATGTCTTTTATTGAACGGAATTACTTCCATCAAAGTTTTATCTAAAACTTCAAAAAAATCTTAGGGTTCCTTTTGTCGTTGTTTAATTTTCAAGGTCCGAACTTAAAACCGAACTTGCTTAATCCGCCGCCCTAGTGGCTGGCGTTGTGCATTCGGGAATGTTAATATAACACACCGAAAAGCGATTGTCAAGAGGTATTTTTAAGTTTTTTTTGCCGGTCTAAAAATCGTGTTTCTTCGACTGTTCCGTTTTTAGCGGCTTGAGTATATTAGCACAGGTACAAGCGCCTTGTCAACACTTTTTTTTAAATTATTACAACAATCTCTACACGCCGCCGGGCGTTTTGCCAGGGAATCAGGAAACCACGAAATCAGGAAGTAGGAAATCAGGAGGTAGGAAGTAGGAGATAGGAAGTAGGAGATAGGAGGTAGTAATTATCATTTATATATTAAACAAAAAGTGTAAAGAGTACACTTTACACTTTGCGCTGATAAATTATTGTTTCCCAAAGTCATCATAGTTTTTGGTCAATCCATCAGAGGTGATATTTTCGGAAACAGTGGGTCTTTCATCAGGAAGGGTGTATGAAGTCGCGTAGGGCACTCTTATTTCTATTTTTTGTCCGCCCTCATCATATTTTGAGAGATAGCGATCCTTAAGTGTAAAAAACTTCTCATTTTTAACACTGTCTCGATATAAGCGAACAACTTCAGACATATCTGTTTTTTCTTTAAACTCAGCATTTTCCGTACCCTTTGAGAAATCGATGCTCTCATAATCAAAGTCAAGCTCAACCACAGCCGTCGGAACTGTTGTCAGCAGCTCACCCTTATCAGTCGCCACAGCGCAAATCAGATATATTTTATCAGTCTGAGGAAAAATTTCATTTTCCTCAGTTTTGTAAAAA
The DNA here is from genome assembly GCA_031551635.1 of Oscillospiraceae bacterium. Classification (GTDB taxonomy): domain Bacteria; phylum Bacillota; class Clostridia; order Oscillospirales; family Acutalibacteraceae; genus JAVBNH01. The sequence goes on along the minus strand of JAVBNH010000036.1, from coordinate 40,693 downwards.
TACTTACCGTCCTGTGAGACGCCCCCCTGCTTCATCCACTTGATTTCAGTGTTTTCCGCAAGCTTCCCTTTAATATTTTCCAGCACTGTCAATGAAAACACCGTATCAGGTCTGTTGATACCTTCAACCCGGTCATATATCGTTTCAATTTGTTTATTTACTTTTGCTATAAAAACATAATCGGAAAAACCTGAGACTTCCTTTGTGTCATAAACATTAATGACAGACATGGGATATAAAATAATCTCTTGCGGTTCTTTATTTGATAAAATGATAATTGCTGTTATCGCTACAGCGCAAACCAGAACACAGCAAAAGGCTATAATGGTTTTTTTTCTATTTACCATATATTTCATCTCCTTACATTGTTATATATTATTATACATATATAATTTCGTTCGTAAATACTCTTTGCAATTATTTTTAATATCCGATGTACAATTTTGTTACAATATAATAAAAACGTATTATTTGTAGCTAACTTAAACTAAATCACCATTAAATAGTCGAAATTTCTCATTCGCTTAGTTGTGATAACATCAGGGTTTCGTAGCTTTTGAGGCTTAACGAAATTTTAAAAATTTCATCATTTGACGAATTTCCTGCCGTATTGACACCAAAAAATACAGATTAAGCATACATATTAAATCTCAGTTACCAACAACTTCCTGATGCGTTTTTTAATAAAAATAGAAACAGGGATATAAATAATAGGGAAGATAATTGTAGTTTAGGAGATTTAAAATGAGGAATTCACCCGATATAAAAAAAATCATCAAGCTTTGCGAAATTGCCGTGATTGTGTTGCTATGTATAATGTTTATTACCGCTGTACCTGCCTCGCCCTTCTATGTTTTCGGCAACAAAACAAGCGATTCGGTTTCTGTCGCGTCAAGGCTCGGCTCGCGCGGAAGCGAGGTTCGTCAGGTTCAGCAGGCGCTAAAGGACAAGGGCTTTTACAAGGGCTCCGTTGACGGCATATTCGGCACACAGACTCAGTCCGCCGTCAAGGCTTACCAGAAAAGCGTCGGCATCACCGCGGATGGTATTGTCGGTGCGGTTACACTGAAGAATCTCGGACTTCAGGGTTCGGCTACGGCTGGTTCTTCGGCTTTCAGCTCAAACGATGTATATCTGCTCGCGAAGCTTATATCAGCAGAGGCAAGGGGTGAAAGCTATAGGGGTCAGGTTGCGGTCGCGGCTGTTGTGCTCAACAGAGTCGAGCACGCGTCGTTTCCGGATTCCATCTCGGGAGTGATTTATCAGGCGGGTGCTTTTACTGCCGTTCGCGACCATAACTGGCGGCAGGAGCCGACAGCCCAGTCAAAAAAAGCCGCTCAGGACGCGATAAACGGACACGACCCGACCGGCGGCGCGATATTTTATTATAACCCGAACACTGCAAAAGACCAGTGGATAAGAACCCGTCCGATCATTGTGCAAATTGGCAGACACGTGTTTTGTAGATGAGTTACTGCTTAATAATTTCCACCTCACTATAATAATGTTTTAAAATATCAATATATGTACTGCCCTGGCGTGCCATATAGTCCGCGCCGTACTGGCTCATTCCCACGCCGTGACCGAAGCCGTGAACGGTGAAGGTGAAATTTTTGTTTTTAGTTGAATATGTAAGCGTAAAGCTCGCGCTGCGCAGATTGAAATACGACCTTATCTGTGTTCCGCTGAGCTTTTTTCCGCCGATTTCCATGCTCAGAACAGTTCCGGAGTCGCTCATCTCCGGCTTTCCAAGCCATTTCGTGGGATCTTTACCGAGCTTTACGCCGTCGATTTTTCCGGCAATTTCGGAAAACTGTTTTTCGCTCAGCACACTCGTCGTCGAGAACTGCGAGGAATGAGTATCACCGTCGCTTGATACAGCGTTCAGATAGGGATAGCTGCCGCCCCAGATATTTTCGGCGGTTTCGGTTTTGCCCGCGCTTATCGCGTGAAAAACTGCCATTATCGGCTCATTATTGTAAACAATCATCTCATCACTGACCGCGTCGACCGCAGAAGCAATTTTTTCGAGGTTCGCGTCATAATTATCCTTCCATTTTGCCTTCATCTGCTCGGTGTTTATGAAGGCTTGATGAACATTGCTGTCCGCGCTGAGGCTTGCACCCTTGAGGGTTTCGCTCGGGTGCAGGCTTTGGAATTCAATTGTTTTAACAGCATAGGTATAGCAGGCGACTGCCTGAGCCTTGAGCGCCTCAATGTGATAAGAAGCGGGCATTTCGGCTGATACCGCGCCGATTATATAGTCCCTCATTTTAATGTTTATAACTGCGTCCTCGAGAGGTGAATACACCGTTATCTCGTCGTTCATATGCTTTGAGGGCGGCAGTGTTGTCACGGCTACGCCGGTTGTGGTTTCAATGCTGATAGGCTGACCCCGGCGCGTACCGCCAAAGGTCAGCAAGGGTATCAAGGTCATGCAGAGCGATAAAACAACACAGATAATTAAAAATAATCTCATAAAAACACCCTTAACTTCCTCTAGAAATATATCCGTTCTTCTTTCACTGAAGTGTTAAACTAATTTTTCTTGACAATTTGACCGGCATGTTATATCATTATACTGATTTAGTTACATATATTTAACAATTGGCTGTATTTTTATTAATTTTCGCGTAGTAGAATATTTTAATATTTAAATGTTGGGGTTGAATCATTTGTATTCAGGAAAAAAACAGTCTATCGATGACTCCTTGTCCAGTTTATGCGCTGATTTGAAAAAGAATTACAATATTTCGCCGGAGGCTTACCAGAATTTTGATGTTAAGCGCGGGCTGCGCAACTCGAACGGCTCGGGCGTTATAGCTGGACTCACAAAGGTTTGCAGCGTAGAGGGTTATCTCTTAACGAGCGACGGCGTTCAGGTGCCGAAGCCGGGCGAGCTATTTTATCGCGGCTATGAAATCTGCGACCTTGCGGAAAACTGTAAAAAAGAAAACCGTTTTGGCTTTGAAGAAATATGCTATCTCCTCCTTTTCGGCGAGCTGCCGAAAAAAAACCAGCTTTATAATTTTTCAAAAATTCTTTCCTCGGCGCGCGAGCTCCCTGACGACTTTGTCGAGGATATGATAATGAAAGCGCCATCTCCGAACATCATGAATAAGCTTGCAAGGGGTGTGCTGTCGCTGTATTCATATGACGATGACCCTGATTCGCTGGAGCTTGAAAATGTGCTCAAGCAATCGGTTTCGCTCATTGCACAGCTGCCGATTATCATGGCTTATTCCTATCAGGTCAAGCGCTGGAATTACGATAAGAGAAGTATGTATATTCACCATATTCTCAGCGAGCACTGCACAAGCGAGGTTATACTCAATTCTATCCGCTCAGATAAAAAATTTACTCCGCAGGAAGCCAGACTGCTTGACTTGTGTCTGATTCTACACGCTGAGCACGGCGGCGGAAATAATTCTACCTTTGCAACAAGAGTGCTGACCTCCTCCGATACCGACACCTATTCAGCCATAGCGGCGGGTATCGGCTCGCTTAAGGGACCCAAACACGGCGGCGCTAACCTCAAGGTTGCCGAAATGGTAAGCGATATGCTCGCGAACATTAAGGACGTCACGAATGAGGGCGAGGTTGCCGACTATATCGGAAAAATCGTCCGCAAGGAAGCCGGGGACAGAACAGGACTTGTATACGGCATGGGTCACGCGGTCTACACAGAATCCGACCCACGCGCTATAATTCTTAAAAATGAACTTGAAACCTTTGTTAAAGGAACTGCGTTCGAGCAGGAATTCCTTCTTTTGAAGCTGGTTGAAAGCCTGACGCCCGAAGTGTTCGCGAAGGAAAAAGGCAGCGGAAAAATAATCAGCGCGAATGTCGACATGTTCTCCGGACTTGTTTATAAAACACTCCGGATTCCGCAGGAGCTTTATACCCCTCTGTTTACCGTAGCGAGGATGGCGGGCTGGTGCGCACACAGAATTGAGGAGCTTCTGACCGGAGGAAGAATAATCCGCCCGGCATATAAATCAATGTCGCAGAAAATGGAATATATACCTCTCAGCGAACGCAAATAAAAATCTGCCGCGAAAATAATTGGCTTTTGCCATGAAACGGAATGGTTGAAAATATGTTAAATAAAAAAAAGGGTTCTATGAGCAAGCTTACTTTGGATACCATCGCGACCGTGGCGATTGTAACCGCCATTATAGCCGTCTGCGCGAGGACTTACCAGCTTATGAACCTCATCGACTCAAAAAGCGGCTTTTATTTTGACCACTCGGATTTTACGATAATCTTCCTGAACGCGGTTCTGGTTATCTCAGTAGTCGCCATCTTTTGCATGTCCTTCCTGTCCGCTAAGCTGCCGCCGGCTGTATTTCCGAAAAAAAAGGATAATCTGCTTGCAATCGCAGGGCTGATTATGTCCGCGGGAATGCTTATTGACGCGATGCATCAGGTCGCCGTTTTCATAAACGCAAAGAATACAATTTCAGCCGCAAGCTTCTCAAAATTCATCACCGAATCAAGAATGCTGCCTCACCTGTTGCAGATAGTTACCGCTCTCGCGTCGGTTCTGTACCTACTCATATTCGCTCTTTCATATTTGAGAGGGAAAAACTCCTTCTCAAAGCTTAAACTATTCGCATTGATGCCCTCGGCATGGATGATTTGCAGAATAGTCACCCGCTTTACCCGCGAGGCGAATTACCGCAAGGACACAGAGCTTTTCTTTGAGCTTGCAACAATTTGTTTCGCGATGGTTTTCTTCTTTATGTTCTCACGTATAGCCTCCGGAATCGCAAACAAGGGCAAGATGTGGTTACTTTATTCAACCGGTCTCATAACCGCGATATTTTCCTCCATGATAAGCCTTCCCCGCCTGGTTATGATGCTTATAGGCAGAGCTGATTTACTTGTTGTTACCTCTCCGCTCGAATATGCGGATCTTATTGTGCCGGTTTTCATCGTTCTGCTACTTTCGGTTGTCGGAACTTATTACAGCAAGGGACTGTATGAGAGCGTAAGCGAGGACGACCCTTATTTCAATGAAATTCCCGATAATTCCGAGTTGCTGCCGGTTGAGGATACCGTCCCGGATAGCTATAGAGCCCAAAGAGAAGAAGACGAGGCTTTCAGGATAGCTTCGCAGTATTCAGATAAAAGCGCCGAAAATGAACGTGAAACAATACTTAACGGTATTAGCAGCTATGACGACAAGGTGGAAAAAAAGGACGACTTTTTCTCAAATGAATACAAGAAGGAAAAAGAAGGCGGCATACCTGTGAGTACGCCAAAGGAGCCTAAAAAAGATGAAAAGGTATCCTTTATAGATGAGCTGTCCGATATACCCGCAGTACAAAATAATAATCAGAAAAAGAATAAAAAGAAAAAATAAAAAAATATAGATGCTAAATATTAAGGCTGTTGTCAACACTTTTTAGACATTAGACATTAGATTGTAGATAGTAGATAGTATAATGACTTGTAAGCTTGTAGCTGAATTGCGAACAATATCTAATGTCTACTGTCTAAAGTCTAATGTCTTAATTTGGGGGTTTCACTTAGGAATGTTTTTTCAAAATATGGCAGTCGCTGCTCAACAGGTTGTAATCCTTTACATATTAGTCGCCGCCGGTTTTATCGCCGACAGGCTAAATATTTTCACCGATAAAATTGCGAAATCGATAACAAGTCTCCTGTTTTTTATGGTGACGCCTTCCGTTATAATCCGCTCCTTTATGACCATGGAATTCACAAAGGAAAACGCTCTGGGGCTGCTGACGGCATTTTTATGCATACTCGGAACCTTCGCCATTGCGATTGTCATTTCCCTGCCGTTTTTCAGAAAAAAAGACAACAGGGACAATCCTGTTTATAAATTCGCTTCGATTTACGGCAATATGGGCTATATGGGGCTGCCTCTCGCTGAGGCTGTGTTGGGACCGCAGGGCGCTTTTTATTGCTCATCGGGCATCATAGCCTATAATATGTTTTCCTTCACCCACGGAATCTGGCTTATGACAAAGGACAACGAGGGTAAAAACAAATTTCGCCTGCGTCAGCTTTTCATGAATCCCGGCGTGATTTCCGTTTGTATAGGGCTGCCCTTTTTCCTTTTTTCGATTAACATGCCGGCAATCATAACCCAGCCGATAAACTATATGGCGAACCTGAACACACCCATTGCAATGCTTATTCTTGGCTCATATATTTCCCACACAGATTTAAAAAGCGTTTTCAAGCAAAAAGAACACTATCAGGTTATACTCATCAAGCTTCTTGTTCTTCCCTTTATTATGAGCCTGATTTATCGTTTCATCGGCTTAAACGGCGTGCTTTTGACGGCTGTTACGATTTCCTCGAGCACACCCTCGGCGAACAATACGGTTATTTTTGCCGCGAGATTTGAAAAAGACCCGGCGACAGCGTCAAAGGTTGTCGCCTTCGTCAGCTTCGCGTCTATACTGACTATGCCCTTCTTTATCGCACTGGCGCAGACGATATAGGGACTAGGGGTTAGGGACTAGGGACTAGAGCTGTCGGATAAGGCTTTGCCTTATATTTTTCATAATTGATGGTAAATATTCGCAAACAATTATATTTTTTAATCTGTCGGGCATTATGTTGAAAAATTTCCATCTTCTGACTTCACGACCACATCTGTACATTGTACATTGTACACTGTACATTGGGCTCCAATTTTTCATTTATCATTAATATAGGCGGTATAATTCAATGACCGATACTGACAAAGCCGGACTCCTCCGGCGGATTTTGCCGGATTTGCCTTTTGAGGTTATTCCTTTTTCCGCTATCGCGGATAAGCTGAATGACTATAAATGCCGTGAGCAATTGCCTGACGGCGCGCAGTCTGTCATTATGATTCTATTTCCTTATTATCTCGGGGAAGAATATTATAAAAACAGAAATATATCGATGTATGCCGTGCCGGAAAATTACCACAGCGTAATCAGCGAAATGCTCGGCGACGCTTGCCTTGAGCTTAAAAAGAGCTTTCCCTGTGAGGAGTTTGTCCCCTTTGTTGACCATTCACCCCTGCCTGAAAAATATGCCGCTGCTCTTGCCGGTCTCGGTGTCATTGGAAAAAACAGGCTTCTTATAAACCGCGACTACGGCTCTTACTGTTTTATCGGCGATATTGTTACTACAGCCGCCTTTGAAACGCGGATTTCCCCTGTCGGGAGCTGCGAGGGCTGCGGACGCTGTGTTAAAACATGCCCCTCGGGCGCGCTTGATAATGATAGCTTCAACCGCGATATATGTGTTTCGTCTATTACACAAAAAAAGGGCAGTCTTAGCGAGGAGGAAAAAATCCTTGTCAAAAAGGTTGGAAGTGTCTGGTGCTGCGACCTCTGCCAGAGCTGCTGTGTGATGAATAAAAACATAAAGCTATCCCCGATAAAGCGCTTTAATGAAACCGCGAAGCCGCGTTACGATAAGGGCTGCGACATAAGCGACAGGGCTTACTCGTGGAGAGGGGAAGCGGTATTATTGAGAAATTTTGATATAGTGGAATAAATTATTTTAAAGTAGTGTGGTCTTTTGGAAGAATTTTCAATGCTCGGCATGATGAATGAATATCTCGCGAAATATCCCCGTTCCTTTCATACTCCCTCTCACAAATCGAATGATGCTTACTGGAAAAAAATAAATAATATCCTCGACTATGATTTGACTGAGCTCCCGGAAACGGGCAGTCTTTTTGACGCTGAGGGTCTGACTGCTCTCGCCGAGGACGCCGCCGCAAAGGCGTTCGGCACGAAGGGCACTTTTTTTTCTCCCGCGGGCTGCTCCCACGCCATTCAGGCCATGCTGCGTCTTGCCCTGAGCGAGGGCGGCAAACTTCTTTGCTCGAGAATCATTCACCGCTCGGCTGTGAACGCTATGGCACTTTTAGATATATATCCCGTCTTTATTCGCAATGACTCCAGCGCGGGAAAAGATTTTTTAGGTCGCTTAGACCCTCAGAGAGTCTCTGACAGCTTAAAAGCAGATAACGAAATCAAGGCTGTTTATCTGACCTCGCCCGACTATTTTGGTGTTCTCAGCGACATCACAGGTCTCAGTGATGTTTGCAGACAGTACAATATCCCCCTGCTTGTAGACAATGCTCACGGCAGTCATCTGTTATGGCTCGGTAAAAATCAGCACCCGCTGTCCTTCGGCGCTGACATGAGCGCGGACTCAGCACATAAAACCCTGCCTGTCCTCACCGGCGGGGCATGGCTGCAGATAAACAATGAAAAATATCTCAATAACGCCCGCAGCGCGTTATCACTTTTCAGTTCAACAAGCCCCTCCTATATGACCATGCTCTCACTCGACATGTGCCGCGAATGGCTGCAGCGTGAGGGAAGGGAGGCTTTTTCGAGACTTGAGAAGCGCTTAAAACCGATAAAAACGCAGCTCAGGCAAATGGGATTTACCTTTCCTGAAGGTATCATTGACCCCGTCAGGCTGGCGTTTTCAACTGCTGCGGCGGGTGCAAACGCAAACTCTTTGGCAGCTTTTTTAAGAAAAAAATCACTTGAGGTAGAATACTCGGACGACACAAGAATTATTATGATACCCTCACCCATGAACACAGAATCGGACTTTACCGCTCTGGAAGGAGCACTGTCGGAGTATAAATGGGAGCCTGAGCGAATTTCACTCGAAACAGCATACAATATCCCGGAGATGCTAATGCGCCCTCATGAGGCTTTGCTTTCAAAAAGCGAAACAATAAGCATAGAAAATGCTCTTGGCAGAATCAGCGCGGAAAACGCCTGCCTTTGTCCTCCGGGGATTCCGGCGGTCATCATGGGCGAGAAGATTGACAGCGCGACACTCGAAATTCTCCGGCATGAAAAAATTAAAAATATAAAAGTTGTAAAATTGTAAAATATATTATATAATATTCTTAGATGCTAGATGCTAGATGCTAGATGCTGGATGCTAGATACTGGATGCTAGATGTTAGACAGTATGCGGTCTCATCTAATGTCTACAATCCAGAATGAAAGGTGTGGTCATACTATGAAGCTCGTTTTGTCAATAATCAGCGACGATGACGCATCTGTTGTCATCTCGGAGCTAATGCGCGCTTCCTTCAGCGCGACTAAGCTTTCCTCAACCGGCGGCTTTCTCCGCTCGGGCAACACAACGCTGATGATAGGCGTTGAGGACGAAAGGCTCGCGGAGCTCATGAGCCTTCTAAACCGCTATTGTAAAAAGCGCAAGCAGATGTCTCCGGCAATTCCGACATATTTCTCTGACGGAATGGCTACCTCTATGCCCGTTGAGATTACAGTCGGCGGAGCGACCGTTTTTGTACTGGATGTCGAAAGCTTTGAGAAGCTTTGAATATAATCAATGCCTTAGTGGGCTGAAAGCTCAATAAAAAACTAGACTTGTGTTGTGGCCTTGGCAAGCCAAGCCCACGTTAGGAAAGAATAATATTACATGGATTTCGGAAAAATTGAGATTTTAGAGGATGTCAAGCTCAAGCTGTCAAAGGATTTATCCTCCGGCAGTCTTTCCCATGCCCTGTTACTGACCGGGGCGAACGGCGGCACGCGTGAAAAAACCGCTCATCAAATAGCGGCGGCTCTGCTGTGCACAGGCGAAAAGCTCAAGCCCTGCAAAAAATGCCCCTCCTGCATCAAAATTTTTGCGGGAACGCATCCGGACATCAGTACCACCGAGGGCAGCGACAAAAAAAAGAGCATAAAAATAGACGCTGTGCGCGCAATCCGCGAAAAAGCGTATATTCTCCCGAATGAAGCGCAGTATAAATTTTATATAATTCTTGAGGCTGACGGTATGGGCGAGGAGGCACAGAACGCGCTTTTAAAAATCATCGAGGAACCGCCTGCCTTTACCCGCTTTATCCTTTGCGCCGCTTCAAAGGATGCCTTTCTTCCAACAATTCTCTCGCGTGTCACCCACTATAATCTCGCGCCGCTGACACCTGAGCGCGCGAACGCCAAGGCAGACGCGAAGCTTTCGGAAGTTACTGACAAAATATTAGAAAACTTGACAAAAGGCGGCAAATTTGATTTAATATTGAGTACGGCTCAGCTTGACAAGGACAGAAGTCTTTTTAAAAAGTGCGTTGAGGCGTTGGTTTCATATTTCAGGGACGCGCTTTGTGATATATACAGCACACCTGCAATAAACGAAAACACCGTGGCAATAAAAAAACTCCGGAGCAATTTTACAAAGGAGCAGCTTCTTTATAAAATTGACGCTCTGAACCTTCTTCGCGAGGACTGCGACAAAAACGCGAATGAAAACCTGCTGCTCACACGTCTGCAAATTTTGTTATTGAACAATGAATGATTTAAATCAAAATATAACGGGAAATTTAATATAATAATACCGTATTTTTATAAATGGAAAGGCTTGGGCTCTGGCTTATGGCAGAAGTTATCGGTGTAAGATTTAAAGAGGTCGGCAAGGTCTATTATTTTGACCCCGACGGAAACAATATAAAAAAAGGCGAATTTGTCATCGTTGAAACGGCGCGCGGGATTGAGTGCGGCGAGGTAACGCTCGAAAACAAGGATGTTGAAGAGGAGCGCATTATCCGCCCGCTGAAAAAGCTCATCAGAACAGCCTCGGACGAGGACAGGCAAAAAGTTGCGGAAAATAAGGAAAAAGAAAAAAAAGCCTTTGGTATCTGCACAGAAAAAATAGAAAAACACAAGCTCGACATGAAGCTTATAGACGTGGAATACACCTTTGACGGGACAAAAATTTTGTTTTTTTACACAGCGCCCACAAGGGTCGATTTCCGCGAGCTGGTCAAGGAGCTTGCCGGAGTATTTCGCGCGAGGATAGAGCTGCGGCAGATAGGTGTACGCGACGAGTCAAAGATGCTCGGCGGGCTTGGAATCTGCGGCAGACCCTTCTGCTGCAATGTTTTCCTCAGTGATTTCCAGCCTATTTCAATAAAAAAAGCCAAGGAGCAGGGGCTTTCGCTCAACACAGGCAAAATCAGCGGCGCCTGCGGCAGGCTGATGTGCTGTTTGAAATACGAGCAGGCTTCTTATGACCATCTCCTGAAGCACACCCCAAAGGTCGGTGCTATTGTCGAAACCGAAAACGGCAGGGGCGAGGTTATCGAAAATAACCTGCTGACAGGTATGCTGAAAATAAGGCTTGACAGGCGTCCCGACGCCGCACCGCTCCTGACACACCGCAAGCAGGTCAAGTTGATTAAGGACGCGCAGATAAGGCTCGATGAGGAAGAGCTGGCGGCACTTAAGGACTTGGAAAGTGAATAATATTTTAAGGGTTGGTGTTGTTAACATCAACCCTGGATTTTATTATAAATAAAAATAAATCTCACGAGTAATACTAATCACTGATAAAAAACGTTGAAAGATTTGCGAGGATTTTTTGCGTTTTACAAGGATGCCGACGCAAACGGGCTGACGCCCGTTAAGGAGAAAGACGCAGTAAAACACAAAAAAGACCGTAAATATACAATGATTTTTATCAGTGGTTAGTATATAGAAGAAAGGTATTGACAAATTATGGATTTTGTTAAAATTAAGAACAGCCTTTTTGTATTTTTTGATTTAGTCATTTCATTGCTGCTTGCCGGTGCAGGTTTTATATCGGATTCCATTCCCAAAACTGTCGAAAACCCTGCCCTGCCTCAAAACGAAGCGATGGCATTTGTAAAAGAAATGAAAATCGGCTGGAATCTTGGAGATGCCTTGTGCTCATGGCTTCCAGGTGTTACCGGCCTCGAAACCGAAACCTGCTGGGCATGTCCCTTGACGACAAAAGAGGTTTTCGAAGCGGTCAAAGCCGCATCTTACAATACCGTCAGAATTCCCGTGACTTGGGGAAACCATATGGGAGAAGCACCCGATTACCGGATTGAAGAAGAATGGCTTGACAGGGTGCAAGAGGTAGTAGATTACGCCTATGACCTCGGTCTTTATGTGATTTTGAACACACACTGCGAAGAAGAATACTGGTTAATTCCCGACAATGAACATAAATCAGCAGTCGAGGCGCAGTTTGCCGCACTTTGGACTCAGGTGGGTGAGCGCTTCAAAGACTATGACAATCACCTTCTGTTTGAGTCGATGAACGAGCCCCGCGTCAAAGACTCTCTGCTTGAATGGGCGGGCGGAACGGTTTCTCAGCGCAAAATAGTTAACAGCCTCAACGACGATTTTGTCAAGCTGATTCGCTCGCAGGGTGGCAACAACCCTTCGAGATACCTCCTAATTCCAAGCTATGCTGCCGCAAGGGATAATGTCTCGCTCAACGCCATGACTGTTCCGGATGACGATAAAATAATCGTTTCCGTTCACGCCTATTACCCCGCCGATTTTGTCTCAAGGGACAGCTGGGAGGCTAAATCATGGGGCACTGACAAGGATAAATATGCAGTTGATTCCATGCTGTGCAAGATATATGAGAAATTTACAAAGCAGGGGATTCCTGTTGTTATGGGGGAATTCGGTGCAGCAAATAAAAACAATCTTGCATCGAGAGTGGAATATACAAGTTATTATGTTTCCACAGCGAAAAAATACGGAATAATTTGTTGCTGGTGGGACAACGAAAAAATGACTGGCGACGAGCCGAACGGTTATTTCGGCTTACTCGACCGCACAACATATGAATGGGTATTCCCCGAAATTGTCGAGGCAATGATTCAGGCGAGTTAATTGCTGATGTTAAAACAAATTTATTTTATGAGGATGTGTTTTAATGAGTAACAGCAAGCCGCTTCAGCCCCTATATACCATATGGGGAGAGACAATTGATAAAGAATGCCCGCTTAATGATTATCCGCGTCCGCAGCTGCGGCGAGAAAACTGGCAGTGCTTAAACGGAATATGGAAATATGCAATAAGAGATAATGAAACCGAGCCGAATACTTTTGACGGAGATATATTAGTTCCCTTTTCGCCTGAAAGCCTGCTGTCAGGTGTGGGGAAACAGCTGCTTCCCCGGGAGACACTTTGGTATTCACGTTATATTAGTCTGAAAAAACCGGATAATGACCGCCGCCTATTACTGCACTTCGGAGCTGTAGATCAGCACTGCCGTATATGGTGCAACGGTGTTTTTATCGGGGAGCACTCCGGCGGCTACTGGCCTTTTTATTTCGATATCACGCACGCGCTCGAGGGCGATACGGCTAAGCTGTTAATTGCTGTAAAGGATGCAAGCGACAGCGGCGACGAGGCTTGGGGCAAGCAGCGGGAGAAGCGCGGACAAATTTGGTATACCGCTCAAAGCGGAATCTGGCAGACGGTATGGTGCGAGGAAGTCCCCGCGAGCTACATTCAAAGCATTAAAATAACGCCATACTACCATCAGGGTGAGGTTGAGGTTGTCACATTAGGCGGCGAAAGCGAGGGAAAAATCAGGGTGCTCTCTGAGGGTGTCCCGGTAGCCGAAGCGCCCCTGAAAAACAGTAAAGCAAAGATAAAAATTCCAGATTTTCGCAGCTGGGAGCTTGACGACCCTTTTTTGTATACAATTGAAATTGCTGCCGGAGAGGACAGGATACAGAGTTATTTTGGCATGCGGGAATTCAGCGTTATAAAGGGCAGGGATTCCCTACCGCGTCTTGCACTCAACGGCAAGGCTGTTTTTCATAACGGCTTGCTCGACCAGGGTTACTGGAGTGATGGTATGTACACGCCGCCGTGTGATGAAGCTATGGTATGGGAGCTTAAAAATATAAAGCAAATGGGATTTAATATGTTGCGTAAGCATATTAAAATAGAGCCTATGCGCTGGTATTACCATTGCGACAGGCTCGGCATTCTTGTGTGGCAGGACTTTGTAAACGGCGGTGGTCCGTATAAGAGCTTTATCGTTCAAATCGCACCATGGTTGGGTTTTCACTTTAAAGACACCGCCAAAAACTACTCGCTTTTCGCCCGGCAAAGCGCGGCGGGCAGGGAAATATTTAAGCGCGATATGCAAAGAACCGTGGAGCTACTTTATAATACTGTTTCTCTCGCTCTCTGGGTGCCTTTCAACGAGGGTTGGGGGCAATTTGACGCCGCGGAAATTACAGAGCGCCTTCGCCGCCTTGACCCAACACGGCAGATTGACCACGCAAGCGGCTACCACGACCAAAAGGGCGGCGATTTACATAGTTATCACGTTTATTTTAAACGCTTCCGCCCTCGAAAGGATTCGGTAAAGGGGAGGGTTTTGGCTCTGACGGAATTCGGAGGCTACAGTCTGCCGTCATCAGGGCACATGAGCTCGGCAAAACTGTTCGGCTATAAAATATTCAAGGGGCAGAGGGAGCTTCACGCCGCCCTTGATAAGCTGTACGAGAGGGATGTTTATTCTGTCATGGAAAAAGGACTCGGCGCATTGGTCTATACTCAGCTAAGCGATGTGGAGGATGAAATCAACGGACTTTTTACTTATGACCGCAGGCTTGTCAAGGCAGACGCGGTAAAAATCAAAGAGATGAACGAAAAAATTTATAAGCTTTTCAATAAATATAATCGAAATTAACAACAAAAATGCCCATTCTATACTCAGGAAGGATGTGGGTTTCGCGATGAAAATAACAACAAACAAAAATGACCCGTTTGCTCCTGGATATGAAAGCACAACGTACTGGATAATCTGGTACAACTGGGACAAAATTAAAAACAAAATCAAATGGGGAAATATGGTACTCAATCTAGGGGGAAGCTGGACGGACATTTATATGTTTTTTTATGTCTTAAAAAACATCCCGAAACAGGCGATTATATATGGAAACAGATACAGAATAATAAATTGAGCTAATATATTCTTAATTCCCCCACACTCTTATTTTAAAGTGTGGGGGAATTATAACATTTTTCATGTTGTTGTATTGCAAGAATAAAAAATACTAATAAACACTCATAAGGCGAAGCCTTTCCGACAGACCTGACACCTGACTTCTGAAACCTGTCTCCTGTGAACGATGACCAATCATCGTTCACTCAGCCCTCGACAATAGCATCCGAAGGGCACTCGCCGCAGCAGGCGCCGCAGTCAAGGCATTTGTCAGCGTCAATTACATATGTATCGTCTCCGGCGGAAATGGCGTCGACCGGGCAAGCAGGAGCGCAAGCGCCGCAGCTTATACATTTGTCAGTAATTTTAAAAGCCATAATGAAACCTCCTTGTAAAAATCGTTATTGTATATTATCACAAATCTCATTTATATTCAAGTGCTTTAAAGAATAATACTGTTTGTGTCTAAAATCTTTTTTTCGACAAATTTATTGCCAATAAATCCTTATATAATTCCCGTCCCGGATATAGCCCCTGTCCGACTTTCCGTAGGTGAAGCCCTCAGCCTTCACGGCATCCTCAAGCGCGTCTGCCATTTCGTCAATCTCGAGATAATACGTCATCTCCATATACAAATCCTTGCTGTAATATATCTCCCCGAGCTTGAAACCTGTCAGCCACCAATGCTTGACCGGCTCACGGAACATATACGGCTCGCCCATTTTGTATAGCTTGAAGTCCATTGTGACATATTGATTTTCAAAAACCGCTTCAAAATGTCCCGAGTCCTGGCTGGGGAATTTCGTATAAATACCCATTTCTCCGCCAGTCGTAATTCCGTAGCGTCCCTTCCAGACCTGGAAAAGCCAGTCATAGCCGCCGTAGCTGAATTTAAAACGCTCGGTATCGTAAATCATGGCTCCGAAGGTTGAGAAAAAGTCATAAATAGAGTTAAAGCCGAAATCCTTCTGCCAGGGCTCGATTGAGGAATAAAATATATCCTGATCCGCATCATACTCAAAGCCGAAAAGCAGGATAATTCTCTCAAGCGGCGATATTGCAGAAAGATTGGCTTTTGACTGAACCTGGGGCTTTACAATCGGCGCGGGTATTTTGTCAAAACGCTCAGTCGTCGGAGGAACCGTTTCCTGCCCTCCCGCCGCCGGCAAGGTTTCACTCACTCCCGCGGTGGTTTCTGCGTTAGTAGTCGCGGCTGTCGTCGCTGAGGCTACCGTCGTGCCGCCGACTGTCGTGACAGCTGAGGATGTGCCCTGTGGCTGCGTCGGAGCAATATTTGACTGAGTCTGAGCCGCCGAAACAGTTTCGGACGCGGCTGTTGTTGTGTTGTCTGTCAAGGTCATTTTTCTTCCCGTAGGCATCCAAACGGCAACGACGGTTACAACGCACACCAGTGCGACTCCCGCTGTAATCAATATCTTTTTCATTTCAATTCCCTTCCTTTGTATTAATACTAACCACTGATAAAAAATATTGTATATTTACGGTCTTTTTTGTGTTTTACTGCGTCTTTCTCCTTAACGGGCGGCAGCCCGTCTGCGTCGGCATCCTTGTAAAACGCAAAAAATCCTCGCAAATCTTTCAACGTTTTTTATCAGTGATTAGTATAAGTTTTCAAATCTTATTTAACTTGATATCAAACCAGAACGTTACTCCGTTCTTGTCATTATACACGCCGCATTCGCAGTCATGAATGCGCTGAATCGCTTTGACTATGGACAAGCCCAGCCCGAAACGCCCCTCTGCCCGTGACATAGCCTTGTCAGCACGGTAAAAGCTGAGCCAGATATTGTCAATATCTTTATTCGAAATACGCTCGCCGCTGTTAAAAATAAAAATTCTGACAAGCTCTCCGCGCTCCTCGAACCACGCCCGCAGCTTACGCTCTCCGGAAACATGTGAAACCGCGTTCGAAAGGTAATTATTGACAACAGAGCTTAGCAGCATAACATCACCATAAGCGAAAAGCTGCCTGTCTATTAAATTTTCGTAGGTGATATTTTTATCACCCAAAATATTAGTATTTCGTGTAAACCAATCCTCGACTAGGTCAAAAACATTGAAAAGCTCTTTTTCAGCCTTGTAATCACCTGAGTCGTACTTCAAAATCTCAAGCAGCTTCATAACCATGGCATGCATACCCTTAGTCTCGTTGATTATGACGTTACTGTATTTTTTCGCCTTCTCGATGTCGTCACTGTCCATATACATCATCAGACCCTCGGCATAGCCCTGAATTATTGCTATCGGCGTCTTAAGCTCGTGCGAAACATTCGTTATGAAGCTCGTCCGAAGCTGCTCGAGAGTGCGTTCCTTTTCGATGTCGTCCTGAAGGCGCTGATTTTTTTCCTGCAGGTCGCGAAGAGCAGTATCAAGGGTTTCTGACATTTCATTAATACTGAAAGATAGACTGTCAATCTCTCTTGTCCTTGACGGCGGACATTTTTCGCTGAAGTCCAGCTTCGATAGTTTTTTTGTTATATCCGAAATTCTGATAATGGGTTTCGCGAAGCTTTTTGAATAAAACTGGGCGGCAATAAGCATAATTATAATCATAATCGCTGTAATTATAAAGGAATAAATAATCGCGTTTGTTGTCTGCTCCTCAATATCCATCTGTTCGGAAAAAATTTCTATCCTGTAATCCTCGTTAATGCGCTGGGTGAGCACGATATACAATTTATTAACCTCGTCTGAGGTATCAATGCGGCGCTGAATAATAAAGTTAGCAGTAATTCCGCCGACGTCTTTTACAAAAAAATCCATTTCATGGCTCTTGTCATAATACCCCCCGGCGGGAGGATAATCGTTTTTATAAAAGGTGGTATACAGCAGCCTCTCCGCAGAATCCTCATCATTTATTTCATAAATTTCATAAAAAATACCTTTTGTTTTTTCAAGCTTTGTCAGCAAGCTCACGAATTCTGAGGGGTTCTCTATATTTTCAAGTATAATATTTTCTGTCTGGTCAGCAATAACAGATAGCTCAAAGCCTTTCTTCAAGTAAAAAAGAAAATCCGAAATATCTGTATTAACAATTGAAACAATAATTATAACATAAGTTATGCTCATAATAAGAGCAATTCCAAGGAAAAGCTGCCTTGAAAGCTTTGAGCG
Source organism: Oscillospiraceae bacterium (assembly GCA_031551635.1). Classification (GTDB taxonomy): domain Bacteria; phylum Bacillota; class Clostridia; order Oscillospirales; family Acutalibacteraceae; genus JAVBNH01. The sequence goes on along the minus strand of JAVBNH010000036.1, from coordinate 22,810 downwards.
CTCTTTTCTTTTCGGCTTATTGTCCATTAACCGTTTCCTCGATTTTATATCCCATGCCGTAAATAGTCTTGATGTGAGCCGCGCCCCATTCGCCTAGTTTTATTCTAAGCCGCGCCACATGTGAGTCAACAGTACGCACATCACCATAGAAATCATAGCCCCAAATATCGTCAAGCAACTGCTCACGTGAGAAAACTCTGCCGAGGTTTGTAATAAGCTTTATGAGGACGCTGTATTCCTTAAGCGTGAGCATGATCGACTCATTTTCCAGCCACACGGCATGAGCTGTCTGGTCAAGCTTAAGCCCGTCGAGCGAAACAACATCGCTGACACTGACAGTCTCGTGCTTTAAGAGAACGGCGATTCTTTTCATGAGAACAGAGGGGCTGAAGGGTTTAGTAACATAATCGTCAGCACCCGACTCAAAGCCCATCAGCTCGTCGAATTCCTGACTTCTCGCCGTGAGCATTATAACCGGGACGCTTGACTTTTCGCGGATTTTACGGCAAGCCTCCCAGCCGTCGATATTCGGCATCATTATGTCGAGTATGACAAGAGCAGTGTCGGGGTTCGCCTCAAAAAGGCTTAGAGCCTCCTCGCCGTCGTTCGCTTGCATGGCTTCATATCCCTCGCGTACAAGATAATCACAAACCAGCGAGCGGATTAATTCTTCATCGTCAGCAACAATAATTTTCTTCATAAATTTAATCGTACCTCTTTATAAAATGTATATATCCTTTTCAAATGAAAATAATAGCATTAACCATTAAATGAAAGGATGTATTTTTAATGAAACAAAGCTCAAACGACAATCAGCGCAAAAAGGGCGATAATTTTATCTCCACTGAGCTGCCTATGGGATTCTCAAACGCGTTGCTTAAAAACGCAGCAGCAATGAGTTATTTTAATACTCTTGATGAAGGTCAGAAAAGCAATATAATAAACCAGACACATCAGATTTCATCAAAATCCCAGATGCAGCAGTTTGTTGACTCACTTCAGCCGTCACTGTAAACTAGATTCTAGATTCTAGATACTAGATACTAGATGTTGGTCGCGAGTTAAAATTCAGTATTTTTATATAAACGACTTGCGAATGATTTTTAAATGTTACCTTAAACCAATTAAAACAGTTTAATTTTCACTTATTAAAATCAAGTCGTGCGAAATGATATAATTTTACTCGATTCTGACTTCCCGTCCTCAATTTGTACACTGTACACTGTACACTGTACACTTAAAAAATCATCGTTTACTTCCAAACTTTTCTGTGTGGGCAGTGATTAATTCATTACTCACGCGGAAATGTTTTTTTGTCTGTTTTTTATCTTGAAAACGAATTAATTCTGTCGAACACCCTTGTTTTCTTCAGCAGTGTAAGCAGCGGCAGTCCCAGCAGTAAAAGCACACCTGTCTCACCGAGCGCGATATATAAAACTGTCCCGAAATAGCCCGCGAGGGTTCTTCCGATTCCGGGGTCGAGCACTATGAGATATGCGCTGACGATGAAGGCGTTGAATACAACAGGCGGCATCAAAGAAAGCAGAGGCAGACCTCTGAAGTTAATTTTCCGCAACATTCTTGAAAAAACCGCGGCGAGCAGCGTCGCGAGAGCGCCGAAAATAATGTCGATATACCCAAGCGGGCTGGCAATGTTCGCGATAACGCAGCCGACTGCGAGACCGGGAATGGCGGCGGGTGTGAAAACAGGCAGGATACAAAGGGCTTCCGAAAGCCTGAACTGAACGGGTCCGTAGGCGAGGTTCGCCGACGCGCTGAGATAGGTTGCGGCTATGTAAGCCGCGGCAATAAGGCCTGTCTGTGTTAAAAACAAGGTGCTTTTTGATTTACTTTTCATACTTTCTCCCGTAGTTTTATTCTTGCTATACCCAAGCGAAACACCGTATATAGCCCGGCAGGATTTTGCGAACTGCCGCAAGCAGTATGATTTCAAACTGCTCCGAATTTATTTTAACAGATATGATTTTACAAGTCAAGTATTTTAGACTTTAGATATTAGACTTTAGACGGTAGATTTTTTATTAGGCAGAAAGCTCAATAAAAACAATATCTGGGTTATGGGCTTGGCAAGCCCACGTTAGTATATTTATAAAAAGATTATAATCGCAATAAAAAGAAAATATTGCATTTGTTGGTATGAAATGATAGAATATAGTTTAATTTGAATAAGTGCATTTGAGAATGGGGGATAAAAATGGATATTATAAAATACACGATGTCGGATGCGGCGATTCCGGAGCAGCTGAGACTCTATAAATCCATGATAATCGATGAGGAGGAAATGCCTGATTACCGTCTGACGCTGATTCCGTCACGCGTACCGCTCGGCGCTATTAAAATTTCTGTGCTTGACAGCGAAAACAAGCTTTGGTACTCAAAGGACGGTAAGCTTTTGCGGGGGAGCCTTTTTGGCGGTGCGAGCGAGGATATTAGCGAGATAACCGAAAATAAAAAAACTGATATTCTTTTTTGTGACAATGATAAGCTGTGGATTCTATGCGGTGAGGAGGTTTTTTGCGTACCCTTCAAGCCCGCCCCAGAACCGAAAGCCTTCGGTGCTCAGCCGACACAAAAAAGACCTTATTATTATGACCTTGACGACGCGAGAGTGACAGCTGAGGTTAAAAAGGCTCTTGAGAAGTCAAAAAGCTTTGAGAGTGACGGTATACTTGACGCAATCGGCTCAGTAACCGCTGTATGCCCTGACGAAAATGGCGGGCGTTTTGTCGCACTGAAGGACGGAGTAATGCATTTTTCACCTGCGGCGGATTTTGACAGGCGCAGCATCGAGCTGTATCACGGCGGGCGGTTCATTTTCTGTGATGATCCCTCGGTTTCGGCTGTCGCGTGGACAGGTGAGGGTTTATGGATTGAAAATGCCTGCGGTTATGTTTTCATTAAGCATTACAGGCTCTCGCTGAGAGAAAAAGAAAGGCATTTTGACCGCCTCGCCTGGGAACTGCATTCGGTGAGAGGTTCACTTTGCGACACAAGCTATAAAACTGAGGATTATGGAAATAATGACAAGCTTGAGCAGACAATACGGTATTCAACCAATAATGACGCGCTCTGGTCGGTTTTCCATTCCATCGGTGACTGTCTTAAATATTCTTATTTAATAAAAAATGGTGAAAACGAAGAAGCGCAGGCAACACGGGAAAAAATTATCAGTGTCACGAAAAACGTCCTCTTGCAAGCCCATGTCCATTCCCTCGGAAACGGCTTTATCTGCCGAAGCTATGTCTCGCGCAGGGACAGTGTTTTTATAAAAGACGGTGCTCTTGCGACTGACGGACTCTGGTTCAGCAAGGATGGAGTGAACGCTGACGGCGGCAGATATGCCGAGATTGTCGACACAAACCGTGCGAGGAATTTATATATTGACCATGAAGAAGGCAGGGATTTTACCCTCACCGATGAAGTTAAGGAAAGGCTGCATACAACCTCAGACGTGCCTGTCAGCGATGATTTCCGCCTGAGCGCGCCTATAACCGCCGAGGTTCCGCCGCTGCTAGCGGAGCTCTATAAAAAAGCAGACCCTTATCACCCGGAAAAATATCCCGCGAGCGAGGATAATGACCTGTTTTTTAAGGCTGACACCTCCTCTGAGGAGGCTATCGCCGCCTTTGTGCAGTATTATTTTTCGTGGAAGCATCTTTTTTCAGTCTGTGACGACGCGGAGGTCAGAGAGCTCAGGGAGCTTATCTGCGACACCGCAGCGGCTTCGATAAATCATATAATCAGCAACGGTTATATACTGCGTGACCTGCATGGACGCCCTACTCAATGGGGCAAGTGGTTCGCGGATTATTTTGTGAAATGGGACGATATAAAGCAGCCCTGGCGGCACCCGCGCTATGCATTCATGGACGCGCCGCTCAACAGCGCGGAGATTATGTGCATGTTCAAGGTCTGTCTTTATATTCTTGAAGGCAATAAAAAACACGAGGATACCTACAATCTAGTTTTTGCAGAATATGAAAAGATGTTCACCTTGGACATTGACCCGAATATTAACGGCGCGGGCTATTCGAAGCATCTCGGGCTTTATCGCGAGAATCTTGCTTACACCGCGAAAATTATCGCGGGGCTTGATAATTATACACTTTCGATAAATTATTCGGACGAAACCCTCGCTATTATTTCCTTCTGGCCACTGCTGGAGCTAGAGGAAAACAGCGAGCGGCACGATATAATCTCCGCAGGGCTTGACGAATGGTGGGACAATATGTCCCGCGAGGGAAATCCCATATATACCTTCGCCTACGCCGCGATGAATCCCGAAAAGAACATAGACCTCTCTAATGCCGTGGATAATCTGAACCGCCTGCCGCTTTACCCGAACCAGCTGCCGGTTACAAACAGCGAAAGAAACGACCTGCTGATGTTATTCACTAAGGAAGGTCTGCAGAGCAACACACTCTTGCCGATTGACGAAAGAAGAATGCATAAGTTTAACACAAGCCCCTTCAAGGTTGACCACCCCGGAAGGGAAAATGCTTTGAAAAACGGGCTGTATACCGAGGGTTCACTTTTCAGCGGCAATATTTTCACCTGGCCTTACTGGACAGCGAAATATTACGACTTGGTTGAATTGGATTAATTATAAAGAAAGGCTTGAATATAGTATGAAAAATTCTGAAAAAACGATGGAAAAGGTTGTCGCGCTTTGCAAGAACCGAGGCTTTGTTTATGCCGGAAGCGAAATATACGGCGGATTATCGAACACCTGGGACTACGGTCCGCTTGGCGTTGAGTTCAAAAATAATGTCAAAAAAGCCTGGTGGCAGAAATTCGTTCAGGAGAGCCCATATAATGTCGGTCTTGACAGTGCGATACTGATGAACCCCTCTGTTTGGGTAGCGTCCGGGCATGTCGGTGGCTTTTCTGACCCGCTTATGGACTGCAAGGAGTGCAAGACACGCCACCGCGCGGATAAGCTGATTGAGGATGCAGGAATCAACCCCGCCGGCTGGAGCAACGAGGAGATGTCGCAGTATATAAAGGATAATAATATCGCCTGCCCTGACTGCGGCAAGACGAATTTCACCGATATACGAAAATTCAACCTGATGTTTAAAACATTTCAAGGAGTAACGGAGGACGCGAAAAACGAAATTTTCCTGCGTCCTGAAACAGCTCAGGGTATCTTTGTCAATTTTCCGAATATTCAGCGCTCAACAAGGAAAAAAATTCCCTTCGGCGTCTGTCAGGTCGGAAAATCCTTCAGAAACGAGATTACCCCGGGTAATTTTATCTTCAGAATCCGCGAATTCGAGCAGATGGAACTGGAATTTTTCTGCAAACCCGGCAGCGAGCTTGAATGGTTTAAGTATTGGAAGGATTACTGCGCAAATTGGCTGTATTCCCTCGGTATAGACAAGGAAAACCTGAAGCTGCGCGACCATGAAGAGAAGGAATTATCGCACTACTCGAACGCCACGACAGATATAGAATTCATGTTCCCCTTCGGCTGGGGCGAGCTTTGGGGTATTGCCAGCCGCACGGATTTTGACCTCACTCAGCATCAGAATACAAGCGGTAAAAACCTCGAATATTTTGACCAAGAAGCGAACGAGAAGTACCTGCCCTATGTCATCGAGCCTTCCCTCGGCGCGGACAGGGTTGCTCTTGCCTTCCTGTGTGAGGCTTATGACGAGGAGCTAATAGACACAGAGAAAAACGACACGCGCGTTGTTTTAAGGCTTCATCCCGCTCTCGCGCCAGTCAAAGCCGCAATCCTTCCGCTTTCAAAAAAGCTGAACGACGACGCGGAAAAAATCTATATGCAGCTCTCAAAAAAATTCAATGTCGAATTTGACGACGCGGGCTCAATAGGCAAACGCTACCGCCGCCAGGACGAAATCGGAACGCCATGGTGCATAACTTATGATTTTGAGTCACAGGAAGATGGCTGCGTGACGGTGCGTGAACGCGATTCAATGGAGCAGGTTCGAATCCCTGCCGGGGAGCTTGCGGCTTATATTGAAAAGGGTCTGGAGTTTTAAGAAGGGTACAAGTAATAAATAACAAATAATAAGTAATAGTTAGTAGAGAAAAAAGCGGCTGGTATACAGCCGCTTATCTCTTGCTATATTAATATGTAAAATCAAACCACTTTGTCGTGTTATAAAGCTGCTGCATAAGGTTGACAGGGAAAAGCACCATTGCCTTCGCTGAGCCAGTAATTTTTACCACCATAATCTGCTCAAGCGATACAATCTGCTTTGTCGCGGGATTGAAAACCAATGTTGCCGTGCAGTCATGGTACAGAAGGTTATATTTAACATCCTTAATCAAAGCGGTGACAAGAGCATTGCCTGTCAGAGTCGAGTCAACCTCGCTCAAGTCAAGCGGGGCAAACATTCCACCTGTCGCGCTGGGAGAAGTTGTGGCGTTTTCAGCCATAGGCTGGGCGTTTTCCTCATCATTTAAAACTATAGTCAGCTTGACATTTCCGTCTGACTGAGGCTCATATTTCGCTTCTTTAATCTTGCCCGCGTCGCTTAACGCGCAGGCAACCGTGGTCTTATACATCGGGAACCATCTCATATCGTTGCCCTTGTCCTTGACCTCCGGGTTCCCCATAGCCTCTTCCTTTGGAGTAATCAAATCAAGCGAATCAACAAGTCCCAGCAGTGCGCTGGAATATGATTTGCCCTCATAAAATACCCTGTTTGCTTCGTCGCCCGGGATTTCCTGATATTCATATTTTTTGTGGGCGGGTTTTTCATTTTTGGCTTTTGTCAAAACCTCGGTATAAATCGCGAGAATTTCACTCGGTGTTTTGGATTCGCCTGCCGGAGGAGCAGTGGTGTTCACGGTTGGCGCGGTTGTAGCCGTGCCTGTGGACGCGCCAGCGACTGTGCCGGAAACCGATGATGTTTCCGCGGTGTTTGAGACTGTGGTATCACCTGTTCCGGGCGCGGCGGTTTCACCCAAGGTTGTCTGCGCGGCGGTTGTTGAGGCGAGTGTTGTCGTCTCCGGTTCGGGATCATTTTTACAAGAAGTAAAGCAGGTCGCGACAATAAATATCGCAAGCGCGAGTGAACAGAGTCTGAACAGTTTTCTTTTCATAATAATTCTCCTTTATCCTTATTAATAATTGAAATTAAACCATTTTTCGCTTATATAAAGCTCCTGAGTGACATCAATATCCTCAACCAGCTTTAAATCAATATATGCGTTGATTCTGATTCGCATAATCTGCTCCAGTGAAAAAATTTGCATTGTATCGGGATTAAAGACAAGAACAGAGGTACAGTCATGATAAGTTAAATCATAGCTTATGCTGTTTGTGACGCGTGTTATTGCCTTTTGAGAAAGAAAAGCATCTATTTCGCTCTGTGCAAAGGGGTTAAAAACCGCTCCGGTTTTGCTTAAAGCGATATTTGTTTCCTCAGGCACAGGCATTGGGTTATTTTCCTCATTAGTCACGAGGGTAATAACTGCTTTTCCGTCCTCGCCACTCACATAACTGATACTTTTCAAAAAACCGATGTTGTCAGCTTGTAGAAGACAGCCGTGATTGTTGCCAAAAAGAGGAAATTCCACCATTTTCTCGCCTTTGATTTTGGTTTGAGCTTGCAATGCAGCCTGTTCCTCGGTCTTTATAATTCCAAGCTCGTTAATAATTCCCAGAACCTTGCTGTAATTACCTTTTCCCAGCCTGAAAGCGCGTTCGCTTCCGGATTTTGGAAGCTCTTGAAAGCTGTAACTCTCAAAGCCCGGCTTCTCAGACTTTGCCTGATTCATAACAAGGGTATAAATCGCAAGAATTTCAGCTGCTGTTTTTTCGCTTTTATATGCTGAGCTGATACTGACAGCGGTCGTTTCTGGCTTATCCGTGGTCTCGCCGTTATTGACATATTCGCATCCGGAAATTATAAAAAGAAGAATCATGAACAAAATAACAAGTGAAAAGATTTTTTTCGCGCTGGTTTTCACTTATTATCAAGTCCTTTCTCAGTTTTGAAAATAGGTCGAAATCCATGAGGACTCCGACCTAGCGTGGGCTTGGCTTGCGAAGCCCAAAACCCTAGTCTTGTTTTTTATTGAGCCCTTCTGCCCATTAAGGTACTAAAAGGCAATTATGTAAACTTAATACACAAAATCATACCACTTGGCTGTGTTGTAAAGCTGCTGCATAACATTCATCGCGCCTAAAAGCGGGATTTTAAAGTTAGCGGTAATTTTTACTATCATGATTTGCTCAAGAGATACGATTTGCTTTGTTGTCGCATTATACTCAAGAGTAGATTTACAATCATGATAAACAAGGTCGTAAGTTAATTCCTGAAGAAGTGCTTTAACTGCTCCATTGTTAAGAATTGTATCTTGAATGGATGCGGATGAAAGAGGATTAAATAGGGCGCCTGTTTTGCTGACAGGTGCAGTAGCGTTGTCAGGAGTGGGCTCCGGTTTTGTTTCCTCGGTTGTGACAAGAGTGATTTTTATATTGCCGTTTGCGAGGGTTTCATATTTTGCTTCTTTAAGGAAATCAATGTCAGCAGGGGCAAGCATTGAGCCTGTGTTATTACCGGTTACCGGCAGACCCTTCATGTCTCCGCCCTTATCGGTAGTGCCGGGGGCTGCCATAGCCTTATCCTTTGAAGTAATGAAATTTCCCGCAAGGTTAAGAACCTGAGCAATACCGGTACCTGTAACCTGTCTGTCGTTCGAATTATCGGGGATTTCCTGATATTCATACTTTTTATAGCCGGGCTTATCTGTAGTCTTAGCCTTGTCAAGAATTTCCTTGTAAAGAGCAAGAACCTCAGTTTTTGATTTATCCGCTGTCGGAGCGGCTGTTGTCGCGGTGGGAGCGGTTGTTGCGTCTGTTCCGCTAACTGTTGTTGCTGTTCCGGTTGTGCCGGTAACGGTTGTTTCGGTTCCGGTCTGTGCGACTGTTGTAGGAGCGGCGGTTGTTTCGGGAAGCGTCGTTGCGGTCGTTGTTGTTTCACCGTCTGTGCCGCCGCAGGCTGCAAGTGTAGCCAGCATTGTTAAAACGAGAACGAGAGACATGATTTTGATAATGTTTTTTTTCATGTGTTTGGATTACCCCTTTCAAATTTTCATGTAGCATTTGCTATGTGTTAATATATAACTAACATATCTAATTTACACTAATTTTAGCTAATTGTCAATAGCCTTGAATATTTTCTCCCTGTATTCTTTCATTGCCTGCTCATTTTTATTATCGCCGAAAGTATAATACCGAGCATTTTTTATTATATCGGGCAGGTATTGCTGAGGTATATAATGGTTTTCGAAATCATGAGGATAAAGGTAAAACTGTCCCTTAACCTCTGCGTCCTCGCCGTCAAAATGCTTATTCTGCAAATTTCGCGGAATTGGTCCTGCTTTTCCTTTATGAAGGTCCGAAGTCGCTGCGTCAATCGCGAGATAAGCGGAATTTGACTTTGGGGAGTTGCATACAAGGATTACAGCATCTGCGAGAGGAATGCGCGCCTCGGGCATGCCTATCATCATCGCAGCGTCAACCGCTGCCTTCACTATGGGGATTATCATTGGGTAGGCAAGCCCCACATCCTCGCAGGCGCAAACCATAAGCCGCCTGCACGCTGAGGGCAGGTCACCCGCCTCAAGTATCCGCGCAAGGTAATGTACTGCGGCGTTCGCGTCAGAGCCCCTCATGGATTTCTGATAAGCTGAGAGCAAATCGTAGTGCTCGTCGCCTTCCCTGTCGTACTTCATGGCGCTTTTTTGAGTGAGGGTTACCGCGCTTTTAAGAGTGATAACACGGCTTTCGCCTTCGGCGGGAGCCTTCGCGCTGAGGACACACAGCTCAACCGCGTTCATTGCCTTACGCACATCGCCGCCGCAGGAATGCGCTATATGCTCGCTCACCGAAGCCTCAACAGAAAAGCTCTCGTTTTTCTCTCTTTCGAGCAAGGCAAACGCCCGATTCACGGCTGAAACGACATCAGCAGCCTCGACATATTTAAACTCAAAAACGGTGGAGCGGCTGAGAACCGCGCCGTAAACATAAAAATAAGGATTCTCAGTGGTCGAGGCGATAAGCGTTATTTTTCCGCTTTCGATATATTCAAGCAGGGACTGCTGCTGCTTTTTGTTAAAATACTGTATTTCATCGAGATACAACAGTATGCCGTTGGGAGCCGAAAGCGTATCCAGCTGGGCGACAACCTCACGGATATCGGCGGTTGAGGCGTTGGTGCCGTTGAGCTTAATGAGCTTTCTGTCCGTTGTTTCGGCGATAATCCGCGCAAGGGTGGTTTTTCCAGTTCCGCTGGGACCGTAAAAAATCATATTAGGCAGACTGCCGGACTCGACGATATTGCGCAAGGGTGCGCCCTCGCCGATCAAATGCTTTTGACCGACGATATCGTCAAGTGTTCCGGGTCTCAGGCGGTCGGCAAGAGGAGGAAGCATGATTTTTTTTCTCCGAATTTTTTTAGAAATCAGGGTAGATAAAGTGAAGAGTTAAGGTTAAAAAGTGTACAATGTTCAGATTGATGTCGGGAAGGTAGAATTAAGTTAGTTTTTATCTTTTCACCCGATTGGATTTGAATGGTTGCAAAAATTATCTGTTTTAAATTAGCTAACGATATTTTTAAATTATTCGCGAGCAGATTGCTGAAAAACACAGTATTTTAACTTGTGACAACATCTGTACACTGTACACTGCATACTGTACACTGCATACTGTACACTGCATACTGTACACTGCATACTATACACTGCATACTGTACACTTTCTAAAATTTCATTTTCCCAAGAAGTCGGTAATAACAAAAACATCAATAAGATTCTGCACATTTACGCCCGGCTCGATTGTCGCGTAGGTGGAGATGTCCGTTTCGCTGTCCTTAACCTCTTTGACAGTTCCGATTATGAGGTCGCGCGGGAATTTACCCCCGACACCGGAGGTGCAGACTATCCCCCCCGCCTGAACCGAGGTCGAGCGTGTTAAGCCGGTAAATTTACTCAGCCCTCCGAGCGCGAGAAGTGAGGTATTCTCAGTATAGCCGTCCTCACGGCTGCGAACCTCGTAACAGCTTATATTGATTTTCGGGTCAAGCATTGTGCGTACAAGGCAGGTCGTCAGATTGACCTCGCTGACAACGCCTACCAGGTAGCTCTCATATATAACAGGGTCATTGACCTCAACTCCGTCAACGCTTCCGGAGTTCAACAGAAAGGAGTTGAACATGTCGGCTGCATCCCGGCTGATTATGGTTGAGGGAACAAACTCAAAATCCGGGTGCTCCTGTTTTACACCGAGAAAATTTTCATAGGAAGCAAGCTTTTGCTTCATTTCCTCATAGTCCACAAGCTGCTCGCGGTAATTCTCAAGCTCCAGACGGATTTCATCAAGCTGGTCACGGTAGCTTCCCGCGGAGCGGAAAGAAGCCGTAAAATCCTCCGCAGCCGACGCTATACGCGCCGACAGGCTTTGAAGCGGAGAAAAAACAAAGCTTACCGCGCTGCTCAGCGGTGAGACGGAATCATATGATACCGCGGCAAAAATTATGCCGAGAAATAAAGCAAGCACAGCGCTCAGGAGTATTTTTGAGCGTCTTGACTTAAAGAGATTTTTCATTGCTATTCCTCATTTTATATTTACAAAAATTCCAAATTAATCGATTAAGTTTTTCAGCGACAGCTTCAGAATATCCTGCTCAAGACATTTTCCGGTGCCGCGAATAACGCTTTCAAGCGGGTTCGGCGCAATCTTCACGGGCATGTGTGTCTCGTTTGCAATAACCTTGTCAATACCCCGCAGCAATGAGCCGCCGCCGGTGAGTATAATCCCCCTGTCAATAATATCGGAGGAAAGCTCCGGAGGAATTTTTTCAAGCGTCTCATGCACGAGATTCAGTATCAGCTTGATATTGTCAAGCAGGGCGATGCGCAGCTCCGCCGAATTCAACTCGATATTCCTCGGCAGTCCGTCCGAAAGGCTTCTGCCGCTTATATCCAGAGCGCCCTCAGCCTCATAATGGTGTGCTGAGCCTATTTTGATTTTTATATCCTCGGCGGTCCGTTCGCCTATGAGGAAGTTGTGGTTTTTTTTCAGATATGAAATAATAGCCTCGTCAAAATGGTCGCCGCCGAGCCTGAGAGTACGCGAGGCGACTATATCCCCGAGAGAGAGCACCGCGATTTCGGTATTCCCGCCGCCTATATCGATTATCATGCTGCCAGACGCATCCATTACAGGCAGTCCCGCGCCGATTGCCGCCGCCATAGGTCCCTCGATAATGCTGACATAGCGGGCTCCGGCGTCCCTTGTTGCCTCATGAACCGCCCTGCGCTCAACCTCAGTGCAGCCCGACGGGATGGAAATCATCACCCTCGCGCGAGAAAAAACCGAGGTGCGCAAAGCTTTTTTGATGAGCGCGCGAATCATGTCCGCCGTCATGTCATAATCGGCAATAACGCCGTCCTTCAAGGGTCTGACAGCGGTTATAGAGCCGGGTGTCCTGCCTATCATCTGCTTGGCTTCATTGCCGAAGGCAATCATTTTCTGCGGCACACCAGTCACATCGACAGCCACAACAGAGGGCTCCCGCAATACAATGCCCTTGCCCTTGAGATATACTAGTGTATTCGAGGTTCCCAAATCAATCCCCAAATCATGCGAAAATAACATCGTTTTCCACCATATCCTTTATATAAATTTTATCAGCTTCGCAAACACTGATAAAAAAATCGTCTTTCTCTATTGTGCAAATGCCTTTTTCATCTGTCAAATCAAGTTCATTCAACCTCACACCGATACCGACGCCGCTTTTTTTCAAATAGCTCTCTTTTCTGCTCCAGAGCCTCGCGAATGCCCGATTCCGGTCAGCAGAGGCGAAAATATAATCCCTCTCACGCGGCGACATTGCCTTATTTATCAGCGCTTCGTCAGCCTTTCTGATGTCTTGAATATCAATGCCGATTTCCTCCCCGCTTATAGCGCAGACCGCGCCCAGCGGGCAATGGCTGATGCTGAAAAAAATGTCGTTTCTGCCTTTAAAAAAGGGTTTTCCTGTTTCACTAACCGCAATTTCCGGAACAGAAACTATATTATACTCCGTTTTTAGAGAGTACACAAGCAGCAAATATGAAGCTACACAGTTTTGCCTGTCCTTTAATTGCTTATATCTCAGAGCCTTTTCCCGCCTGTCGGGCGGCAAAAAATCCAGATATTGTTCATACTCAAAGCTATCATAGCTGTTAAAAAAATATACATTCATCTTATACCAAACTCCCATTTAACAGTTGATAAAAATAACTTCCCGGAAGCCTTATATGTGAACGTTCGCAAGCTCTAAGTTCAGATTAAAAAACTAATATTTGTCAACTTTTTAATCTGAACTTAGTATTAATAAGAATCGATTACCCTGTTAACCGTCTCCATCCATTTTTCTATGTTGGAAGGATTATTGGAAACGGTGGATATGTCCTTGAGAATAAACTCAAAGGGCGTGCCGTTTTTTAAGCAGCAATCCATGACCCTTTTTGTCTCCTCTATAACCGGACGTTCGTCAAAGCTTTTTCCGGCGACAAATGCCGGATTCGACTTATATGACAGCACAAAATCCTTTCCGATTTTTTCGGCGGCGTTCTCAACATTCGCCCAGGGGGTAATGGATATACGCCTGAGCTTCGGAAGCTTGCGCAGAATATCAATTTTTTCGTCCAGAGGCTCGCAGCAGCCGTAATAATTCAAGCCGCACCGCTCAAAATATTTCCTTGTGTAGCGAAGGTCAAACTCCTCATGCATCTCCGGCGGCACAACGCTGAAAATCTGAGCCATAGCACGGCACCAGACATCCTTTGTCGTAATTTTATCCTTATCCATATCCAGCACCGGCAGCTCGTTCGTGCAGGCGGGCGCGCAGTGCAGGTAATTAGGGTCGGTGTCAAGTACATTTAGTCTTTCGTATTCGTCCATATAGTGGAGATTTATAGCAGTAAATTTTTCCATAATCGCATGAATAAACTCGGGACGCTCACACAAATCCATAATGCTCGTTTCAACCCCGTGAAGCCTGGGAATCAGGTCCCAGGTCGCGAGATAGAAGGAAACACCTGACTTTTTGACACCCATTATATCCTTGAAAATTTCGCTGTGATACTCAAGTCGCCTGTTTGTTTCGTTCAGGTCATGGGAGACTTCAGGCATACGGATTTTCGCGAGATCCTCCTCGTCCTTCAGCCTGTCATTATAATAATGCGACTTTATATCAGAGCCGGTAGTGGATGCCGCTGTATTTTCGTCAATGTTGACTCCGATTCCGGTATCTTTTATTGCGACACCGCTCCTGAAATAGGGGTGCAGAATAAAATCACCCCTGAAATGGCGGCATTTATATATTTCCCTGCGTAAATTATTCTCAAGTGAAAAATTAGAAGGGTCATGGCACTGGAGTCTCAGCTCATCGCAGTCAGAAAACTCACTGTAAGGCACTTCGAAAACCAGAACCGGCGGACGAATCTGATTCAGACTGTTGAGTTTCCTATATTCATCGGGTTTTTTGGCGAATTCGTCCGCCAGCGCAAACGAGGCATATTCCTCCGCCAATCGCCGCAAAACTTCAAAATCATGCTCTAAAATCTTCAAATTATTTCACCGTTCCGTTTCATTCTACCGTTCTGGTTTGCAAAAAAAGCTGTATATTAATAATTTTACATTAATTAACATGCATAGTCAAGGAAAAGATTATTAAGCTATCTTGTTTTTTCTAAAATAGCTTAATATTTTCATTTGACAAGCAAAAATGTAAGTGCTACAATGATACTGACAAACAAAAAAAGGGTGATTATAATGAAAAAAACTTTAGCGATATTACTCAGCGTGATTATTTTGATATTACTCGCAATGTCCTCGCTGGTCAACGCCGCGGGACAGCTTGAGGACAGCACCATCCAAAAGGTTTCCGGCGCGGCTGACAGAGCATATCTTATTGATGACAAGAATAATTTGTATGCCGCAGGTAATGGCTTTAACACGGAATTCACAAAAATTCTTTCCGGTGTCGTGAGCGTAAGCGCAGGCAGCTCGCACACAGTCTATCTTGATAAAAACGGCAACGCCTACGGCTTCGGCTCAAACAATGTCGGTCAGCTCGGCAAGGAAGCATCCCTTAAAAGCTGTTCTTATAATAACCCTGTTTTAATTTCATCGGGAATCGCTTCTGTTTACGCCGGATATTCTTATACGCTTTTGTTAAATAAAAAAGGCGAGCTTCTCGCCTGCGGTTACAATTACGGTAATCTTTTCGGAGTGAGTTCCAAGCAGAACTCTGCATATTTTACTCCTGTAAAAATTGCACAGAATTTTTACAAAATTTCCGCTTCCAGATTTTTTGTATTTGGAATAAAAAATAATAACGAGCTTTGGAATATCACAATAAACAAAAAGCTTGCCGACAATGTCAAAAGTGTTTCAGGCTCCGCAGACAGAGAAAGCTATTGCTTTGTTACACTCAGCGGCGAACTGTACACCTGGGGCACTAACTACCACGGTCAGCTCGGCAATGGCGACAGTGAGAAAAAGACTCAGAATGAGCCTATGAAAGTTAACGGAATTTCTGATGTTTCCGCTGCATATATGGGTGAAAACTTTATGCTTGTGTTAACGGGCAACGGTAAGCTCTATGGCTGCGGCAGCAACACTGACGGTCAGCTTCTTCTGGATCCGGGCGTTAAAAGCGAGATTTCGACTCTGCAGCAAATTGGCACAGGCTTCGCAAGCGTCACTATAGCAGGCACAAGCGTTTTCGCTGCAAAGTCAAGCGGAGCTAGTACGCAGACTCTCTGCTCATGGGGCAACAACAGCAGCGGTCAGCTTGGCAACGGCAAAAAGGAAGACAGCTTTGTCATGAAAGAAATCGGTAAATATCTTGGTGAAATTGAAACACCCACAACAAACACAAAACCTTCTACCACCGAACCGAAGAACGAGGGACTTACGCTTAAAAGCGGCAGTAAATATGTGCTTGATTCTGCGGCGAAGCTGGTGACGGTAAACATCGCCGATGTGAGCGTTCAGGATTTCGCGAAGGAATTTACAAACGCCAGCGTGATTGTTTCCGACGATGACGGCAACGATTTGACAGGCTCTCAAATAATTAAGACAGGTCTCTATGTCACAGCCACAGGAGACGAGGGTGATATTTATAATATCGTAGTCCTCGGCGACACTGACGGCAACGGCACAATCACGGCGGTTGACGCAAGAATTGCTCTGCGCGTCTCAGCTGAGCTTGAGGAGCTCAAGGGAGCCTTCTTCAATGCGGCAGCAGTTCTCGGCAATGACAGCATTTCAGCCACAGACGCCCGCAAGATTTTGAGAGTTTCGGCATCGCTGGAAACGTTCTAGATGCTAGATACTGGATGCTAGATGCTAGATACTAGATACTTGTATTCATAAAACATTGCTGTTCTTTCGGGGATTGGCAATGTTTTTTTTAATCAAATATGTTGTTTCTTTATGCGTTTTTTAAGATTTTGTAAATATTTTTGGTTAATTATTGACTTTCCCTGACCTTTGCATATAATAAAGGTAGATTAGCACTCTCGCCATTAGAGTGCTAATACAAAAAAGTAAAGGAGTTGTAAATTATGGCAGGATTAATCCCATTTAACCACAGGAAAAGTGAGCTTTCAACCCCCCGTAATCTGTTTAACATGATGGACGACTTCTTTAATGATGCATGGCCTTTTGGACGGGATCTGATGAACGACACATTTAAAGTGGACGTTAAGGATTCCGACAGTGCCTACACCATTGAAGCAGAAATGCCGGGAATCAGGAAAGAGGAAATCAGTCTTTCTCTATATGATGAACGGCTGAACATCAGCGTGCAGCGCAACGAGGAAGTCAAGGAGGATAAAGATAGCTATATTCACCGTGAGCGCCGTTATTCCTCAATGCAGAGAGCGCTGTATCTGGCGGACGCCTTTGATGAAGGTATAGACGCAAAGCTTGAGGACGGTATTTTAAAAATTACCGTTCCCAAAAAAGCAAAGCCTGACACCTCCAGGCAGATTGAAATTAAATAGTCCTATGAAAAACTGAAGTGCATAAATAACCGCTTCAGTGAAGCAAAAGTCAAAAAAAAGGAGCCGGATTTTTTGTCCGGCTCCTTTGATTTTTACATGGTTTTACTTACTTGGGCATGTCTTGCCAAGCCCACAACCCAAGACTTGTTTTTTAATGAGCTTTCAGCTCATTAAGGTACTAAAATTCTAGTCTTTTATAGCTATGTTGATTACAGGAATATTCATTTTTTGCGCATAATTTACTGTATAGAAGGTGCCACCCTTCATATTGCAAAAAAATGCTATGCATAAATTACTATTATCGACCATATAACGGTTTCGCCTTTGCATGCATCCATTATAATAATTTTCTGATAAGCAAATAACATCATCTGCTACCTTTAGAAGGTGATTATACTCTTTTTTTTGGGATTTAGACCATTTTTCGTCTTGATTACTGCAAGGTTGTACAATAATCAATTTTATTTTTTTGTTTTTTTTCCGTGCTCGCAGTACTGCTTGCTGTGCAATTGTATCAAAACCAAGCGCACCGCCAGTTAAAAATCGTGAGTAACCACGGCTTATAAGCTCTGCTATCAATTTTTCAAGTTTTTCGTTAATTGAAAAAATTAAATCTGAGTTTATTTGGCGATGTCCTGTGAAGCAGACTGTTTGATTTCTCATTTTATCTCTCCTTACAATTACTAATACGTTTATTATACATATACTGATGTATATTGCAAGCTAAATTAAGTGTATTATGCGTATGTAAATGCGTGTATTATGTAATCAGGAGGAAGACTATGGATATTTTAGAACGAATTAAAATGCTTCGTGACAGCCGAGGGTGGAGCAATTACAGGCTTGCAAAAGAGGCGAAAATTCCTGAGGGTTCATTGAATAATTTGTTTCGCCTAAATAATTTGCCGACAATTCCGACCTTAGAGGCTATTTGCCAAGGTCTCGGGATTACTTTATCACAGTTTTTCCTTGAAGATGGCGATGCTGTTGTGCTAAATTCAGAGCAAAGAGAAATGCTTGATACATGGAACGCGTTGAATCCGGAACAAAAAAATGCCTTGCTTGACTTATTGAAAAAAATGTAAACAAAGGGAACAGTAAAACTGTTCCCTTTATATATCTTAAAGAAGGTAAAACTATAGATTTTGTTTTTTTTGCATAGTATTTTTGCGGGCATTAATGCTTATCTATTTTGTGCTCAATGACTTGATTTCATTAATGAACGCCTGAGAATATTCTACATCGGAATAAAAAGAAATTACACTATCAGTATATTCAAGATATAGCATGTATTTTGTCTCTATTACCGATATTGCACCCCATTCCGGTTGGTCTTTTTGTATAGGACAATCTCCCAAGAAAAATAAATCATGAGTTTCAAAGAAAAGATATTGATTTATGATAATATCATATTTGCTTTTGAAAACTGTAATCCGGACTGTTCTGCCATTATCCAAGGCTTGATGAGATTCAGATATATCCACTAAAATATTTTTTTCGGTTCTAGTTTGCAAGTATTCGGGCATTGGCTTCGGTTGCCGCAAAGTAGCAAGTAAATCTCCGAATATTCCAACGATTAAACACAGGCATAACCCCAAACAAAGCCGCATAAATATATTTTTATTTTTGCTGTAAGCTCCGTTTTGTAAAAAGTGTAAGAACATATAAATTACGAGCGGAAGCAGAATAATTAAAATTAATGAAAAAGCTGTGGTTGTGTCATTCTGCAGGAAGGATTGAAAAATCATGTAAATAATAATTGAAAGTGTAAGCACCAGCGGTATCATGCGGATTTTTGTTCTCAGCTTCTGGTCTTTTTTTGAAATATGCTTGATTGACAGTCCGTTTTTTAATCTGTGCCGTTGTATTACCGTCCAGATTATAAATGAGGTGAATTGAGCTGCAATAAAAATAAGGTATATTATGTAAAACAAAAGGCTTAGCAGACTTAATTCCGAGGTAATAAATAAACTATAATTCATCATACCAAATATGAAACTCACTGAAAAAAGCACAGGCAAAATAAACCAGTTTATTGCATTTAGTTTCAATATACCTTTTACTATTGTTTTATATTTTGCTTTTTCATCCGTTTCTATTGGGATGGTATTTGTAGATTCCGATACAAAAACATTGACCTGACCGTAATAACAAATAAAATCCCAGCCGGCTTCACGGCAATATTCAATATATTCCTTCGCATAATCTGACGGAGCGGTAGCGTAAACCGAAGCCTTAGGTAAAACCTCAACCGCATAGTTTAGCCTCTGAGGTTCAATTTTTTCATAGTAGAAGAAGGTTTGAATCTTTTTCAGTTTCCACCCTTTTAACGCCATATCCTCGAGATGCTCTTTTACCGCTTCGCATTCGTTAAGCTGAAAGGGCATATATTGTTTTAACTCGTTCTTCTCTTTCATAAGTCAACCTCCATGAGAATTTTATTCCCGTCAGTATAGAGAATTTGTAATCGTTTATGTTCCTCAAGCAACAGCTCTTTTCCCGCTTGTGTGATAATATACGAACGCTTTCTGCCGTCAAAAGCGGTTTGTTTTATTATACCGCTGCCGCGAAACTTATCGAGCATCGCATAAACCGTCCCGGGACCCACTATCACCCTACCTGATGAAATATCCGCGACCTTTTTCATAATATCAGTGCCGCAGCATTCGCGAGTCAAGGCTAACAGCACATAATACATAGGCTCCGAAAGGGTTTGAAACTGCTCCCTGGGCAATGCTATCACCTCCGAAAAAAAACAATATCGAGTGTCGATATTAAAATTATAACACCGATGTCTGATATTGTCAATATGATTTAAATATATAAAATATCACCCGGGTATTTATGAAACCATAAATACCCGGGTGAATAACGGTTTATTATTCCTATTTGTCCTTTTGCTTGCCTAGCCACGGTTCGATTTTTTCGAGATCCGCCGACAGTCTAAGAATTATCCTCGCGTCGGTTGCGGTGATTTGGTTGCTGTCGTCAATTTCGGCAATGACTTTTTGCCAGTCGTTGAGCTTATCAAGTTCAGCCGAGGCACGCAGCACAATTCGCGCGTCAACCGCTGTAATTTCGCCGTCGCTGTTGAGGTCGCCGAGCAGGTAGTAGCTGTAAAACTCCTCGCTGCCGCCCAATGAAACCGTGAAGCCCGAGCCTATTACAGCAGAGCTGTCGGTTATAGTTTCGCCGAGGCTGTTTTTGACGGTTATTCCGTCATTTTCAAATTCCTTCAGCAAATCGCCGAGCGTCAGCTTTTGTTTAGCTGAGAACAATGCGGCTTTCTGAGAATTCAAAACAATATCTGCTGAATCCTTGAGCTTGGGAAGCACATCCGTAGCGGTTGTCGACTCTTCAGTCGTTTTTGCTTCAGTTGTATTTTGCGCAGTAGTGATTTGAGCTGTTGTAATTTCATTATTCGTGCTTTGATCTGTTGTAATTTCACTATTCGTGCTTGGAGCGGTCGTAATAACATCTGATGTAGTTTGCTCTGTTGTTATTTCCGCTGTTGTTATCTCCGCGACTGTTGTCGATTCTTCGGTTACCGCTTCTTTTGTTGTTACTTCTTCTGTAGGCTCAGTCTGGTCGATGGTAAGAGGCATTGTAGTCGTCACATCGTTCGCCGGGACTGTTGTCGCCTCTGTTTGCGACGGCTCTTCTGTTGTTTCTTCGCCCGGATTGTAAGCTGTGGTTATTTCTGTATACTGTGGAAATGTTGATGTTTCATAGCTCATCGGAGGAGCAGTGGTCGTTGCTCCTTCTTCTGTCTCTGATGTTTCTACAGGTGGCAGGGTTGTTGTTTCAGGTGGTGTTTGTTCGATAAGAACATTATTAATATAAACATTACCGGTTATGTCCATACCGTTATAGTCAGACACCTCCTTTATGTAAGCCTTAAATTTAGGTTCTCCGTCTGATTTTAAATTGAAAGTAAATGTACCAAGAGGAAGCTCCGTTTTAGTATAAACACCGAAAAATGTAATAAAGGCAACCACCATGTCATTTTTAGTCTCTGAAAAAACTGTGTAAATACTATCTTTTTCAATTTTACCATTTTCATGCGTTATAGAGGAAACAGGGACAAGTAAATCATTGTCATATGTTATAATAAGTACAAAAGCTGCAGCGTTTCTTGCATTAACAATATTGACTTCAACGCTGTATGTATCGCCTGCCTTAAAATCGCCTTCAGGGGCAGAGATATTGACACCGCATTCCGTTCGCGAGTCTATTACATTTATACGCCCAGCTGTCGTATTATCATCAATATCTAAGCATTTTTCAAATTTTCCTTTAAATTTCGGACTATCATAGTTTAAAAGCTCAAAAGTAAAGGTAGCCAGCAAATTTTGCCCGGTTATTGTGAATTTTTCAGCGCTAAAATTTACTGTGAATTCAGCGTTTTCTTCATCAATCACTGAATCTATTAATACTCCGTCTTGCTGGGAAACCGTTTTGCTGACAGGTTTTACAACTGTAGGGTCATATGTGAACCTTAGTGTAAATTCACTGATATTCATTGCTTCATAAGCGACAAGAGAAACAGTAAAATTATCCCCGGTTATAAGCTCCTTGTCCGGCAGATAAAGTCCAAGCGAAAGCTTGCTTTCATACGGCACAGGGGCGATATAAGCATCATTAATCTGAATCGAGTTCGTAAGCGGTCTGTCGTCAATATCTACGCATGAGGTGAAATATCCGTTAAAATTCGGCTCTCCTTCAGCCAATACTTCAAAGGTGAAGGTCGCCAGGGTCACCCTATGGTGAGCGGAAGTTACAATTCCCGCAAAAAAAGCCAGCCCCATTTTCTCCTCATCAACAGTAAATCCGGCGGTGTTGTTGTATGATAAGGCGTCAACAGGCTTCAAAACTGTTTTATCATAATCAATAAATAAATTGCATGCTGCGCTAGAAGAAGAATAGAATAAATCAACATTAACAGTGTAAAGCTCGCCGACAGCGGGCATCTCGCCCGGGATTCCAAGCTCAATTATCAATTCGGCTTCATCGCCGTCCGCAGCATTTGCCGCGAAGCTCTGAAAGAGCGTGCCAAGTACCAAGGTGATTGACAGAATTGCGCAAAGCAGCTTTTTTCGTGATGTTTTCATCATAAAACCGTACCTTTCATTATCCAAATATTTTTGCAGTAAATATTTTACTTCTGACTAATGTGGGCTTGGCTTGCCAAGCCCACAACCCAAGTAGTGTTTTTTATTAAGCTTTCAGCCCACTAAGGCACTAATTAGAGTAAAAAAATGCCATTTTGTTGCATGTTTAAATAATTATTTTTTATTAAGGAATTACAGAATCAGGAGTTTTACTTAAAGAACGATGATATCAAGCCAATGAGGTATTGCAGCCATTCAATAAAGCACTGCCAGAATGTTTTTGTTTTTGTTTCTGCTTTAATTATAACTGTGACGCTTTCTGACTTGCTGCTGTCACAGGCGGCTGTCGCGGTAACAATCAGCTCCGCGGCTGTTTCGTCCTTCGCGACGCTTAAAATTCCGTTCACGTCAATCGTTGTAGACACGCTTTTGTTACCGCTGAGTGACCAGACAACCTCCTCAGACGGGTCATATTCACCAGTTACTGTGGCTGAAAACTGCAATGTCTCGCCTTTGCTTAAAAGCGCGTTTTCAGGGCTGATGCTGATTCCGGTGACGAGCGGCGGTATTTTTGTCGTTATATCAATCGGCTGGCTGGCTATAGATTCCGCCCTGCTGACTGTCGCCTTTATCCT
>JAVBNH010000027.1:0-99619 GCA_031551635.1 Oscillospiraceae bacterium | reverse complement strand
AGAACAGAGTTGCAATTATATTAATGATGGTGATACCGGAATACTCACTTACAAAGAACGAAAAAACATCGAACAAAAATACTGGAGTGAAGACCAGCGCTGGGAAGGCAGACAGTTTATTAGTTTCGAGAAAGATCCTGAATATGGCGGATTGAAAATGGAAAAACTTGGACTATCTAAAATGACATGGATAATTATATTAAGCATCGCTTTAATTTTTATGTCGCTTCTTTTTATTTTGGTTTTAGTTATTATTAACAACAAAGAACAACGCCCTAATTAGGTAAAGGGTAATGAGAAGAAACGGGGAACCCCTCATCATTACGTACTATCTGGACACAGATGGTTTATCAGTTTAAAAAAGATTCCTTCTGGACTAAACGACTAAAATTAATACGCCAATCCACCGTTCAGAAGTGTCAATCCCCGTTCTTTTTGTACCTTCTCAACCGTATATGTAATCTGCTTGCCGTCAAGGTATAAATTCATCTCAGCAGGGGTGTCTCCGCCCGAATTCCGACCGGACATAGCCTCATGTACGGCGCGGTAAACGCCTGCAGAAACAGATTCCACAATTTGGTTGTTGTTAACAACCGCACTGTGGCTTCCAATTGTGCCGACTAGCTCAGGGCCTGCCTCACGTGCAAGAAACATTTGGCCGCTAGAAACAATGCCTCCATCTGCGAGACCTGGAACGCTAAATTTAAAATCAAAGTCAGATGCGTCTACACCACGAGTATTTACTCCAATCATTTTAAGGAAATTAAATGCAACTTTTGCTAGAAGAGCTCCAGCCATTGCACTTGTTAAAAAGCTTCCGCCCAGCATCAACGCTCCCGCTCCAAAAGCGACTGTTTGAATTGCAGCAGTTGCAGCAGTTGTACCACACAATACATTTCCAGCCGATTGGGCTGCTTGTTTACCGATAAGCATCATTATAACCTGGATACCATCGTTTAGAGCACCGGCAAGGTTTGCTAAATTACCAAGCCATCTTTCTCCTGTTTCAATTACCCCTGAAGTACTCTTTTCCATTTCTTCACTAGATTTACAATGAATTTCTCCAATTTGTGTTATATTATTTTGTATATTTATTGACATACCAGCAAATGCTTTTTCTGAGTTTTCTGCGATCTTTGAAAATTTTGTTTCAATTTCATCTAATATGACACTTATGAAACCTTTTGCAATTTCTAAATGACCGACCATTTTAATATAAGCATCTGAAAAATAATCACCTGCATTTTTTGCTGTATTTAAAAAAGATGATTCTATTTCTCCAGATATTTCTTCTAAAAAACCTTTTGCTATTTCCAGATTGGCAACTATTTTAATAAATGCTGATGAAAAACTTTCACTTACATTATTAGCGGTATCTTCCCCAATTGTCTTTATATTCCCGAATTGTGTTTCGCTTGTTTTAGCCATATTCGCCATTGAATCAATAAAATACTTTACTATATTTTCAAAAGCGGTTTTCAAGCTCAATTCAATACTTAATCCGGTTTCTGCAAAATCTGTTCTTAATTCCGCTGAGTTTATGAGTATATATTCTTTTGCTAATAAGAATGAATTTGACGCATTCTCAGATAACAAAATAAATTCCATTGAACCCAAGTTTTGCAATTCAATTAAAGCTGATGCAATTTCACCTATTGCTATAAATATGTTATCTTTCAAAAGTAAAAATGAATTTGTTGCATTATCGGAGAACAACAAAAATTGTTCCGTACTTAGAAGCAGAAACTGAAACCATAAAGTTGCGATTTCACTCGTAGAAATAAAAATATTCTCTTTAGCCAGTAAAAATGAATTTGTAATGCTGTCCGAAAACAGCAAAAATTGTTCTGTGCTAAGAAGCAGTAGCTCTGTCCATAAGGTCGCGATTTCTCCGGTCGCTATAGAAATGTTCTCTTTTGTTAATAAAAATGAATTTGTAACGCTGTCCGAAAACAGCAAAAATTGTTGTGTGCTAAGAAGCAGTAGCTCAGCCCATAAGGTCGCGATTTCTCCGGTCGCTATAGAAATGTTCTCTTTTGTCAATAAAAATGAGTTTGTAACGCTGTCCGAAAACAGCAAAAATTGCTCTGCGCTAAGAAGCAGCAACTCAGTCCATATTGTAGAAATTTCAATTGCAGAGAGTCCAAATGACTCCGCCATAAGTAAAGTCGATTCTGCGGTTGTGGTATTGACTAAAAGTAAGTTTTCAATAATTGCAAGTGTTGTTGCATTAAAAGCTTCATTTATGATTAAAGCGGCATCTGAAAAAGCTAATGTGGATATTTCAGCTGTTATTGTGGACATTTCCTGCAAAGCAACAAATGTTGTTTCTCCATTAATTTGCATTTCTTGCAAACTTTGGTTGATTCCGGCAACAGTATTTCCGATTGTTTCGCTCATTATAAGAGCAGTATTAATTGATGTTTCATCAATTCCGGCAAATGTGCTGACGAACAATTCAGTTAAGAGAGCAGCGGTTTCTCCAAAACCTGTATTCATTGTTTCCGATGCTACGGCAAAAATACCGTCTATTGAAGCCGCCGCATTTGCAAATGCTGTTCCTATATTTTCAGCACTAGTCACGGCAGAAATATCTATTTGCGAGAAAGCTGTTGAAAACGAAGATGATGCTATTGTGGATGTTTCTAAAAATGAATTTGATAATTCAGCCAATTGTATGGCAAAATTAGTATTGAAATTATTTGCAGAATTAACAGCTACTTGATCAAATTGAGACAATTCAGCTATTGATTTTTTTAGATCAAATACAAGTGATTCCATAACTAAATTTCCCCTTTCATAAAAAATATTTTATAGGAGTTGAATAAATGAATAGAACTGATTTTGCCCGTATTATATTTGCATTGCTTTTAATTATTGTTCTAGGTGGTTTTAGTTTACCGCTACTTTTAAATAGCAGAATTTTTTTGGGAATCAGTATTTTTATTATACCTATTGCTCTTTTTATAGGATTATTGTTTCATATTTTAAAAAAACAACGTTCTATAGATATTATTACAAAATCTGCACAAACTCATAATGAACATGCAAAAGTAGTTTCCAAAGCATCACAGGTTGTAGGCGACAGGTTTTATACTAAAACAATATATTTTGTATCATTTGAATTTCCGCAAGGAGAGAGAAAAAATTTTCCAGTCAATATAAATCAATTTAACACACTTGCTGAAAATGATAATGGAATTTTGACATTCAAAGAAAATGGTAATTATCTTCTTTTTGTTAACTTCCATCGTCAAACTTGACCTACCTTCTTTGCCTTCGCGAAATTTTCCATCCGCTCCTTCATAATCCACCAATCCTGCTGCTCCTTTTTTTCAAACAGGCTTGGGAAAGCATCCTCAATCTTTGGGAATTTTTTCGGATCATTGACCGCAACGCCGGTCAGGGCTGCTCCGTTATATACAATCCATGCCATCATCTGCGCGAGCTCCTTGTTCTGTTCCTGCCGCACCTGTGCGGACATGGAGATTTCATCAACCGTCATGCCGCCGACATCCCGCCAGGGGATACCGGCGGCGAGCGCTGTGTGGAATAAATATTCGGGATAGTTTATCTTCGGGTCAGGTTTTACTGTTCCTGACCCTTTTTGAAAAAACCCGATGATTCAAATAAGGAGTTGATTTCCTGCATAAGCTCTTCAATGGAATGTCCGTCGTCGATGTATTGGTCAAAAAGTCCGGCTGCCTTGTCAAAAGCGAAGTTCGCGTTAAAAGGCTGCATAGCGCCCCACAAGATAGTTGTAATCGTTTCAATCATATTGTCCTGGATCCCCTCTAAAGCAGTAAACAGAGATTTTCCAAGCCTTTTTTCGATAGCCATAATAGCGCTTGCGGTCAAACGCAGTTTATATTCCTCGCCGCCGATTGTAAGAGTGTAAAATGTTTTCATAATGAATTTCCTTTCAATAAATTAGTTTATTAGTTTGGCTGCGGGGGTTATCAGCCAAGATACCCCCGCGAGCCTTTTATGTAAGCCTCTTGTAAAGAGGCCTATGGTGTCGGCGTGTTTACACCGAAAAATAGGTTAAGCTGCGGTGATGTCGCCCTGAAGTATCATAGTCGCGCTGAATGTTAAAGCACCGTTGATAGCGCCCGCATCCATCTTGACATAGGGAATTGCCTCAAATACATGAGCTGATCCATCGGGATACTCAAGCTTGAAGGCGGCGACTGTGCCGTCTACGCCGTAAGCATCTTCAAGCCCCTTAAGCACACTGTAATTAGCTTTTTCGGCTGAATTGTCATAGAGGAACTTGAATACGAGATCGCCGTAATCCTTGATGCCGGGGATGTATTGTTTCACTTTGTCCGAGAGCGTGGTCACATCGATTTTCTCTGAAGTGCCGCCAAACTCAGGCACTTCCATTAAAAAGTTGATTTCTTTAAACTCGCCCGTAGAATCTTTGTAAGACAGTGTTGTACTGTTTGCACTGTAAGCCATAATGATTTACTCCTTTAAAATTTATTATGTTGTGTTTTGACTGACTGTTCAGTCTTAGCTTTGCAAATCGTATTAATGATTTATGTAAGGCATGAAAATTCATGCCTTACATAACCTTTTTGCTTAACATTGAAACAATAAGCTTATAAAAGGCTTATCCAATAACGGAATGTTTCGGCTATTCGTGCCCACATAAACAAACCTCCTTCCTGATGTGAAATTCGCACTTCTAAATATGAAGTACATCTTTACGTTATCATGAAGGATGTTTTAAAAAACTCTATTTAAGTTATACAAAATCTTCTTTTTTCGTCAATTTATTCGAGGGAAATAGTGGACATGATAAATGAATTTTTAAAGGGAATCATTTTAACTACAATCACCTATATCTTATTTAATAAAATAGCTTGCGTTTGTTCAAGGCTAATAAAAAAAATAATTATTGGTATAGTTTTTGTTTTTTTCACAAGTGGGGCGCTTTTCTTAATAGGGCTTGCTGTAAGTGAGCCATATAAGACAGCATTGATAATTTTCATATCAGCAACATATTTATCACTTATCTATAAAGAAAAGTTCAGATTTACACTAGTAATAATCATTATTGCATATGCTATAAGTTATATTTTATATTTATTTACAATGCTAGTTGCAATAATAATTATGGATTTACTTGGAATTACAGGAGACAATATTTTAATAATCATTTTAGGCTGTGTTTTTGATATCGTGTTTGTAACATTAATCTCGAAAATTAGAGTAAGCATTAATTTAGCAGATAAAAAGGGCGCAAGTGGAATTGGTCTAATAATTAGCGGTATCACGTTTGTTTTTTACAGCTTGATGCGAAAGAAACCTATAGATTATGATTTATGGTTAATGACATCCGTTGTTGCCTTAACCGGCTACGGCATTTACTATTGGTGGAAAAGAGAAACTGCAATTGCCCATAATGATAAAGTAAACGAAATCATAAATAAAAAACTCCAAGGCATTATTGACGAAAAGGAAAAAGACAATATGATACTGACCGAAGCTCACAATTATCTGGCTTCGGTAGTACATAAAGACAATAAAAAGCTGGATGCCATGCAACGAGCTGTGGAAAAGCTCATTTTACGATCCCAACATATTGATGTAATAACAGATGCAAAAAAAATCCTTGAGGATATTAAAATATTTAAAAATCAAGCGTCAGATGAATTTTCAAAAAAATTAAGTGACGGAAAAATTCTACCCACGACTGGATTGCCGCTCGTTGATGCGAAATTTGAAGTCTTGCTTGAAACAGCTACAATTCATAAAATTTATATTGATTTTGAAATAGACAGCACTATTGATGAATTGGAATCATTAATCCCACCGCTTGACATCATTAATATCATAGGTGATCTTGTGGAGAATGCCTTTATATCAATAAAACACTTTGGACAACATAAGACTAATGGAAACGTTTTAGTCGGTATCGGAAAGTATAATGATGCTTATGAATTCAGTGTCTGGGATAGCGGCATACCGTTTGATATCAACACTCTTATTAATCTAGGAATGAATCGGATTACCACCCATGCCGATGAAGGTGGCAGCGGTTATGGTTATGTAACTATTTTTGAAAAATTGAATATCTGCGACGCAAGCCTGATAATTACAGAATATGAACCGATTTATTTTTTATATTCCAAATGCATTACAATTCGATTTGATGGCAAGGGCGCTTACATGATAAATTCTTATCGTGCCGAAATTATTAATACTCAAAATACTAACAATAATCTTACGGTCACTTTGATTACAAAATAATCGAATATAAGGCTACCTATTATTTGAGTAGCTGACTTCTCACGCCACCATATGTGCGAATGCCTTACGGCAGTTCCTAAATTAACACAGTGTTTTAGACTGTAGTCAGTCATATATTTAAGGAATACTGTGTGAATTATATTTAATTAAGTTGTCACTTTTGGTCTGAACTTGATACAATAAACATTTAAAGAAATATAATATATATTTTTGATGGTTTCAACATTAAAACAAGGATTCAACTTAATTTTTTAAACTTTATCAATCGCCCTCAAACCCTCTACACATAAGGATTCCCGGGCTGTTACTTAAATTGATAATTTCGGTGAAGGCTTACGGCTTGCGACTGACAGAATGGATGCTAAGAATTTTTATGCATTTAATCCGAGTTTTGATAAAAAAAGATAGACATATCTTTAACAATAGTTGAAAATTAATAATTGGATATTTATGTGCATAATTTTAAATATAAGCGGGATTGAGATTTTTCGATTCCGCTTATATTATAACAATCTAAAGGCTGCATTGGAATTCCAATACATCCGTTAAGTCTTGTTTTTTGTTAAGCTTTCAGCCCATTAAGGTACTAACATATTAAAAAAACTCAACCTTCGCTTCTTGTTTTTGAGCGAAAGCTGAGTTTTAAAGATGCAAACATATTTATTACAAGATAAATTAATATTGAAAATTATAGATTTTAAGTGTATTGTCAAGCACGGCTGTGCCGCTGACATTTGATAAAAGAACCTTTGCGCTTTTGATGTCGACCAAGGTATGCATATAATGATCAAGCGTTACTATATGCTTGGTTTCCGGATTATATACGAGAACTACATTGCAGTTATAATAGGTCAACTCATAATCAACTCCGGTTATTACCTTTGTGACAATTTTATCTTCCTTGAGCGTTTTGTTTAAATCGTCAAGCTCAAGCGGCTGAAACACTGAACCAACAACGCTGCGGGGTGTATCTGTAAATTCAATTGTTGGTTGTGAGTTAATCTCGTCACAAAGAGTAAAGGTTAGTTCATAATTCCCGTCAGAACGTTTAATACAATCAGCTTTTACAATAGATGCTGCGTCGGTCAATAAGCAGCCCTTAGTGCTGCCGTAAATTGGAAACCAGTACATTTCTCCTCCCTTTTCGGTGGTGTCCGGTTTTGCTTCGGCATCTTTTTTAGAACGCATAAAATTGGACGCTATCGGTAAAATCAAATTTGCTACCCAACCCTCGAGCATACGTTCACTCTCAGGAATTTCCTGATATTCGACTTTTGAATATCCGGGCTCAGCCGTTTTTGCATAGTTTACAACTTCGTTGTAGGCATTCAAAATTTCCTGTTTTGAAGTAAATACTGAAACTCCGGATTCCAACTTTTTCGCCGTTGAAATTTCCGGAGCAGTTGTATTTGAGCCAGCGCTTGTTTGCTCTGGCTGTGTTGACTCAGGCACAGTTTCCAAATTGTTATACTGCGCAGATGATTCTGTTGCAGAGTAAGAAGCTTCAGTTGTATGCATTGTTGTTTCTGTTATTTGTGTGGTGGTTTCTGTGTCCGTAGACACTTGCGCACCTTTATTTCCGCATGAAACAAGAGACAATATAATTGATGATATAAGTAAAGTGCTTATCAAAAATTTCTTTAATTTCACTTATAGCTCCTCCTATTGAAATACATCATATTTCGAAATATGTTGACGGGTATCACCGCTTCTGGCTGCGAATTTGCAATTTTCGGTTAAAATATTTTTAACATGCCGGATATAAATTCCGCTGGCAGGAACATCGCCCATCATCCATGCCTCTGGATAATCTTTTACAGACTCATCCACGTCAGCGTCGGTTACACGATTCACTTTTTCCGGGTGCTTAGCTTCACGGTAGCTTATATCAAAATTGCTCAGCTTCACATTTTCGATGCAGCGAATTTCTCCCCCATCCTCAACACCGGCAACAATAGACGGCAATTCCGCGCCTGTTGCGGTTATGCTTGAAACAGTGATCTCCTTCATTACGCCGGTCATATGCTGATCGCCAAAACGGTTGCGGTTGCTCAGTCGAATAAAGACAGGCGCCAGGACGTTCTTCATCTTGATGTTCTCAACAACCACATCTGAAAGCATTCCGCCTTCTGAGACAAGCAAGGTAACGCCCCCGATTGTTGGCGGATATATGCCCTCAACCTCCATTGTAAGATCTGAAACCCTCACTTTTGTAATGTTGTTATAAACACCGGTGCCAATCTTAAAGCCGTTAGTGGCACTTCTAATGAAGCAGTTTCGTGCAACAATATTTTCCATGTCGAGGTTGTCGGTATCGTTATAGTACTTGTCATTTTTAAGACAGATTGCATCGTCCCCGACTGAAAGGTAGCAGTTCTCTATAAGAACATTGCTCGTTGCGGAAATATCAATTCCGTCTGTATTCGCACCGTGATAGTTTGAGTTTATTATAAGCTTTGAGATGTTTACATCCAAGCAGGCTTCCAGAGAAAGATTCCAGCCGGGGCTGTCATACAAAATGATGTTTTGAATATTGACATTTTTGCAAAGGTTGATGAAGACAAGCTTTGTTGAAATATCTTCTTTTCGGGTGCGTTTTTGTTGAAAATGAATATATTCTAAAATATCAATATCATAGGTTTTCAGGGGCTTAACAATAGTAACCAGATTAGCTTCCTCCCAGTAATCCTCACCGATTCCCCTTATTGTCCCTCCGCCTGTGATAAAAATATTTTCTTCGTTTTCAGCCTCAACAAAACGAAAAATCTCGCCGCTGTCTGCTACATTTTCGCCCCTTGCCGCACCTGTGAGATTGCGGTATCCCTTAACAGTCAATGTAATACCGTGTGGTACAAACAGACAGACATTGCTTTTTATTCTGACTTTTTCAACGCTCATATTTTCAGAAACAACAGCTATCCCGCCGTTTTGCGACGCCAAATCTATTGCTTTTTGTATATCGCCGCTGAAGTCCTTGCTTTCATAAACATCATTAAAGCCGCTCAGCGCCTTTGCTTCATCGATGCTCATATTATAAACATATTTGTCATATGGGATATTGCTTGCAAACTCTTCATTTGAATGATCTGTACCGAAATAAAACGGGGTATGATATTTCAAATAAAACCCTGCCGTCGGGACAATTATAAAAACTGACGAGACGATAGCGCAAAGCGCAAGAATCACAGATATGAAAATTAATAATTTTTTATGCTTTTTCAAATTATCCCCATACCTTTCTTTTTATAGATTCACTAACAATGGTGAAATTGGTGAACATTTAAACCAATAAAAAATCCTCTAAGCATTCCTTATTCAATTCAATCATTTCTTGAAAAAGCTTGCTGTCTTTTTCTTTGCCGATTCGTTTTACTGCCGGGTCATTGCAAAAAACCTCGCAGAGCTTTTGCTTATCTTTTTCGAAGTAGGCATCAATGAAATCCTTCTGGTTTTGAGCATGAATATTAACATGTGCAGCCGTTTCTGCTGACATTTTTCCTGAATCCAGAGGTAAAACGCTGTTTTCGGTGAAATCTGCGTTTGTTTCAACCGCAGTATCAAGAACAAGACTCGGCGCTTGCCCTTTGTTCGGCATATTGACATTGGAAACAATATTACCAAGACCGCAGATAGCTGTTATTTGATTTACGCCCTCTTCACCCGAGCTTTTAAATTTCGCCTTTACAAACGGTGAGAGATATAATCGAGTACGCACACGCAGCAATTTATCGTTTGCAATGCGTCCCCAAACAGGCGTTAAAATAAAGCCGTTCTTTAAAACATGCTTTGTATTGAGGTATGTATCCGGAATAAATTCGGCTAGGTGACGGTCGCCTGCCGCTGCAATCCGGTTATATTTTTCAAAAAGCTCAAACTTAACGCTTTCGCAATTACGTTTCCTTTTTACCAATGCGGGCACAAATTTGCCGAGGCGGTCATTGTTAAACATGCGGAACATTCTGATAAATGATTCATATAGAGGGAAAATATCCATGTCACCATATGTTGCACGGTCTACCCATGTAAAATGATTGATTCCTTGAACATTAGTTTTAATTCCGTTTTTGTCAACAGGGTCAAAAGCCCAGACGGAAAACTTTTTTCCAAGCGTTTTCAGTTCAGCTATAACCGCTTCAAGGTCAGCCTTCATAAATGCCGCTTTGCCGTTTTCGCTTAGCTTTTCGTACATAGTCACAATCGCTTTTAATATCCACTGCGTTCCGAAAACTTCATGACAGCAACCAAAAGCCTTTATTTCAGGGAATTCTTTGTAGAGCGTATTTACACACAGCGTCATGGGGTTGGTGTAATTTATTACCCATGCATCGGGACAGTTTTCTCGTATTTTAGACGCAAAAAATTTGTAGCTTGGTATAGTTCGCAAGGCTCTTGAATAACCGCCGGGGCCAACAGTGTCGCCTACTGACTGCCATATACCATATTTTTCAGGATAATGAACGTCATTCTTCATGTTTTGCAGGCTGTATGGCAGAATTGAAATGATTACAAACTCCGCACCCTTTAGCGCAGAATCAATATTGCTCATTACCTTGCAGTTCCAGTTGCTTTTGATTTTTGATTGGTTATCTCTTTTGAGCTTTTCAAAGTACCGCATATTGCGTATAGCAGCTTTACCGTCGATATCGTACAGGCGTAATTCACCCTCAATTGCGTCCTGTGTGAGCAAGTCGGAAAAATATTTATGCGCCCAGTCCTTTGAGCCTCCGCCGATATATGTAATGACTATATTATTTTTCATGTATTCAGCTCCATTAGAACTTCATTTATAAATTCGTCTGTAATTTGCTTTTCATTCAAAATTGAATAGGAAAGATTATTTGTCAAAGCAAAATTATTAACGATTTTCAATGCGTTAAAGAGTTCATTATCGCTTAAACCCACATCCGCCGGTATAATTGACAAGCCAATTGCTTTTGTAAAATCAGATACTGCTTTTTGACGCCCTTCACTCTGGAGTTTTGACATAATATATGCACACATGCAAACTAATTGTCCGTGGAGAAGGTGCTTGCCGCAAACAGACTCAACAGCATATGCGAGATAATGCTCGCTGCCCTCCTCGAAATGGCAATAACGGCTGTTATAACCTTCAACGCCAACCCACTTGTAACCTTTCATAATCATTGCAATGCCCTTATCTGTCATTTGGGCTATATCATCGGCGCTTGCAAAAAGCTCGTCAAGAATTTTTTGCGCCCCTTCATATTGTCGCTGAACAACCGGATTGCCCTTGCCTGCCTTTGTCATAAGAGTCCAGTCAAAAAGACCGGTATAACAGGAAAGCAGATCGCCGACCCCTGACAGATTCAACATTTTTGGAGCAGTACGGATTATCTCGTAATCAATGAGTACCTGTTCCGGCAAAACCTCGCCCTCATAACAGACGACGCTGTTGCGGCGAAGGGCAATCGGATAGCTATAGCAAGCGTCAACAGAAATTGCCGTGGGTAAAAGATAACAGCAGGTATTTCTTTTCCACGCAAAATATTTGGCGCCGTCAACGCTCAAGCCTCCTCCAAAGCCGATTATGATTTCAGCGAAAGGCAATTTATTATTAAGCTCCGTTATATAGCTTTCTTCAATATTGTCAATGCATTGCACAATAAAGCTTTCGGGCACAATAGCTCTGTACTTCTCAAGCAAATTTTCCTGGGTAACAAATATAACCGACTTATCTTTTAATTCATCAAAAAGTTTTTTTGCGATACCGTTCCCGAATTGCGTTTCAAACATTTATCTATTCCTCTTATCCAAAAATTCCAAGCGAAGAGGGGCAGACCTTGATCATCTCTGCGGCATTCAAGCCAAAAGGCTCACCGATTCCGGCAGCAAGCTTTGTGGCAAACATTGCGATTACCTCATCTCTTGGTGCGTCAAGAATTTCTTTTAGCTCATCGCAGGGCAGTCCAGCATATTCAGCTGACTGAATAGCATTCATCAGCATATTATTGATGGGTGTTTCGTGGCAGCAAAGCGCTTTGATTTTAACATCCATAACGCTTTCAATATCGTTTGCTGTATAGCACTCATCCGGCGCTGTGCTGAACAAAACAAGCTCCGGGACGCTGTAGGTTGTCAGTCCCTTTTCAAAATGCTCGGGATAGTGCAAATCAAAGGCGCTAATCCATAAAGCTTCGTGCACTGCCTCAGCAATAATCTTATGGTCGAGATTGCTCTCACCCCTCATATCAAGGTCAAATGTATAGAGGGAATAAGGGCGGATTTTCCTTATTAATTCGGCAATGTCACCGCGGAGCTTATTGTAGTCATTCATCCGCATGTAATCGGACTTAAAGCCCATATGAATAGTTTCAACCGCACCTAAAGCCGCATACGCGGCTTCGGCTTCGGAGCGGTTTTTTTCAATTGTCGTCTTTTGGTCAAGTCCTTTTGAGTCGAAATCATCGTTTGTTACTCTTGCGATATAAATTTTCCAGCCATCTCTTGAAAGCTTTGCAAGCGTCCCGCCTATGAAAATAGCCGCATCATCAGCATGAGGTGAAAACACTAGAATATTTTTATTTTCCATTTTATTCTCCTATTTTACAGAGGCAATCAAAGCGTCTATAGCATTTAATATTATACGGGCAGTTTCCGGACCGACGGAATTTGTCTCCTCGTAATGTTCTCTGCCGTCCTTATCCTCTGCAATATTAAAATATGGCAGCCATTCGTGAAGGTAGAAGTCGTTATCCGGAATAATATAACCCAGCTCATCATTGCAAAGCCCCACAACAAAGCTGTATTTGCAATTTGTCATTTCGGAAAGAACCTTATAATCGGCTTCAAATTCGTTTGCCGCTTCACCTGATGGAAGGAAGTTTCCGCTCTCAAGCTCAGGGTATAGCTCTCCGGGAATCAAAAACATGCTAATTTGTTCATCTCCCAGCTCCAGATATGAAACCTCCGACAAAATTGACGCGCCATTCATAAAGGAATGACGGATAATATCGTTATTCAAAACACCCAGGAAGCGTGCCAGTACAAGCTGTGTATTGTCACATTTAACGGTAATCGTCTTTGACGCAATATTACAAAGCGGTGAAAGCTCCTCCTCGGTCGAAATGCTCATCGCAAGCTCACCTAAATCCGTACCGAACTGCTTTGTATAAGCCTCGCAATCAAATTCTTCGTTGTTATAAACTTCTGTTATTTCTTTTGCGGAAATCATTCCGCCGATAGCTCCGTTGACGAAAAGAGCATTAGCGCCGCTTGTCTGGGTTTCAATTTCTTTAATCATATAAGCGGGAAAATCAGCGCTGATTTTTGTTGTAAGCTTGCCAAGCAGCTCTGCATGGCAGGCGAAATTTATTAAATATGTTTCAGCGGAGCCGTCACTCGGCGCGAACCGGATTCTCGTTAGAGCCGAATCAAAAACAACCGGGGTTCTCACATCAGCCTGCATGCCGGCAGCATCAATTTCACCGACAAAAAGACTGCCGTCTTTGCTGTTTTTATAGGCGTCAATAATAGTCTGTGCCGCCTTTTGATGCAGGGAGCTCATAAAAGCCTTGTTTCTGCCGGTCTTATAGAACTCCTCACCCCAAAGCCCCTGTGTATCAACTGAGGAATGGGCATGAGTTGAAGCAATATTTATTGATTTGAGAGTAGGAATTTCCTTGCTTTCGATAACAATAGAACGAATCACATTAATGTCCGCACGGCTAAGACCTACACAGTCAACGGCACACATAACAACGCCGCCGCGCCCGGTATTATCATCCATATATATTGCTCTGGCAAATATATCGTCAAGAACACCCTGAGCCGGATTATTGCTCCCGTAGCCTGCAATATAGTATTTATCACTGTTTACATCCGTAGGCGTCAAAACTGCTTTACTAAAACCAACCGTCCAGTTATCACCGGCAACCTGCGAAAAAGAAGAATCGCCGTCTAACATATATTGCGAGGCTTTTTCTTCTGTTGTAAAAAATTTCGCAGGCATGGCAATGATAATTAAGGAAGCAAGAACAGAAATAATTTTTCTAACTAGATTCGGTATTTGTAAAAATCTTAAAATATCCATGATTTTCCTCCTAATTCAATGAATTTAAAATTGACTGCAGAGCATCAATTACAATGCCTGCGGTTTTTGGTCCGGCGGAAACAGTCTCTTCATAATGGCTGTTGCCGTTGCGGTCGCTTTCCTGTGCAATATATGGCAAAAAGCGGTGAACATAAAAGTCGTTGTCAGGGATGATGTAACCAATTTCATCGTTGCAAAGCCCGAACACAAGGTTTTTGCTTTGTCCGTCGGCAGCAGTGTTATCGGGATCTATGATTTCAAAAGCGGTTTTCTTGTCGTATTCATAGCCCATTGCGCTGTCTTCTGTGCTAAGAGCGCCGCCCATTGCAACCTCAGGCGCAAGCTCACCCGGAGCAAGCATTATTCTAAGAGATGAACCCAATTCCAAATAACCTACTTCTGTGGTGGAAAAGCTATCAAGACCGTCTTTTCCCGCAGGATAATGGTTTAACTTAATAAGTCCGATTTTTGCGGCAAGTGCAAGGATATAGTTGTCAATAGGCACTTCAATCGCTTCGTGACGGATATTGATATAAGGAGCAATCTCTTTTTCATTATCAATCGCGAGCATATAGCGTCCAACTGTCTCGCCGAAAGATTTTGTGAAGGATTTACGAATTACACTTTTCTTTTCAGCGTTTAAATTATTTTTTGAGTCGAGATCAGCCGTTGTGATTGAATTTAGAAGAGCGACTGTAGCATTACCTGTTTCGCCGTAAAGAGCGGCTATATCATCTGCGGTTCTCTGTACTTCATTTTTATTGTTTTCATCAAGATTGACAAGGTCAAGCGCATCCCCTGTGATATGGAAAACCTCTGAAAGACCTTTTCCGTTAATCAAAGCACCGATTGCGCCGTTGATAAAAATAAATTCTCCTCCGGTACGTTCCTCTATGTATTTGCCCATATAAGCCGGATAATCTGCCGATACTGTTGAATTTCCCTGCGCCATCATTTCCGGGTGGGCATTCAGCGTGCAAATATAGACCTCACTGAGCGTATTTTCTGCGACAAAACGCAGTCTTGTCAGTGTTTCGTCATAAACATAGGGCTCACGGTTGTCGTTGATAATATTCGGCTCCGGCAGTATGTCGCCCCAATAAAGCTTCCCTTCTGCAGCGTTTGCATAAGCTTCTTTAATACTCTCGGCAATTTTCTTCTTGACAAATGTGTTATGTTCTTCGTTTCTGCCGGTTTTCAGCATATAAGTATTACCCCAAAGCCCCTGGGTATCAATACCGGCATGGTCGTGAGTTGAAAGCACATTTACACTTTTGATGTTGTTTTGCGCGGTAAATTCTTTTAGCATCTCACGAATTTCAAGAACCTCTTTATTATTAAGACCGATTGCGTCAATTACAGCTAAAACAACACCTCCTCTGCCGGAATTATCATCGAGATAGATGGTTCTGACATAAAGGTCGTCCATAACCTCTGTTGGGTGAGTATTGTTGCCGTAACCGGCAAGATAGTACTTCTTTGAATTAGTCAGGACATCAGAAGGCGTTATAATCTTTTTTGAAAAACCGAGTGTCCAATAAGCACCCTCTGCCGCTTCGCTGAGAAAAACCTCGTCCCCCTTCATGAAGTTTTGTTCAACCACCTTTTCGCCGGGAATAATAATGACTCCGGTCATAACCAGAATTGCTGTGAATAAACCTAGTATTCTGCGAAAAACATTAAAGATATCCAATCTGAAATTTGCCATATTCAAAACCTCCTTAAATTATACAGCTACTGAATCCACCGTCTTTTTATTTTGCATTTTAACGAGCTGCTCAACCGCGTCACGCATCATATCCGCAGCATACGGTCCGGAGCAGGTTGTTTCCTCATAATGAGGACGTCCGTGTTTATCATCGGGAATCGCCCAGAATGCATATGGTTTTTTTTCTGATATATAAAAATCGTTATCAGGGATAATATAACCAATCTGGTCGTTGGCAAGTCCGAAAATAAGGTTTTCACCGCTGCCAAGCATTTCAAAAAGGGACGGATAAATATAACTTTTTCCTGTTGCACAGTTGTCCGCTTCAAGGAAGCCGCCTAAGGCTACCTCCGGAAAAAGCTCGCCCGGAACAAGAAGGATTTTAATCTTTCCGATTTCCAAAAGTGAGATTTCCGTAACAATACCTTTGCCGTATTTAACTGCATCAACCTTAATAACATCATTTTTTATAACCTTAAGCATTGAGGCAAAAGCAAAGGTCTTGTTTTCCACCGAAAGCATTCGCTCAACACGGTTGATTATCAGATGAACAGGAACAGATACTTCCTTAGTTATACTAACGGCATACTCACCCATTTTCCTGCCGAATTCAGGCATTGCTGCTTCTCCCTGAAGCTCACCGCTGTAAACCTCATTCATACCCATGTTGGTTATTGCACCGATCGACCCGTTAAAAAACGCAAATTCCGCTCCTGTTTTTTCTTTTATATATTTTCCCATATAGCAGGGCCAATCGGCACTTATTTTATGGTTTTTATCGCCAAGCAGCTCCGGATGACAGCCTATATTTAAA
The DNA here is from genome assembly GCA_031551635.1 of Oscillospiraceae bacterium. GTDB lineage: Bacteria > Bacillota > Clostridia > Oscillospirales > Acutalibacteraceae > JAVBNH01. The sequence goes on along the minus strand of JAVBNH010000027.1, from coordinate 82,789 downwards.
ATATAAAGCTCGCTGCTGCCGTCGTCGGGAACGAATCTGAAGCGATTGAGATAATCATCATGAATCTCCGGCTCGCGGTTATCGAGAATCATATTTTCTGTTAGGGTTTTTCCAAAAAACAGGCTGCCTTTTTTTGCGTTGCAAACGCTTTGGCAAATGCATTCAGACGCCGTTTCTTTTAAAGCAGTCATAAACCTTTTATTTCGCCCGCTCCTGAGTCCCTTTCCCCACAATCCTTGTGTGTCGGGAGCCGAATGCACATGCGTACACATAATATTAACACTCGAAACGGCTTCCGGCGGCAAATAGCGAAGGACTCTGTTTCTGATTTCGTTAATTTCTTTGTTGCATATACCGATACAATCAATTACAGCGATAACAACTCCGTTTTCACCGTCCTTCTGCGCGCTGAGGTAAACCGAACGGATATATATGTCGTCAAGAACACCTTCTGCACGCATTCCCCTGCTAAAACCTGCTAAATAGTAAGGTGTCTTTTTGTAATCATCCGGTGTAAGCACTCTTTTATCAAAGCCAATCATCCATTTATTATTCATGCATACACCTCATTTCATTGAATATTTCTCTGCTTTCGCTCAGAATAGTCTGTGCTGCAAAGACTCCGATAGAATTAGTTTCTTCATAATGCTTTTCTCCGAAGCGGTCAATTCCGTCAACGATATACGGCAACTTTTTATCAATATAAAAATCGTTATCGGGTATAATGTAACCGACCTCATCATTGCACAGACCAAACACGAGCTTCTTCCCATCCGGCATCATTTCAAAAATCGTCCCTCCCGACATTTCTCTGCCTGTAGCGCTGTATTTCGCGCTCAGATAGCCGCCCATTGCGATTTCACTGTAAAGCTCACCCGGCACAAGCATAATTCTCAGGTAATTTCCCAGTGAAAGATAGCCAAGCTCTGAAATTGCCATATACTTATACGGCTTTCCAGATACCTTGATAACGCTTGTGTTGATAAGACCGCATTTTTTAGCGAGTACAAATTTGGCATTGCTTACAGGGATATTAATTTTTTTATTGACATAATCAACTTTTGCGTCCAGTTCAACGTCATTATTAACTGACAAAGCAAATTCTGCAACCTTATAACCGTATTCCTTGCAGTTTTCAACCGGGTCAACCCGTTTTTCAAAGATGTCATCAAGACCCGGGCAGGTAATAAGACCTCCGATTGCGCCTGTGAAATAAGCAAATTCACCGCTTGTCGACTCTTCAATCCGTTTTCCCATATATGCGGGAAAATCGGCGGAAATCAAAGGATTGTTGCCGCCCAAAAGCTCCGGGTGAACCGCGAAATGTATGAGCGTAACCGGAGCGGACAAGTCGTCGGGCTTAAATGTTATTCTTGTCAGCCGGTCATCAAAAACCATAGGCGCGCGGGTATCAACCAGCAAGCCGCTTGTTTTAATGTCACCGACAAAAAGCTTTCCGAGCTTCGCATTTTTATAAGATGCAATGATACTATTTGCGATTTTTATTTTTAAGGAATTCATGTAGTGCGGAACTCTTCCGCTTTTTGGAAGCTTGCCCCAAAGCCCTTGTGTATCAACGGCCGAGTGACAATGGGTAAAGAGTATATTGACGCCTCTGGATTTTACCCTCTTTGTAAATGATTTTAAAATATCTCTAATTGCAAGAACATCGGTATTTGACATCCCCACGCAATCGACAACAGACAAAAATACTCCGCCCTTGCCGCTGCTGTCGTCTAAGTAAAGTGAACGTACATACATATCGTCAAGCACATCAGTACAGCGGCAGCCGCCCGCGTATCCTGCAGAATAATAATCGTTTTGCAGATAATCATCCGGCGTAATTATCTGCTTATCAAAACCTAAAATCCAATTGCCCATGTTCCGACCAGCCTTATTATTTAATAAATATTTTTACCCAAAATCCAATGAATGAGGTGAGCATCTTTTCGAGTACATGAATAACAGGACTTAGAATGGTGTAAAGTATTTTAGTCTGTGTTTCTTCCATTTTTTCATATGCCTCAGGCACACAAGGCTTCTCGTCGCTATAGCCGTATTCAGACTCAAGCTGCTTGAAGTTTTCCTTATCAGCGTAAATATCAAAGGTTTCTTTTGATACAGTAAGGTCGTAATTTGCACTAAGCTTATCGAATGAGGAATCATCGGAAAGCAGATACATCGCAGTCACATCAACAGTATCGTTGAAGCTTACCTTACCGTCACTAACAGTAAAGGAATCAATTTCGCTGACGCCGTCCTTTGTTATTTTAACAAGCTGAGTGCTGCCTTCAAGATAATCCGGAATATCAAACGAAAAGCTCTGATTGCTTCTCACGCCGCTGTACTGATACATATCATCCTTGATGGAATAATTTAAATCAATAGCAAAGAGCAGAGCCGCGTCAGGGGTAATGTTTGCGTTTAAATCAAAATTATTATTTCTCGCATAGCTGTAAGGAATCTGCTTCACAAGATATTCCGAGGCAGTACATAACTCACGGTTCACAAGCATCATCTCACGGGAGCCGTCCTTGTGATAAAGCAGGTCGTCGCCGTTAATGTTAAACCAATAAAGTGCGTTTGCGCCGTTTGCCATGTTTTCATATGCCTGCATACGAAGCTCAAAGGGGTTTGGAGAAACCATATATTCCTTTTGGCTCGTAAAGCGCGGGAAGGAATCCCATGTGTTGGCTCCTTGTGTCCAAGCGGCGACAGGGTTAGGATAGTTTAAGGCTGTCAATGTGCGCATATAGTCGCCCTGTGTTTCAAGAGGTGCGCCCCAGTAAATAGCATATTTCCCCTGCGGCGTATACTCATAGTAATGATACCACGCATCGCTGAAAGGTGCAATAACTCTGTATGCATCATAATGACATAGGTCTGAAAGACCCGCGAATCTGTAAAACGCCGGTTCGTGTGAAAGTGTTATATTTGTCGCATAAGGCGCATTGCGGTATGTCAGAAGCTTATTAAAAACACGCATGGGCTGCTGCTTACCTGCTCCATCATTCAGCTGAGGTTCGCCGAAAGGCAGGGACGCATGAATATCGTCACTGGCATAAACAGTCACAACACCGTTTTCAATATGCATTTCCGGTCCTGTTTGCCGGCCTTCATTATATCCGAAAATCTTAATAGGATATTGATTTCTGAACTCCTCACTCTTGAGGTAATAGCTGCTGTCAAAAGCACCTATAACCGTATTGAAGTGCATTGACGAAATCGCTTTAATGTAGCTGTCCCTCTTCAAATCGCCACTTGCCCAGCCGACAGAAATATCAAACTCATACACAAGCGGTCTGGTTTTCTGAATAATGCTGTATGTCCTGCCGTTATTTGTGATGTTAAACTCAACAAGATATTCCTGAAAATCTACCGCTCCGTCAAAAGCTATCTTTCCGAATGCAGGCTGATTTGCCGGAACAATGTCATTGCCGTCAAAATCAAGCTCACCTCGTTCGTTCCAATAGTGCACATTGTATTCAGAAGTACCGTCATAAAACTTAATATAGTTAATTTTTGTATCGTATTCGGAATTGCTCTTTATGTAATATGAAAAACCGTCGGGAAAATAACTGTTACCCGAGGAGGCTGTCCATGTAATGCGTGAAACCGAAATATATTGATAATCGCCGTAGAGTATCGCACTGGCAGATTTTCCGTTTGCGGTTATATCCATTTTAAGTCCGCCATAAAGGAGATTTCCGTCGGTGACATTTATGCTGTAGCAATCAATACCGCCCGCAGGAATGTAGGTTGTCAGCTCTTTAAAGCTTGCAAATTCATCAGAGGTTCTGTATGCTTTGTTCACTCGTGTATCAGGGGTATTCGCCCAACAAATTTTCTGCGGATAAACATCGAGATATTCACAGGCTGTTTTTCCGTTAAATTTTAGCTCAGGATAGATATCCGAGCTTGTGTTATTTTTAATATAAATGTTCAATAATGCGCCGATTTCCACATTAGTTGAGTTGGAGTCGGAATACTCAAAGGCAACATTGCCTGTTTTGGTATGAGCGAGCACAGTCACCCCGACAATTTCAAGATCATCCGCCAGCGTTCCGCTTAAAACAGAAGAAAACCTTACGCTGTTTTCGTCGCATTTAAGAGGATTCTTGTAGCCGCTGCGCAGTCCGACCGCATTTGCCGGAACACCGAGTAACATGATGAACGCCATCACAATAGAAATGATACTAATAGTTTTCGTTTTCTTTTTCATTATTATCTGTTCCTTTCTTAATTAAGTCTTTCACAGAAATATCCTTATCAAATTCATATCCTTCTGCTATAAGCTTTTCGCGCCTCTCTGCTCTTGTTTTTTGCAGCTCCTCAACAATCTGCTGCTTTTTATCGCCGCTGAAGTCATAGAAAAGATATGGTATGCCCTGAAGTACAGCCGAAATTGCGGGAATTAATGCGTACAGCATAAATAATCTGTTTACGTTAGGATTGTATTGTAAAAGCGCCATTTCGCTGGCGTCCTCCGCTCCGGCAAGCCCTGCCCAGCTAAGGCAATAACCGCCGATAAACAGAGCAAGCGAGTCCTTCAGCTTGATAGCAAAGCCGAGAATCGAACCCATTAGACCCTCCGAGCGTTCGCCTGTTTTCCATTCGACATAGTCAAGCGCATCGGTTGAGAGTGTTTTTCGTATAACACCGATAATATTGCCAGGAAGCCCTGCCAGCGCCAAAACAAAAATCATATAAATAAGCTTTGGTGTGGAATTATAGCCTACCAGATATATTGAACCGTACGCGAATGCGCTCATTGCTGCAGATATTAGCACAAGGGTTTTCATGCCGAAGCGTTTTGCAAGCTTGGGCGTGAATGCCATAAGAATGAAGCTGGGGACACCTTTGAGAGTGGACAATAATGCCTGAAGTCCCAACCCTTCACTTTCACTGCTGAATATTTTAAGCAGCGGCCAACCGATACCGCCCCTGAACGCATAATAGAAAAAAAACCATGATGCGTATCCCGCCGCTGAAGAAAAGGTGTTCATAAGCTCTGATATAGAAAGAATCATCATAGGCTTGCTGCTCTTGAGAACCTTCCACATATCAGAAAATGACTGTTTATTGGGGCTTGGCGGAACTCTTTCTTTTACAGTAAAAAATGAAACCGAAAAAAGCGATGAACCTAAAATAGAAAGTATAATGCTGGCTACGAAGAATACCTGCCCCATGTATTGCACGCCGATAATTGTGACAAAAAAGCTGATTAGACCAGGCAGGGCTAAGCCTATTTCACTTCCATATTTTGAAACTGTTATGAGCTTTGCGCGCTGAACCGAATTTGATGTTATAACTGAGGGTAATGCACCGAAAGGAACATCGGAAATGGTATATGACATTTCCCACATTATGTAAATAATTGAAATAAAAATAAACTTTCCTGTTGCACCAAACGGCGGATTATAAAAGGATAAAATCATAAAAATGCCAATCGGAAGTGCCGTGAAAAGCATGTATGGGCGCAGCTTGCCGAATTTAGTGTCGGTTCGGTCTATTAAAATACCCATAATGGGGTCGTTTACAGCATCCCAAATTCCGGAAAACAAACCCAGCTTTCCGAATTTTATTGGATCAATACCGAAAACAGAAATACAAACCGTTTTTACATAACTCCTCAGCGACCAAAAAATATCCTGCCCCATGGCGCTTGCTGTAAACCCGGCAATTTCTTTATATGATAAATTATCGTCTGTTGAGGGGCGATTCCAGTTTGCTCTGAGATGCATAAGCTTTCCGCTCATTTTACCCATCCGCAAAAACCTCCAGTCAATATTAAATATTTATTATTGAGAAAAATTTATATTCATCAAGTTTCCCAGTTCTTCTTTTAAATTAATATCCGTAAGCTTTGCAGGCATAGCGTCATATTTGTCAATCAGCTTAAAAATTTCATCCCTGATTCCGCCTTCACCTTCTGATATAAGCTCAAGAAGCTTGTTTATTATATCGCATGCAACAAAAAACTTTTTTGACCATTTTGAAAGCTCGCGGCAAATAGGTAATTCCTGCTTAAGGTATTCGCAGCAAGCATTCATTTTTTCGACATACTCTCCGGCACTCATCAGAGCAGTACCTATTTCGCCGGATGCAAAAGCCTTTTCAACCTTTTGGAAGATTTTATACATTCGCTTTGAATTGTTGTCCTTAAGACAGGAGGTATAGAGATGATCGGCAAAGGTAATAAACGCTTCCGAATTTTCTGCTCCGACAACCTGTTCAACGGCGTTTTCAAATGATGAATCCGGATTATAATTTTCACTGTCCCATAAATAATCGGCAAAGGTAATCAGCGGGATTTTTGAACATTCAGCGTATTCCATACAGTTTGCAATAATACCCTCGGAATATTTATACAAGTCCTTATCCCTGTTAATAATAGGAGAAATATGCATCTCATTATGCATTGTTCCGTCATTAACAGGATAGTTATCCCAGTACAGCGGCTTATGGTAGGTGTTCTCTATAAATTTCAGCGCTTCAAAGCTTGTTAGATCCCTTGAGCAGACATCCCGTCCTGTCCAGAATATTTGAATATCAGGTTCAATATTCTGCCCGAATTTTGAAATATAATATTCATTGCCCCGCCCGTTATAAAGCATGGGGCAAACAGTCAGGCGGATATTATTGTTAATTCCTTTTATGTAAGTATAATATCTTTGTATTAAGCTTGTATGAGCGTTAACAATTTCTCCATAGGCTTTCTTGTCTTCTTCAAACGCAAATTCCTCGTCAATGTCATCCAGTAAAAGACCAAAGTGACGAACACCGATATCATACAGCTGCTGTGTTTTAGCCTTGAGTGAATCGAATTCCTGTTCGCTTGTATATTTTATAGATAGACCGGGTGCTAAGCAATAATAAAAGTCCATTGCATATTCGTCTGAAAGTTTTACCAAAACAGCAAGCTTCTCAAGCTCCTCCCGGGGGTATTGCTCACGCCATAATTCACGGTGATAATCGTCGTCTTTGGGTGCGAAATAGACTGTATTCATTCTGTTTTTTGCCATGAGCTTCAAAACCGAGCACCTTTCCTCAAAGCTCCAAGGCTTGCCGTAAAAGCCCTCAATATATCCTCTTGTTTTAAAAAGAGGATAGCCTGTTATCTCACCCAAAGAAAGAGTGTCTTTGCTAATCCTGTCCAGTATATCGCTTAATCCGTAAAACATAGCTTTTTTTGAAGGACAGGCCAGGCGAACCTCCACACATTTGTCGGCATTCAATACCTCAATAATATATTTTTCATCGCTCAATCTTTGAAGCGGCTCAATATAAGCGGCTTTTCTGCCCTTATCAAACTTAACATCAATAACTATTTCAGAGTTATCAGAAAGTGTAACGCCGAATAAATCAGCCCAAACACAAACATCCTCAGCATTTGCGCCGGTAATATTAATACTCAAATCGGTTGTTGTTTTCATTTGCATCCTCCTTTGCTGCGGCAGCCATAAAAAGTCGCAGTAATATATTTTTAGTTTACATTATCAACCTTGAAAAAGGCTTGAAAACTCACAAAAAAGATTTAGCAAGCTATTACTTTTTATATAATATTGTGATACAATGATTCATGTTGATTCATAAAAAAAGTATTTGGTGCTTGTATGAGAATTCTTTTTGCTTCAGCGGAAAGCGAGACCGCAAATAGAATAAAGGAGCTTTTGTCAACAAATAACTGTATTGCGGACATTGCAATTTGTGATACGGATTGTTTGAGCTATGCTGAATTTGATATTTATGATGTTTTCATTATTGATATACAAGTAGAACCGTACGGCGGCCTTAATCTATTAAAAGATCTTAGAGACAAAAAAAATAATACACCAATTTTTATAATCGGGCATAATCGTTCTGTTAATGAAACGGTTAATGCGTTAGACTGCGGTGCTGATGACTACATTTGCTTTCCCTTTGCTCCGGCAGAATTTTTCGCAAGGCTCAGAGCTTTGGCCAGGCGAAAGAACACCTCACTTGAGCTTGATTTAATTTCGTACGGTGATATAACCCTTGACCTCAACACCAATGAGCTGCTATGCAACGGTAAGATCATTCATTTAGGGATAAAAGAATTTCAGATACTTAAGTTGCTTATAAGCAGCGGCAAGCAGGTTATCACAAAGGAATATATGGCTGATAAGGTATGGGGGATAAACTCATCCTCAGAGTATAACAATGTTGAGGTATACATATCGTTTCTGAGAAAAAAGTTAAAGAAAATAAATTCACAAGCTACCATTAATACAATACGGGGATCAGGGTATAGACTGGGAAGCCGATAACAACTTAAGAAAAAAAGTTTACCAAAATATAACGCAGAAGGTTTTTTTATGATTTCAATAAGACGGGAATTATTGCAGCATTATTTTATGTTGACGGAAAGGGAAAAATATGATACAATTCCTTATATGTCCTACTTTTGATGAAAATATCCGATTTTATGCCTATTTATAGTATATAATAACCAATCTGCATACCATATATAGTTATTTTGTGAAGGGAATGGTTATAAAATGTCTCAGGATGACAGCAAAGTCCCGAAAAGCTCTGGCGATGAAAAGGCAGTGAACGAAAAGCGTTATCTTCGTCCCAAGGAGATTGCCGCTTACGCGCTTACAAGCTACGGTCAGGACAATCTCAGCGGTTTTGTCAATAATACCAAAGGGTATTTTATGATGAACTACTTCGAGATGTCGGGCGACTCGTACGCTAAAATGCGGATGTTTTCAAGCATATGGGACGCTCTTGACGACCCGCTTTCAGGTATAATTATAGACCGCTGCCGGACGCGCTGGGGCAGGCTGCGACCCTTTATGCTCTTCCCTATTCCGCTCTGGGCAATTACCTCGATGCTCTATTTTGTCACGCCCGCGTGGGCTAAGGCGCAGATACTCAAGCTTGTTTACGGCACAACCGTAAACATTATTAACGGCATCGGCTTTTCCTACTTCGGCGCATGGGGCTTGCTGCTTTATAACCTCACGCCGAACCTTAACGAACGCAACAATCTCCTGGCTACGCAAAAATTTGTCAATCTATTCAGCTGGCTGCCGTCACTGGTAAAAGTCGGAGTCGATTTTATCCCGAAGCTTACAAATTTCGCGGTAAATCAACATCAGATTTACTTTTCAGCATCCTTCCTTTTCACACTATTTGCGGTTGTGACGGCGATTTACGGCTTTCTGAATATGCGCGAACGCGTACCTTTACTCTCCCGCTCGGAAATGAAGGAAGCAAATATTTGGAAATCCATAATGCTGATTGTCAGAAACAGACCTCTTTATGCTCTGCTGCTTTCGACTTTTTTCGGAAGCGTCAAGGGTGTAGGCGGGGTTTCGGAGGATTTTTTCTGGCTAAACTGCACCGGTAAGCTCTCAAACGGCTTCCTCGCAAGCCTCTTTACAGGAATTCCGAATTATATTATCACTCCCATGGCTCCTAAGGTTGTAAAAAAATTCGGCGTCAGACCTACGGCAATGACTTCGGGTATTTTCGGCGGCACCTTATACACCTTACTTTATATTTTGGGATATAGTCCCACAAAAAATAAATCACTGAACTTTGTTATTTTGACTGTCATGCTGACCTTCGCAGGGTTGCCGAACCATTTCATGAGCTTCTGCGGACCCATTCTGACCGGTGATATGTATGATTACCTTGAATGGAAATCGGGCTTCAGGAGCGAGGGACTTGTCAACGCGGTCTCCGGCTACATAACCAAGCTTTCAGACAGCATTATAGGCTATCTTCAAGGCGCGGTTTTTGAATGGATTCACTTCACGCCGATGAAAGACGGCTACGGAAACATCATTCCTCACACCGACCAGAAGATTCTTAAAGGGATTTTTGGCATTTTCTGCCTCGCTCCGGCAGTTTCGCGTTTCGGCTACTCTGCCGCGTTGCTGCTGTTTAATGTTCACGGTAAGTTTAAGACACAAATGCAGATAGATTTGAATAAGCGCAGGCTTGACAGGGTGGAAAAGGCATCATCAGCCGCAGCCGATAATGCCGAAATAGAATCATAAATCCTCAGTCTAAAACATATCAATTACAAGGAATGTGAATTATGAAAACAAATAAAGAGAAAGTCAGTATCACAATTGATGGCGAAATAATGGAAAAAATCAAGGAGCTTGCCGAAGAGGATGACCGCTCGGTATCGCAATATATTAATATCATTCTGAAGAAGCACATTGAAATAGTCAGCCGCCACCGCAAAAGAAGCGAGGATATTTAATTAATTAGTGGGCAGAAAGCTCAATAAGGTACTAAGAATTTATAATTAAAACTCAGATAGCCGGGAGTGAAATTTCTATTGTTTCACCCTCGGCGATTATTTTTTCCGAGCAGTTCGGGAGTTTTATAATGTAATTCATATCGCTTCGGTTTATTTCGATATCGAAGCAAGCTCCATGAGCCTTTATGTTTCGTAAGTATAAATAATTCCAGTTCTGCGGGAGGTTAGGCTTTAGGGTAAATTTTTTGAAGCCGCACGGTCTGTAGCCAAGAATTCCTTCGGTAAAAATTCTTATATACAGCGCGCTTTCGGCTGAAAGCTGCGCCTGATTCCCCTCGGGGCAGGCTTCTACCGCATAAGGAATATGCATGCCCAAATGCCGCGCGTTTGTGTAAAGCTGCAGCAGCTCATATGCTTTTTCAGTTTCACCGCAGTAAAAAAGTCCACGAAGGGCATATAAAGTCGAGCGATCCCAAAAGGTTTTTTCGCCGCTTCTTGTAACAAGCCCATCCCGCATTTTCAGTCTGTCACTCAGTAGAGCCGCCGCTGTTCCCTCGCGGCGAGTGAAAATCCCGACACACAGAGGAAGGCATATCCATGAACGCAAATTGGTCTCCTCCGCACAATATCTGTAACTCTCAAAGCCCTCTACATTACGAGCGAAATATTTATCAACAGCTGTGCAAAGCAAAGCGGCTTCTTTTATATATTTTTCCGCATAATCATTATTTCCAAGCTCCGCTTCAAGCGCCGCGCAGCTCAAAAGCGCGTCATAAGTGAGACAAGAGGTTGAAAGATTTGCATTTCCGCTCTCGAAGCGGTTTTCGAGTTCATCGCTGTCGCTCATTATAACACCGCTCTCATTTTTTTGCGAAAGAGTGTATTCAAGCGTCTGCCGAAGCGGTTCAAGAAAAGTTTCAGCAAGCGATTTGTCGCCGTAAGAAAGCAGAAAACGCGAAAGACCGTAGGCATACATCGCGCTGTCACCCCTGTCCTTTGCACCGTGCCAAACGCCGTCACCCTCTGCAATAATACTTGTCACAAGGGCGGTTTCACTGCTAATATATTTCCGATAAAGATTATAGCAGTTAATCGCTTCCTCCGCGCCGATTTCAAAACCCAGATACCCAAAAAGCGGATTGACATATTCGCACTGGTCATTTGTCCAAAGCGCAGCGTAATAACCACCGCCACCGGGTGAATGCATCAGACCGTTTTTTGTCTTAAAAATGCTCTCACTTGCCCTGATTTTGGCAAATCGGAGCATCGAATTAATCGTTTCATCAGGTGTTTTTATTTCTAAATGGGAATCAAGCGAAGAGATGAAGTCATATCTGGCATTGATTTCACTTTCGAAATCACAATAGACCTCTTCACCTTTCAAACAGGCATAGTATTTAGCATAGCATGTCGCTTTTTCGCCGCTTTCGAGAGTAAAAGCTGGATTTTCAACAGCACAGCCGTAAACAATTTCTTTCCTTTCATGCGAAAACCGCCTTGGGAAGGCTTTTTCCGGGTCATTATTTACAACTTCAACTTTTTTTTCTTTGCCGCTTTTATTTTCAAACTCAATTTTTTCAATAAAGCATTGCGAATTTCGCGCGGGCAGCAGTGTTACCTTCATAATAAGCTCCGCGCACTTACCGTAAAGATGCAAGCAACCGTCAAATTCAGTCTTATCAAGCGTTTCAGGCGATATGCTTCCGTCAATTTTAAAGCTAATACCCTTAAAATTCCAATCAAGGCTTGAATGTGTATCGTTCGGATACTTGCGCAGCATCGGAAAAATTATGTGCCGCAGCAGCTTCATTTTTCCGTCTTTATTATGCCCGTAGCTGATTATTCCCGCGCAATAAAAGCCAGCCATTTCGATGTGGTTGCCGAAGGCCTTTCCCTCTTTTCTTTCATAAACAAGTTTACCGTCAGTAATTTTATGAACAGCAAGAGCTGCATCATTAGCTTCAAAAGATGCGAATGACGCAAAAGTTCTCAGCGGTAATTTTTTCTGTTGAATATTCATTATTCTCCTTTTAGTACCTTAATAGGTCTGTAAGCTCAATAAAAACAGGACTTGGATTGTGGACATGCCAAGCCAAGCCCACGTTAGTCGACCGATATTTTAAAGCAAACAGGCATATTATGCGCGACTGCTTTGTCAAGCCTCAACTCAAGATATTTCTCCGACAGTGAATATTTGACCGAACTGCTTTCACCGAGCAGCTCAATATTCAGAATCTCAAAATTAAACATGTCACGGCTCTGGGCGAGTGACTTGATTTTAAAGGTTTTTCTGCCCTTAGCGATGAGAGCGAAGGCGTAAATCACACCGTTTTTATAAGTAAAACGGAAATCCTCTTTTGAGTATTTAAAATTTTCTTTAGCCGTCCCCGCCTTCTGAGTCTTGCCTTCCCAGGCTACTTTATAGGGCTTTGTTCCCCAGATAGCTTCTTCATTCTTTTTTGTAAATTCGCCCATATCGCGCAAAATTGACATTTCTTTTTCGCAGATAGTACCGTCCGCCTTGGGACCTATATTAAGTACAAAGCAGCCGTTTTTTGAAATAACATCAAGCATATTACAAGCTATTTTTTCGCTTTTTTTATAAACATTTGTCACACAGTATGACCACGCGTTTTTCGCTGTAGCCGTCTCACCCTGCCATATGTAAGGGCTAACGCCGGAAATCTGACCACGCTCACGGTCAAAAACCGCGCAGTTATACATCACCGCGTCCGACTTATAATAGACGCAGACCTCCCTGCCCCATTCCCTCGAGCGATTGTAGTAATATGCGAGGAATTTTTTCATATAAGGGCGAAAAGCCTTGTGAGAAACCCACCAGTCAAAGAAAAGCGAAGCCGGCTGATAGCGGTCAATAAGGTCGCAGGAGGAAACAAGCCAGTCCTCGAGCCAGTCCTTATCCGGGTCAATCCCGCGCTCCTCCTTTAACATAACAAACAAATTGTTGCCCTTGCGCACGCTCACGCAGGGACCGTAGAGGTCTCGGTATTCCTCGTCGAGAACCTCTGTTTTATAGCCGAGGGTAATGCAGCCGTTATTGAACCAGTAATGCTCAGCCCTGTGGCTTGAGGTGGAAAATATTATGCCCGTTTTTTCGCAGGCTGTTTTCAGCTCGCCTATAATATCGCGCATGGGACCCATATTGACACTCGTCCACCTGCTGAGGTCGCTGTCGTACAGTTTAAAGCCGTCATGGTGCTCCGCAACGGGCATCATAAAGCGGCAGCCGGTGTTTTTGGCGGTTTCAGCCCATGCCGCCGCGTTAAAATTCTCTGCTTTAAACATTGGAATAAAGTCGCGATAGCTGAATTTTTTGCCGTATTTGTAGCGGTGGTACCAGTATGTAGGGTTCCCGCGGTAGAGCATCATGCGCGTGTACCATTCGCTGAAAAAAGCGGGCACGCTATACACACCCCAGTGAATAAACATGCCAAATTTCGCCTCGCTGTACCACGCGGCGGCGGGATATTTTGAAAGACTGTCCCAGTTATCTTTATATTCACCCTTTTCAATTACCTCATCAATTACTGTTAGATAATCTGCGATTAGCTTCTTGTTATCCATTAAACCGCTCCCATTACTCAACCATATTCTTTATATATTCCGGTATACTGAGCTCACTGAAACCGTAAAAGCTTTTTGCGTTCAAACCGAGGAATTTCGCCTTGTTTTCCTCGCTGATTTTATCCGATTTAGAAATAAAATCATAGCTCATTTTATAAGTAATCGCTGTCATTGTACGCGGGTAATCGCTCCCCCACATGAGTTTGTCGAAGGAGCAGATTTCGGCGGCTTCGTTTACAGCGTCTACGGCGGAAGGATAAGGGTAAAATTCGCTGTTAAAAAGCCATGTGATGCCGCCGCTCTCTATTCTTACATTTTCATACCGCGCAAGGCGTATCTGCTCGAGCCAACCATCTCTTGTGACCATACCGAAGTGTCCTATTGCAACTCTGAGCCTGGGCAGCTGAATTATAATCTCCCTCAGCGACGAGACCTGAGTGTCACCGTCCGCGAGGTCAATTGAGACAAATTTTCCCTCGTTGCAGGCATCTTCGAACACCTTATAATGCTTTGTCAAGTCCTGCTCAGGAAGGCGACCGGCACAAAGCTTTATGCCGTCAAAGCCTTCAAGGGTATAGCTTTTTCCCTCCTCATAAAGGCTGCAAATCTTCATACGTTCGCCGAAAAGTTTTTTCGCTCTCAGGAGATAATCGTCCTGATTTCCGTCTATTTCCTCCCCCGTCACAACGCAGCCTGAAACCCGGGCATAGTCCATGTTCGACATCAGCATTTCAGCAGTATTTTCGCTTTTAAGCATATAAGGCGGCATCATCTGCACCTCGTCTTTGCCGAAAAAGCTGCGTCCGTTTTTTAGTGAGAGAACAGGCTGACCGTTAAGTCGCCCCTGCTGACGTTTCCATAAATGCAAATGAGAATCTATGATTAGAATAAAATCACGACCTTATAAAACTATTTCAACAAGCACTTTAGCAAGGCTGCCATCATTATTCGCCAGAGCCTCGAAGGCTTTGGCGGTATCTCCCATTTTATAAACCGCACTGACCATTTTCGTCACATCAACCTCACGATTTAAAGCCATATCGATGAGGGCCGCAAAATCTTTTGTGAAAGCGTTACGGCTGCCGAAAATATTCAGCTCTTTTTTAAGCAGTATCGAATGATTAAAGGTAACTTCCCTTTTTGTGTTGCCGATTAGTATGATATTCGCGCCGAAAGCGGCGCTGTCAATGCAAAGCAGGAGAGTTTCGGGTGCGCCGCATGCCTCCACGCACACATCGAAGCCGTTTCCGCCGGTAAATTTATCGCCTTCACTCTTCAAGTCTGCAGTTTTTGTATTAAATGTCAAATCCGCTCCGTATTCCCTTGCAAGCGCAAGACGGTTATCGAGAATATCCGCGACTGCGACTGCCGCACCCATTCGTTTCGCGGCAATAAGTGCGAAAAGCCCTATAGGTCCCCCGCCGACTATGAGCAGTTTGTCTCCCTTTTTTATTTCGGCGCGTGAGAGGGCGTGCTGACTTATTGAGAACGGCTCAATGAGCGCAAGCTCCTTTGCGCTCAGACCTTTGCCGCTTATAATCCGCGATATAGGCATCGTTAATAACTCGCAAAAACTGCCGTCACGCTGCACACCCATTGTCTGATTGTCGGTGCAGGCATTGACAAGGGAGCGCTTGCAGGAATAGCAGCTGCCGCAGTTAAAATAAGGGTTGCAGGTCACTATATCTCCAGCGCTCAGACCCTTGTCATTTTCGCCGATTTCAACAATTTCCGCCGAAAATTCATGACCGGGAATGCGGGGATAGGTCGTAAAGGGCTGATTTCCCGTAAAGCTTGCGACATCCGCGCCGCAAATTCCGCAGTATTTCACCCTCAGCAAGGCCTCACCCTCACGCGCTAACGGCATCGGCAAATCAAATATATCAATCTCGCCCGGTTTAACAATTCGAACAGCCTTCATATAAACCTCCGCTTACAATATATTGTCTAAATATTCATTATCCCATATTACCGCTGTTTTTGTCGGCGAACCCTTTGAGTATATCAAGTTTTCATAGGCATAAATCGGGTCGCTTATAAATGTTTCCTTGTCAATAAGCGACACAATTTCATCAAAACGGCTCTCGCAGAGAATTTCGATTGCCTTCTCCATATGCGCCCTTGTAAAATTAATCGATGACATTATAACATGGTTTTTAAAGCCGAAGGGCATTGTATCAAACTGCACCTTCGGACCTAGTGAAAAGCTGTTGTAAATCCCGTTACAGCCGAGAACCTCATGCTTGAAAGCTATTCTGTGCTCAACCTCTGCGCCGCTAGTGCCTACAAAAACGCTCGCCTTGCCGCCGATTTCCCGGCAGATTCCACGAGCGGTTTCCTCCTCGCTCATATTGTCGCAGCAGAAGTAATCCGCTCTGACCTCTCTGAGCGCGAAACGCACCTTTTCGCTGTCCGGCGCGCTTCTGCCGACAAAAAGAATCGCGGCTTCAGGGTATGAGCGCCGAATCTGGTCGCCGATGAATAGACCTGTTGTACCAAGACCGAATATGACTACCCTCTTGAAGGTCGCGGCGACAGCAAGCTTCATCGCCTCAGCTTCGCCGCAGTCGTTCTGAGCCATCAGCACACGGAAATTCTGCGCCGCCCCAATGTCCTCCATACGCTCCCTCTGAAAAACCGCGCAGGCGTAGGGGTCGCAAAAAACAAGCTTTTTGGCAAGTGACAGCGGAATTTTTTGAAGATTTTCATATGCCGGCGGCAGATGCAGCAGCATATCGGGATTATAGTAATTGAAGTCGCTGAAAAGACCGTCCGCGCCGTCACAGCCATATTCAAAATAATCCTCCTCCTCAGTGAAGCGGGTGGGGTCGTAGCTGTTGCCGCCGCGAATGAGAACTATGGCAAAGCGGTTTTCACCCGGCACCCACACGACACCCTCGTGACCGTTAATCAGGCGTTTTTCGCCTGACGGAAATTTCGGCGTCATTTCACCGCGCCGCGCCATTTGCATCAGCTCGAAGTCAGTGCCGCAAAATCCGGCAAAGACCGTCCGCACCGGAACGCCGGTTTTTTCATCCTCAAGCCTCAGCCGCCTTCTCGGCGGATTTATCAGGTTAATTTCGCCGTAAACAAGAGGTTTTTCCTTGTCGTTCTGAAAATAGGTTGCGAAAGTTGTCATAATAACTCCTTAAAAATAGTTTAATTTTTCAAACACCCGAGCGGCACTACCCAAACTCCATTTTTCATTCGAAAAGCGTACTGTGTACCGGTAAGAACCATCAAAAACGATGGCTCATTCATTTTGTCAGTGTCTATATAATTCTTTAATTTTAATAAATTTTCGGCAGCCTCCTCAACCTCGCCCGCACCCATTTTTATCTCAACTGCGCCCCACCGTCCGTCTTCAAGCTGAATAACTGCGTCAGCTTCCAAGCCGCTTTTATCGCGAAAATGAAATACTCTCCCATCAATGCTTTCAGCGTAAACACGTAAATCCCTGATGCAAAGCGATTCAAAAAGAAAACCGAAGGTGTTAAAATCAGACAGCAATCTTTTTGGCGTCGCGCGAAGGGAAGCAGCGGCTATCGAGGGGTCGGTAAAGTGTCTTTTTGCGCTTGTCCGCAGCGCGGTTTTTGAGCGCAGCTTAACGCTCCAAGCAGGTAAATCCTCAATAACAAAAATATTTTTTAAAGCATTTATATATTGGTCAACCGTCACCTGCGATAATGCTTCATCGTTCACCTTTAGGTCAGCGACAATGGTTGAAGTCTTAGCCTCGCATGAAACATTTCTCGACAAGGATCGAATCAGGCTTTTGACTCTGTCGGGACTTTTTTCTATTCCGTCCGCTTTTGAAATATCCTCATTTGCAACAGCTTCCAGATAATCACTCGAAATAGTCAGAGCTATTTTTTCACTTTTTTCACGCGCAGCAGCAGGCCAACCACCCCGATTTATCAAAAAAGCTATTTGCTCAATGGATAGCTTCGATATACCTTCCATATCCTCCTCACCGCCAAATAATGACCCAAGAGAAATTTCACCTGACGAATCACCCGACTCAAAAAGTGACATTGTCCGCATCTTCATTCGAGCAATTCTTCCGGTGCCTGTGTGCATATCATCGGTTCTAGTCGGAATAACAGAACCGGTCAAAATAAACTGACCGCTTTCTCTGCGTTTGTCAACGGCGAATCTGACGGCGTTCCAAAGCTCCGGAGCAACCTGCCATTCATCCAGAAGACGCGGCGTATCGCCTTCCAGCAACAGGGAGGGTTTTGTTTTTGCTGTCAAAATATTAGCCTTCGAGGTGTCTGGATCCTGCATATAAAGAATACTCCCGGCTTTTTCTTCAGCCGAGCTTGTTTTTCCGCACCATTTGGGTCCCTCAATCAAAACCGCGCCTTTAGCTCTCAGTAGAAGCTCCAATTTTTCGTCTGAAATACGTTTTATATAATTGTTACTCAAATTCAATCACCCATGATTATTATACCCAAAACTTTGAACTTTGTCAACATTTCGCTTTTGACTTTGGCGCTGTTTTACTTTTGACTTTGGCGTTGTTTTACTTTTGACTTTGGCGTTGTTTCGCTTTTGACTTTGGCAGTGTTTAGATTTTAACTTTGGAATTGTTTTGTAATATCATTATTATTGTCAACTTTTTTTAATTCTCAAGAATGTTTAAACCTATTATCTCCGTGTTAACGAAATAATTTGATAACACAACCGATGCGATCTTTTTCTGCTTGTTAAACCCTAAAAATGACTTGAATGCACCTGTTCCTCCATTATGCCACAAAACATTATTATTATTTTTTTGCATAATCCAACCAAGTCCCATATCATGTTTTTTTGAACTTGCATGTTTTTGATGACAAAGCCTCAAGTAAGGTTTTATTTCATTCATATTTATATGTGCGTAAGTTAATAAATCCTCTGCTGTTGAACTAACGTGGGTTTGGCATGCCAAGCCCACAACCCAAGAATTGTTTTTTATTGCGCTTTCAGCCCACTAAGGTACTAATGTCTCCTGCTGGAGCTGTGAGGTCGTTCCCCCATTTCCAGTTGCCAATGTCTTTATTTTTTCTGTTGAACCCATGCAAATTTTCATTTGGACGGGTTCCTGTATAAGTGTACTTCAGTCCAAGTTCATTAAGTAAAAAAGCGTCCATTGTTTCATGGTATCCATTGCCAGATACTTTGCCGATTGCGTACCCGACTAATGCTATGCCAAAATTTGAATATGACCATTTATAATCTTTATCTTGTAATTCGTTTTTTTGCAAGAACGTTTTCATCTTTTCTATGTCCAATTGGAAAGGAAAAGCGCCTGTTGCTCTAGTGTTTAATGTCTTTCTATAGAATTCCACCCATCCATTAAACGGAAGCGATTGCGCGTAACCTGCTGTATGTGTGCAAAGACGCTTTAATGTTGGATAATATTTTCCGGAATCCAAGCCATTAACATATTTTAGAATTGAATCGTCAAGTGACATTTTTTGTTGTTGAATATACATAGCTAGCAAGGAAGTGGTAAAAGTTTTTGTGATTGATCCAATCTCATAGACGTAATTAGAGTTTTCGATCTCGCCAGCTTCATTAAAAACTTTTATTGTTTTCACGCCATCTTCATCAATAAAACCAACTGTTAGTTTAATATTGGGTTTTCCTTTGCACACTTTATTATTTAGGGACAACGTTTTTGAATCTAATGAAAACATTTAAGTCCACCTCCAATGGTAAAATAATTATCAAATCAGATGTTTTCGTCCAATAAGAATAGACTTAACTATGCGACGATAGGTATTTATACTTCACCTTTGTTAAACTCCAATTTTAAATTGATATAACTATCTGACTTTGTGGGAAAGCAGTACCACCGTCTCGACATGCGCGGTTCTCGGGAACATGTCCACCGGGGTGGCTTCTTTTATTTCGTAGCCTTTTTCGGTGAGGATTTCGCAGTCTCTCGCGAGGGTCGCGGGGTCGCAGGAGACATAGACTATGCGGCTCGGGGCGATTTCGGCGATGACGTTCAGCAGTTCCCTGTCGCAGCCTTTGCGCGGAGGGTCGACTACAACTACATCACAGTTTGTCTTTTCACTTTGTAATTTTAACGCCGCTTTTTCTGCGTCCATGCAGAGGAATTCGGCGTTTTTTATATTGTTTATTTCGGCGTTGGTTACTGCGTCGCGGACGGCTTCGCTTATGATTTCCACGCCGATTACTTTTTTCGCATTTTTTGCCATGGTCAAGCCTATTGTTCCGGCTCCGCAATATAAATCCAGCACCGTCTCTTTTCCGGTCAGGGCGGCGTACTGAGCGGCTTTACTGTACAGCATTTCAGCGCCGTCATGGTTTACCTGATAAAATGAAAGTGGGGACAGCCTTACTTTTATATCGCAAAGAATGTCCTCAATATAATCCGAGCCCCAAATAATGCTGCATTTATTACCTAAAATGACATTGGTGTCTTCAGTGTTAATGTTTATGGCTATACTCTTGATGCCCGGCTCAGCCTTAATGAGCTTGCTGATGAGTAAATCCGCAAAGGGCAGCTTTTGAGAATTTATGACTGCGCAAACCATGATTTCGCCGGTAGCAAATGCTTTTCGAAGATAAATATGCCGCAGCAGACCTTCCTTTGTATCTTCATTATAAACCGAAATAAATTTTTCTCTTATCCACTCGCTGAAGGCTTCGAGGATTTTTTCGAATTCTGACGGCTGCAGCTTGCAGCTTTTGCAATCGATGACTCTGTGGCTTTTTTCGGCAAAAAAGCCTATGCTGACATTAGCGCTTTCCTTGCGCACAGGATATTGCGCCTTGTTTCTGTATCGGTCGATTTTAGTTCCCTCAAGGCTGAGTATCAGCTGTGGCTCGATGCATAGATGCCCGATTCGCTGAAAAGCGTCTTTTACCCTCTGCTGCTTTAGCTCAAGCTCGGCAGAATATTTTATGTGCCTGAACACGCAGCCGCCGCAGCGCGGAAAGGCTGTGCAGTCAGATTCACAGCGGATTTTCGCGCTCTTAATGATTTTAACGATTTTTCCGATGGCATAATTCTTTTTTGCCATGATTATATGAACAAGCAGCTTGTCCCCGGCGGCAGCGCCCGGAACAAAAACCGCCATACCTTCAAAATGCCCTACACCGCTGCCCTCCGCCGAAAAGCCGGTTATGTCTAGCGTTATCTGCTGATTTTTATCAAGTAGCTTTTTATCCATCCTTATTTCCAATCCATACATTTATTACACAATATAATACCATTCAAACGCATAATAATCAATAGCATTCCCATCGATAGTATGACGAAAATTATACTATTTCAAAATAATTTGCAAATTTTCTTTTATACTGTTAAAATGTATGCTATACTGAAGTAAAATTTATTAGTACCTTAATGAGCTGAAAGCTCATTAAAAAATAAGCCTTGGGTTGTGGGCTTAGCAAGCTATGCCCATGTTAAGGGGAGAAAAAGAAATGTCAAAGAGAAAAAATAAAAAGAAACGAGTATTGCTGAAGCTCGGTATAGCGCTTTGCTGTGTGATACTTTTCTTTATGATTCCGTCATTCATCATGGTGACGACTGACACACCTATTCAGGTTGGCGGCAAGGACTACAATATCGGCGATATTTCGGGTTATTTAGGTGCTTTATTCGCAAAAAAGACGGAGCAGGAAAAGCATTATTTTAACGCTCTGCGCTTTGAGAGATATGTCGTTGGCGGCATGAAGGCGATAAATTCACTGTTTCCGGAGCCAAAAAATATTAAGAACGAAAACGATTTTATCAGTGAAAGTTTTTACCGGGGAAATACTGTTTTTGAAAACTCGCCCGGTTCATCATGGCGGATGGGATATGCTCAGCGTAGTACGGTACCCTCAGACCTGCTTGAAAAAGCCTACCGTACCGGCGGAAATCTCGTAATTCCGATGATTGAGGTTAAGTCGCAGCTCGACGAAACCAAGGTACGGGTGATTGCTCTTTCTGACGGCGAGGGCAGAGCTGTCAACGTGTTCGCTGTCATCGATTGCATCGGTCTGTCGAACAATTATATCCGCAGTGTACGCAGGGGTCTGACCGATTTCGCATCAGAGTATAATATTGGCAGTATAAATATTCTCTCAACACATTCTCACAGCGCGATTGACACCATGGGCATCTGGAGCGCGGACAGCTCGCAGTTTTTCAAGAATTGGTTTGCTTTGATTGCGGGCAAAGACGAGATTGAGAAAAGTGTCGACGAACAGTACATGAATTTTTTAAGCGCTCAGATTGATTCCGCAATACGTGAAGCAGTGCAGAAAATGGAGGATGGGAAGCTCTATTACAGCGAAATCGGAGCAAATTCAATTTCGGCAATATGGGATGAGATTGAAGATGCTCTAGGGATTGACGATAATACAGAATGGAATGATGAGCTGAACGACAGATGGAATGAGGAGTGGAGTAAATATTCAATCGAGCGTTTCGGACTGGCGAACTATATATGGAACAAGCGCAATCCCTATGATTATTCGCCGAAGCTTCTAAAACTGCGGTTTGTGCCGGATAATGCCGAATCCAAACAGACGCTTATCGCGAATCTTGCCGCTCACCCATATCTGAACGGTCTGAAATATGACGGCAACAACGCCGATGCGCTTTCGGGCGACTATCCTAATTATATGGAACAGATAGTTAACGAATCAGGAGCGAACTTTTTGTTTGTGAATGGTGCGATAAACGGAATTTATACCGACAAGGAAGCCGCTAGAATGTATGGCTATAATGAGGAAAATTTCAATTCAAGGGAGCTTGCAGAGCTTTCGATTCCAAAGGCGAATGAGCGACTGGGGGAGGATTTGGGACGAATATTGCTGGCGATGAATATGAATGCCCAGGAGCTTGAAGCGAACCCGCTGACAGCGTCAGAAGGGCGTACATATGCTTACCGCGATACCGTTCGTCGAATGAATCTGACGGCTCCTGCCGCGGAGCTTGAATTGATTCCACAGATGAATATTGCCTTCACAGAAACAAAGCTGAGCGCCGAAAATCCCTTGATTCAGCTTGTGGGCAAGATGAATTTTGCCGATTATGAAATATTTAAGGCGAATGATGGCAGCTATAAGGTGACAAGTGAAATTGGGTATATGGAGCTTGGCGGGCGCTTGAAATTCGCGCTGGTACCCGGCGAGGTGACACCGGGCATCGTCACCGGGAAAAATGACGCACTAGGTGAAAATGTGCTCTCTTTGAAAAATTACGCGTATAAACCGCTCGAGAGTGTTGCAGGTGAAGGAGTGTATGTCTTTGGTTTATGTAATGACGCAATTGGATATATAATTCCTGAAAACGATTTCATTTTGTTCCACAATATATTAAACAGCAAGCTGTTTTATAAGCTGCTGGGGTATAACTATACCCATTATCAGGAGCTGCTTTCGCTCGGAAAAGACTCCGCCGGAACGCTCTCTGAGGATTTTGAGAAGCTGGTGAATTCGGTTAAATAATGAATAAAGCTAGGCAAAGATTATAAGTATACTTATAATATTTCTTGACTAATTTGAAGATATTGGATATAATACTTGTATAAGGAGTGTTTTAAATGTCGATTACAAGTAAGGAAAGCATATTGAAAATTTTATCCGCTTACAATCCCTGGTGGAAAAGCGGTGCTGTTAATCCACTGTTCCGCAAGCATTACAAACGCTTTGCATTTTATGAGGCGATGAAAAAACTTAACCGCTCAGATATGCGGCGTACTGTGATTCTGACAGGTACAAGGCGGGTCGGTAAAACGACTATCCAATACCAAATGATAAATGAGCTGCTTGAGAACGGTGTGTCACCGCAAAAAATTGTTTTTATCTCTCTTGACCACCCGATGTTAAAGCTCAGTGCCTTCAATGATATACTGGAATGCTACCATGAAAATATTTATGCCAATCAAGATGTTTATTACTTTTTTGATGAGGTTCAATATGCCTGCGATTGGGACAAGTGGCTGAAAACAATATATGATATGCAGCCCGAAACCCATGTAGTGGCGACAGGTTCAGCCAGCCCTGCACTTATCAGGGGAAATCAGGAGAGCGGAGCGGGACGCACGACAGTGATTCAGGTGCCGACGCTTTCGTTTTATGAATACTGCGAGCTTCTCAGCACCCAGAAGCCAGAGCTTGAAAAGAACCTGAAGGTCACATCCTTTTTAAATATGACGCATGATGAACGAATAAAAATAATGTTGAAGCTATCTGATGTGCAGCGGCATTTTATACGCTATCTGCAGGTTGGCGGTTTTCCGGAGCTTGCTCTTGCGGACAACGATTTATTGGCGCAGCAAATTATGCGTGAGGATGTTGTTGACAAGGTACTCAAGCGAGATTTGCCGTCACTGTATAACATTCGCAATGCCACTGAGCTCGAGCGGATTTTTCTATATCTTTGTAATGTCTCCTCCGAAATTGTTTCGATTGAGGCAATAACAAAAGAGCTGCAGGGCGTTTCGCGACCGACGGTCGAGAATTATATCCGTTACCTCGAAAGTGCAAACCTGATTTATCAGAGCTGGCCTGTTGATATGGACGGCAAAAAAGTATTAAAAGCCAGTCCTAAGATTTATATTGCCGATGCCGCTATTCGTAATGCTGTTTTAATGGATGACGAACTTCTCACAAACCCGGCAGAAATGGGTAAGCTGGTCGAGACTGCTGTTTACAAGAGTGTTGCTGCGTTTTATTATCAAAAAGCAACCTCAATAGGTTATTATCGGGGCGGCAAAAAGGATAAAGAGATTGATATCGTGGTCGAATATCCCAATACCAAAAACATTTTAATAGAAGTCAAGTACCGGGAAAACGCTCCGGTTGCTGATGACTCGGCGATTTGCCGGCTCTGCAGGGACGCGTCGGTGGGCATTATCATTACAAAAACCGCAGAGGACTTCGGTATTCATAATGCACCGGAAAGACAAAGACTGGTTAGGATTCCTGCCTTCGCGTTTTTATACCTCCTCGGTCATGCGGAAAAAAATAATTTTAAGGGGATTGATGTTTTATGAAATATTCGTTTATGAGTTTTTCCTGTCCGGAGCTGGATTTTTCCGCACTTTGCGAAAAAGCTCAGGAGCTCGGCTATGACGGAATTGAGCTGCGGCTCGACAGCAAGCATGCCCATGGTGTTGAAATAGGATGCGGTGATGAGTTTTTAGCTCAGGTAAAAAGCATTGCCGGGCAAAACTCAGTGGAGATTTGCGCAATAGCAAGCGGCTGTTCTTTTGCGAATGAGGAAATAACAGTTAATGAGACCGATAAAGCAAAAAAAATAATTGACCTCGCCGAAAAGCTTTCGGTTAAGGTCATTCGAGTTTTCGGCGGTAGGTTTCCCGAGACTCTCATTAGAGAGCAGGCAATAAAAAATGTCAGCAGCGCTCTGCTTTGCCTGAGTGATTATATCGGTGCGAGGGACATTAAAATTTGCATGGAGACGCATGACAGCTGGTGTAATCCAGTGGATGCCGCCGCGGTCATGAAAATTGTCAACAGGGAAAATATAGGGATTAACTGGGACATTATGCATCCTGTTCTGAGTGGAAAAAGAGAAATGCGCGAAGCTTTTGAGTTGCTGAAACCATGGATTGCCCATGTGCATTTTCATGACGGGGCGTTCAGGGAGGGTGTGGTCAGGGACGGTGTCTATACCCCCGGAAATCTTTATTTTACACCTGTCGGAACTGGTGAGGTTGACCACAAAACCGCACTGGAATGCCTCAAAAGCATTGACTATCAAGGCTTTTTGAGTGGCGAATGGATTGACTGGAATGAACCTGACTACCTCAGGCGAGAGCTTGAAACAATGAAAAAGCTTGAAAAAAGCTTACATTAAAAATCAATAAACAATACAAAAAGTTGGGATAATATGAAAATTAAAACAGCAATAATCGGTTACGGACGCAACGGGAGCACCATGCATGCCCTGCCTATAAGCTCAAATGACGATTTTGAGCTGTGCGCCGTATGTGATACTGAGAAAGAAAAGCTTGACGCCGCGCGCGAAAAATACGGCTGCCGCGTTTATCTAGACTATAAAGAGATGCTGCGTCAGGAAGAGCTTGATTTTGTAGTTGTCGTGACTCGTAGCTCTCAGCACAGTTATATGGCTTGCGACTGTCTGCTGAGCGGTAAAAATGTGCTTGTCACAAAACCCTGGGCGACAAATTCGCTGGACGTACAGAAAATGACTGCCTACGCCGCTGTTTCGGGAAAAAAGCTGCTGCCGTGGCTGCCGGCGAGATTCGGCGACATTCTAGTGCGAATCAGAGAAATTGTTGACAGCGGTGAAATCGGGAAAGTCTTTCAGGTCAAGCGTTTAGAATCGACCTTCGGGCTTCGCAGCGACTGGCAGACGCTTAGTGAATACGGCGGCGGTTATCTTCTGAACTGGGGTCCGCATGTCATAGACCAGCCGCTCGCGCTCTTTGATTCGCCGGTGAAGTCGGTTTACAGCGAGCAGCGGCAGGTTATTATGCCCGGGGACACCGAGGATGATTATTATGTCATCATGAAAACCGAAAACGAAATAACCTTCCAAAGCGAGTTTCGCATAAGCGTCTCAGGAATGCCAAACTGGGTTGTCATGGGTGACCGCGGCACGATTTTTGCTTATAACAATAAAATTATCACTCATAAAGTGACTTTGCCAGAGAGCGTTGACCCTAATAATTACAGGGGTGAGGTTGACGCGGAGGTGCAGGAGGAAACCATTGAAAAGCCGAGATATTACGGCGATGAATTTAAAATTTATAAACATATCGCAAGTGTTCTAAAGGGTGAGGAGGAATATTCAATATCACTTGAAACCGCTTTGCAGGTCAATAATATTATCGATGCGGCAAAGCAGTCCGGTAAAACGGGTCAGGTAATATTTTTGTAATAATTATTTTATTGCCACAATTATATCCCTGATAATCGCCTGGTCAACCCTGTGCTCAAATTTCAAATACACGCCCTCATTCAACACCTTCAAGCCGCTGTTTTCAAGAACGGCGGTCATTTTTTTTCGCTCAAGCACATTAACATTCCATGACAGTGCGAGCGCGCCGCCTTTTTTCAGAAGTGTGACCCACGAAGGCAGGCAGAGTGTCAGCAGCTCCAGCGGGTTGCGCGTCGCTGAGCTTTGATTTTCATTTGTGACATTACTGTGTTGTATACCATAAGGAAGGTCGCCGACTATCAAATCAAAGCTGGCTTTTTTGCAGATAAAATCAGCAAACTGTGAGGAAGCGCAAATCAATTCAAGGCTTTTTATTTTTTTAGCTTTTGCGTCCTCCTTGGTTTTCGCAATGCTGAAGCTGTGTTTTAACGCGGTATATGACTTATTTGCGCCTGACATTTTAATTGTATCGGTTTCGAACTTATATTTTGCAGTTTCAAGAAATTTTTTTACAAAATGATAGCTTTCACTCACAACCTTATCTGAAATTTCGATTCCGCAGACATTGAAACCTTTGATAAGCCCCTCAAAAAGCGTTGTACCCTTACCCGCGACAGGGTCTAAAAGGCGGATATTCTCATTGTTTTTTTGCGAATAATATGCAGTATTTATCAGCATTCTTGTGAAAATTTCATTAGTTTTTCCCTGATATTTCAGCATGGAACTCATGCTTTCATCAACAAAACCGTTACACGAGCGTTCAATCGGTATTAGAACAGTCAATGAATCGGCTTCTTTTATTTCAAAAAGTGCATAAATAAATGACAGCCCTGAAACAGTTATAATGTCAAGGGGCGTCATTTCTTTGTCGGCACTAAAACAGATATAATTTATGCCTTTAATTTGCCTGTGTGAAATATCTTTGACTAAGCAGTCCATATTTTTTGAGGCAAGCTCAAATTCAGCTGCGGCAAGCTTCTGCGAAATTTCAAAATAAACCCTTGAGTGACCGGGATTCATTAATATAGCATAATTCATCTGTTTTTACTCCTGAGCTAAAAAATTATTCTTCAATAGCTTTAATCATCGCAAAATATTGTTCCTGCGGGACATATTCGGGTATACTGTTGCCCGAGCCAAGCGCGTAGCCTGTTTTGCCGAGTGACAGCATGTTTCGGGAGCGTTCCGTAACCAGTGACGCGGGTTTGGTGATTAAAAAATTCATATCGATACCGCCGAGTATCGCAATATCTTTGTGCCACTTTTTATAGCTTTCTTCAACGCTCAGAATATTATCCTCAAATGAATGCTTGCCCTGATAGCCGAGCTTGATAACATCGTCCATCACCTCGCCGAAGAAGCCGCAGGAATGGAGAACTATTGGCAACCCCTTTGAGTGCGCCAATTCAACAATTTTTTTGTGCCAGGGGAAAACAAATTCCCGCATCTGGGCAGGTGTCAGCATGGTCTGGGTATTAAACCCCCAATCATCATTAGACATCACAAAGCCAACCGAATCAAAGCAGATTGAGTTTTCATAATACCGCAAAAGGCGGTGCCCGACACCCTCAAAAACATCATAAACAAGCTGAACATCATCATAAAGCAGCATGCAGAGCTTGTCGTAGCCCATGATGCGGATTACATTTTCGAGCACACCGCCGGGACCCGCAACCATCAGCTTCATTCCCCGGGGCAAGTCGTTTTCAATGTCCTTCATCGCACTGTAATCATGGTCGTCCGGTTCATTCCAGACATATTCGCTAAAGCTTTTCCTGTCTGTTATCAAAGCCGCGTCATTGAGCGAAATTGACTGCCTGCGTTCCTTTTCGCCAACCTTAAACGAAAAAAATGAGCCGTGAACTGTGGTGTAATCGTAACCGGCGGCAGTAAAAGCTTTAACAAGAAAGCGTTTAGAGTCAATACTCAAGCCGCTCTCCGGTCGTTTTTCACAGGACAGCCGCTCATAAAGCTTATAGTTCATAAAAAAATCAAACAAAGTCGGGCGGCTGGGCGCTTCGCGGTTCAAAACCTTTAAAATATTGTTAAAATCCGGGTCTCTGTTCATATTTTCACCTTACTTTGATATTTCTTGACTTTAATTATAGCATAACAGCTTGAAGAAAAAAAGCCCTGATTTACATTAAAAGACCTATAATGATTATTGCTTTGATAAGCAATAAATGCTATAATTGCATAGAAAAAGTTAAGAGGTGTTTGTTTTGAATAAAAGAGAAAATTTACTTTCACTCCTGCGCAGGCAGGGATACTGCGAGGTACCTTTTGAGTTTTCGCTGTGCAAGTCGCTGCATAATGAGTATCGGGAAAAATACGGTACAAAAAAGCCATATGCAGACTTTTTCGGTTTTCCGTGGGTACCTGTCGGTAGCCTGCAGCTGCCGGAAATTGACTATAAAATATTTGAGAAATACTTTGACCCGCCGCTCAAGCCGGACGCGTCGATAAACTGCTGGGGTGTCGGTCACGAGCCGTCTCCAACGAGCATGCACATGACCTACATGCGAAATCCGATGCGTAATATGACTACGCTTGAGGAGATAAAGTCCTATCCCCTGCCTGATTATGAGCACGCCTCAGCAGCACATCAAAAATTCGCGGTTGAGTCAGCAAAGGCTCTGGGTCTCGCCTCTGTCGGTCACATGGCGTGCACGGTTTGGGAAACCTCGTGGTATATGCGCTCGATGGAGGAAATCATGATGGATATGATGTGCGAGGACGAGAAGGCGACATATATTTTTGAAGAGGTGACAAAACGAGCAATATTAAACGCCCAGTCCTTTGCGAAAGCGGGCGTTGATATTCTTTACCTCGGCGATGATATCGGCATGCAGAGCACGATAATGATGAGTGTGGAAATGTATTGCAAATGGTTGAAGCCGCGCTTAAAGAGGATTATTGACAGCGCGAAGGCTATAAAGCCGGATATAATCGTGATTTACCATTCCTGTGGCTATGTCATTCCTTTTATCGAGCACCTGATAGACGCGGGCATTGATGTTCTCAATCCTATACAGAGCGAATGCATGGAATTTGAGGAGGTTCACCGCGAATACGGCGAACGGCTCTCCTTCCACGGCACCATAGGCACTCAGACAGTCATGCCCTTCGGAACGCCGGGGGAGGTAAGGGATGCTGTGTGGCATAACCTTGATATAGCGGGCAAAAAAGGCGGGCTCTTCCCTGCTCCCACCCACCTCCTCGAGCCAGAGGTACCATGGGAAAATATTCTCGCTTATATTGAGGCTTGCAAGAGCTACGAGACTGGATGCTAGATGCTGGATGCTGGATTCTGGATGATAGTAAATGATTATGCAAAAGTGAGTTAATTTTAATTAATCAGTGATTAATTAACGTGGGCTTGGCTTGCCAAGCCCACATCCAAAGGCTTGTTTTTTATTGAGCTTTCATCACAGCTTCAATACTTTTTCTATATTTTTATGCAGGATTTTTTCTTTTTCTTCTTCTGAGTTGAAAAGCTTTGTTATCATTTCAAGTTCGTCGCCGACTTTCCACATCGGGTAATCGGAGCCGAAAATGCAGTAATCCTCGCCGTAAGCATCCATAAGGCGGCGCACTCTTTCGCTGTCTATAAAGCCCTGAGTGCTTGAGGTGTCAACATATACACCGGTTCCAGAGAGGATTTCAGCCGCACGCTCCCACTCAGACCAGCCGCCGAAATGCGCGGCAATGACTGTAAGGCGAGGAAATTTTTTTATTATATTTAATATTCTTTCGGGCTTTGAGAACTGTGTTCTGAAGTCGCCGGTGTGCAGCAGCACGGGAAGCCTGCCCTCAATGACCTCATATATTTTCATCGCGTCGGGGCTGTCTATGTCAAACTGCTGAAAATCAGGGTGTAGCTTTATTCCCTTGAGCCCAAGACTTATAGCATATTCAACCTCATTCGCAATATTCCGGCTTTCAGGGTGCGAGGAGGTGAAGCCTATGAGTCTGTCGGGGTGCGTCGCAACAGCCGAGCCGATAAATTTTGTTATTCCGTCAATTTGAGCCGGCGTCGTTGCGACGGAATGAACGAGGAATTTATCAACTCCGGCTTCATCGCCGAGCTGCAAAAGTCCGCCGACAGTCCCCTCTTTTATTTTCATTTCCCTATCATAAAACCTGCCGATGCTCTCAACGGCTTTCGCCGCGACCTTATCGGGATAAATGTGCGCGTGGGCGTCAATAATCATTCATTTCGGGCAAATTGTACCGTTTTATTAATATGCCCGTCACCATCCTTTTTTTATCCACTATATTACTATAAAATAAGACAAAAGTAAATAACTCTGTTTACATATGCTTTTGAGTATGGTAAAATATTAAAAAATGAAAGGGACTGTTTTTTATGATAAAAAAAATAGAGAACGATGTTTTGTCTGTTGAGGTCAATGAAATGGGCTGCGAGCTCTTTTCCGTCAAGTCGAAGTCAAGCGGCTTTGAGTTTTTGTGGCAGGGCAATCCCGATATTTGGTACGGCAGAGCGCCTATACTCTTTCCGATTGTCGGCAGGCTTTATGACGATAAATATTATATTGACGGCAAAGAATATACAATGCCGAAGCACGGGCTTTCCCGCAAGCTGCCTTTTGCCGTGAAGGAAATAAAGAATGCCGAAATTACTTTTATCGAGAGCGAAACCGAAGAGACACTGAAAGCTTTTCCGTATAAATTCGACTTACTTGTAAAATATATTCTCGAGGGCAGCAAGCTGACGGTTGAGCACACGGTAGTCAATAAAAATGACTGTGTGATGTACTTTTCGCTCGGCGCCCACCCCGGCTTTAACTGCGAAATCGGTGATACACTTGAGTTTGAACTCAATGAGACTCTCGACAGCGAAAAAATTGACCTTGTTGATGCTCTAAGAATTACCGAAAAGAAAAATGTCTTAATTGATTCAAAAACTATCACCGTCACAGAGGATATTTTTAACGAGGACGCGCTCATTCTTTCCGGAATTAAATCAGATTACATTACTCTGTGCAGCCAAAGCAGCAGCCGCAAGGTGAAGTTTAATCTCGGAAAAGCCCCGTATCTCGGGCTTTGGGCGAAGCCGGGCGCGCCGTATGTCTGCATTGAGCCCTGGTTCGGCGTTAACGACTCCCATGAAAAGAAAGATGATATTTCTAAAAAGGATCAGATAGTCGCGCTGGAAAAGGGCGGAAGCTTTGTCTTCACCTGGTCGGCTGAGTTTTCCGAATAAATCTTCTAATTTTTTTGTATTGACTTATCATGAAAAAGAGTTTAAAATATAGATAAAGACACACTATTGTAATGAAAGTTGAGAATTATATATGGCAGAAGATTATGATCCCGATATAGTCACCGTTATTGATGAGGACGGTAAGGAACACGCCTTTGAGGAGCTTGACCGCATCGAAAACGATAAAGGGAAATATGTAGCTCTGATTCCCATGTATGATCAGGCTGACGAAATATTAGATGACGACGGCGAGCTGATTATACTTAAAGTTTCCGAGGAGGACGGCGAATGCTACCTCTCACCAATTGAGGACGACGACGAGTTTAACGAAATCGGAGCGATTTTCGAGGAAAGACTGAGCGATATGTTCGAGTTCACCGATGAAGAATAAAGCACCGATCCCCTGTAAACCTGATCCCCTGTAAACCTGATTCCCTGATTCCCTGAACAAGTCCTGCCCAGTACGATAATTTCAGTTAATAAACCCCAACACGTTTATAATAGGAGCTACTCTCCGCTTGCGGACTGCAGACCTCCCGACAGCGCCTCGAGCGTTGCCGGATGAAGGGAGCGAGAAACAAGAGGGATGGCACCCACCTGCTTAGTTGGCAGGTTACTATTGCTGATTCCGGCCGGGCGGGCTTTTAACAGTTGTCAGTTATCAGGAGACAGTTATCAGGAGACGGTTATCAGGAGACAGTTATCAGGAGACAGTTATCAGGAGATAGTTATCAGGAGATAGGGTTAAATTTAACATTATTTAAAAGCTGAAGATTGTTTTGTTACAACCTTCAGCTTTTTTTATTTTTTTATGGAATCAATATAACTTTGCAGAATCATTACCGCAGCGGCTGCGTCGATGATTTTTTGGCGTTTTTGACCTTTTATCGTTGTTTGATTAAGCAGCTTGTTCGCCGCGACAGTCGTCAGGCGTTCATCCCACATCAAAACAGGGATTTTTGTGTAATTCCTCAGCTTTTCGGCGAAGGTAATGCAGCTCTCAGCCTTGAAGCCTATTGAACCGTCCATGTTTTTCGGCAGCCCGACTATAATCTTCTCCGCTTTTTTTTCACCAGCCAGAGCCGCCACCTGCGCCGCGAGCTTTTTCGCGGATGATTCACATATCACGCAAACAGGGCTCGCAAGTATTTCCAAAGCGTCGCAAAGTGCAATACCCGTTCTTACGTCGCCGTAATCAACGGCCATAATTACCAAAGAATCACGCTTTCGTTAAAATTTAGGGACAAGATGTAAAGCGAAGTATGAACCTTTACTGTTCAATGAAGTGATTGAGTGAACCACACCCATTTACATTATTCGTCGTCGCGCCCTTCAAAGCCGGGTGCGGTAGATATAATAACCTTATTGGAGGTCGTAGTTTCAGGCGGCTTTGTTGCCGGAGGGGCGGTTGGCGCAACTGTAGCCGGTTCGACGGTCTCGCCCTGAACGCCTGTGGTTTCACCGGTTTCGCCCTCGGGGTTCGAGGTTTCCTCAACCGCGCCGAAGGGATTGCAGTTCGTGCAGGTGGAAGGTATAAAGGACTTTCTGTACCAGCCGACAGAGGTAGAGCCGCACTGAGAATTCGCCTTCAAGCCTGAGCCGTTGCAATATCTGACAGAAACTATATCACTGTGGCTTTCGAAATCGACATCATTGTCAAGATTGCTGTGGATTTCATTCATAACCTTTTGGAAAAGCATACCCGCGGGATTGCCGCCGGAATAGTTGATTTCCTTGGGCTTGTCGTAGCCGTACCAGACCGCGCATACATAATAAGGAGTCGCGCCGATAAACCATCTGTCATAATCGTCAGTGGTGGTACCTGTTTTACAATACATTTTATTTGCGAAATTTTTCACAACATAATTGCGCCCGGTACCGACAAGAGAGGCGTCAGTAACCTGCTTGAGCAGCTTTACCATTATATCTGCGGTGTCAGGCTCTATAGCCTGCTCGCCTTTATAATCAGGCTCAAGCACCGATACTTTTTCGGCGTAATCATTAACATAATAATAGGAGTAGGGGCGGTAGTAGGTGCCACCGTTGCCGAAGGTCGCGTAAGCCGCCGCCATCTCAAGCGTTGTGGTACCGTAGGACATGCCGCCGACTGCTAAGGGTGAATAATCGAGGTCGGCGTCAACCAGCTTTTTGATATGAAAATTCTTTTGAAGATAATTGAATGAAATATCGAGTGAGAGCTTGTTTTTTAAAATCTGAGCCGGAACGGTGTTGTAGGACTTGGGTATCGCACCGGCAAGAGTCAGGTAGCTGTTCGGTGAACCGGCGTCGCCTCCGACATTGTGAGGCCACGATTTGCCGTTTATAGTCATTACACCGTAGTTCTGGAATTTAGAGGACCAGTTTGCGAGATTTTCATTGATAACCGGCGCGTAAACGCTCAGGGGCTTGATTGAGGAACCGGGCTGCCGCGGGAAGTTCGCGGCGATATTTTTCGTTCTTTGTCCGGTTTTCTTGCCCGCACCGCCGACAATGCCGACAAGCCTGCCTTTGTAATCGACAATAGTCATGGCAGACTGAGCTGCCGGATTTTTCTTTGTGTCTGCTTCACTCGGAAAGCCTTTACGGTTATAATAAATATCTTCCAAAAGCTTTTGAATCTCAATGTCAACCGCGGCGTAAATATTAAGTCCGCCATAATAAATCTTATGGGTTGCCTCCTCCTTTGTATAACCGTACTTAGTCATCAGATCCTCAATGACCTGCTGTATGACATAGTCGATATAATAGCTCTGAACATCGCCGCCGTAATTTATTGAGGTCTTGCCCTCAATATTTCGCGTAACGCTTGAATCACCGACAAAAACAAGCTCATAATCCTTTGCTTCTTGCATTTCCTGCTCAGTGATTTTACCCTGCTCATACATATAATCAAGGCAAAGGCGCTGCCTGGAGCGGTTTTCCTCAAAATTCAAAATCGGATTATAGGTTCGCGGCGCTTTGGTTATAGCGGCAAGGCAGGCGCTTTCAGCGATATTCAAATCCTTCGCCTGTTTGCCGAAATAATATTGCGAAGCGGTTTCGATGCCGTAGCAGCTCTGGTCAAGATAGAGTGTATTCAGGTATGACTCGAGAATTGTATCCTTGTTAAAATGCTTCTCGACATTCAGCGCCCTGACAATTTCAGAATATTTTCTGTAAAAAGAATCATCGTCATCTCCGGTCAGGTTCTTTATAAGCTGCTGAGTAATGGTCGAGCCGCCTTGAACCTTAAGCTGAAAAGCGGTATAGTACATGACCTTCATTGTCCTAATCCAGTCAACGCCTGAATGGTCATAAAACCTCTTATCTTCAAGGGCAATAAAGGCGTCAATTATATTTTGCGGCATATCTTTAAGCTCTAGCCAGATACGGTTCTGCTCCGCGTGCAGGCTCGCAAGCTGAATTTTGTTGCCGTCTTTGTCCTCGGGACCATAGATGAAGGTAGTCTTGCCCTGATTCGAGATATAGTCGAACAAATCGACAAGCAGAATACCGTCAACATCCTCATACATATTATAAATCACATAACCGGCAACGCCCGAAACGGAAAAAATCCCGATGAGCACAAATGTCAGAATTACTGTCATTAAACCGGTAAGTGTTTTAGACCTTTTTTTCTTCACCTTTTTAGTTTTTACAGCGCTGTTTTTCTTCAAAAATATACACCTTCATGATATTAGTTTGCTGATAATCAATCATTTTTTTCAGCGATTGCAACGAGATTTTTATAACTGATTTCTGTCGAGACATATGAATCCTCAAAGCCGTTGTCCTGCTCGTAAACAATATATGGAATCCCAAGCTCCATGCAGGCTTTATAAGCCTTGTCTAAATCCATAATGCCGTTTGAGAGCTCCGTGAAAACTCTTGCCTCATCGACAAATTTATAGTCCTTGAAATGCACGACTTTAACCCTGTTTTTCATGCGTGCAAGCTCTGCAGCCGGGTCTTTTCCCGCAATATGCATCCACGCGATGTCAGGGGTAAAAAAGAAACAGCTCGGGTCGGTTTCCTCAAGGAGAATATCCATGATAGTCTTGTCGCCGTCAATTTTTTCGTATTCAAAGGCATGATTGTGATATGAGAGCACACAGCCGCGCTCCTTCATCTTTTTGCTGATTCTATTAGCTATTTCAAGGAATTCTTTCAAATCCTCAAGCGACTCACGATACAATGAGGGCATGCTGCCAATGCCGATGCAGTCGCAATTTATCATCTTATGCTCATCAATGACCTTGTCGGTTTCCTCCGCCATTCTGCCGAAATCGGTATGTGTAACGCACACATCGAGGGCGTATTTTTTAACAAGCTCCTCTTTTTCCTCTGCACTCAGCGGTCCGATGCCGGAAATCTGCACAACGTCGCAGCCGAGATTTTTCACAAAAGCAAAGGTCTTGTCGGTATCCTCATAGGTTTTTATATGGTCACGCAGAGTATATAGCTGAACGCCTAGTTTTATATCACTCATAATTATTCTCCCGTTGTAAATATATTTTTTCACATGACATTATAGCATATGTGCACAAATATTCAACCTTATTTTGTAAATAAAAAATAACAAAATAGTTACAATCTTCATTGAAAAATATTACCTGATTGTTTTATCATTTAAACTCATTATCTCAAAAGCATTTTTTCTGTATTTTATTATTCCCTCGTTTTGCAAAGCCGACAGCTCCCGTGATAAAGCGCTTCGGTCAACGGCAAGATAGTCCGCCAAGCCCTGACGGTCAAAGGGAATAGAAAACTTTGTGTTTTCGGCTTCCGCAGCTCTGAAAGAGAGAAAAGACAGTATTTTTTCCCTTGTGGTACGTTTCGTCAGATGCTCCATTTTCCTTGTCAGCATTATGTTCTTTGAGGCGACTATTTTAATCATATTTTTTATCAAAGTATTATGAAAAGAGCAGCTGCTCGGGCAATTTTTAATAATACGAGAATAGTCAATGAGCATAATTTCACATTCCTCAGCCGCAACCGCGCTTAACGGTAAATACTCGTCTTCACAGCAAGTGAAGGCCTCCGCAAAGGTGTTGCCCGCAGGAATATATGCGATTATAGTGCGATTGCCCCAAAAATCGTCCTGAACTACATACACACTGCCCGTAAGAACAAATCTGATTGACCTTAATTTTTCCGGTGAGGACAAAATAATGTCATTTTTTTCGTACTTTACGGTTTTTGCCGCCAGACAATTCAATAAAGAACTGAGTTCATTCTCTCCAATTTCGTCAAAAAGCGGGCTTGACATCAAAATTTTAAAAAAATTTTCCATTTTCTTTCCATTCCGTTGCAAATACAACATACTTTTCAGCTCTATTATAGTATCATCAGTAATAGAAAGTCAAGCATAAAAACATTATTTAGACAAATAATAAAATAAATTACTGGAGGGAATTATAATGTCAATGTTTTGTTTTCAATGTGAGCAGACCGCGAAAGGCACAGGCTGTACTGTCGCGGGAGTATGCGGTAAAAAAGAAGATACCGCGAATACGCAGGACAGTTTAACCTGCGAGCTTATCGGACTGGCTGCAGCCGCAAAGGAAAAAAAGGATTACTCTAAAAAAATTGTGGACGCTATCAGCGACGGAATGTTTACGGTTCTCACAAATGTCAACTTCGATTCTGCGGTTATCGCACAGCAGGCATTGGAGGCTCGCAAAATGCGAGAGGCTCTCGGCGGGAATTTACCCCTTGACACTGATGAACTTTTCCACGGGGAGACAGACCTGATTTCTCTGCGTT
This sequence comes from Oscillospiraceae bacterium, assembly GCA_031551635.1. Lineage (GTDB taxonomy): Bacteria > Bacillota > Clostridia > Oscillospirales > Acutalibacteraceae > JAVBNH01. Next base: position 45,106 of record JAVBNH010000027.1, on the reverse strand, counting down.
CAACCTTGATTTTCGGACTTCGCGGCATGGCGGCATACGCTCACCACGCGCGCATGCTCGGTAAAAGAAATGATGAGGTTGACAACTGGTTCATTGACGGCACAGCTGAAATCGCGAGGGAGCATGACGCTGGCGAATGGCTTGATTTGATTATGGAATTCGGTCAGGTCAATCTCAAATGTATGGCTCTCCTTGACGAGGCAAACACCGGAAGCTATGGAACGCCAGTTCCGACAAATGTTCCGCTGCTTATTGAAAAAGGTCCTTTTATCGTTATCAGCGGACACGATTTGCATGACCTTAAAATGCTGCTCGAGCAAACCGACGGCATGGGCATCAATATTTACACTCATGGTGAGATGCTGCCCGCGCACGCATATCCTGAGCTGAAAAAACACAGCCAGCTTAAGGGTAATTTCGGGACGGCATGGCAGTCTCAGCAGAAGGAATTTGACGGTATTCCCGCGCCTGTATTATTTACAACAAACTGTCTTATGGCACCGAAACAGTCATATGCTGACAGGGTTTATACCACATCTGTCGTCGGCTTCCCGGAGCTTAAGCACATTGAGACAGACGAGAAGGGTCACAAGGATTTTTCAGTAATAATCAAGCAGTCCCTCAGCCTGGGCGGATATTCTCAGGACACACAGCGTACAGGTATCAACGGCGGTACGGCTGTCACAACAGGCTTCGGGAGAGAAACGGTTCTCTCGAATGCGGGCGCAATAATCGATGCGGTCAAGGCGGGAGCAATCAGGCACTTCTTCCTTGTAGGCGGCTGCGACGGCGCGAAACCGGGAAGAAATTACTACACCGAATTTGTCAAGCAGACCCCGGCGGACACTATAATACTGACACTCGCCTGCGGAAAATTCAGAATCAATGACCTTGATGCCGGTTCAATCGGTCCTTTCCCGCGAATCCTCGACATGGGTCAGTGCAATGACGCTTATGGCGCGGTTCAGGTCGCCCTCGCCCTCGCGGGAGCCTTCAACTGCTCAGTCAACGAGCTTCCTCTCACTCTGGTGCTTTCATGGTATGAGCAAAAAGCAGTCTGCATTCTGCTGACATTATTGTCACTCGGAATTAAAAACATCCTAATCGGACCTAGCTTGCCTGCATTTTTATCTGAAAACGTATTAAATATACTGATAGAAAAATTCAACCTGACCCCTATCAGCACTCCGGAAGAGGATTTGAAAAAGATTCTCGGGTAAGAGTAAGGTTATATTGTAGCCGCTGACATAATCAGCGGTTACTTTTTTTTCATTTCGCCTTCTTCACCTACAAGCATTAAATCGTCACGTTCAAACGCAAGCTCAATCAATCTATTTGTAAAACCACTTATAGAAAATAAAACGAATTTTTCTTTGCGTGTTGCATTATTCCAAATTACAAGATCTTTCTTTCGAAGAAGCTCATAAAAAACATCCACATCTGTCGGCAAAGAGCGATATTTACATTCCGCAAAAACAATATCACACCCCCCACTGTCAATTGCCACAATGTCTATCTCTTCCCTGCTGTTCCACCAGCGACCGAGCTTGTTAAATGAATGCTCGCCCTTTTGTGAAAGCTGCCAAAGCTCGCTTCGGCATACATTTTCATAGATATAAGCCGTATGGCTGTCAATAAAACCGGCTTTTATTTTTTGAAGAACATAATCCGACTGACCAAGCTCAAGACGACCGCGCTCAGGATAAACAAAGCGAAACCAGAAACGCAGGAAATTATCCTTTATCTGATAAAGGCTCATTTTACTTTTTTCGGGATTATTTTCAGTGACAGGCACTTCGCGTTCGATAATATCCAAATCTATCAAGGTTTTTAAATATTTTGGAAGACTGGTTTGTTTTATGCCGATGTCGGCGCTTATTTTTCCCGGTTTTCTGTTTCCCGATGCGATACTTTTTATTATTGAAAAATAGCTGCCGATTTCTTCAACCTCACGGCGCAGTAAAAATTCCGGCTCTTCAAAAAGAAGGCTCGAGGGTGAGAGAATCAAGCTTTGAATTTCGCTGAACAAATCTTTTTTTCCGTCGAAAAGCTCGATATATTTAGGAACACCGCCGGTCACAGCATAATGCTCAACCAAATCACGGTAAGACAAATTATCATAAAATTTATTATAATTAGCAAAATCAATCTGCTTCAGCTTTATTTGCCCTGTACGGCGGCCGTACAAGGGACTGTTATAGTTCAGCGTATGCTTTTCCATCATATTTATCAGTGAGCCGCACAGAATCAGCATTATATTTTCATGTATAAACCAAGAATCCCAAAGCCATTGAAGTATAGAAGGAAACGCCGGATTAGCAGCAACCATATAAGGCAGCTCATCTATAATAATCAGTTTTTTTTCACTTTGCTTGAAGTTTATAAATATTTCGAACAGGTCTTTCCAGTTATTAAAGGCGGCATTTTTCAGATATTCCTGCGCCGTATAATCGGAAAGCGCAGTTGCAAAGCTTTTCAAGGATAGTGTCTCGTTTTCTTCGCTTGCCAAAAAATAAAAAGCGCGCTTGTCCTTGATAAATTCTTTTATCAGCGTGGTTTTGCCTATTCTCCGCCGCCCGTAAATCACCACAAAAGACGCTTGTGCCATTAAATATTGCTCATTCAATGCCGCAAGCTCTTTCTCACGATTAACAAAATTCTTCAAACTGATCACCCAAGAAACATTATACCACAAATAATTATTCTGTCAAGAATAATTATTCAGAGCATAAAAAATAACGGACAACATCATGATTTTAAAGTACCTGATGTTGCCCGTTTCAATTTTTATTTTATTATTTCAATGAGCTTTTAAGGCTGTCAAGCTGCTCCTTGAGTGTTGCGGGGAGCTTGCCGCCGAATTTTGCGTAGAATTCCTCGATACCCTCGCACTCGGTTTTCCAAAGCGCGGAGTCTACCTCAAGAATCGACTTAAGTGTATCAAGGGTTACCTCACCCTCAAGCCCTTCGATATTGATATCCTCGGCAAAGGGTACATAGCCGATAGCTGTTTCTCTTGCGCCGACCTTATCCTCGCAGCGCTCGATAATCCAATCAAGAACGCGCATATTGTCGCCGTAACCCGGCCAGAGGAAGTTGCCCTCGTCGTCTTTTCTGAACCAATTGACATTGAAGATTTTGGGAGCCTTATCCTTATCGAGTGTCTTGCCGATGTCAATCCAGTGCTGCCAGTACTCAGCCATATTATAGCCGCAGAAGGGAATCATAGCCATAGGGTCGCGTCTGACAACGCCTACCGCGCCTGCCGCCGCCGCTGTGGTCTCGGAAGCCATAATCGAGCCGACAAAAACGCCGTTATCCCAGTCCTTTGACTGATAAACCAGCGGCGCGAGCTTCTCGCGTCTGCCACCGAAAACGAAGGCTGAAATCGGCACACCCTGCGGATTTTCGAATTCACTGCTTATGCAGGGGCAGTTAATTGCCGGAGCGGTAAAGCGGCTGTTCGGGTGAGCGCCCTTGACCTCGCTGGTTTTGCCGTTCCAGGCGTTACCCTTCCAGTCGAGTGCGTTCTCGGGCGGATTCTTGTCAAGCCCCTCCCACCAAACAGTGTTATTATCGAGATTATGCACGACATTTGTGAATATTGTACCTTTTTTTGTTGAATCGAGGGCGTTCGGATTGGATTTCGCATTTGTTCCGGGAGCGACGCCAAAGAAGCCGTTTTCGGGATTTATGGCATAGAGCCTGCCGTCTGCGCCCTTGCGAATCCAAGCGATGTCGTCGCCGACACACCAGACCTTGTAGCCCTTTTTAAGATAACCCTCAGGAGGAATAAGCATGGCGAGATTTGTCTTGCCGCAGGCAGACGGGAAGGCGGCGCAGATATATTTTACCTCGCCCTGAGGATTTTCGAGCCCCAGAATTAGCATATGCTCAGCCTGCCACTGCTCCTTCCAGCCCTGATACGAGGCGATACGCAGCGCAAAGCATTTTTTCCCGAGCAGAACATTTCCGCCGTAGCCGGAGTTGACAGAGATAATCTCATTATCCTGCGGGAAATGGCAGATATATCTCTTTTCCTCGTCGATATTGCATTTGCAGTGCAGCCCGCGAACCCAGTCGTTACTGTCGCCCAGGGCGTTAAAAACAGCCTGACCAATACGCGTCATAATAGCCATGTTCAGCACGACATAGATTGAGTCAGTCAGCTCCACACCGATTTTTGAAAGCGGTGAACCTACAGGGCCCATGGAATAAGGGATAACATACATCGTCCTGCCTGCATAGGAGCCGGCGGCGATTTCATAAAGCATTTTGCGGCAATCGGCAGGATCCATCCAGTTATTTGTGGGACCCGCTTCCTCTGCAGTTTTTGTGCAGATAAAGGTTCTGTGCTCAACACGTGCAACATCATTCTCGGCGGTGCGGTGGATATAGCAGCCGGGTAGCAGCTCCTCATTGAGCTTCAGTATTTCGCCGCTGGCACAGGATTGTGCGCGCAGGTCGTCAAGCTGTGAGACGCTACCGTCAATCCAGACAATTTTGTCCGGCTTAACCAGTTTTACCTGAGCGTCAATCCATTCTAAAACGGACTTATTTGTTGTTAATGACATAAAAACTCACTCCTAGTTAAATAATCATAAAAAAGTTAATTTAAATAAATATATTACTCTGTTTTTATATAATTGTCAAGTAAAAAACAACCATAGTCTGGGCTGAAAAAGGCAAAATATCCGTAAATATGACTATAAAATAGGCATTATTATACTTATCCGATTTAAAATAGCGTCTACCTGTTACAGCAATAACTGGTATGTTACGGTGTGGATAATTAAATTTGTTATTATATAAAAATAAATTTAAAAGCTGTCCGAAACATTATGCTTCAGGCAGCTTCTTTAAAGTAAACACTGATTAAATCAAAAATAGGATGCAAAATAGAATAGATTATAAGGCGAAGCCTTATCCGACAGCCCTATCTCCTATGCCCTAACACCTATCTCCTGTTATTATTACCCCTGTTGCCGTCACGCCTCGGGCCGCCGTGTCCGCCGCCGAAACCGCTGGGCTTGCGGGGAGCCGCCGGAGCGAGGGTGTTTTCTGGCACAAGCCCCTCTACCTCAATGAGGGCTTCGCGCCTTGAGAGGTTGATTCTGCCCTGCTCATCAATCTCGAGAACCTTAACAATAACCTCGTCGCCGACGCTGACAGCGTCCTCAACCTTTTCGGTGCGCTTCACGTCGAGGTGGCTCACGTGAACCATTCCCTCCTTGCCCGGAGCGATTTCAACAAAGGCGCCGAAGGACATGAGGCGGGTTACGACACCCTTATAAATAGCGCCGATTTCCGGGTCTTTCGCGATTGTTTCAATCATATTGAGAGCTCTCTGAGCGCCTTCAAGGTCTGTGGAGGAAACAAAGATGCTTCCGTCTTCCTCAACATCGATTTTACAGCCGCACTCAGCGCAGATTTTCTGGATAACCTTGCCCTGCTTGCCAATAACATCGCCGATTTTCTCGGGGTCAATTTTCGTTGTAAGCATCTTGGGAGCATATTTGGAAAGCTCCTTGCGCGGCTCGCTGATGCAGGGGAGCATAATCTCATCAAGAATATAAAGCCTTGCCTTATAAGTCTTTTCGAGGGCTTCCTTGACGATTTCGGGGGTCAGACCGTGAACCTTGGTGTCCATCTGAATGGAGGTGATGCCCTTGTGGGTTCCGGCAACCTTGAAGTCCATATCGCCGAAGAAATCCTCAAGCCCCTGAATGTCAACCATGGTCATGAAGCGGTCGCCCTCGGTGATAAGTCCGCAGGAAATACCGGCGACTGGCGCCTTAATCGGAACACCGGCAGCCATCAATGACAGCGTTGAGCCGCATACAGAGCCCTGAGAGGTCGAGCCGTTCGAGGAGAGAACCTCTGAAACAAGCCTGATGGAATAGGGGAATTCCTCGATTGAAGGGATAACCGGCAGCAGTGAGCGCTCAGCGAGAGCACCGTGACCGATTTCGCGTCTGCCGGGACCTCTTGAGGGTCTCGCTTCACCGACGGAATACGAGGGGAAATTATAGTGGTGCATATATCTCTTGGATTCTTCTTCGTCAATGCCGTCAAGGTTTTGCGCGTCGCGGATTGAGCCTAAAGTCGTAATAGTGAGAACCTGCGTCTGACCGCGGGTGAACATACCCGAGCCATGAACACGGCTGAGGAGGTCAACCTTGGCGTCAAGGGGACGGATTTCATCTATTCCCCTGCCGTCAACGCGTTTGCCGTCGTCAAGCAGCCAGCGGCGCACGACATATTTCTGGAGCTTGTACATGCAGTCGTCAAGCTTAGCCGTCATTTCGGGATAAGCTTCATCAAAAGCGGTGTGAACCTTTTCGTAAACAGGCTTCAGCCTTTCGTCACGGATGCGTTTATCGTCGGTGTCAAGGGCGGCTCTGACATCCTCTATGACCAGCTCCTTGACCGCGTTATACATATCCTCCGGGGGGTCATTTGACTCAAAAGCCACCTTAGCCTTGCCTATTTGCTTTTGAATATCTGAAATAAAAGCAACCATCTTCTGGTTTTCGGCGTGAGCCTGCATAATAGCTTCAAACATGGCTTCGTTTGTAATTTCATTCGCGCCTGCCTCAACCATTGCTATTAAATCGGCAGTGGAGGAAACGGTCACGGACATCTGGGACTGCTCGCGCTCGGCGAAATTCGGGTTAATGACGACCTTGCCGTCAACCATACCGACTGAAACGCCTGAAACAGGTCCGTCCCAAGGTATTTCGGAAATGGATATAGCTATTGAAACGCCTATCATGGCGGTGATTTCGGGCAGGCAGTCGGGGTCAACCGACATTACAGTCGCCACAACGCAGACATCATTTCTCATGTCCTTTGGGAAAAGGGGACGTATCGGGCGGTCGATAACGCGGGAGGCTAGAACGGCTTTTTCGCTTGCTCTGCCTTCACGTCTCTGGAAGGATCCGGGTATTTTTCCGACTGAGTATAGTTTTTCTTCAAAATCAACTGAAAGAGGGAAAAAGTCAACGCCGTCGCGGGGCTTGTCCGACATAGTCACGGTGCAAAGCACTTCTGTTTCGCCGTAGCGCACAAGACATGCGCCGCCGGCGAGCTGAGCCATCATTCCGGTTTCAACCGTGAAAGGACGCCCGGCAAGGGTGGTTTCGAATTTTCTGAATTCTTCAAACATTACATTACCTCAATTTTATTTATTTCCAAGGAGTCAAGAGGCAAGATTTTAGCAATAAATACAAAGCACAACCTAGGTGAAAGATGATTATATCATCTTTCACAGGAGTTAGGGGTTAGGGCTGTCGGATAAGGCTTCGCTTAATAATACTGATCCCAATTAAAAAGACGTAACTGGAGCAACTCCGAATGTAAAAGGGCATTCGGAATAAGTTGTGACAAGTTACAACTATTTTAATTGAGGATTAGTAAAAACCATTTTAATTTTACACCCTATCTTTGATATAATCAGCATTTACCTAACGTGGGCTTGGCTTGCCAAGCCCACAACCCAAGTCTTGTTTTTTATTGCGCTTTCAGCCCACTAAGGTACTAGTATATTATGCCCTCTATTCACTGCTAAAGGTTTGCTCACTGCTCCAATGGTTTCTGAAAAACTGTATCCTGTTACCTGAATACTGAATACTGATAACTGAATATGCGGCGGTTGACTGTCAGACAATCAACCGCCGAAAGCAGACAATTATTTACGTATACCAAGTCTTGCGATTATTGAACGGTAACGCTCAACATCAACTTTTTGCAAATATGCAAGAAGGTTACGCCTGTGACCGACCATTTTAAGAAGTCCCCTTCTTGAATGGAAGTCTTTTTTGTGGGCTTTGAGATGCTCGGTTAAATCATTGATTCTCTTAGTGAGAACAGCAATCTGCACCTCAGGGGAACCTGTGTCGCCCTCATGTAAAGCATATTCCTGCATTACGGCGGTTTTTTCTTCAGCTGTCATTTTTTTCATACCTTTCTTTAGGTATGAACAGTCAAGGGGGGTTATTAAACACTCCCGACTATTCACCTTTTTATATTATCAAAAGCCCCAGAATACGGCAGGTGAACACCGCGCGGCAAGCCGCATTATGGATTAATCCGTAATCCGAGCGCTTAGACCTAGTGATTATAGCATATTATTCCTGTTTTGTAAAGTATAATTTTGAATTTATATAATTTATATAAACTGTCAGCTCTTTCAGCTTTTTTTCCTGATTCCGGCGAGGGCGCTTTTTTCAAGTCGTGAGACCTGAGCCTGTGAAATTCCAATCTCCTGAGCAACCTCCATCTGAGTCATACCCCGCATGAAACGCATGCTGAGTATGCTCTTTTCCCTGTCATTAAGATTCACAATAGTCTCTTTAAGCACAATTTCGTCGAGCCAATCCATATCGCTGTTATGGTCGCCGACCTGATCCATGACATAGATGGTGTCCGCGCCGTCCGAATAAACCGGCTCATAAAGCGAGACCGGCTCGGCAATAGCCTCTATGGCAACAACCACCTTGTCCTTCGGCATCTCAAGCGCCTTCGCTATCTCCTCTATTGTCGGTTCCCTTTGGTACTCATTCTGAAGCTGCTCGCGAACCTGCATAGCCTTATATGCTATATCTCTCATGGAGCGGCTCACGCGCAGGGTGTTATTGTCTCTGAGATAACGGCGGATTTCGCCGATAATCATCGGAACGGCGTAAGTCGAAAACCTTACAGGCTGGGTTATATCAAAGTTATCAATAGATTTTATCAGTCCGATACAGCCGACTTGAAAGAGGTCATCGAGGTTTTCGCCGCGGTTTGTAAACTTCTGTATAACACTCAAAACAAGGCGCAGATTACCGCTGATAAGCTCGTCACGCGCCGCCTTATCTCCTTTTTTTACCCTTTTTAATAGCTCTACCTTCTCCTTTTCCGGCAGCACCTTCAGTTTGGAGGTGTTGACACCGCATATCTCAACCTTGTTATACTGCATAATTATCTCCTTTTTATAGCACGCAGATGATAAGCTAACGTGGGCTTGGCTTGCAAGCCTACAACCTAAGTCCTGTTTTTTATTGAGCTTTCAGCCCACTAAGGTACTAAGGAAAACGTCTTATCATGTTTTTCATAAAAATGAAACTGCTGCTCTCAAAGATAATTATTGCCTTAAAACGGCAGGATAATTCCGTATTAATTTGTCAATATTCGGAAAAGACTGTTTAAACTAACATATCATTGATTTGTGTAATTAATTTTGATGCTTCATGGAAGGGATAACCGTAATTATGGGAACTTGAATATTCTATTGTCGAAAATATCGACAGAATAAACGGACTTTCGGCAAAGACTATTGCGGCGTCATGCATTCCGCTTGACGCGCCGCCGCCGTAGCCGTATTTGTGCGCAACCTCATATTTTGGAATTGAATACGGTATCAGTGACCTATAGCTCGACTCTTTCAGGCAATCCATAAGAAAATCCGAATACGCCCCTTTGTAGTGATATATATCAACAAAATACTTTGCCATATCCTTTGCCGAAACACTGCCGAACATATAGCTGCCAAGCCTCAGAGGCACACCCAAAGAGCCTGAATAGGCATTGAAGCCCGAATTGCCAAATTTCTCAAAGAGCATTTTATAAGCAGAATTATCGGAATAAAGCAACGCATGCTCAAAAACCTGTCTAAGAGTAAACTGTGAACCTGCCGGGTAATCCTTCAGCGTACCGAATGAATATTTCTGTGAGCTTTTCAAGCTAATCGCCGAGTCAAGGGTCAAGCCGTAATTATTCATGACCGATAAGGCATACCTCGCGAAAGGTGCTTTTATTGTGCATTGAGAGCGGTAGCTAACGTTTTCACGATAGGCGATATACTTACCGCTTTCGGCGTTTATGTAATAAAGGCTGAGGTTATTGTATTGCTTCAGCATTGCCGATAAATCGTTCAAAAGATAAAAAACTCCAGGGTCGGTTATATTTGTTGAAAAACTCTGAACTCCGCTTTTATATTGCGAAACAGCATTATTTCCGGGATTCGCAGTACTGGCGGCGGGAAGCCCCGCGGAAACTCTTAAAATTATCCGCGCGTCAACAGCCGTCACTGTCCCGCTCCCGTCATAATCGGCGGATTTTGTTTCTGTTTCGCCAAGCAAAATAATATCGGCGGAAAACTGCAGAACTATTCGAGCGTCAACTGCTGAGAGTATGCCATCATTATTCACATCTCCCAAAATAATTATGTCCCCTGACTTTGTTTCCGCCTGCGCAAAGACTGCTGTTACTGCCGTACAGGCAATAACCAGGGTAAATATAATGGTTAGAAATCGTTTCACAATATTCATTTCCATTCCTTTCATTGAACAAAAATTTTCCTAACGTGGGCTTGGCTTGCCAAGCCCACAAGCCAAGTATTGTTTTTTATTGCGCTTTCAGCCCACAAAGGTACTAACAAATCAGCAATGATTTTTCCATTATATCATAATATTTTATTTTGTCAACAATAAACTGCAAAAAGCAATTTGAAAAAGGCAGGAAAACAAAAAATGTTAAATTTAGCTTTGACTTTAAGGTATCGAATGTGATATAATACTTTTTGCTGTTATTCTTTAACACAAATTAATGAATTAAAGAGAAAATATTTTTATGGAGGCAGAAAATGAGTAAAAAAATCGGATACGCCGTTGTCGGTCTCGGCGTCGGCAGAAACCACGCAAAATGCGCTTTTAACTCCCAGAACGCTGACCTTATCGCTGTTTGCGACCTGATTCAGGAGAAGATGGACGCTGTCAAGGAGTACGCCCCTGATGTGCTTACATACCTTGATTTTGACGAAATGCTGAAGAATCCCGACATTGACATTGTCAGTATAGCGGTTCCCAGCGCGATGCATGCCGATTTCGCCGTCAAGGCGCTTGAGGCGGGTAAAAACGTGCTTGTCGAGAAGCCTATTGACATCACTGTCGAGGCTGCTATGAGAATCGAGGAGGCGCGCGTACGCACAGGCAAAATTGCTGCTGTTGTTCACCAGAACAGAAACAACTCCAACATGCCGCCTATCGTTGAGGCTATCAGAAGCGGCAGAATCGGCAAGGTCATTTTCGGCGATTTCGCAGTCAAATGGTTCCGCACCCAGCAGTATTACGATGACGGCGGCTGGAGAGGAACATGGGAAATGGACGGCGGCGGCTCGCTTATGAATCAGGCGGTTCACACTGTTGACCTTATGCAGTGGCTCATGGGCGACGTTGAGAGCGTCACCTCCACAATTGGAATTTTTAATCACGACATAAAGACCGAGGACCTCACCGCTTCGATTATCAAGTTCAAGTCGGGCGCTGTCGCAACCTTTGTCAGCACCACCTGCGCATGGAAAGCGGGCGTTTCGACAGCTATACGCATTTACGGCTCAGAGGGCACCATAGAAGCCGACAGCGACGAGTTGCAGACATGGAAATTTATGGACAATGAGGAGAATGAGGAAGCGGAAATGCTCGAAAAATATTCGGGAAATTCGCAGGCTGTCAGCTCTGACCCCTCCCTTTGTCTCGGTCACGCGTCAATGGTTGAGGATGTTATCGCCGCCGTACGCGACGGCCGTCCTCCGCAGATTCAGCCGCTCGAGGCCATCAAGAGTGTCAGAATCGTCAACGCGGTTTATGAATCCGCAAAAACCGGAAAGACAATTATTTTTTAAATAATAAGTAACCACTGATTAATTGAAATTTACTCACTTTTGTATATTCATTGATTTTACAAAGCTTGATATATCAAGCTTTGTAAACGAAAATTTTTGGCTCTGTCTGTGAACGATGATTAAATCATCGTTCACCTAATCACTACCGCTCAGCTTGTGTGCTGGGCGGTTTTTTTATGCGTTTTTTCGTCTCCATAACTTATGTGATAAAACTGTGACTGGAAATAAATATTATTTTAATGAACCTAAAAAAAATCTAAATGAAAAAATTAGGTATCATAAAAAAAGGTAGGCACTAAACATGACAAAACAAAAAAAAGCATGCAAAGCAACTGCCCTTTTGCTATCGGTTTTACTAATGATCTCATTGATTCCGTTTAGTGGATTGTTTACAGCGTCGGCTGTCGATCTTCCGGTTTCTGACAAGGTTTCTCTCGACTGGATGAGAAGCAGTGAGACAAAAACCGAAGCATTTGTGAAACCAATAACAGGTGCTAGTGATGCTTGGATTTACCAAAATGCTTTAGAATCCACAAAACTAGAGTATTTCAGCAATGATGAAACAAAAGCACTGGCAAACGCTAAAGCAGCCACCGGCAACGAATATGTTGCAGCCTCACAATCTGTAGATTCAAGCCTGATCTGGGATAATGGTACTTTTTTCTCTAAGTATAAAGAAGTGAACGGTCAGGTTTCATACGATTGGGCATCCTGGAAGCATTTCGGCAAAAACCACTCATTGAGTTCCGCAGGGGAATACAGTGTGAGAAGATTTACATCATACTTTGACCTTACTGCTTCCAATTATGCGAATCTGGAACAAGCTATTCTTGCACCTCAAGACGAGCTTGGAAACATGAATTATCTTTTCCCGATAAATGATACTGTTTTTGTGTTCGTTAACGGTGTACTTGCCTTCTGGGGCGGCACTGACATTATTGAAGGAAACAATGTATGGGGCGCATTAACCCGTCAGGAATTCATGGGTATGAACGGTCTTAAGGTCAGAAACGGAGTTAATGCTGTTCTTAAAGATACATATCCCCACACTGATGGTTGGTGTATTGACCTTGAACAGAATGCTCAAGCAATAAACATTAAGGACCTTCTTCAGGCGGGCGAGAACAGAATCGATGTTTTTGCAGATGATTATTGGGAAGGCGGCGGAATGAATAAGCTTGATTTATTCGTGACATCACAACCTTCAATCTCAACGATTAAGGAAGTTTTTCATAATGACGGCATTACTCCCGTGACAGAAAAACTCGAGCCGGGCACTATCATTACTTATAAAATCACAGTCACATCAACAGGTCTAGTACCAACCGGTGATATTTCTATTACGGATGTTGTTCCGGATTTCACATCCTATGTCGAGGGTGAGGGCGGAACTTTAATTGGCGAAACTGTCACATGGCCGACCTTCTCACTGGCAGCACAGGGAAAAGGTACTCCGGAGCTGCCGGACACTTTCACTGTTGAATTCAAAGTTCAAATTGACTCAGATGCATATAATAAAACTATACCAAATGTCGGTAAGGTTAACGGCGAGGATACAAATATTGTAACTGTTGAAACGATTGATAAATCAGTCGGCGTATCAGCACTTTCAAAGGGACTCATTCCTGAAAATGTTGTAGTTGTTCTTGACATGTCAAACACAATGAAAACATCCGCAAGCCTTACTCCCGCAATAAATGGTGTAAAAGCTCTTGTAAACTCTATTTATGACGCGAACAGCTCTGCAATCATAAATCTTGTTACCTTTAACTACAGAGCATATGACTTGAAAACGGCTGATTACGAACATAGAACAGAGATGATTTCAGTTATCGATTCACTAAATACATCCATGGCGACCAACGGAACAAATATGGCTAACGCTCTTGATATAGCTAAAGCAAATCTAGAAACATTACAAGCGGCAAGACCTGACAGCCAGAGCTTTATCATATTTGTCGGAGACGGGCAGGCACATAACAGCAACCAGGTTACACCTTTAGATGAATTTGGAAAGAAACCGTCAGAGTATGCAGATCCCAGAAACAGCACTGACGACCCTTCCGGCATATATGCCATCACTGATGCTGTCAAAGCAGAAGGCTATAAGTTATTTTCTATTTATTACGGACCCAAGCTTTCTGATGTACCTGCAGGTGAAAAGAGACAGCTTCAACAAAAAGGTATGAATATTCTCACGGCAATGTCAAGTAATACAGTAACAGATAAGACATATTATTACAACACAAACACAGGCGGCCAATTGCAAGCAGCAATGGCAACTATCGCAACAAAGGTTCAGACTTGGGAAGCCACAACGTCTTCAACAGTGCTTGCTCAAACAGGTATCGCGGTAATCGATATCTCGAGAGGTTTTGTCCTCAATGCCGCAGCACCGTTAAGCGTATCAATCAACGGTATTGTAACCACTTATACAAGCGTTGCAGCCTTACCAGCTTATATAAGTTATGACAGCATTGCTCAAACTTTGACAGTTGACACCACCATGCTTCCCGCGTCAGACATAATCAATATCACTTATTACGAAACAAGCGTATAAAGTAAATTTTGAAGCGAAGCCTTATCCTACAGCTCTCCCTCCTGGTTCCTGAACCTTAACTGTGAACGATGATTAATTACCGTTCACTTGGATTCTGGATGCTGGATATTGTAAAATTAAAACACCGCATACATTAAAACACCGCTTGATTTATTTCAGGCGGTGTTTTTTTGAGTATTTTTTATTTAGAATCCCTGGGTATTTCTATTGAGCTATGCTCTGACTTCAAATATGTAAATCATTAATCCTCCGGAATCTCTATAATGCCATTCTCTTTTTCATACTCTTCAACAAATTTCCGCATTAAAACAAGTATCTGTGCATTAGCGGAGCGTCCTTCATATTCACATGCGAAACGAAATTTTTTTAGCAGACCAGAATCAACCCGTAAGCCGAAATGTTTTTCATTTTTCAAAACTTTCACCTCTCAACTCTAATATGACTTTATTATAGAGTTGAAATGTGTTACAATACAAATATGGAGTTGTTATGGAGTTATTTCAACTCTCTAATATTTGTAAAGGTAATAATGGTGATTGTTATAATGAAAGTTGCGATAATTGGCTCAAGAGGATTAAAAGTAAGCGATTTAGAAAAATATCTGCCTTCTGAAGTGACGGAAATAGTATCCGGCGGCGCGGTTGGTATCGACACCTGCGCGAGAGAATACGCGCTGGCAAATGGCATAAAGCTAAAGGAATTTTTGCCGCAGTATGACATATACGGGCGTGCCGCGCCGCTTAAGCGAAATATTACTATCATCGAATACAGCGACCTTGTTTTGAGCTTCTGGGACGGAAAAAGCAGAGGCACGAAATTTGTTATCGATAAATGCAGGGAGCTCGGTGTTCCGGTTAAGATATATATTTTCGAAAAGTAAAAATTATACTGTTTTAAAATAAACAATCAAAAAAGCTCTCTGCACAAATCAAATCATGCAAAAAGCTTATTGCAACCATGTCCAATGTCTAATATCTAACGTGGGCTTGGCTTGCCAAGCCCACAGCCCAAGTCTTGTTTTTTATTGCGCTTTCAGCCCACTAAGGTACTAAAATCTAAAATCTAATTTCCCAGTTCAACACAGTTGCGCTGTCTTTGTCAAGCACATCGAGCTCTTTACCGGCGAGCCATTTGCGCAGGGTTCTCCTGACCGCTGCTTTACGCATCCAACCCTTGTGCAGGTTGTCCCAAACCACCTCAACATAGTTGTGCAAACTGCCCGAAACACCCTCGCTGCCGCAAAAAACACTTTCGCTCATATCCTGCAGCCAGCAGACACTCACACTGTTTTTATAGCAAATAAGCTCAATATTAAGTTTTTTAAATGCCGAGCGGGGCATAAGAGCCACATTAAAATTTTCATTTGAGTCCATAGCTTTGAGAAGCCGTCTTAGCTGTCCTGAAAGAATACCGCTCGGGACGAAAATCTCATCATAAAGCACGTCGCTGAACACCTCATGCCTGCGCCGTTCAAGCAATAAACCGTCCCTGACATCCTCACGGCAAAGGATTATATAGTATTCTCCCTCTAAGAATAAATTGCTCTTGTTAAACAGATACCGCGGAACCGGTAAAACAACATCCTCCGCACCGGCTGAAAACTCCTGCGGTGTCGCGATACCAAATCCCGGAACACGGCAGATTGCGTTAAAGCTTCCGTCAGGCAGGGCGGCATTTTCATTGTCCCAGAGCGGCAGCGAACCCTCCTGCCAGAGCCGTGAATTTTCGGCGTTTCCAAGCGGACTTTCAAAAAAAGAATACTGACTACTGGGCGCGCTCATAGCGGCGTATTTCTCGCAAATAGCCTCGTCCTTCCGCGTCTCCCGCGGGTCGGTATACACTCCGATATACAGTGCGTCCTCAACGCTCCCGTCCTCCTCCGCTCTCCCGCTCCAGTAGCCGGGGATACTGCCGACAAAACGCAGGTCCGGCGGCATCTCGCCCTCATAATACAGGCTGCGTATATAGCCCCTTAAATGCGCGGTCATCCAGTACCCTGCGAATTTTGAGCTGTCGCTCAGAGAATAACCCTTGCGGTTAATCATGCGCAGTCGGGTGCCTCTTTCAGAGGCTTTTTTCAGCTTTGAGATGAACTGGAGCACAAATGGGATATTGCGTATAAAAAGCTCCCACTGCCCCTGGCAAAGCACAGTTACCGTCTGCCCCGGCGGCAGCAGCAAAAGATAGTCAAGCATTGATAATGTGGCTTTTCGGAAGCCTTTTTTTCCGAGATATACCGCGTACTGTACAGTGTACTCCCCGCTTGTCGGCGTCATAACGGGAGCTATCCGCCCGGGCATAGCGGGAATCTCCTTGCCGCACAGCCATGAGGACATAGCATCTGCCGCGCTCTCGTTATTCTGCATATAAGGTGCGTAGCAATCCTTAAGCTTGCCCTCGCTGTCAAGACGCAGCATTGCCGAAGCTACATCCTGCAGCACCTTGCTGCGCTCAGTGATTTTTCGGCTGCCCTTGCGCCATTTATTTATAAGCGAAGCGTCAACATAACAGCAACGCGAAAGCTCAGCGGCGCTCAGCGACAGCGCCTCCATCGCATAAGAAATGCGTACTTTTTGTAAATTCGTTTCATTATTATTCATGGCTTTATAATACACTATACTTTTTGTTTTGTAAAGCATTTTTCGAGAAAAAAAACCATTATTTGTCCGGAACAGGACATACAATGGTTTTTTATTGACATAAAAAGGAAAATATTATAAGCTTAAATTAAGTATAACAAAATTTATACAGAAAGGCAAGTGATTTTTTAAAATTTATAATAAACTTAACCAAAAAAGGTATGGCGTTTCCTGAATCGAATTATTTATAAAAGTAAAGGGGTTTTTTTCATGTCAAAAATGATATCTAGAAAATTGTTTGCAGCGCTTCTCAGTCTCGCACTGGTTTTCGCGCTGCTCCCCGCGAATTCGTCAAATGCCTTCGCGGCGACTCTCTATTTCACAGATGAAGCTTCCCTACGCGCTGCTATTGCGGCAGCGGCTAACGGCGACACAGTCGAGGCTGCCGCTGTCGAAGCCACAAACATCTCTATAACAAGCGAATTGATTGTTAACAAAAACATCACCCTCGACGGCAAGGGACTTATCACCCTTGACGGCGGTGAAGTTACCAGACTTATCAATCATACTCTTTTTAATGGAACAATAACCCTCAAGGGACTGACAATAACAAACGGAGAAGCAACCACTATAAATGGTTTTAATAACGGCGGTGGTATTAGTTCAACTGGCACAGTGATAGCTGATAATTGCATTTTTACTGAGAATAATGCAGGTTATAACGGCGGCGGTATTAATTCACGTTCAGCTATAGTGACGAACTGTACTTTTTCTGAGAATAACGCAAAATTTGGCGCCGGTATTGCCTCAGAATTAAGTATTGTGACGAAGTGCACCTTTATTGGTAATTCAACTGTTAATTCAGGTGGAGGAATTAGTGGTAACTCAATTATAGTGTCAAACTGCATTTTTTCACGGAATACTTCCGATTTGTACGGCGGCGGTGTCAATGTATCAGATCTCATTATGTCGAACTGCACCTTCACAGGCAACAGCGCGGTAAATGGTAGCGCAATAAGTTTTTACGGTGTCGGCAGTCTCAAAAATATAATTAATAACAGCATTTTTACCCACAACAATACAAGTAACGAATATTCCGGAGTTATCGACGCGACCAGAAATGCTGGCATAATACACTCCACAATTGCCGACAACACAGGTAATGGAGTGTATTATTATGAAGATGAGCAGCCTGAAAGCCTATACTTATTCAACTCTGTAGTAGCCGGAAACAGCGGTGCTTCGCTGAGCTTTGGAGACCATGAAGAATTTTTTACAGATATAACCGTTAGCGGAAATGTTCTTGGTGAGAACCTGATTGAAGGCAGAGACTCATTGAGTTCAGAGAATATTTTTGGCACAAACACCGTTGACAATAGAGGTTTGATTTTGCCGGGTGCTTTGCAAACCGCCATGCCTTTAAGCGAGATTGCAAACGGTTTGAATCTCACCGCAGAAGAAAAAGCAGACATTCTCTTAAACCTCCAGAGTGACCGCTTCGGCACACCAAGAAACAGCGCAGCAGTTACCTTTGGCGCACTCGAAGTGGTACCGGACTTGTCTGCGCTCGAACAAGCAATAGCGGATGCGCAGAAAGTTTTTGACGACGCAGAAATCGGAACAGCGCCGGGACAGTATCCATCGGAAGCCGCAGTTGTATTACTTGCAGCAATCGCTGTAGCGCAAGATGTACTTGACGACCAGAATACTACCATTCCCCTAATAGCACCCACAATAAACACCCTTGCATTGGCGGTCAGTGATTTTAATAACAGCATTAACATTGAAGCGACTACTGAACCAACTACTGAACCAACTACGGAGCCAACTGCTGAGCCGACCACGGAACCGGAACCTGATGGCAACTGTTTTTCACAAATTATTAAGATTCTAAAAATAATAGGATTAATTTTCTCAAGTATAGCAGAGCTTTTCCGTTCATTTTGATCGATAAGTCCACACTCATCTATAATATTCGCAGCCTCTGCTATAAAATATAGTATGGTAGAGGCTGCGAATTTTTTTAAATGTAATCACAGAATTATATTTATTTTCAAAGCAACAATTCTTGCTTTAAAAATTAAGTCATTTATCATTATTAAAGAAAAGGGGTTTTTTATCATGACAAAAACGAAATCAAGAAAATTACTCGCAGCGCTTCTCAGTCTCGCACTGGTTTTCGCACTGCTCCCCGCGTTTTCGCAAAGTGCCTTCGCGGCAACACTCACCTTCACAGATGAAGCTTCCCTGCGCGCTGCTATCGCGGCAGCGGCTGACGGCGACACAGTAGAGTCCGCCGCTGTCGAAGCCACAACCATTGGCCTGACAGAAGAATTGCTTGTTGACAAAAACATAACCATTGATGGAAAGGGCTTTATCACCCTTGACGGCGGCGGAGTTTGCAGAACCATAAATCACACCGTTACAGACGGTCTTATCACACTAAAAAATCTGACAATTCAAAACAGTGGTAAAAGCTCAATTATTTGGGGTGGCTCTGTATATTCAATGGGCACAATCTCAGCATTTAACTGTAATTTTATAAATAACTTTGCATACAGAGGCGGCGGTGCACTTTGCGCTGAAGTAGAAGTAATCACAAACGATTGTATATTTACCGGAAATAAATCAGATGAACACGGCGGAGCTGTTAATTCAAAAATAGTTTCCGCAACAAATTGTACTTTTACTAACAATACAGCTAAAATTGACGGCGGCGGTTTTTGGGCAAAAACATCTACCTTGACAGACTGCACTTTTACGAGTAATATATCATCTTCTGGTAGTGGTGGCGGTTTCATTTCCCAATCTGCTACAGTGTCTAACTGCACCTTTACAGGTAATAAAGCTGTAGATGGAAGCGCATTAAAATCGTTATATGTTGTTCTTGCTAATAGTGTATTTTCGCTCAATAAAACAACTAATACAAAATCAGGAGCGCTTTTTATAAGAGACGCCTCTGATATAATTCACTGCACAGTTGTCAACAATATCGGAAACGGCGTGTATTATTATAATGCAAATACAATACTTGATAATTTATATATATTAAATTCGGTTGTAGCCGGAAACAGCGGAGCTTCTCTTTGCACTGTTAATTTAAATGTTTTTTCTGATATAACCAATAGCGGAAATATCCTTGGAAACAATCTGATTGAAGGCAGGGACGGCTTGACAACAGATGATATCCTCGGTACAAATACAGTTGACGCAAACGGCGTGATTTATCCTAAGAAATTTTTCACTGCCGCACCGATAACCGCTGCCTTTGAAAGCGGCAGCGGTCTCACAGACACCGAAAAGGCTGACTTAATTACCCTTCTCGCCGCCGACCGCTTCGGCACGCTGAGAGACAGCGCGGCGGTCACCTACGGCGCGCTGGAAGCAATTCCGGACTTTGACGCGCTGGAACAGGCTATTGCAGACGCTCAGAAGGTGCTTGATGAAGCCGATATAGGCACAGAGCCGGGGCAATATCCGCAGGACGCGGCGGACGCGCTGCAGCAGGCAATCGACGCGGCGCATACGGTGCTTGACAATCCCGGCACAACCGCATTTATGGTAACAACAGAAATCGGTGACCTTGAAAAAGCAGTAGATGCCTTTAATGACAGTGTGAATCCGGAGCTTGAACCCGAGCCAGAGCCGGAACCAACAGACGGCATTTTCTCACAGCTTATTAAACTTCTAACGATTATCGGCAAAATTTTCTCCGCTCTGGCGGAAATAATACGCTCGATTTAATGTATTTATTCTAACGTGGGCTTGGCTTGCCAAGCCCACAGCCCAAGTCTTGTTTTTTATTGCGCTTTCAGCCCACTAATGTACTAATCGTCATTTAAATAAAAATCCGCAGTCGAAAACAATCTTGGCTGCGGATTTTTTTGTATTATATTCGATTTTTAAATATCAAACAATCTTTTAGTATTTTGTGTCGCACGGTTTATTAAGTCCTGTGTGTCCATATCGCGAAGCTCTGCGATTTTTTCGGCGGTATAGACGATATGCGAGGAGTCGCAGCGCTTGCCCCTGAATGGTTCGGGGGTCATATACGGCGCGTCGGTCTCGAGCAGCAGGCGTTCAAGTGGAATTTCAGCGGCTACCTCGCAGGGCTTCCGGGCGTTTTTGAAGGTTACCGCGCCTCCGAGCCCGATATGCATTCCGAGGTCTATAACCTGCTTCGCCGTCTCCACGCTGCCCGTAAAGCAGTGCAGAACCCCACGCGGTTTATATTTCGTGAGCAGCGTCAAGGTGTCCTCGCTCGCTTCCCTGCTGTGAACAACAACAGGCATATCAAGCTCCAAAGCAATCTTCAGTTGACGCTCAAAAACTGACAATTGTACTTCCCGCGGGGAAAAATCATAGTGGTAATCCAGACCGATTTCACCTATCGCAACACATTTTTTATGCCGTGATAGACTTATCAGACTATCATTGAAGTCCTCAGACGCATGCGCGGCATCATGAGGGTGAATTCCGCAGGCGAAATAAAAGAAAGAGTATTCCTCAGCGAGAGAAAGCGAATTTCGACTGCTTTCAATGTCAGTACCGCAGTTGATAACACCGCAAACACCCGCGGCAGTCAATGCCGCAATCACTTCTCTGCGGTCAGTGTCAAACTTTTTATCGTCATAATGCGCATGCGAATCAAAAATATTGTACATGGTATCTCCTCTCTTAAAAACGCACACCCATATTTTAAAAATTGAGTGTGCGTCCCATTTCCATATATTTGTCTGTTAACTATTACTTATTACTTATTACTTATTACTTATTACTTAAAAAACTACCTGATTTTCGTTCCTTCCGGCATATTTTCGACAAAAACGACTTTAACATCGTCCTCTGCGCAATCGCCGGCGAGTATCATACCCTGACTTTCGATGCCGCACAAAACAGCGCTCTTCAGGTTCGCGACGACTATAACGCTTTTGCCGATAATGTCCTCCGGCTTATACCACGCAGCGATTCCCGAGGCTACAGTACGCGGTTTTCCGCTGCCGTCGTCGAGAGTCAGCTGCAGCAGTTTTTTCGCTTTTTTGACCGTCTGGCAGTCAACAATTTTCGCCACTCGCAAATCAAGCTTCGCGAAGTCCTCAATACCGATTTGGGCGATTCCGGGGATTTCCTTCTTTTCGCGCTCCTTCGCCTTTTTCTGCAGCTCCTCGTTTATTTCAGCAAGGACTTTTTCCGCGTCAAGACGGCTGAAAAGCGGCTTTGCCTCACCGACAGAGGAACCAACAGGGATTACACCGAAGCATTTAAGCGAATCATAGCTTGTGATGTCAGAATTAATCTGCGAAAGAATCTCCCTCGAGGTGTCGGGGATAAACGGCGAGAGAAGCACAGCGATAATCCGGATGCTCTCAATGAGGTTATATAGAACCGTTGAAAGCCTGTCGTTGTTTGCCTCATCCTTCGCGAGAACCCACGGCAGGGTCTCATCGATATACTTGTTACAGCGTTTCGCGGCGTTAATAACCGCTTCGGCAGCGTCGCAGATATGCAGCGAATCAAAGGCTTTTTCTACCGCCGGCAGAACCGCGAGAACAGCCTGTTTTAAGTCGTCGTCAAACTCACCCTCGCAGGTGTTGCAGGGGAGAGTTCCGCCGAAATATTTATTGACCATCGCGACAGTTCTGTTGACAAGATTGCCGAGATTGTTCGCGAGATCAGAATTATAGCGCTCGATAATCATCTCATATGTCAGTCCGCCATCCTGAGCAAAAGGAATTTCAGACAGGAGATAATAACGAATCGCGTCAACACCGAAACGGTTGACGAGGTCGTCTGCATAGATGACATTGCCTGTGGACTTTGACATTTTGTCGTTTCCGCACAGCACCCACGGGTGACCGTAAACCTGCTTCGGAAGCGGCTCACCGAGGGCGAGAAGAATAATCGGCCAGTAAATCGTGTGGAAACGTATTATGTCCTTGCCGATAATATGCACATCGGCAGGCCAGTATTTTTTATAAAGCTCACCGCTGCCCTCAGGCGAATACCCAAGCGCGGTGATATAATTCGAGAGAGCGTCAATCCAGACATAGATTACATGCTTCTCGTCAAAGCTTACAGGAACGCCCCACCTGAAGGAGGTGCGCGAGACACACAAGTCCTGCAGCCCGGGCTTCAGGAAGTTGTTGACCATTTCTTTTTTGCGGCTTTCGGGATAAATAAAGTCGGGGTTCGTCTCGATATAATCCTCTAGCTGCTTCTGATACTTCGAAAGGCGCAGAAAGTACGCTTCCTCGCTGGTTTGTGAAACCTCCCTGCCGCAGTCAGGGCACTTGCCGTCAACCAATTGGGTTTCGGTGAAAAAGCTTTCGCAGGGGACGCAATAATGTCCTGAATATTCGCTTTTATAAATATCGCCCTGCTCATATAGCTTCTTGAATATTTTTTGAACAACCGCTTCATGATAATCGTCGGTTGTTCTTATAAATTTGTCATAAGAGGTATTCAGAATATCGCAGATTTCGCGGATTTCCCCCGCGACTTTGTCGACATATTCTTTCGGGCTGACACCGGCGTTCTTTGCTTTTTCTTCAATTTTCTGCCCGTGCTCGTCGGTTCCGGTCAGAAAGAATACATCGTGACCCTGCATTCGCCTGAACCTCGCTATAGCGTCTGTCAGCACAATTTCATAAGAATTTCCGATGTGGGGTTTTTGCGAGGTATACGCGATTGCAGTGGTAATGTAGAACTTGTTCATGTGTTAGCCTCCTTTACTAGATTGTGGATATCATCCGCGATACAGTTTTCATTGACCTTATTCTCTGTTGCAGCGGTATTTATATTTTAACCACAAAAAATATAATTCCTTATATTATACCATATTATCAAGCGTTTGCAAGTAAAAATTTTCCTACAACTGAAAAAAATAAAAAATATTTGTAACGTCCGGCATTTTTTGATGTCATATTGATTGACAGAACTATTAATTTGGGTTAAATTTGTAATATAAATTTCGAATAGATATACGCTGTCATATTAAATCTATATATTACAATCGATGAGGTAATTTACTGTCTAATGTCCATTGTCTAATGTCTAAAAAGGGGTGTTTTATGTGAGTGAAAAGGAGAAGCTGTATGGCTCGTATTACGGCATTGTTTACGGCTTTCTTCTCAGGCTTTCGCATGACGCTTCGCTTTCCGAGGAGCTGGCTCAGGAGACGGTTTACCGTGCGTTTATGAATCATTCGCAGTTTCGCGGCGATAGCAAGGAGAGTGTCTGGATGTGTTCTATCGCGAAAAACCTATATTTTTCATGGTACAAAACAAACGCGAAAATTCTTACGGTGAATGAAACAATGACGGCAGATGATTGTTCTTCAATGATGGAAAATTATGACGATATGGAAACCGCCGGTAGGATTCAAAAGCTTTTGTTTGAGGTGTGCGAGCCTTACCAAAGTGTTTTTTCAATGCATGTACTAGCCGAGATTCCGCTGCAGGAAATTGCACAGCTTTACGGGAAATCGGACAGCTGGGCGAGAGTTACCTATTACCGTGCGAAAAAAATGATAAGGGAGAGATTGGATAAAACATGAAATGTGAAATAATAGAAGATTTATTGCCGTTGTATATTGACTGTGTTTGCTCTGCTGAGACGCGCGAGGAGGTCAGTGCGCATTTGAATAACTGCGAAAAATGTAAAAAATCATATCTTGAGATGGATTTTACCGAGGAAAAGCTAAAGGTAAATAAACCGGCAAGCCTTGAACCTCAGCGCTTTTCGATGATTCGGCAGTGGTATGCTTCAATTTTGCAAAGCATTTTACTTTTGGTTTCATTTGGCTTTATTACAATCGGTGTTTTTTTGGAAAACAATTTTTCACCTAACGGATTTTATGCGGGGGTTATTGTGGTTCCCTTTACGGCTATGCTTCTCACTCAGCTCTCTTATTTTTTCCTGCATCTCTATAAAAACCGCAGACAGTTTGTCATCGCGACCATTCTTATTCAAGCGCTGTTTACGCTCTGCGGTTACGCTTTTGCTATTGACTATTATTGTTATTTCGTACCTTCTGCCGATGTCACTAAGGCTTTCGTACTGTCTACGTTGTTAGACCTTGGCATTTTTCCCGCAGGCTTAATCGTTTGTCTTGTTCTTTTGCTAACCGGATTTTTTTTCTCGAATAAATTTGCCCAATATTGCGGAAAGGATTAAATTTATGAGCAGAAAAAAGAAAATTGTTCTGAGTGTCTGCGCGGTTTTTTTATGCATCGCTTTCCTTATTTCGCTGGGCTTTTTCTTCCCCTCTCTTGATACAGTGCCGGTTGTCGGACCGTTTTTTGACTATTCAAAGGCAGTTTTGATATTTCCTGTTATCGTACTATACAAAATTTTTTACAACAGATATAGTGATTTCGAGGATTATCAGACTGACTTTAAAATGCTGAGCGATATTATACAGCCAGTACTTGAAAAGCTTCCGGACGGCATGCAATATCATATTGATTTTGAAAGTGAATATATACAATTTTTCTGCTATACCGACAATATTCCGGAAGGCGTTTCAAAAAATATTGTTATTGAGTATGTGGATAACACGCTGCTTGACGCTTACCGGAGAGTGTATCAATATGTTCAACTATATGATGAGGTCGGAATAATAGGCGACAATAAAAAAATCCGTTTTATCAACAAAGAGTATGACGAAATTAATTACACCTTCAACGGCAAAAAGCCGCATGTGGAGAAAGACATGTACCATGATCACTACAACATAAAACGGCTTGCAAAAAGCTGGTATCTGATTTTGAGATTTTGATTTCTGCTTCTTTAGGTATTTGTATTGACGAAAAATTAAAAATCAGCTATTATTGAATTCAATAATAGCTTTTTTGGAGTGACTTTATGAAAAAGGTAATTTTCTTAAGCGTAATTTTTCTGCTTTGCGCCGCTTTATGTTCCTGTAGTGCGGCTTATGAAAACAATAAGGGAACAACAGCCCCCGCAGGGGTTTCCGGCGTTGCCGACAGGGATGCTTTAATAGCGAAAATCGGGCAGACCAACTATAATTATTATAAAATGGAGCTGGGAAGATTTGAAAAATCAATTCCGCGCCTGAGCGCAAAAGACTTAAAGGGCAACAACCTTGACAGCCTTTTTTATACCGATGCTCAACTGACTGTAATAAATTTTTGGGGCACCTACTGCCCGCCGTGTATCGAGGAGTTTCCGGAGCTGAATGAGCTCAACACCGCCCTCTCCGACACAGGCAAGGATGTCCGTCTAATCGGAATTGTTGTCGACGGCAATCAAAAGAAAGACAAGGCAGTGAGCCTTGAGAGCCAGTATAATCTGAATTTTGACAGCTATGTGCTTGAAAACGATGTAGTGAACAACGCCTTTCTTTCGCAGATAATGTCGATTCCCACGACTCTGCTGATAAACAGAAAAGGCGAGCTGGTGACGGCTGTCAAGGTTGGAATGGGTACTAAGGACGAGTATATGACGCTCATTGACTTGGCTCTGCTTGATGTAAAATAAAATCCGCTCAAGGGGATATTTACTATGAGAATCATAAAAGAAATAAAGATATTACCCTCCGCAATACTTTTGTCGGCACTTTTTTTGATAGCTCTCGGAATAGCCGGAGGGCAGCATCTTGATGTGCTTGAAAAAGCTATAAGAGTCTGCCTTGAGTGCATTGGAATCGGATAATTTATAGCTGAAAGAAAAAGAATTTTGAAGAAAAGGTTTTTTAAGCTTAATTTAATAAACAGATATAATTCTTTTCGTTTTGCCGTGAAGAAATGGAGGAGTAATAATGAGTGACAATTTAATTCCTAAAAGATACAAAGGAGAATTTGATGAAATCATAGAAATAATTAGGAATGCAAACGAAAATGCTTTCAGGGCTGTTAATCGTGAGCTTATAAATATGTATTGGCACATAGGGGAATATATAAGTCACAGGGTTGCTGACGGTGGTTGGGGTAAAGCGGTGGTTAAAGAATTCTCTGGCTTTATCCAAAGTCATTTCATTGGTGTTAAAGGTTTCTCTGCGCAAAATATCTGGCGAATGAAACAGTTTTATGAAACATATCGCAATAAAGAAAAACTCTCGCCACTGGTGAGAGAAATCAGCTGGTCTAACAATGTTTTGATAATGATGGCAGCAAAAACAGACGAGGAACGTGAATTTTATCTTGTTTTGTCTTCTAAATATAATTATTCTAAACGGGAACTAGGACGTCAAATCGACAGTAGCCTTTATGAGCGTACGATGATGTCGAAAATCACCAACAAACTGACTTTGGAAAAAAGCGAAAGTCTGACAGCTCTTCGCGACAGCTATGTTTTGGAGTTTTTAGATTTACCTGAATACCATAAGGAGAAGGATTTGCGCAAAGCAATTGTCGGAAACTTGAAAAATTTTATTTTAGAGTTCGGGAAGGATTTCACACTTGTCGGTGAAGAATACCGCATTCAAGTTGGCAATACAGACTTTAACATCGATTTACTGTTCTACAACAGGGAGCTGCATTGTCTTGTAGCAATAGAATTAAAAATTGGGAGATTCAAGCCGGAGCATCTCGGACAGCTGGAATTTTATTTAGAAGCTCTCGACCGCGATGTAAAAAAAGACAACGAAAATCCGAGTGTCGGTCTTATTCTTTGTAGTATAAAAGACGCGTCAGTTGTTGAATATGCAATTAACCGAAGTTTATCACCAGCGCTTATCGCTGAATATAAATTGCATTTACCTGATAAAAAGATTTTAGAAAACAAACTTCGTGAATTGACGGAGTTGTCCGAAAATTTTGAGGATAAGTGACTAAAAAGACAAATTGTGAGGTCTTGTAATGAGAATTTTTTTTTCGCATCGAAAGCGGCAGATTACTCAGCTTTTATGCGCCTTGCTTTATAACGCAAATGTCAAGGGCTTTCTGAACGGCGCCATCTATGGCGGCGGCTCCAAAGCTGTTTGCGTCCCAGGGCTCAACTGCTATTCCTGCCCCGGCGCGGTCGGTTCCTGCCCGCTGGGCGCTTTGCAAATGGCGCTGTCAGATATTAAATACAGCTTTCCTTACTATATTCTCGGTTTACTATTGCTTTTCGGTGTGCTTGCCGGAAGGCTTATCTGCGGTTTTCTCTGTCCCTTCGGCTTTATACAGGAGCTGTTATACAAAATCCCTTTTTTCAAGGTCAAACGCAAATTCAAATACATAAAATATCTGAAATATTTTTTTCTGGGCGTTTTTGTAATCGGTTTACCGCTGTTTTACGGCTTGACCGAAGTCGTATCTTCGCCGTTTTTTTGCAAATACTTCTGCCCCGCCGGAACACTCGAGGCGGGCGTGCCGTTGCTTGCGTTGAACGGTTCTTTGAGAACCCTTATAGGCTATCTGTGGGGGCAAAAGCTATTTATTTTGGTTGTGATAGTAATGCTTTCGCTGATGATATACCGCCCATTTTGCAAATTCATGTGTCCATTAGGTGCGATTTACGGCTTTTTTAATAAAGTTTCTTTCTATAGGTACAGCGTTGATAAAAACGCCTGCACACACTGCGGAAAATGCGCCGAGGTTTGCAAAATGGACATTGACCCGGTCGCAAACTGCAACAGCTGCGAATGTATAAGGTGCGGCGACTGCAAGTCATGCTGCGAAAAAAAGGCAATCAGCAGCGGCCCAAACAGGAGTTAGGGCTCAAGAGTTAGGAGACAGGGCTGTAGGATAAGGCTTCGCCTTATAATACTGGTCCCAATTAAAAAGACGTAACTGGAGCAACTCCGAATGTAAAAGGGCATTCGGAATAAGTTGCGACAAGTTACAACTATTTTAATTGAGGATTAGTATAATCTATTTTATTTTGCAACCTATCGTAGATTTAATCTGTGGTGATTAATTTATTAGAGCTTTAATCACAAGCTCTTTTTCGCACGGCGCGTCAAGCGCGGCGTTTGTCTTAATAACGACCGAGACAGCTCCGCGTTCAAGGCGGTTAAATTCTGTTTCAAGGCCGTTTACCTTCACGGAAAATTCCACTGCTTCACTCAGCACGAATATCACACCAGCCTGTTTGCCATGGCAAAGCAGTTTCGCATACAGCGCTTTTCCGTCATTTGACAGCTTATGCTCTGTTATAACTGTTTCCACTCCTGCAGTGACCGTACCCGGAGCAAAGAGCGAATTATACCACTTTAGCACCGGTGTCGAAAGACCCGAGAAGTGGTTGCAGCACTGCCCCCTCGCTGAAGGGATGTCAAAAACCTCATAGCAGTCATAGCTTTCATCAGAGTTTTCACGCCAGACCTCCAGTGCTCTTTTCGCGATTTTATAATATAAATCGGGGCGACCGAGGTCAAGCAAACCCTTCGAAAAAAACCACTGATGGGGCATCCACACCGAGCCGTTCCAATAACCGTCGGGGTTATAATACGGCGCGGTCATATCGACGGTGGAAAGCCCGACGACAGACCATATTCTCTCCTCGTCAAAGAGTCTGCCGAGGAGGAAGTCAATTCGTTCCTGCGGGCAAAAACCGTCAAAAACAGGATAAATTCCGTCAAGCCCCATGTTCATGTTTACGCCGTTTTCATCGCGCAGTGCACCGCAGGGCTTGCCGTTTTCATGCAAAACATATGAATAGTAACCAGCCTCGCCGTCCCACGCGTATTCTTCAATCGCGGCGGCGGTTTTTTTTATGTCACTGATGTACATTTCTACATCCTCATGCATACCGAGACGTCCCGCTGCAATAGCCAGAATACGGCATAAATTGATGAAATGCACATTTGTAACCATCGGCGAGACAACGGGATACAAGCCGTTACGGCGTGAGTAAACCTGAGCGGGATAGTCGTCCCAGCCGCCGGAATTATAGAAATAGTCCCATGTGCGAAGCAGTCCGCTTCCGAGAGAAGCAGTCGAGGAGCCGACACTCCTGCCGGAAAGAAATGTATGAAAACCCTTCAATCTGCTGTAATAGTGCCGCAGAAAATCCTCGCCGCCGAATTTGTCCGCAATATCCTGATAAAGAAAGGCTTGAACCGGCAGAGGTGTTCCGTGATGAATGAAGGCAGTTTCATTGTCACCGGGTTCAGTAACATATGCGTTCAGGCAATCAACCGCCCTGTCATGTGAAATTTCCGAAAGCCCAAGCCCGATAAATCCGGAATCCCATGTATACAGACAGTCCCAGCCGCGCCCCGGCGTAAAATGGCGGATAAAATTGCCTTTGCAGCGAATCGGATAGACTATATTTGTCAGTGTCATTGCTGACATTCGATTTATGCTCGGTTCATACGCTTTGCCGCCGGAATTTCCATTCATCAGCACGGCATCAGACCTTGAGGCATTATAAAGCTTTTCCAATTCCGAATTATCAAAGCCGCGGAATCTATCGAGAAGTGTTGTCACCTCCGACGCATTATCAGCCGAACAAAGAAGGGTGTAGCTGACCTTTCGGCTGTTCGCGCTCAAACGCAGAGGTCCCTGCACAACCGCAAAGGTGTACTCGTTTGCCGATGTGTCGCAGCGGTTGTCGATTTTCGCCCCCATATCGTTCTGCCATGCGACACCGTAGTATGAGGGGCAGCCGTCATATTTAAAAATCGCCGAATTTTCACCCTTCTCAATCACCTGAGGGTGTCTGTCATTGACACTCGTGTCAAAAATAGTCGCGGAGGTGCGGTTTTCCTCACATAGTAAAAAACCGTCAAGCAATACTGGAACACCGTCTATACTTTCTATATTTAAGTCATATTCACCTTTTTTACGCTGCCAAACACGCAAATCACATTGTTGCATTTCCTCATCATTCGCGCTCAGCGTTACGCTTCCGTCATAAAATCCCGAAAAAACAAGCCGTGCAGAGGTACCCGGCTTCATTTTGTAGCGGATAATCAGATGAGGCATACCGTCTTTTTCCATCCTGACGCGGTAACTAAGCCTGTCGCCAGCCGTTTGAGAGAACAACAATGCCCGCGCTCCGACAAAGCCTGAGGCGAGAACCTCGCCCTTTATCTTGCCGTCATATTGCAGACTTTCCGTAACACCCGGCGTACCGGAAATATACTCCGTTCTCTCAAAAGCGTCAATCCACCTGTCGCCGTAGGCAAGTCTCGGCTTCGCGGCGATATATTCGCTGCTCTTATGCGCACCGTTCTCAGTGGTGTAATTCATCATTAGCGTGTTGTGCAGCATTATATTAATCGCACGAGACGAATTATTGACTGTTTCGGCGCGGCAAACGCGCACATTTTCACCGGCGGCAAAAAAAGAAATATCGGTATAAATAATATCCTTCCAGACTATGTCATGCCGGTGGGTATAATATGTCAGCTCTGTGTTTGCTTCCCACGGATGATAACCCTGAGCTATATAAGGCACAAAGGCTTTGCCGCTTTGAATCTGCGGATAGGCGCAGAAATCAAGGCGATATCCGCATTCCTTATTCGCAATATGCGATATTCCCATATAGCGCTTCGAAAACGGACCCCAGTCGCTTATGCGAAGGTCATGAAAGTTAACAAGAGCATCGTAATTCATAGCTAATACCGGCTTTCTTTTATTCGTTCATAATCTTAATGATGAGGCATGTCATGAGTATAGCATATAAAAAGCTGATTGTCATTCATTCTTATTAAATATGTAAATATTGTAATTGTTATTTTTCCTCAAATGTTATTGTAAACACAGTGGAAACGCGATATAATCAAGTGGTTTTATATACTGAGCTTTATACTTGATTTACACAGTATATTCTCAAAAAATGAAAAGGAATGTGAGTTTTATGGATGAATTTGAAAAGGAAGGCGCTGCCGTCAATGTCGGGACAGAGCAAAAAACCTTCCCTGACCGCCGTTATGTCGGCAGACGCGAGACCTTCGGCTTTGTAATGTTTACCTCAGCCCATAGCCTGAATATCAACAAATACAAAGACCGTTTTGTTTTTGATGTCCTGAAAATCAATCTGAACTGGTATGCGGCTATCAATATTTTTAACTCTGTCTGGGACACAATAAACGATCTGTTTATCGGCGTCATTGTTGACAAAACCCGTACCCGATGGGGTAAATTCAAGCCCTACCTGATTGTCGCGGCATTTTTCAACGCGATTATGGGCAGCCTTTTCTGGATGATGCCGATGTTTTTCAACACCGACCCGAACAATATAAAAAAAGCTATTGCTTATCTCCTTCTCGGCGCAATGCGAAGTGTTGTTGATACCTTCAACAATCTCTCGGAAACCGGTCTGACCTCAACCATAACACCTCACCCGACTGACAGAACCAGATTAATCACAATCACGCGATTCTGGTCAAACTTTATTCCCACAGGCGGAGTTAATATCATTCTCGGCATTTTAATTGACCTTATCAACCATAAGGTTATTTCACTGAACATGAAGTCAACCTATGTTTTCCTCGGCGTCGCGACAATGATGTTCAGCGCGCTGATGGCACTTTATTTCTTTATAATGGTTCGCGAGCGGGTAGTGCAGTCTGTCACCGCACCCAGTGTAAAGGACAGCCTGCGTACTATCTTCGGCAGCAAGCCGCTGGCAATAATCGCACTCTCTCAGCTCGGCGCCGCATTGCAGATTCACGGCAATATGGACAACTATTACATCGATGTGCTCGGCTCAGCTTCAATAAACAATATCGTCGGAATCCCCGGCAGCATTGTCTCACCAATGAGCTACACCTATGTAAACAAGCTTAAAAAGAGGTTTTCGACAAAATTCCTTTGGATAGTCGGCGGCGACATAGGCGACTGGCTGATGGGGCTTGTGTTTTTCTTCGGCATAATCGGGGGCACAGGTAAAAACGGCTTCTACCAGAAGCCCGCTCTGATGATTCCCGCGATAATGCTTCAGGAAACGCTATTTATGTTCCTTTACGGCGTGCGAAAGGTCATACCGATTGAAATCACAAACGAGACAATGGACTACTGCGAATGGAAATACGGCTACAGAACCGAAGGATTGACCTCTGTCGCACTGGGGCTGGCGAATAAGCTTATCGGCTCAGTCACGGGCGGAATCCGCCCGATGATTATGAAAAGACTCGGCTACGACATTAACGCCGGCTTCGGAATGCAGACAGACAAGGCGAAATTCGGACTGTTTGCGATTGCCACGGTCATTCCCCTTATTACAGGCTCATTCGACTCCATTGTAAAGCTGTTTTACGACCTGACGGGCGAAAAACGCGAGCGTATGTATATTGAGCTTCTTGCGAGCAGAGCGGAAAAACAAAGGGAGCTTTCAGACGGAATGAGCAGCGACAAACAGAATCAGAACGAAAACGAAATATAACATTTTAAAGAGCAGGATGTAACACCTGCTCTTTTTTTGTCTAAAATTGTTGAAAAACGTTTTATTTATCCGCCTGCTTCCACTTCGCGAGCTGCTCAGCGAGCGCAGAATTGCCTGTTTCCTTTTTATCCTCCCGCTCCTGCTTTTGCATGTAATTTTTTACATCGTTCTTGTTCGCGCCGGATTCTGTCCGGCGTTTTTCAAAGTCAGTGAGCTTTTCTCTGAAGCCGCAGGGACAGCTGAACAGCCGCTTTTCGCCCTCACCGCGCATTTCAAGCTTTTTGTGGCAGTTTGGGCAGCGAGCGTTTGTTTCAACTACAAGGCTTTTGCGGTAGCCGCATTCCCTATCCGGGCAGACGAGCATAAGCCCCCTTTTACCCTTGACCTCAAGCAGGAATTTTTCGCAGTCGGGGCATTTTTCACGTGTTAGATTATCGTGCACATATTTTGCTTCGCTGGCAATTACTGCCTTGACAAGACTTCCGGAATAATCCTTTATTTTAGCGATATACACGTCGTTTTTTACCCTGCCCTGAGCAATAAGCGCAAGCTCCTGCTCCCATTTCGCGGTCAGCTCCGCCGATTTCAAATCCTTCGGCACAATTTTTATAAGCTGAATACCCTTTGAGGTCGGGATAATTTCCTTACCCCTTCTCTCGACATAGAAAGAATTAAAAAGCTTTTCAATAATATCCGCCCGTGTCGCCGGAGTTCCAAGCCCGCTGGTATTCTTCAAAATATCCCGCATCTCGCTCCCAAGCTCCTTGCCGCCGGGATTCTCCATCGCCGTGAGCAGTGTCGCCTCGTTATATCGCGCCGGCGGTTTTGTTTTTCCCGTCTCGACAGAGCAGGAACGCACGGGTAGCTTCGCGCCTTGATTGATTTTCGGCAGTGACTGTTCCCTTAAATCGCTGTCGCCCTCCTCCTCGTCCGAAATCAAATCCTGTGAATACGCTTGCTTCCAGCCGGGATTAATCACCATTTTGCCTTTCGCGTAAAACCGCTCCTTGCCGACTTGAACAGTGAGCCTTGTTTCTTCGTATTCGAATGCCGCGGACAGCACAGCGAGAAAACGCCGCACTACGAGGTCATAGATATTTTTTTCCTGCGGAGATAGCTTTAAAAGATTGACCGGCTCCTCTGTCGGAATAATCGCATGATGGTCGGTGACCCTCGCGTTGTCAACAATATATCTAGTGTTCAGCGGACGCGACTTCAATAACGACAGCGCGGCTTCGCGATAACTGCCGACTGCTATCGCCTGCAGACGAACCGGAAGAGTCGGGACAATATCGTCTGTGATGTACCTCGAATCCGTACGCGGATAGGTCAGAAGCTTGTGCCTTTCATAGAGCGACTGCATGAGTGAAAGGGTTTCTTTCGCGGTGTAAGCGTATTTCCTATTCGCGTCCCTCTGCAGCTCAGTCAGGTCATAGGCTGCAGGAGGCGCTTTATGGCGGTATTGTTTGTTAACCTCGATAACAATACCTGTTTGCCCCTGAACTCTCGCGGCAACATCGTCGGCTGACTGACGCTCAAAAAGCCGCGACTGGCTATTATTCATCCATATGGCGCTGAAGCCGTCAAATTTCGCTTTCACTGTATAAAATTCACGCGGCTTGAAGTTTTTTATTTCATCTTCCCTCTCTACTATCATTGCCAATGTGGGCGTCTGCACCCTCCCGGCAGAAAGAGAGGCGTTGAATTTGCAGGTCAGGGCGCGGGTGACATTCAGACCGACAAGCCAGTCCGCCTCAGCCCTTGCCTGAGCGGATAAAAAAAGGTTGTAATAATCGGTAGCATTCCTAAGATTTTTAAAGCCGTCTCTGACAGCCTTGTCGGTCTGGGAAGAAATCCATAAGCGTTTCGCGGGCTTTGTGCAGCCCGCCTTAATGAGAATCCACCGCGCGACAAGCTCCCCCTCCCTGCCGGAATCAGTCGCAATAATAATTTCGTTTACATCCGGCTGACGCAGCAGCTTTTGCACCGCGTTATACTGCTTTGAGGTCTCTTTTATCACCACCAGCTGCATTTTTTTCGGCAGCATGGGCAGATATTCAAGGCTCCACTCGCTGTATTCCTTGCTGTAAACCTCCGGCTCCGCAAGTGTTACCAGGTGCCCCAGCGCCCAGGTCACAATATATTTGTCGCCTATAATACAACCCTCGCCGTTTTGACGGCAGCCGAGAATCTTTGCGATTTCACGCGCTACTGAAGGCTTTTCCGCGAGAACAAGGGATTTTGGCATTTTAATGAACTCCTGTCATATATATTTCGATTAACTGAATTAAGTTTAATTATACCAAAAAAGTTTTCGGAAGGCAATAATCAGAAAAAAAAGTATATTTATTTCTATGCAGGCATTATAATTGCTTTATTTAGCACCTTAGTAGGCTGAAAGCTCAACTAAAAACAAGACTTGGGTTGTGAGCCTGGCAAGCCAAGCCCAGGATAGCATAATAAATATTATTCGGCTGTTGCCTTTTCTGTATTTATTTGTTATAATAGTTTACAAGTTTTTTATTTAAGGATGAAGTATAAAAAAGGCGCTTTGTGGGGTTATTGTTTCAAAACAATTTATTGATTTTTGCATATTCTTTAATAATAAATAAGGAATGGTCTGAAGATGGGTGCCGGAAAAAAGAGAAAGAGTTTAAAAATCAGGTCAAAGATAATAATCATACTGCTTGTGACAATGGTAATACCATTATTGCTGCTCGTCATTACCTCATATACTCAAATAATAGACCTCGGGGACACATTGCGTGATATGGCTGTCAAGGATTCAACAAAGGCGCTTAACGAGAGCGCGGTTGAAAACATTGAACGGCTTTCAACGGATACGGCTTTTGATGTCGCTGAGTTTTTATATGCCCGCGACGCCGACCTAAGGGCGCTCGCTTCTCTGCCAATAAACGAAAATTCCTTCAGAAGCTTTGCTGAGAGCAAAACCGGAAGGCTGCTGAAAAACAGCAGCTGGGTGCTCAGCGAGGACGGTAAAAAATGGGTGAGCACTGACCCTGCACCTGTCGCACCCTCCGGCAGCGGTATTTCGAGCAACAGTGAAAACAATACAGATAACGGCTTCCACTACCGCGCTCCGGAAAGTTTTGATTACTACAGTGTTCCGCTTTATGACGAAATCACGTTTATCGATTTAAACGGTATGGAAACCGTTAAGTATGTCAGCGCGGATTCGACAAAAACACATTATCCTCTTGACAGCGCGAAAAAGGACGTTTCAAAAAGAGAAAACACATATGTTAAGGCGGAAACCTATTTCGAGAAGCTGAAAACGCTTAAAGCCGGGGAAATATTTGTCTCGGACGTTATCGGCGCTTATGTCGGCTCAAATTATATCGGTATGTACACACCGGAAAATGTCAGCAAAGCCGGCGAGGAACGCAAGTATGAAATTAATTACGACCCCGGCAAGCAATCCTATGCCGGGCTTGAAAATCCGAACGGACAGCGTTTTGAGGGGATTATCCGCTGGGCGACTCCCGTGAGCGATGATAACGGCAATGTCACAGGGTATATCAGCTTTGCGCTTAATCATGATCATATAATGAAAATGGTTGACAATATCACCCCGATGAAGGAACGCTACACCCAGCTCCCAAGCGCGTTTGAAGGGAATTACGCCTTTATCTGGGACTATAAATGCAGGAGTATCGTTCACCCGCGCCACAACTCAATTGTCGGCTTTGACCCTGAAACCGGCAACCCTCAGATACCGTGGCTTGAGAGCAGTATTTATGACGCATGGCAGGCTAGCGGTGTTAAGGACTGGTTTGATTATATTAAAGATTATCCGATTTTTTCAGAACAGTCGAGGAATAAAAAGCCCGCCGCAGCTCTCACAAAACAAGGACTTGTTGGGCTTGACGGACGCTACCTAAATAACGCGCCGCAGTGCACGGGCTGGATGGATCTGACAAAGGACGGCGGTTCAGGCTCTTTCTATATACTATGGAGCGGACTTAACAAGCTCACGACAGCCTCCGCGATTCCTTACTACACAGGTCAGTATGCCCCCAGCGAGGAAAATGGTTTTTCAAAACGCGGCTTCGGTTTTGTCACCATAGGTGCGGGTCTTGACGACTTCACTGCCCCTGCGAAATCGACCGAAACAAATCTTAAAAATGCTATAAAGACAAATATCGCCGGAACAACCCTCAGACTTGCTTTCACCTCCTCGGCGATAATTCTTCTTGTTTTAATTATCTCCGTCCTCATGGCTTCATACATGTCTCGAAATATCACAAAACTAATAAACGGTGTTTCGCGTTTCCGCTCCGGCGAACGTCAGTTCCGCTTCAATACCACCTCGCGCGATGAATTCGGCGAGATGGCGGATTCCTTTGACGATATGGCGGACAGTATCACGAATAGTGTTAACGGTCCCTTGTGCATAACCGACATGGAACAGCGAATAGTTTATATGAATGAAATAGGTCTTAATTTAAGACATAAAACCCTTGAGGAAATTGTCGGAACCTACTATAAAGAAAACAGCATCTATCCCGTCGGCAGCAAATACTGCCCGATTACAGCCTTTGAAGAGGGACATGAGGCTGAGGTCTTCTTTATGGAGGAATCCGGAAGATACATGAAGGGTGTCGCGAAAAACCAGTATGACAAGGACGGCAAAAAGTGCGGTTATATTATAACAACCTCTGATGTTACCGAAATTCAGGAAGCACGTCAAAAGGCTGAGCAGGCTAGCCGTGCCAAGAGTGATTTCCTCTCCAATATGAGCCACGAGATGCGCACGCCGATGAACGCCATAATAGGCATGACGACCATAGGTATATCCACACCCGAAATTGAGCGGAAGGATTACTGCTTCAATAAGATTCAGGATGCCTCGACGCACCTGCTCGGCGTTGTCAATGATATTCTTGATATGTCAAAAATTGAGGCTAAAAAATTCGACCTTTCGCTCACCGACTTTAAATTTGAAAAGATGCTGCAGCGCGTGGTTAATGTTATCAACTTCCGCGTTGAGGAAAAAAAGCAGAATTTCATGATTAATGTTGATGAAAAAATTCCGGAGGTGCTGCACGGCGACGACCAGAGAATCGCACAGGTTGTAGCAAACCTCCTCTCGAACGCTGTTAAATTCACCTCCGAAAGCGGCTCGATAAGGCTAACCGCAAAGCTACTCAGTGAGACTGAGGACAGCTGTGAAATTGTCATATCCGTCGCAGATAACGGCATCGGCATATCTCAGGAGCAGCAGGCAAGGCTTTTCAATTCCTTTGAGCAGGCGGAATCCAATACCTCCCGCAAATACGGCGGTACAGGGCTTGGGCTTGTTATTTCGAAAAATATTGTTGAAATGATGGGCGGCAAAATATGGATTGAGTCCGAGCTCGGGAAAGGCTCAAACTTCTCCTTTACTATGCTGCTTGAAAAAACGAAGGACGGCATAGTAAAAAGCTCCGAAAATGTCGACTGGAAAAACATTAATGTGCTCGTGGTTGACGATATGCCCGAAATTCTTGAATATTTCAGCAATATCGCAAACCGACTCGGTTTCACCTGCGACACAGCCCTCAGCGGCAAAGAGGCTCTCACAATGATTGAGTCCGGTAAAGCCTATGATATGTTCTTCATTGACTGGAAAATGCCGGAGATGGACGGTATTGAGCTTTCGAAAAAAATCAGCGATACACTCGAAAAGAATTCGGTAATCATTATGATTTCAGCGATGGAATGGAGTTCAATTGAACAGGAGGCAAAGCTCTCCGGCGTCGATAAATTCCTTTCAAAGCCTATATTCCCTTCGGATATTGAAAACTGCATCGTTCACTTCTTCAGCAGCGATGAGCCGAACCAGAATCCTCCCGAAACAGTTCAGAGCGATGATTTCACAGGCTTCTGTGCTCTGCTATCAGAGGATGTGGAAATTAACCGCGAAATTGTTCTCGCCCTTCTTGAGGAGACAAATCTCGAAATCGTCTGCGCCGAAAACGGAAGCGAAGCTGTTAAAACTTATTCGAGCGACCCGGATAAATTTGATATAATCCTCATGGATATTCAGATGCCTGTCATGAACGGCTTTGAGGCGACTAGGCAAATCAGAAATCTCGCCCTTCCCGGCGCGGCGACAATCCCGATTGTCGCGATGACCGCGAATGTATTCCAGAGTGATATTGAGCAGTGCATTGCCGCGGGAATGAACGACCATATAGGCAAGCCCATAGACTTTGATGAGCTGCTTGAAAAGCTGAGAAAATATTTGTTAACTTATTAAAACGGAGGGGTTAAGGGTGAGTGAATACGCTGGCTATACGAAAGCAACTATTATTACCGATGAAAACGACAGCTATCTCAAAAAAATCGCGGGGGTTCTGGCTGAGGAAACAATAAAGCGAAGCTCAATCCCCCTCTCGCTCTCCCCTGCGCCGGAAACACTTGTTATCTCGCTTGAAAAGGATAAGAGTCTCCCTGAAGAAGGCTTCAGTGTTATTATTGCAAAAAGCAATTGCCGGCTCATCGGCGGCGGCAACAGAGGTGTTTTATACGCGGCGGGTAAGCTGCTGAGAATAATGAAATGGCAAAGCGGCAGGATTTCCCTGCCGCTTGAGCTTTTTATCAATGAAACCCCGAAATATCCCATTAGAGGAATGCAGCTCGGCTACCGACCGAAAACCAATGCCTATGACGCGTGGACGCCGGAAATATACGAGCAGTATATCCGTGATATGGCTTTTTTCGGTCTCAATATTATTGAGCTGATGCCCCCGGAAACAGATGACGCGCTGACAAATTCACTGATGAAATACGATTCACTCGATATGCTCTGCCGAGTGTCGAATATCGCGAAAAGCTATGGTATCGATGTCTCACTGTGGTATCCGGCAATGTTTAAAAGCTTTGACGACACTGATAATTATAACAGAGCCACAGCTTTGCTTGAACGCGTTTTCAGCTCGCAGGTATTCGCCAGCGATATTTTCGTCCCCGGCGGCGACCCGGGTTCGCTATGGCCTGAGGAGCTTTTTATGTGGGCAAAGCAGATTTACGACACGGGAAAAAAGAACGGCACTGAGCTTAAAATATGGATTTCGCCGCAGACAGGGCATTCGAGCAGTGAGTGGACAGACCGTTTTTACGCTCAGCTCGCTGGTGACAACGAATGGCTTTGCGGTGTGATTTTTGCGCCCTGGGAGAGG
Source organism: Oscillospiraceae bacterium (assembly GCA_031551635.1). Classification (GTDB taxonomy): domain Bacteria; phylum Bacillota; class Clostridia; order Oscillospirales; family Acutalibacteraceae; genus JAVBNH01. The sequence goes on along the minus strand of JAVBNH010000027.1, from coordinate 4,837 downwards.
GAGAGAATCGACGTAATGTACGAAAAAACGCCGAAAAGATATAAAATCCGCCATTGCCCCGATATTTCGCATTCGCTGCGCTGCCAGTATCCTGTCGCGAAATGGAATATAACTCAAGCTCTCACGCTCGGACGGGAATTTGTGAACCCCAGACCGCGAGCGGAAAAAAGCATACATAATCTCTACGCGCCTTATATGTCAGGCTCGATTTGCTACAGCGAGGGAATCAATGATGATGTCAACAAATTCGTCTGGCTCTCGCAGGAATGGAATCCTGACACCCGGGTTGAGGATGTTTTATATGAGTACAGCTCCGCTTTTATTTCGAGCGAATTCGCTCATGAAATCAGCCGCGGGCTTTTTATGCTTGAGGATAATCTCATCGGTGAGCTTGAAGAAAACGAAGCAATAGAAAAGACATATAAGCATTGGCTATCGCTTGAAAAGAATCTTGAGCTTGTGAATAATTACAGGCTTGACCTGCACCTCTTAAGAGCCGTTTTTGATATGTATCAAAAGCTCCGTTTCACCTATGAAACGGAGCTTGAGCGGAAGGCTTTTTCTGTTTTGGGTGCGGCTTCAGCGGACAATATTGACAAAGCGATAGACAATGCCAAGGCGCTGATGAATAAAGCGCGGCTTGAGAAAATCGAGCCATTGATGTGTGAAAAAATTAACGCGCTGGCGGATAAGCTTTTCCTGAGCATAGGCGCCCAGCTCACAGTCAGCCATCATTTTGCCTCCGCCTGGGACAGGGGCGCTTTTGTCGAGAGCCTTCTTATACCGCTCAACGATTACCGCTTTATTATGAAAACGCTTAGAGAAGCGGATAACACGGACACAGCTGAGGAGAAACTGCACATTGTAAGGGAACTGACAAACCGTCAGAACCCCGGCGAGGGCGGCATATACATCGATTTCGGGAGCCGCGAGAGCTACAAACATCTCGAAAATACAGACAATTACATAAGTGACCCCTCGTTTTATAAAACACCTCTGCTTTCATTCCTGCTGCAGCCGCCGCACGACGAGGACGACAGCAATAATGTCCCGCTATCATGGCAGAAAAATGTTTCAATCCTCTATCAGGAGCCGCTGATAATTAATATCGACAATCTTGACAGTGCTTCGAGTTATACACTTCGTACTGTTTACGCGCGGTATCATACAGTGCATATCAGCCTTTACGCGGGGGAAAATGACACACCTTTGCACGATGAAATTACCGTTGATAAAGCCTTCGCGGAGGTTACTGTACCGCTGCCGCCGGAGGTTTATAAAAACGGGAAACTGCGCTTGAAGCTAAAGGTCAGGGACGGCGAGCGAGGTCCGAATATTTCAGAGCTGATGATCAAAAGAATTTAAGATTGTTTAAATCAGAATCGCCCAATCACGGCGGGAGTATAAAATCCTTTCCACATCAACAACTTTTTCTTTTTCATTAATTGTGAAAAACGCAGAGATTTCATTGTAACCGTTTCTTAAATCATTGCTTGACCTAATGTTTGGCATATTTACTACCCCTTTCATTCTAACGTGGGCTTGGCTTGCCAAGCTCACAATTCAAGACTTGTTTTTTATTGAGCTTTCAGCTCATTGAGGTGCTAAAGATATTATACCCGAATATCTTTAGAGCTGCTATGCGAAAAAATTGATTTTTTATCAATTTAAACGGGAGGAATTTAAGATGCTGTCTTTGAAATCCCGGAAAATGAGGATTTTTTGCTTTGTTTTCATTATGTGTTCGGTTTTGGGCAGTCTCAGTTCCTGCTCCCGCACGGAAATAAACCTGCCTGTAGCTATACCGCCGGTGAACTCTGAAAACAAACTGATTGACAGGAATACGCTCGTGAACCCTGTTGTGGATATCGAAGGTCAGGCTATAAAGGATGCCTGCATAATTTACCGCGGTGGCTACTTCTATATTTTTTCATCCTGCTTCTATTTTGAGGACGGTATGGAACGCTGTCATATATTGGGTCTGCGTGCTGAAAAGCTCGACGGTGAATACGAAACACTTTTCTGCACCTACGGCAGCGAGCTTGGCGTTTACGGTCTTGCTTCCCCTGATATAAGCGAATATGACGGAAAATATTATCTCAGCTACAATTCCTGGGGCGACAAGCCGGGAGAAGCCAACAGGCTCTTTTACGCTGTTTCACAGGACTTGGTCAACTGGGATTTTCATAAGCCGCTCGCGCCGAAAGCCACCGAAGGTGTCCGGGCGATTGACGCAGCACTCGCCTTTGCGAACGATAAGGTTTATCTGTGCTGGAAGGAAAAGCAGAGCATAAAGTTCGCGTTTGCCGACAGTATCGAGGCGGAGGAATGGACGCGGATTCCCGCAAAAATGGGCGGCTGGTATGAAAATGTTCAGTTTATAAGCATTGATAATTCATGGTATATCATGGCGACTGGTTATGATTATATTTTCCGCCACCGTCCCTATCTGCTCGCAATGGATGGCGACTCGGCGAGTGACGAGAGCTGGGGAAAATGGAAAAAGTCGCACAAGCTCGAGATTCCGGAGGAGGAATTCAATACAAAAGAACGGGCAAACGCTGCTTATTTGCTCGACGCGAGAGAGAACGACGGCGTGTTTTATCTTTTATACGCTGGAACAGTAAATCAATCGCTGCACGCGAAGCGCGGCGACTGCCGCCTGGGTATTGCTTGGTCAAAAGATTTAATAAAATGGGAAATAAAATAAAAAGAAAGGTGCGATTTTATGCAAACCGTGTTATCTGTTGTTTTTTCATTTATTCTCGCGATTGGCAATCTTGTATCCCTTCCCTTTATCGGCAGCCCCACGCCATTGAAACCGGGCGAAAAGCTTGAGCTTTCAAGAGGCAACCAAATTATCATGGAAAAAGGCTTCGTGCTGCATTCGTGGGTGCCTGCTGCGGATTCCTCAGACCGCTGCATACCTCCCGAGGAGCTTCTGGAGCTGGGCTTCGGACCGACTTATTACGGCGACAGCCGCTGGAATGAATCCCTTAGCGAGGTAGGAAGCGAATACGGCTGGAGCATCACGACAGGCTCAGCGAACGGAAAGCTGCCGGACGGCAAAGAATGGCTCAGCGAGGGGCAGCTGAAATACGCCAATGACCTTACTGCCGTCTGCTTCGGGGACGAGCAGGGTTACAGCCTTGATGAGGTCGCCTCATTAAGTGAGTGGTTCAAGGATTTCCGCTCGCGCCACCCTGGTGTGCTCGTGCATTCAAATCAATGGCATATGCAGTGGATGCCCTGGGAAATTCGCAACTATATGTATGTCGCTCAGCCCGATATGCTGACCTATGACAACTATATTTTCGATGAAAACGGCAGTATTCGCGACTATGAACTGGGAAAATTCCTTGCAAACGGTATAAATTCGGTGCGTATACCGGCTATGGCGGGCTATGACGGTACCGGGCGTTCGCCGATACCTTTCGGGCAATACCTCGGCGGCTACAAAAACGGCGTGGCACAAGCTGATGTCGGCTGGTATGAGTCCACCGAATCACAAAAAAAGCTGGTTGCGAATATGAGCGTCACCATGGGCGCTAAATGGTTGAATCTCTTCAGAATCATTTACGCTGATGTATTCCTGCTCTATGATACCGACGGCAACAAAACTGAGCATTTTGAGCAGTTCGCGGCGATAACAAAGGAAATACGCACTCTCTCACCGATTCTCACACAGCTGCAGACAAGCAATGTTCAGGTGGTTTTAGGGCAGCACAAGGAGGACGGCAAGACAAAAACCAACGCACGCCCCATCTCAGTCGTCCGTTTTTGGGGTGATAAGAACCTTCACATCAGCGGCATCGAGGTCAAAAACACAGGCACAGAAAATGACGGACTAGCGGGTGATGTTTACATCGGTTCCTTCATGTCACTGCCCGGCGCGGATTTCGGCAGCGGTACAGAAGCAGCGAAGGACAGGCAGTATTTCGCACTGTGCAATGCCCTTGCGACAGGAAACGGTGTAAGACCTGAAAATCAGCACGGCTCTAGTGCCGAAACAGCACAAGAAATCACACTCAAAATAGACGGGAATTCCGCGAAAAAGCTATATGCATTGAGCGCTCAAACCGGTCTCGCAGCAGAGGTGGAAATATTAAACAACACCTGTGCTTTGACCCTCGGAGGAGGAGAAATGCAGCTTTTTTACTGGGAATAAATCATTTTATCAGCAAGCCTGTTCAGTCCGGTTTGCTGCTTTTTACCGCTCAGAAAAATTTTGCGACTTTTTTACGCTTTTACAGTTATACTATAATGAATATAACAATCATTGAAAGGACTGTTCATTAAATGTCGACAAAATCAAGACTGCTTGCGCTTTTATTAGCGATTTTTCTGGGTGAATTCGGTATACACAGATTTTATGAGGGAAAAATCGGAACAGGATTAATATGGCTTTTTAGCGGCGGATTTTTCGGCGTCGGCTGGGTAATAGATGTCATATTGACCCTGTTCGGCGCGGCGGAGGATAAATACGGACGCAAAATAAAAATTTGGTAAATATTCTAATTGCAAAACAATCCATGTTGACTTGTATCAATCAACATGGATTGTTTTAGTTGTCTTTTCAGAATTACTAGTAAAAACGTTGACAAAACCGGTGATAATCTATATAATTTAGAATAAAGCAGCGCAATTAAATGGATGTTTTTACTGATTGGACGATGACAAAGTTTGAAAAACTTGTTTTTCTAAAGGTTTTGTGCCTTTTAAGTAAAACAAATTTAGGACATATTAGTACCTTATTGAGCTGAATGCTCAATAAAAAACACGACTTGGGTTGTGGGCTTGGCAAGCCAAGCCCACGTTAGCTCACTATAGACGGAAA
>JAVBNH010000001.1:0-19598 GCA_031551635.1 Oscillospiraceae bacterium | reverse complement strand
TGGTAAGACCCCTCGTAGACTACGAGGTTGATAGGCTGCATGTGTAAGCGTAGTAATACGTTCAGCTTGGCAGTACTAATAGGTCGAGGGCTTGTCCTTTCTTTTAATCTCCACTTGGTTCTAATTCATTGTTCAGTTTTTAAGGTATGAAAATACTTTAAGCCATACTTTTTTAGTATGGCTTTTTTCATGCAAAAATAATGTAATGTATAATTTTACAAACCACCATTCTCGCGATGTTATACATCGATTTTGAGTAAAAAAATACCGCTTGAAAATTATATATCAAGCGGTATAAAATCTACTTATTAAATTACATTAATTCTTTATACCAAATAAGCTGTTAATTAAATTAATGATGCGGCAGATGAAACACAGAAGCTTATCAAATAGTTTGTTACCATGATTATGTTTTGAACAACAACCGCAGGTTTTAGTAACTATGTCTGCATTGCAGTTGTCACATTTTGCATCACCGTTTACATCTTTGTGTTCAGTACAAATCAGCAGTTCATAATTAATCTCATTGTCAATTGCATATTGGTGTGCTGCCGAATTCTCATAACAATAAATTTTGACTCCGTCAATTTTGTCATGGTGGTGAGTATAGCCATAAGCATGGAAACCAATATTTTTTATAGTGGCTGGAATTATTATATTCTTTAAAAAAGCACATCCGAAAAAGGCTTCACCAGAAACATTTGTTAAACTACCAGGAAATATTATTTCTGTTAAATTATCAGAAAACAGAAAAGCCCATGATGCAATGTTTTTAACTCCATCAGGAATTACATAACTTTTTCCTGACTGATTTACAGGATATTTAATTAATATTTCACCTGCTTTATCAAATAGGACACCATCAATATCTTTATAAAAGTTATTTCTCTCATCAACAAAAATATTTTCTAAGCCAGTCCACCAAAAAGGTGATTCACCTAAACTTGTCACTGCTGCTGGGATAGTTATGTTCCCCTCTAGTCCCATATATGAAAATGCTGCATTACCGACGGTTTTTAAGCTTTCAGGTAATATTACAGAGTGCAAACTACCGCAAGCATAAAATGCTCCCTGCCCAATACTTGTTATACCTTCTGGAATAAGCACACTTATAATTGTATCTCGACCCCAAAACGCATTTTCACCAATACTTGTTACAGTTTTTCCGCCTATATTAGCAGGAATTTCAGGCGTTGTACCTGTGCCGATATAACTCTTGATTTCAATTGTGTTATCATCAAGAAGCCTGTATTCATAGTCACCATAAACCTCTGTTTCTGCTTTCGCTGTAAAGGGCATTGCTGATAATACTCCAATTGACAAAACTAATGCTAGAAAAATGCTTGTGAATTTTTTCATGTCTGTACCTCCAAATTATTTAAACCATTCCAGAATATTACACCTTTCCGGACGGATTTATTATGTAAAATTATAGTATGAATCAAAGAAAAGAACAAGATAATTCCTTGATGATTTACAATTTATTAATATTTGATTATAAATACAGCAATATATACCTTTGCAAAATTCAAATATATACTTTTCCAAATAAGTGTACCTTTTTGGACGGTTATTTTTTATTGTTCTGCATTAGCTTAAACTCTTTTAACTTTACATAGAACGTTGAAGGGCTCATATTACAAAATTTAGCAATATTATCTGTTGTTAGATTACCACGCTCCCATTGCTTTACCAACTCATTGAAATCATCGGGTAAATCCTTTTCAGGTCTGCCAAAACGCACACCTCTCGCCTTTGCGGCGGCTATACCCTCGGCCTGCCGTTTATGTATGCTTTCCCGTTCGCTCTGCGCCACGAATGACAGCACCTGCAGTACCAAATCGGCTATAAATGTTCCTAACAGGTTCTTCTCCCTGCGTGTGTCTAAAAGCTCCATGTCAAGCACTGCAATATCAACGCCTTTCTCTTTCGTAAGAATGCGCCATTGGTTTTGAATTTCCTCATAGTTGCACCCTAAGCGGTCAATAGATTTTATGTACAATAAATCACCGGACTCTAAGCATTTAATCAGCTTCTGATAATTCGGATGCTCAAAATCCTTGCCTGACTGCTTGTCCATAAAAGATTTTCTGACGGTATAAGCTCCCGCATTACCAATAACTGCCTGTCCTCGTTTTGATCCGCGCTTGATACCCGAATGTAACCGTAAATTTTCATTATATTCACCCTTATTTTTTGAATTAATATAAGGGTAACATAAAATATATGCCTACCAGTGCAAAAAGTAATGAGTATTATGATTAGACTCTATTTTATAGAAATGTTGTGAAAATGTTAAAATTATTATAAAAAACACTGGATTATTTGTTTTAATTGTGATAGAATTATAACGCATATTATAATAATCCTCATTTTTTAAAATGATTAGTATAAATATGCATATCAAATGAAAGGTAAGGCGGGAAGAAACATGGAAAATGTTAAAAAGAGAAATACGGGGAAGATTATTCTTGCGATTGTTTTGTGCGCTGTTGTTATTGTCTGCGCGGCGGCGGCTGTTCTTTTCGGCAATATTGTAATTTCGATGATGAACATTGAAAAAATCACTGAATATCCGGCTTACACGATGGACTATACATATGACTACAAGCTCGATGAGCTGCTTGAGCAGGGCGGTATCAATAACGAGCAGGAGCTTGTTAATTATCTGATAAAAACCTTCCTGAAGGGCGTACCGATTCCTGTTAAATATGAAATTCCGAACCTCGGCGGCTGCAGCGCGATTAGTGTTCCCGCGGCTGACGGCAGGAAGTTCTTCGGGCACAATCATGATAACCGAAACACTCCTGTGCTTATGGTACATACGGCTCAAAAAGGTGCTTATAAGTCGGTTTCCATGGTCAACCTTTCCTTCCTCGGGTATACGGACGGCAGGGTTCCGGAGGAATTTTTTGAAAAAATCAACGCTATGGCAGCGCCTTATTTCCCCATGGACGGTATGAATGAGAAGGGACTCGCGGTCGGTATTATGCAGATTTTCGCACCGCTCACAAATCAAGTCACCGATAAGGTTGACGTGAATACAACGATGATGGTGAGAATAATTCTTGACAAGGCTGCCACTGTGAATGAGGCTATCGCGCTTTTCGAAAAATATGATATGCATTCGGCGGCGGGAAGTAACTATCATTTCCAGATAGCCGACGCCACGGGCGACAGCGCGGTTATTTCATATGACCTTGAAAAAATGATTGTTACCCGTTCCGGTGTCTCTTGTCAGACCTCCACGAATTATTATCTGCATGAGACCTCATTTGACTATCCGAAGTTTGGCGAGGACAGAAACGAGACTATGCAGACAGCTATTAAAGACCACGGCGGCGTGATGAGCGTCGAGGATGTCAGGGATGCACTGAGCTCAGTTAAGGCTGACGACAAACCCGAGAACGGCGAATGGAATATGCCTACACAGTGGTCGGCGGTGTATGATTTGACAAACGCAAAAATGTATCTCTATCCGGGAAGGGATTACGGCAAAGCTTTTGAGTATACCCCTTGATTCTGTTTATGAAAAAGCAAGAGGGAACGGAAATACCGTTCCCTCTTGCTTTTGAAAATGTTAACAATATATTTAATTTAAAATAATTGTGGGAGAAAAGAGCTTTTGCTAATCCCAATTAAAATAGTCGATACCGTCATGAGCTTTTTCCTTTTTGCCCTTGTGCAAAAAGGGCTCATTCCGCTATCTCGTTTTTAATTATGGGATTATCAATATGCTAATCCCAATTAAAATAGTCGATACCGTCATGAGCTTTTTCCTTTTTGCCCTTTTGCAAAAAGGGCTCATTCCGCTATCTCGTTTTTAATTATGGGATTATCAATATGCTCTGGCGGACATAAGTGCGTTGAGTTCGAGAATCTTTACAAGCTTACGAAAGCTGAGCTTTTTCTCTGCTTGTATTTCGTCCATCAATCTTTTCTCTGCTGCTAACATTTCTTTGTTGTTGAGTTTCATTTAGCTCACCCTTTCTTTATGTTGTATCTTTATTATACTCATATTTTTCAATTTGTCAAGGGATATTGCACAAAGTTAGTCAAGACTATTTGTGCAATATAGACAAAGAAGGGGCGGTGTCAAAAGTGCTCAAGTAAAACATATCTGCCAAAGAGTGTCAAGTGAATATGTGCAACCTGCACAAAGAAAACCCACGTCATTCGTTTAATATCACGAACGACATGGGTTTTTGTCAAATGGCTCTAAAAAAGTTTGTGAAACATTTTAAAAGTTTTTTTAATATTAGTCTGATAAGTAAAAATATCAGCGATGCAAAAAGTCTAGAAACTTGAGCAGTTTTTACGTTAAAACTGCAAAAAGTATAAAAAACGAACAATCTTTGTTGAGAATTGCATTAAAATGGCATTTTATGCAGGCTATCCTTTTACCACGCCGATTGTTTTAAGCTTTTTTATAGGCTTCACAAGGTCTTTTTGATTTTCCATAACCTCATCAATATTTTTATAGGCAAAGCGGCTTTCCTCGGCAACGTCGCTTTTATTTTGTTTACCGAGAATAACACCCTGCTCCTTCAAATCGAGCATTACCTGCTCAGCGCTGAAGGCTTCCATCGCACCTTTTCGCGAGTACCTGCGTCCTGCACCGTGGGAGGAGGAGCAGAAGCTGCTTTCCTCCCCGAGACCCTCGACAACATAGCTGTATGAACCCATCGCGCCTGGTATGACCGCCTGCTCACCTGCCCTTGCTCTTGTCGCGCCTTTTCTGTGAACCCAGACATTTTCGCCGTAATGATGCTCAAGAGCGGCGTAATTGTGGTGGCAATTTATTTCTGTTAGATAATTAAAACTGATATTAGTTGCCTTTTCAATCCATTTCTCAACAACAGCCTTAACTGCGGCTATCATTTTTGAACGGTTTTCGTATGCGAAATCAAGAGCAAGCTTCATCCACTCGATGTATTGCTTTCCCTCCTCAGTGTCGACGGGTAAGAAGGCAAGCCTCCACTCGTCCGGCACGGTAGAAAACCATTTGGCGTTAAGCTCACGTGCTTTATCGTGGTAATAATTGCAAATTTGCGCACCGAAATGACGGCTACCTGAGTGAATCATTATTCCGAGACAACCCTCGTCATCCTCCTGCAGTTCGATAAAATGATTGCCGCCGCCAAGCGTCCCGATTTGATAGTAGCCGTCCTCCAGCTCGTCGCGAAGCTTAGGGTTGCTCTCATATGCAGGGAGATTTTCAAACGCCCTGTCCATAATGAGGGAATCTTGTTTTTTCTTGTGATGATTAAAGCCGAGGGGGACATTGCGCATTATGTCACCCACCATTGCTTGAATTAATAAACCGTTACCGGTTATGATTTCCTTGATTTCGCTGACCTTGATGTCAGTTGAGCAAAAAGCCATGCCGCAGCCGATATCAACGCCGACGGCATTCGGAATGATAACACCCTTTGTCGCTATTACCCCGCCGATAGGCATGCCCATTCCCGTGTGGGTGTCGGGCATAAGCGAAACCCATTTGTGCAGGAATGGCAGCTTAGCAAGATTATTCGCCTGCTCAAAACAGCTCTCCTCAACCGTATTCTCCTCAGGTAACCATACCTTAATCGGGACAATATTTTGCTCATTCACAATTATATACATAGTTTTCGCCTCTCTTTACTAAGCTTCTACACCTAGTATTTAATGTTATGCTCCCATTATAATGGAATTTATATCATTATGCATTTAAAAAAGTTTGCGAAGTTGATTATTTAAGGTAAATCCTGTATAATGGTTATTGACTATTTTTAATAGGAAAGTGATTGTTTTGGCGGGATTTTCGGAGCTTATAAAAAAATTTGATAAAATCCGGGACTATATGCGTGACTTTTACGTATATGGTTTTAAGTCGCGTGAGGATTTTAACAAAAAGTCCGCGCGTACCTATGACAACGAAAAACGCCGCTGCGAGAGTTATCTTGGGGATTATATGAAATGGGAATATAAGGACGGCGCCAAAACCTCATTTATATCGGTTGACTGTGAAAGAATCCCGGTGAATCCCCTATATGCCGCGTGGAAATCGAAGAGCTTTACCTCTAATGATATAAATCTGCATTTTTACTTACTTGATATTCTCAGCGGCGGAGAGATGGACTTAGGTAGCCTATGCGATGCGGTTTCGCTGAAAAGCGGAATAATATTTGACACTCAGACACTCAGGAATAAATGCGGCGAATATGTTTCGAATGGCATTTTGTGCGTTGAAAAAAGGGGAAAATCGTTTTTTTACAGGCTCTCGGAGGATACTGATATTATAAGTGAACCCCTTCTTGACGCGGTGAAATTTTTTCAGGGCTCGGCGCCCTTCGGCGAGATAGGCAGTTTTATAATGGATCGTGAAAATGCCGGAAACGAAATATTTTCCTTTAAGCATCAGTATATAGCGCACACGCTTGAGGACGGTATACTGCTGACTCTGATAAAATGCATCCGTGAGGAACGCACAGTTATTGTCGAAAACCAGAGCGACAGAACAGGCAAAACCCTTCTCCTGAGTGCGTTGCCGCTCGAAATTTTCGTCAGCCTGAGAAGCGGGCGAAGATTTTTGTGCATGTATTCGTTGCAAAGCGGACGCTTCACCTGCATTCGCCTCGACTACATAAAAAACGTTAAACCCGGTGAAAAATACCCACAGGCGGCTCTTATGCACGAAAAGCTTGAGAGAAACCGGAGTAAGGTCTGGGGTGTGATTTTTGAGGGTAAAAGCCGGACAGAAAAGCTCTCGATGAAGCTATATATAAATGAAACGAGTGAGAAATATGTTCTTGAGCGAATTGAGCGCGAGGGGCGCGGCGGCACACTTGAACGGCTTTGTGAAAATACCTATATGTACTCGATTGAGGTTTTTGATATTAACGAAATTTCGCCATGGATCAAGACCTTTGTCGGCAGGATAATAAGCCTTGAGGGGACAAATCGTACGGTTATTGACCGATTTTACGATGATATACAAAAGCTTTATGATTTGTATGCGGAAAAAGAAACTGAAAAAATTGGCGGTGAAGGCTAATGGAGCTGTTCAGTGAGGTTTACGGCTGTTATTTTAATGTTGTTTCGCGCCTTTTAGAGCGGGCGCGGGAGGGTATGAGCCGCGCGGAGATTGAGAAACTCGTTGAAAGCGAAGGCTTTCTTGACAGCGCTTTTCATTTGCTGCCCTCGCTTTTTTCAAGCGAGTGGGCGCTTCTTGAGCAGAGGGACGGTTTATACTTTCCGAAGCTTTCATCTGAAAACATAAAAAGACCCTTGACGCTGCTCGAAAAATCGTGGCTGAGAGCAATGCTTGACGACAGGCGAATCGCACTTTTTCTGGAGGAAGACATGTTAAAGGTGTTGCGGGAATCTCTCTACGACGTCGAACCGCTGTTTTTGCCGTCGGATTTTAATGCTTATGATATTAGCCGCGACGGCGATGATTATAAAGACGGCAATTACCGGGAGATTTTCCGGCGGATTTTAGCCGCCTGCAAAGAGGGGCGAATGCTCAGGATTAAATATGAGTCCGGCGGCTCCCGCAGCTTCAGGCAGTATTACCCCTATAAAATCAGCTTCTGCGCGAAGGACGATAAATTCCGCCTGTTATGCCTTGCCTATAATAAAAAACAACAACGGCTAATAAAGGTAATCCTGAACCTTTCACGAATAAGCGAGCTTGTTGAGCTGGAGGAGTGTTTTGCGAACCGCGAGGTTTTTGAAGCGGTGTACCGCGAGAGGAACGAAAACGAGCCGCTTGTGATTGAGATAAAGGACGAGCGTAACGCGCCTGAGCGGTTTATGCTGCAATTTTCATCCTATGAAAAACAGACTGAATATGACAAAAAGCGCGACTTATATATCTGCCGTGTCTATTTTGACCCGAACGACGAGACAGAGCTGCTGATTAGAATTCTGGGCTTCGGTCCGGTTATCAAGGTTTTGTCTCCGAGCGGTTTTGTGAAGCAGCTGAGGGAGAGGGTTACAAGGCAGCTACTACTGAATAATAAATATGTTTAAATCACAAAATTATTTTCAGCATATTATACAAATTTTCAAAATTCTATTGACATTTGTGTTGGCTTACCACATAATAAAAGTATCAATATTTCAAAAAGCCATTATGTATAACTCACAGACCTTTTTACTTCTTGTGATTTATTACTTTTTGGAAGGATGCTTATGATTGTGTTTAACAGTTAAGTAATATAAGATGAAAACCAATTCTTAAGAGGAAATTCGATGGATATGACAGATTGGTTAGTTAAATTCTAAACTGTTATAAAAAACATACTGGATTTTTTCGGAATAGATACCACTGAGATTTCAGATATTATTATATCACTTAACTGATATGGGTTCGGGACAAGAATTATTTTAGTGATAAATGAAATCTAATGGAAAGGTGATATAAATGAAAAAGATACTAAGTATAATTTTAGCGGTAATGATGATTCTGGGAATGGGTGTTTCCAGCTTAATGACTGTTCCGGTTTCGGCTGCAGGTGAATATGAAATAACTGCGGTTTTTAGCGACTGGACAAAGCAAACCGTAACCGGCGGCAGCGATAATATACCCTTCGGCACAGTCTTATATGCTTCCGTACCGGAGGGTTGCAGCTGGAATTCTTCTGATGATACGGTATTAAAGTATCTCGGGAGTTTTAAGGAAAAAGATACAAATATAACTCTCGCGCAGTTTTTGACTGTCGCTGCCGGAGACGCAGACTTAATTTTGACAGCTGACGAAGAAAATGTAACTCCGATAAGCTTTACAATTGAAAAAGGGGCAAAAAACATAAAAAAAACATTGCGTTTAGGCAAAAATCATATTATTAGCGATGACGATATAGAAGACTGGCCTTGCGGTTACCTAGTCTTTTCTGACGACAATTATTGCGAAATAACTACAAATTCAATGGCTGATGCGTTAACGTTTATACCCAAGAAAGCCGGAACTGTATGCTTTACACTGCCGTGTTCTGACGCGGACGTAATGGTAAGGGCTTTGGTTTTTGAAATACGCGAACCAAACATTTTTGAAAGAATATCCGACTGGTTTGACGAATTATTTATCAAAATTATAAACTTCCTTGTTCCTGGCTTGATGCCTTTACCATATTAGTATAATTAACAAAATAAAAAGCCCGCAGGACTTATAAATCCGCGGGCTTTCTCTTTTTTATTTACGCTACGGTTTCGCTGATGAACTCCTCGTCAAGACATGAGCAGGAGACATAATTCTCTTCCGGGTCAGGCAGAGCCTGTTTTTTGTTCATTATCTTAACGATAACGAGATAAGCCGCGACAGCGACGCTGATAACGGCAAGTAAAATTCCGATTGCTTTGCAAAGTTTCTTTAACATAATAAACCGTCCTTTCACAGTACATTATTTTTAATAATTGTTTACAAAACGTAAATTAATATTCATCTTGAATACATAAACTTATGAAACAAGGACATTACGCTCGTGAAAACAAGACCGTTTTTGGAGTTTATTTATTGAGCTTCAAAGCAAGAGCGGACTTTTTGCGAGCGGCGTTATTCTTATGAAGAAGCCCCTTTTCAGCAGCCTGATCAATCTTTTTGAATGCAATATTAACAATCTCGGCTTTGTCGGCGGCGTTTGTCTCAAGAGCGGCATTCGCCTTCTTGATAGCGGTTTTGAGAGCCGAATTAGTCGATTTATTGCGTGCTGCTTTCGCGGCGTTAACCTTAACACGCTTTTTTGCAGACTTTATATTAGGCATGGTTCGTTGCACCTCCTTTGTTTCATACACTAGAGTATAATAACATTATTCGTCCATAATTGCAAGCAGTTTTTTTACTTTTTTTTGAACAATTGAGTTTTTATGCTAAGCCGCATTTAAACAAAGCAAAAATACTTATAAATTAAGCAGTCTAATCAGTTTTATTCTCTTCCTCCGGCGACTCTTCCTTAGGTGGCGGTGTATCTTTCGGGGGTTCTGTGAGAGCTTCAGCCGCGGCTGCTTCTTTTTTGCTCTTGCCTTTGATTTTTATAACCTTTTCGGGGAAGAAGTCAACACCTTCAATAGGCTGGGGATTCCGGAGATATTTTCTCAGCTTTACAATCAACAGCACAATGCACGCGAGTGCCAGAACCAGAGATAAAAGCTGCGACTGGCGGATTCCCGTGCCGGGTATGTAGAGGCTGTCTGTGCGAAGTCCCTCGACAAAAAAGCGCTCAAGCCCGTACCATATGCCATAGCAGATAAAAATCTGACCGCTGAACTTGCGGTATTTCCTCAAAATCAGGTAAAGAATTCCCGCGCCCGCGAGGCACCAGAGGGACTCATATAAAAACGTCGGGTGGACTGGCTTCATCGGGTCTATTATGATGCCCCGTTCCACTACTAGCTCCGGCAAGCTGCGCTGAATGCTTTGCGAGACTTTTTCACTCCACATGCCCCAGGGTAGGTTCGTGTTTGTGCCGAAGGCCTCCTGATTTGTGAAGTTGCCCCAGCGCCCGATGCCCTGACCGATAAGGAAGCTTATGCCTGCCATATCAAGCAGGTTATAGAAGTTCAGCTTTTCAAGACGGCATGTAAGGTAAGCTGCGAGAATTCCTCCGATAAGACCGCCGTAAATAGCCAGCCCTCCGCCGCGGAGATTAAATATCTGTAAGGGATTTTTACCAAAATAATCCCACTGGGAAAATACATAATAAAGTCTTGCTCCGACTATAGCCGCGACTGTGCCGTAAATGAGCACATCGAGCATTTTATTGAGGTCGATTTTCCATTTAAACGCCATTCGCCCGCCGAAAAGCACTGCGAGGCTGTAGCCGAAGGCTATTAAAACACCGTACCATTTCACCTCAAAGGTTTTTCCGAACATCTCGACAGAAAAGCAGGTTGACGCGACGTCAAAAAGCCTGCTTATACCGGTAAATTTGACGGCGGTATAGTCCCCCAAAAAATCAAAATTCAATCAATACACCCCGTTTATATAAGCTTTAAGCCGAGCTCCGTGAGCTGTTTTTCATCAACCGGCGACGGGCATTGCGTCATGGATTCAGTCGCATCCTTGAGCTTCGGATACATAATAACATCCCTCAAGCTTTCTGCGCCGAGCATCTGCATTATGAGCCTGTCAAGCCCGAGACCTGCGCCGCCGTGAGGGGGAGCGCCGTATTTGAAACAGTCGAGAAGAAAGCCGAATTTTGTCTGCGCTTCGGCTTCACTCAGCCCGAGCAGTGAGAAAATTTTCGCCTGCAATTCGGGATTGGTGATTCTTATAGAACCGCTTGAGAGCTCAATGCCGTTGAGCACAAGGTCATATGCCTTCGCTCTGACGTGAGCCTTGTCGGTCTCAAGGTATTCAAGGCATTCGTCCATCGGAGAGGTAAATGGGTGATGCATCGCCACAAATTGCCCAAGCTCCTCATCCCAGTCGAAAAATGGCATCTCCATAATCCAGAGGAATTTGTAGCCCTCCTCAATTATGTCAAGCTTTTTCGCGACCTCACAGCGCAATGCGCCGGAAACCGACAGGGCGAGGGAGTTTTTCGCGTCGGCAATAATGATTATAACATCGCCTGTTTGCGCTCCGGCTTTGTCAAGTATGGCTTTCATTTCATCGTCGCTCATGAATTTGCCAAAGGAGGAGGTCATGCCCTCCTCAGTCATGCGAATCCAGGCAAGCCCCTTAGCGCCTATACCCTTTGCGGATTCGGTGAGCTTGTCGATTTCTTTTCTGCTGAGCTTTGCCACCGCGTTTTTCGCGTTGAAGCCTCTCACCGAGCCGCCAGCCTCAATGGCTGAGGTAAACACAGAAAATCCTGAATTTTTAACTTCTTCGCTGAAATTAATGAGCTCCATTTTGTAGCGCATATCGGGCTTATCCGTGCCGAAGCGCTCCATGATTTCCGCGAAGGTGAAGCGCGGAATGCCGCCCTCGAGCGTCACGCCGATAGCTTCTTTAAAAACCTTGACTATATAACCCTCAACCACCGAGAGTACATCGTCAACATCGACAAAGGACATCTCAAGGTCAATCTGGGTGAATTCCGGTTGCCTGTCCGCGCGGGAATCCTCGTCACGGAAGCAGCGCGCAAGCTGAATATATCTGTCGAAGCCCGCGACCATCGAAATTTGCTTATATATCTGCGGGGACTGCGGCAGGGCATAAAAATCGCCCTTATGAAGGCGGCTGGGAACAAGGAAGTCCCTCGCACCCTCAGGTGTTGATTTTACTAAAATCGGTGTCTCAATTTCGATGAAGCCGTTATCGTAAAAATAATCACGCGTGATTTTCAGAACCTTGTTTCTCAGCAGTAAATTGCTTTGTAAATCGGGTCTGCGCAAATCAAGGTATCTGTATTTGAGCCTTGTCAGCTCGCTTGTCGGGCAATTCGGAATAATTTCGAAGGGAGGTGTTTCTGAAACACCGAGGATTTTCAGCTCTGTAACTTCAATTTCAATTTCGCCCGTAGGAATTTCCGTATTTTTCGCACTGCGCTCCTTGACAATACCCGATGCCGCAAGTACATATTCACTGCGGCAGGAGGAGGCTTTTTCAAAAACAGAGCGGTCGGTGTTGTCATTAAAGGCAAGCTGAACAATACCCGTGCGGTCTCGCAGATCAATAAAAATCAAGCTGCCGAGGTCGCGCTGACGCTGTGTCCAGCCGCAAACGGTAACTGTTCTGCCGATAAAAGAAGCGTTCAGAACGCCGCAGTAATCGGTTCTTTTTGTCTTGCCTAAAAATTCAACCATATAAATTCCCATACCTTCCCGTACATTTATATTTATTCCGCTGGTTTATTCATCTTCACTTTTTCCGCCCTGAAGCAGGGTCAAAAATGATGAAGCCTCGTTTTTTTGTTGCAAATTCAGGTTTCCGAAATTGAAATCGTCCACTGAATTATCAAGCACCAATCTCATGAAATTATCAGTGAAATCATTGAGGCTCAAGGTTCTCTGGGAACCGCTGTCCATGTTTTTCACAATAGCCTCATTTTTCGCGAGCTCATCGCCGCCGAGAACCATGGTATATCTCGCGTTAATCTTACCCGCGTATTTCATCTGCGCCTTAACGGAGCGTTCGCAGATGTCAAACAGGCAGATAGTGCCGAAATTTCTCATCTCCAGTGCGATTTTCGCCGCCATATAAGATGCATCCCTGTCGGCTGAGACTATATAAAGCTCGCACCTGTCCTTCTCGGGCAGCTCGCAGCCCTGCTTTTCAATCAGGAGCAGCAGCCGCTCTATGCCCATTCCGAAGCCGCAGGCAGGCATAGCCGCGCCGCCCAGCTCTTCAATGAGCCCGTCATATCGCCCGCCGCCGCAAACAGTGCTCTGAGCACCGAGGTCGCCGGTGACAAACTCGAAAACGGTGCGGGAATAATAGTCAAGCCCCCTGACAATCCTGGGGTTGAGCGAATATTCAATGCCCATAGCGTCAAGGTATTTTTGGAGCGTTAAAAAATGCTCCGAGCAGTCGCCGCATATATAATCAAGAATTTTCGGAGCCTCAGCCGCAATTGCAGAGCAAACACTGCTTTTGCAGTCGAGAATTCTCATCGGATTTTTCTCAAGCCTGCTCAAGCAGGTTTCGCAGAGCTTTTCGGCGTTTTTATCGAGGTATTCCCTGAGAGCCTTGTTATACTCTGCGCGGCATTCTTTGCAGCCGATTGAATTGATTTCAAGGGAAATGTTCACAAGCCCAAGATAGGTGAAAACCTCATTGGCGAGGGAAATTATTTCAGCCTCAGCCGCCGCGCCCGCTGCGCCGAAGCACTCGATACCGAATTGATGATGTTCGCGGTAACGCCCCGCCTGGGGTTTATCGTAACGGTAGCAGGGGGTGATGTAAGACATTTTTTGCGGCAGAGCATCATTAAAAAGCCCGTGCTCGAGGAAGGCGCGGACAACTCCGGCAGTCCCCTCGGGCTTTAGAGTTATTGAGCGTTCGCCGCGGTCGGTGAAGGTATACATCTCCTTCTGAACCACGTCCGAGGTCTCTCCGGCTGAACGCTTGAACAGCTCAGTATGCTCAAAAACCGGTGTCCGGATTTCACTGAAGCCGAAATTTTCGGCTATTTCCAGCAGAGTGTTTTCTATATATTGTGTTTTATGGCTCACTGAGGGCAATAAATCAAGCGTCCCTCTGACAGCCTTTGTCAGCAAAGACATATAAACTGCAACGCGGTACAAAAATCGCGCAAAGAGAATTAAGACAATAAGTATTGCGCACGGTACCGCCGCCTTTCATATTATTTTTATACTATAACTCGTTTTGTATAATTTGTGCGCTTATTTCGGATTGACAATATCTCTCCAGTCAAGGTCGCCCCTGTCGAGTGCGTGAATGAGCGCCTCGGCGGTTGCGATATTTGTTGCCACAGGAATGTTATAAACGTCGCATAGCCTGAGCAGGTTCATCTCGTTCGGCTCGTGAGGTTTCGCGGTAAGCGGATCCCTGAACATAAACAAAAGATCGATTTCGTTGCAGGAAATTCTCGCGGCAATTTGCTGGTCGCCGCCCTGAGAACCGCTGAGAAATCTTTGAATTTCAAGACCTGTAGCTTCCGCGACAAGCTTGCCGGTCGTGCCGGTGGCGCACAGCTGATGATGGCTTAAAATGCCGCAATAGGCTATGCAAAGCTGGGTGATTAATTCCTTTTTAGAATCATGTGCAATCAGAGCAATATTCATGGTTCTTCCTCCTTACAATCTCAAAGACAGTTGTTTGGGTGCAAATAAGTAGTATAAATAATAAATTAATACATTTTAACACATTTCGGTAAAAAAGTCCAGTGCTATTTTGGATGCTGGATGCTGGACTCTGGATGCTGGACTCTGGATGCTGGATGCTGGAGGATTTGTGCGGATTTTTAGATTCCTCAAATACATTATACCCCATATGTCATAATATGTAAACAAAAAAAATGTTATTTTATAGCCGCTAGACTCCGGAAATCACCAGCTACTTAGAATTTAGCTAATGCGACATTTTCCCCTTCAAGTCTCGCGGCAACACGGCTGAAGGCTTTTGAACCGCTGCTGTTTTTCTTTAAATCGTTATGTGTGACTGAGGCGTATACAAGACTGTCGTCCTCAGGAATTATTCCGATAAGCCGCACTCCGGTTTTATCAATTACGCTGTCGAGGTCAAGAAGCTTCCCGTTTTTTACAGCCTTGCTTCTGTAGCGGTTCACTATGAGTCTTGAAAGCTTAGCACCGTTTTTTTCGAGCAATGCGGCGACATTGAAGGCACCTCTGACGCTGACCTCATCCGGTGTTGCGATAACCAGAGCCATATCCACCGCGTCCGCAAAGCACATAACCCCTTCGCCGATTCCCGCGGGGGCGTCAATGAGGATATAGTCATATTCCGCGTCAAATGAGCTCAGCAGCTCGCCGACCCGATTGTAATTTATCGCTTTTCCGAGGGAAAACGGAGCAGGCAGCAGAGAAATTCCGCTGTTTACGGTGACGATTGCCGCTGTGTTTTCACAGGTGTCGTCAAGCGCGTCGCACCAGTTGTATATGACCTTTTCACCGACATCAAAAAGAATATCAAGCGCGCTGAGACCTATGTCCGCGTCAAGCAGAAGAACCCTTTTACCCCTCATCGCAAGATTTTTAGCGAGGAAAACGGCGATTGTGGATTTCCCAACGCCGCCCTTTCCGGATGCGATAATAATTTTTTTTGCCATAATATATCCTTTATCTATAACAAATTTATAAAATCATGAAATCAGCTCGTTAATGCCCACATTTTTTTCCATTTCAGTCGTTCTGTTGAAATAATAATTGTATATGTCCGCTGCGACATTAGCTGTCGCGCTGCCCTGGTCAACGTTTTCAATAACTACCGCTACGGCGATTTCCGAGTTTTCATAAGGCGCAAAGGAAATAAGAAAACCGTTATTACCGTTAACAATTTCGCCGTTAACCAGCTTTTTTGTCTGGGAAGTACCCGTTTTTGCCGCAGCCTTGACAGGAACAGTCTGAAAAGCCTCGCGGCAGGTGCCGGAATTCGCAACTCTGTACATACCCTGTTTAACAATATCGAAGCTTGACTGCGCTATTTCGGTGTCTACGACAACCTCCGCTTCCTTGTCGAGTATGCTTTTGCTGTAATCGGCGCTCTTGACGCTCTTGATTAAATGCGGAACGTATCGTGTGCCGTTATTTGCGATTACCGCGCAATAATTCGCAAGCTGCAATGGGGTAAACTGATTATATGACTGACCGACCGCCGACTGAAGTGTATCGCCCGGAACCCACTCCCTGCCTATGGAATCGCTGTATGCCACGCCCGCGAGAATTCCGTTTGCCTCAGGGATTTCAACTCCCGTTTTTGAGCCGAGCCCGAAAAGAGCGCTGAAGGCATTCATTTTTGTGATTCCTAAAATATCGGCGACATTATAGAAAAATATATTACAAGAATAATCAATCGCGGAAACTACATTCAAGCCTCCGTGAGTACCCAGGCATCCGAATTCGTGGTCTTTATATTGGAATTTTTTATTACAGTAAAAAATGGTGGAGCTGTTTATTACTCCCGTTTCCAGCGCCGCCAGCGCTACACCGGGTTTCATTGTGGAGCCGGGTTCATAGGTGCTCTGCATCGCCCTGTTCCACAGCGGCGCGCCGGGCAGGGCAGAAATGGTGTTATATTCAAGCGAAAGCTTGTTTAAATCAAATGAAGGATAGGACGCGCTCGCGAGAATGTCGCCGTTGTTGACATCGATAACCACAACCGCTCCTGCAGCAACAAGTCCGTAGCCGCCTGTGAGCTCACGGATTCTCTTTGATAGGGCGTTCTGAGCGACGCGCTGCAGCTCGCTGTCAATTGTCATAATGACGGTGTTACCTGTTTCAGGCTTTATAGTCTGCTCCTCGCTTATTGAGCCGTCAATGTCAATGGTAATTGTCTTTGAGCCGACCTTACCTCTGAGATATTTTTCCATCGCCTGCTCAACGCCGCTTTTCCCAATAGTGTCATTGAGCTTATAGTCGTTGAGTTTGAGGCTTGTCTTTTCGGTTTCGGTGAGGCTTGTGTCCTTCAGCGCTGTTTCCGTCTCGCTCTTTTTCGCTGAAAGCTCGCCCGCGCTTATCATTCCGATGTTTCCGAGAAGGTGGACGGCGAGTGTTCCGTCGGTGTATTCCCTGTAAGTAGAAATTTCTACACCGACACCCTTGTAAAAATCGCTGTTTTCTTTTATGTATGCGGCGGTTTCAATTGAAACATCCTGGGCGAAGGTGTAGGGCGAGCTAACCGAGAACCCCATATGCCTGAGCGAATAGCAGACCGAGGCAATTTTTCTCGCGTCCGCAGGGCTGTAATCCTTTAGGCTGTATTTTTCGACTATCGCGTTAAAACAGTTTTCCGCCGTCGCATAATAATTCATATTCAACATTTCCGCGGACTTCATATACTCAATTTCGCTGTCCTTGCTCTCGAGAAAGGTGATTTTCCCGCTCAGGTCAAAAACCAGCGGGAGGGCGTCAATCCACGCCTCCTGTTTGCTTTCGAGATAATTTATCAGCGACAGAATAATTTCGTTTCGTTTCGCCTGCTCACTCAGGGGAGGAAAGTAGGAGAGATTAAAGCTCAGTGAATAGCCGGTTCTGTTTGAGACGAGCGGCTTTCCGTTGCGGTCAAATATTTCGCCGCGTGACGCGGAGACACTCAGGGTGTATTTGTCGAGGCTTTTTATCGAGGCGGCGTATTCGTCGCCGTGAACAAGCTGAACGCTGACCAGGTCAAGCGCGTAAATAAGCATGACCGCGATGCTGATTGCAGATAAAATCAGCACACGGGTAGATTTTTTATTCCTTTTTTCACTTATTTTTTTCTTTTGCATGTTTATAACCATGCCTTTCAGTTGATAGAGAGCTTATATATTAAAATTTTGTTAATTTACGAATTAAGAATTCTTCCGTCCTTCGCGCGCGAGGCAAAAAAGAAGCGGTAGATATAATAAACCGGAACATTCACAACTAGGGTGTAAAACACACAGGGGATGTAATAGCTTCCGAGCATAGGTGAAATTGACTCGAAGCCGCAGCCGAAAGCATAATAAGCTACCATAAGTGAGACTACCGCGAGGCTTCCCAAAACAGTGAATAGTGCAGAGGTTCGCAGAACACGCCTCATGTATTTTTTTGAAAGCAGAGCAACCGTAAAACCGACAACTCCTAAAGTAAGCGCGAGAATACCGTCCGGAAGAGGCGAAACACTGTCCCAGACCGCGCCGGCAAAAATTCCGAAAGCCGTACCGTAAAACTCGCCCTTATACATCGCTCCGCACACGACAAAAGGGATAATGAGAAAGGCTCGAGCACCGAAAACAGAGGGCAGAACGGGGAAGGAGACCTGAAGGAGCACGGCAAGACAAATAAGCGTCGCCGCGCCCAGAAAGCTGATTAATTTTTCATTCAGGCTCCGTCTCAAATTTTGAATTCCCCGCTATCATTTTAATTTTTAAAATTTAATTCTCTTGTTGTTTCTCAGCTCATGAAAAAGCTTCATCAGCGGCCGGTAAAGAATGAGTGTCAACACAAAATTCGCCACGGCGTGGGTGAGGTCAAATATAAGCCCTGCGGCGACTGTCGCAAAAAACATCGTCGGTCCGCCTGTAAAAAGATAAGGAATCGAGGTCATTGTGCCGAAGCAAAGACCGAAAATTGCCGCGATTACGGCATAAAACAAAGCCGAATCAAGCTTTTTAAAAATGAGAATCGTACCCGAGAGAATGCTCCAGACATACAAATACGGCACAAACCACCAGAGATTGAAGCCGTAAATCAGCCCCTCCAGCAGCACAAAAACATAAATCGGTAAGAAGGCTTTTCTGCCGTAAACGCAGGTGTAGACGATGACAAGCGGTGAGACCACCTCGATATTCGGCAGCACCGCCAGCGCAACCTGACCCGCCATTAAAAAGGTGCCGAGTATCGCGAAAATCACCAGCTCAAAGGGTGTTATGGTCTTTTTGCTCTTTTTGATACCCTGTACATCCGTGTCAATATGTTTTTTATTAAAAGCACTCATCACTAAAAGTTATCATATCCGGCAGTCAGCACAAATTCGTATTTGTCGCCGTCTGCGATGAGCTGATCCTTCGCACCTACCAGCAACGAAACGCCGCTCTTTTGTATTTTCCACCACTCCTCTTTTGCGCTGTCGGCGCTGACAGAGTTGATTTTATTAATCATTCCGCCGGGAGCGTCCGCTTCAAGAAGCAGACCTTTTTCGATGAGGGCGTCATAAAGGTTGCCTTTTTCTGTTTTAATCTCATGAGAGGTTTTTGTGCCGTCAGTGAGCACAATGTCAACATTGATTGTCTTAAGATTTGTGTTTTCGTCACCTTTTGTCATAAAATAAATGCCGCCGGCTATAGCCGCGAGAACAATAAGAACCACGAGTGCGATTACGGTTGTTTTTGAGCTTGATTTTTTTGCGGTGTTTTCGTTTGCCATTTTTTTGCCTCTTTCATTATTTTTTGACAATTTACGCAGCTTCACGAAAAAGGCATATATACCAAAACAAGCCCTACAGGTAATTTCCTGTAAAGAAATATTTTGTATCTCAGCCAAATCCACGCAGCTTCCATACAGATAAT
>JAVBNH010000033.1:0-54463 GCA_031551635.1 Oscillospiraceae bacterium | reverse complement strand
CTTGTCTACTCCTATCAAGAATTCTTTCATTGAACCGTCAGAAAATTTGAAAGTAACCAAATAGAGCGTGTAGCCTCCCGGATCTCCAGAGGGATCGTGCGATTGTTTTACTTTTCTTCTCTCTACAACTTCCGCTTGCTCCTGCTTTTCAGGGCTATTTAGAAAAGGTGCTATTTCTATTAATCCAACAGACAACATAAAAGCTATAATAAAAATAGTAACAGAAACAATGATTATTATCAGTGGCTTTAACGTCATATGAAACACTCCCTATATTAATCTATCGCAATTATACTATTATTATTAAATTATTGTAACAAAAATTTATAAAGAAGGAGGATGTGTAATGGATAAAACGTACCCCACCTGCTGGAAGAATATATTAAATCAACTGAGCCACAAGTTAAGAGGTGTATTGATTTTATTGAACTAAATTAGAGCGTTAGTTTTTCTTGTCGTTCACAATAATAGTCACAATAAAAATAATCGCTAAAGAAATGAAGAAGCCAATCCCTATAATTAACACTGTCAATTCAGTTAGTCCACGTTTCTCTATTTTTGTTCCACCGTATTCACTGTCTTTCATGAAGCTTATAAATCGTCGGCCTTCCCAGCGAATGTCTTCATTTTTATATTTTTGTTCGATGGCTTTTATTTCTTTGTATGTAAGTGTACCAATATCACCTTCATTGATAGCGTAGTAGCTCTCTTCTCCGGCTCTGTCCACACCTACCCAAAGTTCTTTTAATGAACCATCAGAAAATTTAAAAGTAACAATATATGTAGATGTAATAGTGTCATCAAAGTTTTTTTCCACTATCTTTTTTCCAATAACTTCCGCTCGCTCATGCAGTTCGGTACTGTTTAAAATTGGTGATATATTTCTGAACCAAAAGAACAACATGATCAACACGAGAACTATCGTCACAATAAAAATAGCAATTATTTGTATTTGTTGTGATTTACCATGCATTCAAAACACCTCTAATATTAATTTACCATAATTTTATCATAAAACCTAACCGATTACAACAGAAATTCATACAAAGGAAGATGTGTAATGGATAAAACATACCCCAACCTACCGGAAGAATGGATTAAGCCGACCGAGCCACAAATTGATCCTCCAATAACCAATTCCCTTGAAGACTTTTCATACATCTTTAATCCTATCAACCCATCTGATATTAAAGTTCCGCCTCCTAATTGTGTTGAAGTCTTTTTGTTTCGTATGTCTCTCAATCCGTCTGACATTAACGTGAAGCCAAGAGACGATATCAAAAAAACTGCCGATAATATAAAAATAGCGCTAAAAGCAAGCAGTCTCTTTGAAAAAGCTCTCGATGACAGTATGTTTAAATATGCAAACGATTATTGCCAATATTTTGGTGCTTTCACTGATACCTGTTTGGCAGCACAGAGTATAGGCGAAGATAAGCTTAAAAGTATTAAGTCGATCAAAGGTTTTTTGTATATTGGCTCAGCACTTGCCAAGGTTGTTGAAATACAGAATAAAAACCCGAAAACAGGCACCGCTGTGGGTATTTTGGGCGGAGTCTTTAAAATAGGAAGAGGCCTAATTGACTTATTCGGAAAAAAAGATGACCAAAAACCATACCAGAAAGAAGGTGCCTTATGTGACATAGCATCAGGAGCATGTGACTTTGCGGCTAAAATCCCCGCTTTAAAAAAGTTTGAAATTCCAATCACAGCAGCATCTTTAACTTTCATGGCTGCCGCAGCATTTTTTAAGGACGGAAAATATGCTGAAGGTGTCTTTACCCTCTTGATCGGTACAGTTGTTACTTCAGGTTTGTTATTTGTCACAAAAGGAGCATTAAAAGTTGTATTTAAGGCTCTCTCAGAAACAATTAGATCGGCATTTAATTTATCGGTCTCTCCTTTGTTAGTTACCCCTGTATCTGCAATAGCAGCTGCTATAGTTATGACATTGGTCAGTACACTCGTCACCCAATTAATTTTAAATATCTTATCACTTGCTGGAGGCGGTTTCCTTGTACCGGGTCAACCCTTTATCGCCCGTGAAGCCGGGCCAGAGTTGGTCGGCACAATCAACGGCCGCTCTGCCGTAGTGAATAATGACCAAATCGTTGAAGCTGTATCCCAAGGTACATATGAAGCATTCACGGCGGCATTGTTCAACAAAAATTCAAAAACAGCGACTAAAGTTAGTGTGTTTCTTGACGGTAAACTCATAGCAACTTCAAGATAAAATGATTTTTTAAAAAAAATTAACGAACGGAGGTATATCATAATGTATCTTAACGAACCATTAGTAACAATTATCAGAGAAAGGTTGGATGAACCCAAGTTTAATTACGCGTTGCCCGAGCCCACAACCTACAGCGCAACCACATCCACAATGGTCGACTCAGGCACAAGTGTCAGCGGCAAACTCTTGGGCAGCATAGTGCGCCCGGCTGTGAGACAGATATCTGTCTCATGGAACTTTCTTAATGCGGAGGATTGGTCTGAAATTAACGATTTATTTGCGAAAAACTACACAAACGACGTCAAGTTTTTCGACCAGGCAAGCGCCGATTGGATAGAAAGCAAAATGTATATCAGCGACCGCAGCGCCGGAATGTGGCGGCGGGATGATGAAGGAAATGTTCTCGGCTGGACAGGCTGCAGTCTTCAATTCACGGAGGTGTAGACAATGCAAAAAGTAAGCACAGCATGGAAAGAAAATCAAAATCAGCAATTGACAAGCGAGGCGTTTTTGGAAATTGAGTATAACATAACTGACCCAAGCCTGCCGGAGGTTGATAAAGTTGAAGGAGATCAGCCTTTAATATTTCCAAAACTGAAAGTTTTTAACCAAGAACCTAATGATTTTAGTCTAACTCCATATGCCACTCTAGAGCCTGGGCGTTGGTTGCTTAACGGAACAATGCAAACAGTACCGGATAAAGATTACAACTATTGCGGATTTGTCAGTAAAGAACTTTGCAATGATTCCGGTATTTTTGACTCTAAAATTGAGATAAGAATAAAATTTAAAGAAGTAATACCATCTCTTCCAGGGTTCACCATCACATGGGATAAAGTTTTTGGTGAATACGCAACTGAATTTACTGTTCAGCCATATCAAAAAGGAATAAATGGCGCAGAAACCCCATCTAAAGATGAATCCCATAAATTCGGCAATGCCGACGATAAAAATTCTGTTTTTAACATCGAAAACACCTCACACACAGTTAACTGGGAAATGTCAAACTTCAATTTATTGGTATTTAAAATTTATGGCTGGAGCAAACCTAATAGACGTGCCAGAATAGGCAAGCTTGTTATTGGTATAAACAAAACATACAGAAAAGAGAACATCCTAAAATACTCCTGCACAGAGAGCATTGACCCTGTTTGTGCAAGTTTGCCGAAATATGAGATTCAATTTGAGCTTGATAACAGAGACGGTACATTTAACCCTGTAAATCCAAATGGATTGACAAGCTCCATGATGGAACGGCAATCAGTTAAGACATGGTATGGGTTTAAACTTGGTGAAACAGTGGAAAGAATTCCGGGAGGCGTTTATTATCTTACGGAATGGAGCGCGCCGCAAAACGGCTTGTCAGCAACATTCAAAGCGAGGGATTTACTGGGATTCATGGATACGACTTACTTCAAAGGCACATTTCCGGATACTAATGATGGTATTTCACTATATTGTTTAGCAAAACGTGTATTAGAAGAAGCTGATTTACCTAGGGACTGGAATGATAATCCGTTATGGGATATAGACGAATCCTTGAAAGACATATATACCCAATCACCGTACGGTTGTAATTGGTTCAGGCGGCGCAGGATCGTCTGCAGGGTTCAATAAAGGTTCTTCTGGAGGAACATCATCTGTTTCTTGTGGTAACTTTAGTGTTTCCTGTAATGGAGGCGGAGGTTGTAACAACACTGATGGAAGTTATGGTGCGGGAGGTGAGGTATCTGTCACAAGCGGAAGCGATGGATATCTTGTAAAGTCAATAAGCGGCGGAAATGGCAACAAACCTCAAGGTTCAAATTCAACAAGAGGTGGGGAATCTGTGTCTCAATCTTTTGGAGATTATACACCGGAAAGCCGTACAATAATCCGCAGTTTCAACGGCGGTTCCCCCGGCAACACATCGGGATCTTCAGGGTGTGGCGGCGGCGGCGGTGCTTCTGCTATGGGCATTGGCGGAAAATCAGGCTCATGGTCCGGTTGGGATAATCAAAACGGTCAGCCACCTGTTTCCGGCTTTGGCGGCGGCGGAGGAGGAGGAGGTAATTATGCTTTTAAAACTGCTACCGGTGGCGCAGGTAGGTCGGGCGGGTTTAAAATTTATTATTGACCATCAGTTTTTATAAGGAGGAACAACGCTCATGCAAATAGAAACATCCACGTTAATATCCCTTACATCCGTTGTGCTTGCCCTACTCTCCTTTATCATGGTGAACAAAAGAAGCAATAAAGCCGAATTACAAAAAGATACTGCGCAGATAGCTTCTGTACTGTTTAAGCTTGAGGCTATCAGTACAACATGCACTGAAATAAAAGCGGAAATGAAAGATGTAAAAAATGAAATTCGTGACACCAGAGATAAAATGATAGTTGTGGAACAGTCTTTAAAATCTGCCTGGCACAGGATTGAAGCTATGGAAAATCAATTTAATATTACACCGGTTAGGGGAGAGAATTCCTGAGTCTGATATATTAGGGCGTGTTGATTCTAACACTCATTACTGATATTTTAGAAAATCTCAGTATTATAAAAAGTGTCAACACGCCCTAGAAGGGAAGTATATTTATATGTGTAGAGATGAAAATCAGCAAGGTTCTGAAAACTCACAGGCTGAAAATGAACTTGAATATTTCGAAGTTGAACAATTTGAGGACAGTGAGGTGATTGCAGATGGTTAAATCACCGAATCATTATAACGGGCGAAAAGGCATGAAGCCCGATATCATTGTTTGTCACATAACAGAGGGGGGGTATGACGGTGCGGCGTCATGGCTTTGCAATCCTGCATCCTCTTGTTCCGCGCATTTTGTAGTCGGTGCAAAAGGGCAAATTACACAGCTCGTTGACCTGAAGGATGGCGCGTGGTGCAATGGTAACAGTACGAGTCCGGACTCGCGGATTTATTACAAAAACTCACTCAATCCGATTATTCGCAGCCGCGCAATCAGCGCTAACTACTATACCTACTCTATTGAGCATGAAGGTTATTCAACTAAAGATCGCTTCGGTGTATTGACCGAAGAGCAGTATCAAGCTTCTTTAAATGTTATGAAAGAAATAATTACGCATATGAAAGAAGCATATGACATAATCTTCCAGCCTGACTGCCAACACCTAATAGGTCATTATCAAATTGATCCGAAGGGCAAGCCAAATTGCCCTGCACCGAATCAAGGAATGAATTTCCCTTTTGATCGGTTTATTACAGACATAAAAGCATGGATGGGGGATTCTTCAGCGAAATTGTCAGCACCAGAAAAAGAAAATACTGCAAGTTTTGCACCGTACACCGTTATAGTTTCAAAATCAAACGCATTAAATATCCGCAAAGGTGCAGGGACAAGCTTTGACATTACCGGTGTAATTCGCGACAAGGGAATTTATACAATTGTCGACGAATATAAAGGCTGGGGTAAGCTGAAATCAGGCGCGGGGTGGATTTCGCTTAATTACACGGAGCGAACCGATAAAGCCACCACACAGGAAGCACCTGTTACGTCTAAAATTGTTGTCGGCAGTAAGGTGAAAATTAAGCCGGGAGCCAATACATACTCAGGTGCCAAGGTATCAAGTTTTGTGTATTCCGATACTTGGATAGTGTCTGCTGTCAGCGGTGATAGAGTTGTTGTTGATAAGAATGCAAAAAATACAAACAGTATAATCACTCCGTTTAAAATTGATGATTTATCCTTAGTACCTTAATGAGCTGAAAGCTCAAAAAAAACAAGTTTTAGGTTGTGGGCTTGGCAAGCCAAGCCCTCGGTAGTATAATCCAAAATTTACTAAAAAACATCAAAATAAAGGATATAAAGTCATGAATGAATTCTTTTCGTGGTCAATGCTTGCCACATTTGCAGGAGCCAGTGCCGCAACTGCATTATTAACGCAATTTATAAAAAAACCGCTAAAGAAGATTCCGACACAATTAATGTCGTATATTATCTCAATTGTCGTGCTCGGTTTGGCGACAGCGGCGACTGAAACCTTCGAAACATGGAGAGACTGGGCGATTATCCCGTTTAATGCGGCGCTGGTGTCCTTGTCATCTAACGGCTCATTTGAAGCATTAAAACGTATTATGGACGGTAAAACCAAATAATATGAATCCCTCCGTTGCTCAGTGAGTGATGACTTTCATGAAACAATCTATAAACATTTGTTTCGATACTTTGACCTTTTAAAGTTTACATTAAAAAAGGGAAATTCGGAATTTTCTAGGGAGTTTGATATTACTTAAGCGGGATTGATATAATTTCAATCCCGCTTAAATTTAAAATAGTGCAAACAAATATCGAGCAATCATATTTATCTTTTCCTATCAAAACTCGGATTAAATGCATAAAAATTCTTAGCGTCCATTCTGTCAGTCGCGAGCCGTAAGCCCTCGCCGAAATTATCAATTTAAGTAACAACCCAAAACATGCTTTTATTGCGTTTTTAGCCCATTAAGGTACTAAGCAATAATGAATGAAATTTTCGTTAAATTCTATACTCGGATAATCACGAAATGAATCATATTTGGATGACGAATAATAAGAAGTAGAAATTACACATCGTGTAAGTTCCCAAAGTTCATCTGTGATATACTCGAATCCCAATTCATTCAAATCAAAGTTGGCATAATAATCAATTTCATTTATCAAACATTCTGAAAAAACAGGTATGAGTTTTAATACACTACCAATAAAATTGTTATGTGCAATCTACAAGTTTAATAAAATAAAGCTGAATTGAAACACTAATTGTCCAAGAAAAAAAAGATGTTCCAAAGTGTGGATAAACCTGATAAAATGTTTTTGATGAGAAAACAATCAGGAGGAAGCCCAAACAATGGAACAAGTAAAGTATAGCACAAAGAGGAAAAAACACAAGCACATTTTGCGCGATGACCGATATGTGATTGAACAAATGTTAACGGCAAAACAGCCAAAAGCAACAATAATAGCAGTAATCGGATGCACAGCAAAAACATTGGAGCGAGAAATCGAACGCGGCATATGGCAGCGATTAAGCACCACATACGAATATGAAAACGTGTATTCATGGGATGTAGCACAGCGAAAGCATGAAGAAAAAGCAAAAAATAAAGGAAGATACGCAAAAATCAATGATAAACCGGAATTGCGGGAATTTCTTGAAAGACAGATAAAGAAGCACAAGTATTCACAGGAAGCGGCGTTGCTGCAAGCGCAAGCAGAAGGCTATACAGTTGAAATATCGGTAAAAACACTGTACAATAACATCGACAGTGGGGAAATAGGAGTAAGCCGCCAGGATTTGCTTCGAAAAAGCGGATGGAAGCAAGATAAAACAAATCCAAGAAAGGCCGCCAACAATCTCAAGGGAGAGAGCATAGACAACCGTCCTACAGCAGCCAACGAACGAAGCGAATATGGTCATTGGGAAATGGATTTAATTGTCAGCTGCAAAGGCGGTAAAGGGGCGTTGCTGACACTCACAGAACGCATGTATCGGCAGGAAATAATCATACGGTTACCGGATAAGACACAGAGAGCCGTAAAACGTGCTCTTGACCGATTAGAACGTCGATATGGCAGCAAGTTCAAGAAAATATTTAAAACGATAACGACAGATAACGGGAGCGAATTTTTAGATTTTAAGAGCTTGGAAAAGTCCTGTAAAAGAAACGAAAGACGGTTCAAAATGTATTTTGCCCATCCATACAGCAGTTGGGAACGTGGTAGCAACGAGAATGCAAACGGTATTATACGGCGATTCTTTCCCAAAGGCACCGACTTCAGCAAGGTCAGCAAAGCCGAGCTACAGGCAGTAGAGAATTGGATAAATAATTATCCACGGCGTATTTTAGGCGGCATAAGCTCGAAGGCTGCAATGGCAAGAACGATGGCGTAAATTTTCAGGGTATTCTGGTCGTTTCGGTCGCTTCGCTCCCTTCACTCCCGCCATACCCTGAAAATTTACATCTGTTTCCAAAATTTAATAAAATCAAAAACTTGAATCAGATTACTGGACAATTAAAGTTACAATTGAAGGTTTAATAAAATAAACAAAATTTATCTTGACCTGCTTGAGAAAATGAACTATAATAAAAATGTATATGGTGCGCTGCTTGCCAGAGCCTAACAAGGAACCCGGTGTGAATCCGGGACAGTTCGCCGACTACTGTAAAAGCTACGATTCATTTTATTCGTCATATGTTGATGTAACCATTGGGAATTTAGCAGTTTTGACTGGTATCCTGAGAAGGTAAATGAATCGGTTTGATGCTTAAGTCAGGAGACTTGCCATATACAGTAACCCCTCTTTCGGTGAGAGCGGTGCGGTTACCGATAAGTTCTCTATCAGTTTAAATTGATAGGGGGTTTTTAGGAGCGCACAAGAATCTTGCCGGTAACACGGTGAGATTCTTTTTTTTGCCGTACCGCTTAACAAATTTACTGCACATATATCAATGTTCGAGTTTATTATTTTTCGTAATCTTATCCATATGATTTTAAAAGAGAGGAGGAATAAATTTGACTGAGCTTAAAAATCCTGATGAACGTGAAAATTTTTTTCTAAGCGAACAGGAGAAAAAGGTAATTACCATCCTGCGTGAGATTAAATACGGCGAAATTAAAGTCGTTATTCAGGATGGGATTCCGGTACGAGTGGATGAGATTCGAAAATCAATAAAAATTTAAAGAGTGTATTAAAAATACTCTTATGCTGACCAGACAAACTGGAGGCGCTTCGCTGTGACTTTATGAAAACGCTTATTTGGGGTTTTCTTGAGGTCTGATGATAGCAGCCTGCGGTTTTTTTATATTATTACCACGCACGGTAATAAGAACTATTTTGCAGGCGGACAACAAAATTTAAGGAGACTTATTTTATGAAAAAAGTATTAAGTGTGTTAATAGCAGCCAGTTTGTTTTTTACATTAGCAATATCGGTTTTTGCAGCTCCATCCGGCGAACCCGCCGGATATGCCGCAATATCAGTAGACGCAAATGTTATTGGCGCGGGTTATCTCTTTGAGCCGACTCTTGTGCCTTTTTATGCGGATGAAACTGTTGCGGATATAACTGACCGATTCCTTGGCAGTGAAAATTATAATAAAGCCAGCGGAAGCGGGTTTTATGTTACGGGATTTAAGCTTACCAACGATATTACGGCAAATATTTCGTCTGAAATCCAGGATGAAATAGATTATTGGGCAGTTGAATATGAAATAGATAACGAAGGTGAAATAAAGAACAAAGCCGGAGAATTTTTGTCAGAAAATGACTACTGGGATATCGATTTTTGGGGAATGTTCAGAACCGGCTCAGGCTGGATGTATACTGTTAACAATGATATTCCGTCATTTGGCGCAAACGAAATGAAGGTGGTTGACGGCGATGTTATCCGCTGGCAGTTCACTTTCTTCTGGGGCGCTGATATCGGACACGATACAGGCTGGGCAGAATATATGGGCGGAGGAACATTCGACGCCAAAGCAAATAAAGATGGGCTTATTTATTCGGTTGCAAGCTTAAACGCTTCTGCAAACAAAACTGATTTGCTCAAGGATTCCAAAATTTTAGCTGCTTACAATAACGCAAATGATATCCTGTCTGATATTGCGGCAGCTCAGACATCGGTCGATGATGCGCTGTCTTCCCTTGATTCTGCCGTAGACAGCTATGTCGAACCGGCCGATCCGGTCGATCCGATTCCGACTGAAAAAAGTTTCTTTGAAAGAATAGTTGCTTTCTTTAAATGGTTATTTAAATTTATCAGTGATTTGTTTTCCGATTTATTTTAATTAACCTAAGGGGTTTTGGGATTATGAAAAAATATGTTTCTTTTTTAGTTGCCATAAGCCTGATCATCACAATCTCAATACCTGTGTTTACACAAGCCGCCGACAGTTCTGTCGGCGGCACGGGTATAGGTGTGCAGCTAAGCGCAACAATGTCATATTTGACCACAAGCGTCCCCGCTCCATCTTTTGGAATGGGAGGGGGCGAATGGACTGTTATGGCGCTTGCACGTGCCGGCCACCATGTGCCGGACGAGTATTTTGAGAATTATTATAAAAAAATAGAAAAAGTTTTAAAGGACGGAAACGGAATTCTCCCGGATTCTGAAAAAAAGAAAACAGAGTACTCCCGCTTGATTATAGCTCTTACCTCTATAGGAAAGGATGTAACCGACATAGCCGGATATGACCTTACTGCCTGGCTCTCCTCAATGTCTAAGGTGACGCGGCAGGGCATTAACGGTGCGATTTACGCTTTGATTGCGTTGGATACAAAAAACTATGATATACCTGATATCACATCAGCGGCAAGCGTTACCGGATATACAGCGGATACTTCGGATCAGGCGAGCCGTCAAAAGCTTGTCAGTTACATACTGGAAAGAGAGCTGGGCAAAGGGACAGAAAACGCCGGAGGTTTCAGCCTTCTCCCCGGGGAACCCGACCCGGATACAACAGCTGCAGCCATACAGGCATTAGCGCCCTATTGTTCCATGGCTGATGTTTCTGCAGCAGTTGAACGTGCTGTAAATGTATTATCTGATATTCAACTCCCTGACGGCACCTATTCCTCGTGGGGATCAGTTAACTCAGAAAGCATAGCGCAGGTTATTATTGCGTTGACTGCTTTAAGAATTGACCCTGTTCACGATAACCGTTTTAATAAAGAAGGCAACAATCCTCTGAGCGCTCTGCTAGAGCTTTATGTGGAGGGTGGCGGCTTCAGGCATATACCCAATACCGGTCTTAACGCAATCGCTACCGACCAGGCGGCTTGCGCGCTGGCTGCTTATGCACGGTACTGTGATGGGGCAAATTCACTGTACGAAATGAGTGATGCGCCTGATGGCTGGAGATTTGATGATTCTAATGATATCGATAATACAACCGGCGTCACCAATAGCAATACACAGCAAACTACTGAAAATACAACAAAAACAAATGAAACCACTAAAAACACCACCATCCAACAAGGAACAAGTGGTATAAGCAGTCAGAAATATATAATTGACGGCGGTTTTATAAAAAATATTTCTGAACATACGGCTTTAGAAACTTTTTTATTTAACATTAACGAAAGCGGTGTCAGTGTTTTTTTAAATGACGGCGATACAGCGCTTATAGCCGGAATGCCTGTTGGAACAGGTATGCTTGTGAAGCTTATATATGGAGACAGTGTTATTCAGGAATGCTTTGCAGTCGTAAAAGGAGATATTGATGGAAATGGACTAATAACTGCTGCAGACGCACGTCTTGCGCTTCGTTGCTCCGCTAGTCTTGTCACTCTTACAGGCGCATTTTTGACTGCCGCCGATATCAATGGCGACGGTGATATAAAAGCAAGTAATGCCAGAAAAATCCTCCGATATTCTGCACAGCTGGAGGATACATTGTGAAGTTTTACAATTTTTTTGTAAGTAATTCTCAAATAATTAAGGATTAATATGATCATGAAAAAACTCAATCATTTTTTTAAAATTAAACAGGTTAAAATGGGTGCTATTATCATATGTATCCTGTCGGTATTAGCTGTAGCTTTTATTTTTCAAAGCGAAACAAATAATAATCCTGGAGCTCCGCTTGCTGTTGACGGTTCAGAAGAGAGCAGCGCCGGCATTGTTCAGCAAACCGCTCCGGAAGAAGAGAGTGTCGACTTACCCTCGCAAGAAGGTGCATCGGAGAATACAAAAAATTCTAGTCAAACACACCTTACTGTGAAAACAGAAGGCTCGACACAGGAACAAAGTTTAATCGATGGTGATAATTCACCGACTCAATCGTCTTCAAATAACGAGAGCGGCAATCAGCCGGAAACGATGTCTGAACAAGCCACTGATTCCAAAGAATCCCCAATGACTGACCATGCAGAATCTTCAAGGACTGATTCTATAGAATCCTCCAATACCGATTCTACTGAATCATCTACAACAACCACTGCCACTAATGACAAAAAAAACGTTGTGACCTTTTCTATACGCTGTGATACGATTTTAAATAATTTGGATAAGTTCAGCAAAGAAAAATTATCCGTATTGCCATCAAGCGGAGTAATCATTGCTTCACGTTCTGTAGAATTCGATGAAGGCGAAAGTGTGTTTGATGTTTTGAAAAGAGAAACTCATGCAGCAAAAGTCCATCTGGAATTTGTATATACGCCCTTATATAATTCAGTTTACATTGAGGGGATTCACAATATTTATGAATTCGATTGCGGCGAGCTTTCAGGATGGACTTATAAAGTAAACGGAGTGTTTCCGGGATATGGCTGCGCTCAGTATACTGTAAAAAACGGTGATGTTATTGAGTGGGTATATACCTGCGATTTAGGAAGGGATGTTGGCGCAGGATTTTGAAAATAAGCAGTATTAGTAAAAATGATGTTTTTTCAACATATCACCCTGTTGTAAATATGCTTTATTTTGTTCTTGTCATTGGTCTAACCATGTTTTTCACCCATCCGGTTTGCCTTGCACTTTCTTTTATGTGTGCTTTGACCTATTCAATTTATCTTAAAGGCAAAAAAGTGCTGCGCTTCAATCTGCTTTATATGCTGCCGCTTATGATTGTTACCGCGTTGGTTAACCCGGCTTTTTCTCATAAGGGAGTGACGATATTATTATATCTTCCTGATGGCAATCCGCTGACACTTGAGTCCATCATATACGGAGTATTCGCGTCTTTTTTGCTGGTTTGCGTCATAACATGGTTTTCCTGTTTTAACTCTGTAATGACAGCAGATAAATTTGTTTATTTATTCGGACGGTTAATTCCCGCTCTCTCTCTGGTTTTATCTATGACTTTGCGTTTTGTTCCCCGGTTTATTGCGCAAATTAAAGTCATTTCTAACGCACAGCGATGTATCGGACGGGATGTACGCAGCGGCGGACTGCTTAAGCGCGCAAGACACGGTATAAAAATTTTGTCTGTGCTGGTGACATGGGCGCTTGAAAATGCCATTGATACTGCTGACAGTATGAAAAGCAGGGGGTATGGTCTGCCAGGCCGCACCGCGTTTTCTAATTACCGTTTTGACGGCAGAGATAAATTCTCAATTATATTTTTGCTTTTTAGCGGCGGATATATATTCACAGGGGCAGCGCTTGGAAAATTGAAATTTCTTTACTATCCGGTTATCGGCGGCGGAAAAATTTCACCCTATTTAATCAGCTTATTTATTGCCTGGTTAGCTCTGAGCGCAATGCCGATTATCATTAATGTGAAGGAGGATTTAAAATGGAATGCAATGCAGGCTCAATCGTTACCTTCCAAAACCTGACCTTCACTTACCCAGAACATGAAACTCCCGCGCTCAGTGACATCAGCCTCAGTATAAATGAGGGAGAATTTATCGTGCTATGCGGCTCCTCCGGTTGTGGAAAAACAACCCTTTTACGTCAGATTAATCCTTCACTTGCTCCACATGGAATGAAAAGCGGTGAAATATTATTTGAGGGCGAATCACTTGAACATCTGTCCATTCGCGATGCAGCAGCTAAAATCGGCTTTGTATTGCAAAATCCTGATAATCAGATTGTTACTGATAAGGTATGGCATGAACTGGCCTTTGGTTTGGAAAGCCTTGGCTTTGATACTCCGGCAATCCGGCTGCGTGTTGCTGAAATGGCATCTTTTTTTGGTATACAAACATGGTTTCATAAAAATGTGACAGAGCTGTCAGGCGGACAGAAACAGCTTCTTGCCCTCGCTTCGGTTATGGCATTACAACCATCATTGCTGATATTGGATGAACCCACCGGACAGCTTGATCCAATAGCTGCGGCAGATTTTTTAGCTACCGTGGCAAAAATTAACCGTGAGCTTGGCGTAACGGTCATTCTTACCGAACATAGGCTGGAGGAAGCATTTCCGTTGGCGAGCAGGGTTGTTGTCATGGATAGCGGAAAGATTATCTGCGAGGGTACTCCTTCCAAGGTTGGGCAAGCTCTGCGCTTATCGGGACACGGGATGTTTTCCGCAATGCCGGTTCCAATGCGTGTATGGGCCGGTGTGGAGAATTCATCAGCCTGCCCGGTAACGGTCAGGGACGGGCGTGAATGGCTGTCAGGGCAAAATGTGAATAAAGGTGAAGCATCGCCCGGATTCATCAAGACGCATGAAGAACGGCCAGCCGTTGAACTTTGTGGGGTATGGTTTAAATACGAGAAAGACCAGCCCGATATAATAAAAGGACTTTCTTTTAAAGCCTATCCCGGCGTTCTGACTGCAATTCTAGGCGGAAACGGCACAGGAAAGACCACGGCGCTTTCACTGATTGCAGGACTGAACAAGCCTTATCGGGGAAAAGTGAAAATCGAAGGGACGGAAATTGAGAAAATTCCGTCCGATAAATTATTTGATCACTTCTTAGGTGTAGTGCCACAAAATCCGCAAAGCCTTTTCATCGCTAAAACAGTGAGAGAGGATTTAATGGAAATTCTCGCGGAACGCCTGTCAAAAGCTGAAAAGCAAGAAAAATTAAGAAATATGGTTTCGCTTTGCTGCTTGGAAAACCTACTGGATATGCACCCCTACGACCTTTCGGGCGGTGAACAGCAACGGGCTGCGCTCTGTAAGGTATTGCTCATGGAGCCGCGTATTCTTTTACTGGACGAGCCCACAAAGGGATTGGATGCTGAATTCAAAACAGTGTTTGCCTCTATTCTGCATAAACTCACTGCTGCCGGTGTCGCAGTCATTATGGTAAGCCATGATATTGAATTTTGTGCCGAATATGCACAGCATTGCGCCCTGTTTTTTGACGGTAATATTGTCACCGAAAATCAGAGCGCCGTTTTCTTTGCAGGAAACAGCTTTTACACCTCCGCCGCCAACCGTATGGCGCGTCATGTATTGCCTCACGCGGTCACGGTAAATGACATTATAAAAGCCTTAGGAGGAACAGTTCCCCCTCCGCCTGAACTACCGGATAACGGCGGGGATTACAGTGTTTCAGATGATAAACCGGATATTACGAAGCCCGAAAGTGCGACAAAAAAAATGACACTTCCAAGAATTTTGGCTCTTTGCGGCTCTGCCATAACCTTTATTTTAACTGTTATTTATACAATGCAGCATTGGGATGGTTTTTCCTCTTTTATCTCCGGAGGTGGCGAAGCTGTGAGCGTTGCCGCTGACAGAGTATCTGCATGGCGGTATGCAGGGATAATGCTTGCGGCTGTGATAGAAGTTCTTATTGCCATTTTTGCTTTTTCGTGGAAGCGTGGTAATAAACCAAAAGAAATGAAACCGGCATTAACGCTGCAAACCTCTCCAGAATCACGAAAACTGTCCAAACGTACATTAACAGCAGCATTAATGATTTTGTTTGCTATACCGTTGACAATTTATATAGGCGGTTATTATTTGGGTGACCGTAAATATTATTTTATTTCTCTATTGATTATTCTAGAAACAATACTGCCTTTTGCACTGGTATTTGAGAAGCGGAAGCCGCAAGCACGGGAGCTTATTATTATCACTGTGTTATGCGCTATTGGCGTAGCTGGGCGTGCCGCATTTTTTATGCTGCCGCAATTCAAGCCTGTAGTCGCAATGGTAATTATCTCCGGTGTGGCTTTCGGTGGCGAAGCTGGCTTCTTGGTTGGAGCAATGACCGGATTTATAAGCAATATGTTTGTGGGGCAGGGTCCGTGGACGCCATGGCAGATGTTCGCTTTCGGGATTATTGGCTTTTTTGCGGGAGTACTCTTTAAAAAAGGATTACTGCTGAGAAGCAAATCCGCTTTATGTGTTTTCGGAGGCTTTACGGCTTTTTTAATATACGGCGGTATAATGAACTCTTCGGCAGTGTTGATTTATCAGAGTAATCCTACGCCCCCCATGTTTTGGGTTGCGTATTTACAGGGCATCCCATTTGACCTTCTTCACTCTTTTACAACAATAGTTTTTCTAGCTGTAGCGGCCCTGCCGATGCTGGAAAAGTTGGACAGAATTAAAGTGAAATATGGATTAATCGTACCTTAATGGGCTGAAAGCTCAATAAAAACAAGTTTGGGTTGTGGGCTATGCAAGCCAAGCCCACGTTAGAGAGGGGGCATAAGCCTATTTAAAGACACAAACCTCTGTATGCATTTCATAAAATTGTCATCAAAATTAATAGACCACACACTCTCAAATCAGAGAATGGGTGGTCTTATCTGTGTTCACAATATATCTATATCCAATCGTTCGAAAAAATGACAGCTTATAAGTCAGTTTTCAATTTAACGCAGAACTCAAGAAACTCAATGGAGTTTAATAAAACAAATCCCGCCTGACTAAGCCCGAAAGGCTCTTAGGCGGGATTATTTTGCGATTTTAGCAATTTACTAAGGATCTCTATTAAATTAATTGTGCTATTGCTATTATTAAACCCCAACAGATATGTTTATCTTTTCCTATCAAAACTCGGATTAAATGCATAAAAATTCTTTGCATCCATCCGGTCAGTAGCGAGTCTTAATCCCTCACCGAAGCGTTGGTAGTGGACGATTTCCCTTTCTCTTAGGAACTTTATCGGGTCTCTGACATCAGGGTCGTCAATCAATCTTAAAATGTTGTCGTAGGTAGTTCTGGCTTTTTGTTCGGCAGCCAAATCCTCGTGCAGGTCAGTCAGCACATCTCCTTTTGATGCGAAGCTTGCCGCCTCATAAGGCATACCGCTTGCTGCGACAGGGTAAATTCCCGTTGTGTGGTCCACAAAATAAGCGTCGAAGCCACCTTTTTTAATCTCGTCTATGCTTAGATTTCGGGTCAGTTGATAAACAATGGCTCCGACCATCTCAAAGTGCCCTAGCTCTTCGGTACCTATATCCGTCAGCAACCCTTTCAGCTCGGCGTAAGGCATTGAATATCTTTGTGAAAGGTAGCGCAAAGACGCTCCGATTTCGCCGTCCGGGCCGCCGTACTGCGTCATCACTATTCGTGCTGCGGCGGGGTTGGGGGTTTTTATGTTGACCGGGTACTGTAATTTTTTTTGATATTGCCACATTAGATTTCATACCCCTCTTTCTCCCATGGCCATGGGTTCTTCAGCCATTCGACGCCTTCGCCGCTAGAGGGCATAAGGGGACCGAATTCGCTTTCAAATTCCTTTATTAGCATATCCAGCTTCTTTTGATATTCCGCATGCTTTGCCGCTGCGGACATATCCGTCGGGTGCGTGTCTAGGTATAGATGCAGCTCCCACAATGCGAACTGCGTGCTTGACAGGCTTCTCAGCAATCTTTCTCTGTTATTCATCTTCCTGCCCCCAAAAATGGTTTATTTAGCGAATGGAAAAGCGTGCCGTGCATTAGCGCTTCTTCAGCTTCATAGGTTGAGGTGTCTGTTTGCATTGGGACATATGCCATCGCAACGCTCATTATTGCAGGCATAGCGGGTATGCTGGCGTAATGTGTACCGCTGAGTCTGTCGCCTGTATTGCTTGCCATCGGCTTCATTACTTCAGCAGCTGAAAAAGCTTCCGGCTGCTGCTCTTTCATGAGAGATACCGGTGCAAATACTTCATCCAAAATAAAAACTCCTTCTTTTTTGTTATTGTACACGTAAAGGAATTTGTTTTCTTTACGCATATTTTTACCTAATGACATAAAATGTTTGATTCCTTAAAACCAAACCTCATTAAAGCATATTCATCATCTTCATGATTGACACAAAGTCAGCTGTTTATATTAGTCGAAAAAAAAGCAGCACGGTATGCTACCGTGTTGCTTTATTTCTAAATGAAGATTATTGTTACATGTTATTATTTATTCCTATAATACTTGATTCCTGCCTGATTATTTTGATAAATAGTCAAAACATCGCCGGAAATATCATACTCAAATTTGAACTGCTGACCGTCCTCATAGAAAATATAAAGATAATAATCATAAATAGTCCAGTCGAATTTTTTATCTATTTTATCTCCGCTTCCGCCCGTGCTGAAGCGTCCGCTTTCTTCGCCTTCATCAGCGAAATGGTAGCCAAAGAACATATTGTTCTCAGGTATCCAGTCGCCGAAAAATTTTGATATTTTTTCACCCTCCTGCGGCAGAGTGACCGACTGTGTGCCGGCAAAAAGAAAACGCGCCGATACATTGGTTTCGGTGTTAGTGATTATGAATGAATCATCGGACATGACGAACTTGTATTCAGTCGGCGTGATTATATCTGCCCTGATTTCAGTTGTTGTCTTTAAAATATTTTCCTCGAGCTTCCAGGACTGCTTGAATTTAATTCCTCCACTGACA
The DNA here is from genome assembly GCA_031551635.1 of Oscillospiraceae bacterium. GTDB lineage: Bacteria > Bacillota > Clostridia > Oscillospirales > Acutalibacteraceae > JAVBNH01. Next base: position 36,002 of record JAVBNH010000033.1, on the reverse strand, counting down.
ATAAAGCCGGTTCCATCCGCTTCAAAGGACATAATAGCCTGCGGATTTCCGTCCTTCTCCCAGTTGCCTATGGCAACAAGCTTCTCTGCCGGAGTCATTCCCGCGTAAGGGTCTCCCGATGTTTTATTCATAGGCGCGGTGGTTAGGTTTGCGGTCGTCTCTTTTCCCCTGCCGGCGGAATCGCAGCCGCTTAACGAAACTGATAAGACTGCGCATAAAAGCAGAACAAAAAGCTTCTTAAAGGTCATTGTTTATCCCCCAAAAAATATTTCAGTATATATAAAGAGTACTCGGAATTATAAGCCAAGCAAAATTAATATTTCGGACAAGCATTGTTAAATTTTATTTTAACATTTATTTGTGTGGTATGCAAGTATAAATAATTAAATTTTCCAATTAAATAGATTATTTATGATTGACAAAAACATGGATTATTGTATAATTAAACTAAGCAGAATTGACAAATTGCAAATTATGAAAGGGGAATTATTATGTTTAACAAACGGCAGATAGACCTTTTGAGAAGAATAGCAACCCTCGGCTCATCGGCAATAGTTTTATCCGCGCCAATCACCAAGCGGCTTTTTGTGTATCTGATGACCTTTTTTCAGCTTTTGTCGGCAATGCTCTTTGACCTGCCGACCTACGCAGACGGTCCCGAAATCGATATGAGCAAATTTGAACTTGTGTGGGAAGACGAATTTAACACAGGAGAGCTCGATTATAAGTATTGGGGCGGACACTATGTCTACGGTCCGGATTATTATTACAAACGCGACACTGCATACTGGCATATGGGACAAATCGGTTTTGACGATGAAAACCTTCTGATAAACGTCGAATACAAGGAGAACGGTCCGGCGGGCGCGGGCTATTATTCCTGCGGTATCGACACGAATATCCTTCACACCTTTAACCCTGACAGCACCGGCTATGAGCAGACCTATGGCTACTTTGAAATACGCTGCATCTTCCCGAAGGGGGACGGCATGAACCCCGCATTCTGGCTGCTTTCTGAGGGGATGTTTACCGAAAATAACACGAGCGGCGCCGTCGGATGCGAGATTGATGTTTTTGAGACCGGCACAAATCACAGCAAGGAGAAGAAAAAGCAGAATTCCATATATCAGACCGTCCATGTCGGCTCGTATAACGAAAACCATAAGCAGGAGATTCAAGGCTGGTACTTCGCCGATAAACCGTATGAGCAGTATAATACCTACGGCTTTGAATGGAATGAGGACGGCTATATCTTTTATGTCAACGGTGTTGAATCCAACCGCACGAGCTTCGGAGACGTTTGCCAGGTTCCGCTTTTCCTGATTATTTCAGTCGGTGTTGACGAAAATATTGCGAACAACAAGAATTTGCCAGCGCAGATGAAGGTTGACTATGTCAGGGCGTACCAATACAAATAGGAGTTAGGAATAAGGAATTAGGAGATAGGATTAAGAGTTAAAGGTCGTTTTTTATTTGTGGTTAATTCCCAAAGAAAGTTCCACTCTTGATGGAAGTTGCTTTTACCAAGAGAAATCGGCAGAATTTAATTTAAGAAAAAGCAAAAAATCGCCCACGAAAAGACGATTTTGACCTATAATCAATAAATTCTCACACACCAAACAAGCCCGATACAATCATTTCTCAGGTTAAAAGCCACAGCCATGGAATTTACTTTAAGAAAAAATTATGTATTATTTCAACGGTTAATTTCCACACAACTGCGAACCATCCGCAAGCCTAGAAATACCACATAAAAAATGTTCCAAACTCTGTGCCGATGGTGACGGAACTCAGAGATATTACAACTATATACCACCATCGCAACCCCATTATAACATTTTTTATGTGTCATTTCTAGGCCGCTTCGCGCCGCCGTTGGCGGTTGCTACCTTTTGCCTCTGGTTCAAGAATCTTGAGATATTTCGAATGGATTTTTCTCAAATTAACTTCCATCGATTTTTTCTTCTCATACTAAATTCCAACCCCTCGTCCACTGTGGAACTTACTTTGGGAATTAACGGTTTTTTATTTGTCTGCTTCTGACACTTAAATAAGCAGATACTTATTGACTAATTATTTATTATATGATAGTATAAAACTGCCTTTAGCATATCTTATGTTAATTATGCTTTTTCAACCAAATTATTTCAAGGAGTGTTAAAAAATGTCATTGGCGATGCTGCAAACCCTTGCTGTTACTATTATGGCTGTTATTCAGGCCTTTTTCGGGACGATTCTTGTTGCTCCGAAGAACCCTAAAACTATCGATTACGGCGGAGACCCCTATGTTGAGGAGGTCATTGTTGACTGGCTTCCGATTTATGAAAACGAAGAGACCCAGTATGCGATTGTTATCCCGGATTCCGCTGAAAAGTCTATAATCACCGGCGCTGATTGGCTCATTGAGTTTCTCGGCGAGATGACCGGCTACACCTTCAAATGCTATACTGTTTCCGAAAATTCCGCAAGAATAGCTGACGGCTACGACAAGTTTATCGCTCTCGGGAATACCGGTCTTGACGGCGGCGCACTCGACACGGAAATAGCCCTGCTCAAGAACGAGGGTTTTGTTAAGAAAGTTGTCGGCGACAACATATTTATTTACGGTATCGGACGCGGAACCATGTACGGCTGCGCGAGCTTTATCGAGGAGCAGCTCGGCTGCGCCTGGTATACCCCCGATTTGAAGTATATCCCTAAGAAGGATTCGGTAGCGATTGACCTCAAGCTCAATTATGTTGAGAACGCGAAGCTTGAGTACCGCGATGTATATTTTGATGTTTTCTGCAGAGATTCCGAGTGGAAGGCCTTCCACAAGCTCAACACCGGTCCAACCCCCGGCATGGGCTCATATATGGGCGAGGAATACGGCTATGCTTACAACTACATTGATTTCTGCCACAGTATGCAGAGGCTCGTCCCCGATGAGCTGATTAACACTAAGCCTGATTATTTTTCTTTCCGCAAGGATAAAAATACACGCACTCTTGACCAGCGCTGCCTCTCAAATCCCGAGGTGCTCGCGCTGACTATAGAAAATACCCTTGCCCGCATTGCTGCCGCTCCGCTTGACCAGAATATCATGTCTGTCTCTCAAAATGACAACGACAAGGCTTGCGAATGCGCGAACTGCCTCGCGAAGGACGCTCAGTATGGCGGACCCTCCGGCACAAATATCTGGTTTGTGAATCAAGTAGCGCAGGCAGTCAAGGATGCTTTCCCGAATAGGGAAATATATATCGACACCCTTGCTTATGACTATACAGTTGACGCTCCGAAGAACGTTAAGCCACTTGACAATATGATAATCCGTCTTTGCTCAATCGGCGCCTGCTTCTGCCACCCGATTAACGAGTGCGGTCACAATCGTGAAGAAAATATGTTCCAGATGTTTAAGGATAAGCCCTCGGAATTTGCCGCGGACATTCAGGACTGGTCTGACCTCTGCGATGAATCCGGCGCGAAGCTGTATATCTGGAATTACTCCACAAACTATAAGGTTTATTCAATGCCCTTCCCGAATCTTCAGGTTTTTTCCGCAAACTATAAATTCTTCACCGAGCATTCTGTTTACGGAATCTTTGACTTGGGCAACCATGACGGCGGTCAGGGCGCTGAGTTTGACGCGCTGAAGGCATATGTGCTGACTAAGCTTATGTGGGATGTCGATGTTAATATCGAGCATGTTATGGAAGATTTCATGAACGCCTATTACGGCGAGGCTGCGGCGCCGCTGCTCAGGGAGTATATGGACGCCGTCGCGCTTAAATGCATCAACACCAATCACCTCTTTGTTTTCACCCGCCCCGAGGCTAATGTTTACTTCACAAACAGCGAAATTGCCAAGTTTGATACGCTCTGGGACGAGGCTGAGGAAAAGACCACAGATCAGGCTCAGCTCACAAATATCAAGCGTTCAAGGCTTTCATTGAGAATCTACAAGGCTAATATGATGAAGGGCGAATTTGCCCTGTTTAATCCCGGCAGACTTGAAGAAAACAAAAAGCTCTTCCACGACTGCGTAATGCTGGGACTCAACAAGTTTAAGGAATCAGACCCGATTTGTATGCCTTACAATGACTATGTCTGGGCGATGAGACCCTTTGAGTGGGGAGAAATGACCGCCTGGGTTGACTTTGTCGACGAAGAGAAGGTAGTGCCCCTAGACCTAGCGAAATACCGCGCAGAACACCAGCAATAAGTTAAAAATAAGGTACCGCCCTCATACTTCTTTTGTATGAGGGCGGTAATTTAATAAAATCTTTTTATATTATTTAACTGATTTAGATTCTATTATTAAGAATTTCTTAAGTATGATACTAGACAGAGTAAATAACACCTTGTGATTAAGAGATCATCAGTCCAAGGAAAAACGCGATTCCAATTACAAATGCAACACTAAGCAAAGTTCCAATTAGATAATAATCTGCTGAAATTTTATCCTTGACAATATTTTCATATCTGGCGATAGATTTTGCAGTTAAAACAAATGCAATAGCACTGTATTGGTGATAAATCAAAAGTAAAAGAATTATAAAGCGCTCTAGATATCCGACCATTATTCCTGCATTCTTTTTTACCCTTTGAAGCTCAGCGTTAGAAATATCTGTTGCATTTTGTTCAATTGTGTTAATATCTTTTTTAGTAAAGTCCCAAATTGACCCATTTTCAATTATAATACCTACTGGACGAAGTAATATTAATATAGCCAATGCTAACAGTATAATGTTTACAGGAATATTATCATATTCCTCCATAAGATACGGATACAGGCTTAAACTCTTTCCCCATATCAGCCATGCAGTAAAAACAGACACTATATGAAGCATTTGATTTATTATAAATGAATGCTTTTTGATGGATTCCAGAAATGAATTTTTATAAATGTGTTTTTTATAACACTTATTCGCAAAATCGATTATTAGATGCGAGCATACTATAAATAAACCCAAATAAATTAAATTTCGGGAAAAGACAATTCCCGCAAAAACAACTGACAAAAAGCTTAAAGTATATGTAACTATATGAATGAATAATATGCTGATTTTTTCATCTTTTTGCTTTATAATATTGTTGCTTTGAAAATAAAAATCTCCTAATATATGCCCAATCATTAAAAAAGCAAAAACCAGATTAATTTCCACATTATTCCTCCTCTTTATTGCTACACTCTTTTATTAATCTTTGTGCTTCAATTATATATTCATGTTTCGGGGGTAATAATTCATTATAAATATTTAATGCTGCAATACCATACTTAATAGCTTTTTTGAAATCAAATAATTCATTGTAGCAGACGGCGATATTGTAATTTACCATAGCTTTACCTAAGCTAATTGTTGTTTTATTTTTATAAAAAAATAAAGCTTTAAAAAGGTAGTCTAATGCTGTTTTATATTCATTCTTATATTTATAAATCTCAGCAAAATTTTTATAAAATTCTAAGATAAACGGATGTCTTTCCCCAACAGTAGTTATTGCTATTTCGATCGATTTTTGAAATTGTTTCTCAGCATTTTCGAAGTCATTTTTGTTTGTTTTTGGATTATCAAGAAGATATAGCTCTCCAAGCAAGCTGATTGTTTTTGCATATTCTAATCTGCCCTTTGGTAAATTTTTTTGTAAATCAAGAGATTTTGAAATGCACTTTTCGGCTTCCGCATAATTATTAAGTCCAATATATGATTCAGCTAAGCCATTGTATATTATTGAAAGCTGATATTCATTATTAGCATTATTAAATTCTTCTTTTGCCAAGGATAAAGACTTATCTAACAATAAAAGCGCATCTTCAAATAAGTGTTGCTCAATTTTTCTTTGTGCAATACTATAGTAAGTTGTGTAGCTTTTTTCAGGAGCTTGATCGTCTACAACTGCTTGTTCAAAATTATATAAATATTTAGTTAAATTACTCCAAGCCTTTTGGTAAGCCTCATAATTAGCTGCTTTTAATTGCTTGCTGATAACAGAAACCGGTATACATAATTTTTTAGCTGTCAAATTGTTGTTATTATATAAATCCTCCATTGCAAAAACTATTTCTCTCTGTCGTTCAGTCCATTCCTGGGTAATATTGGTTAACAGATTAAATAAACTGTCTATGAGTGGCTGTGCAATTGAATTTGCGTCAAATAAAATTTGAAACCAATGCTCGCTCTTTGCTTTTTTTAATTCCTCAATACGATTAAGTGCCTTATAAAAAGCTTCACCTGTCGATTCGTTGCGATCATTGCTGATATTTGCAACCTGCCCGACAACAACCGCAATTCTGACCCTAGTTTTTTCAATTTCATAAAACTTCTTTATTATTTCTTTGATTATCTCAGGGGCAATACTTTGAGATAGCAAAACCCCCTCAAAAGCGTCCCCTCTAACAAGGCCTAAGGGTGCTACTAAATAATTAAAGTATTTTGCATTTATAGAATTTAATACTTCTTTTATTGAAGCAGTGATTGATTCAATTGCATCATCTTCAATTAACTTTGAGTTAATTATATCACCCATGACAACACAATACATAGCACAATTTCTCCTTTTTTCGTTGGAAGCTCCTTTGATTATATACCTAATTTGGTGAAATGTCAATGCTTTAACCAAAAATGGTGAATAATCAGCAAATTATACTTGAATAGGTTAAAATCAAGTAATACTATTTTTAGTACCTTTGTGGGCTGAAAGCTCAATAAAAAACAAGACTTGGGTTGTGGGCTTGGCAAGCCAAGCCCACGTTAGGTTAAAACATAGATAACAGAAAACCACTGAAAACATTAGCTCTCAGCGGTTTTTGTTAACTTATTTTTACAATTATTGCGTATGTTTGTGCCTGGGCAAAAATATTTAATAATATGTTCACCAAAACAATCAATTTAATTTTAAAAACTGTTTGACATATTTTTCATTAATGTTATAATTGAGAGCAGTATTAATTATTTCGGAGGATTAACAATGGATACGAGATTTGCTATAACAAATTACCATGATACGGCTGCTGTTACAAAGCAGCTTGACGCTTTGATTAAGCAGCCGATTTATTCGCTCAAACCCGCGGTGCTCAAGGCTTATGAGGAAAACTATTTTGAGGCGAAATGCCAGAAGTCAAAGGCTCTTATTGCGCAGGCGAGGGAAATTATTCCCGGCGGTGTTCAGCATAACCTTGCCTTTAACTATCCCTTCCCGCTTGTTTTTACAAAGGCTTCCGGCGCGAAGCTCTATGACATTGACGGCAACGAATATTATGATTTTCTTCAAGCCGGCGGTCCAACGGTTCTTGGCTCGAACCCCGCGGAGGTTCGCGCTCAGGTAATTGACCTGCTCAATACCTGCGGTCCCTCAACAGGGCTTTTCCATGAGTTTGAATATAAGCTCGCGAAGAAGATTTCAGACAATATCGAAACTGTTCAGATGTTCCGCATGCTAGGCTCGGGAACAGAAGCCTGTATGGCGGCTGTGAGGGCGGCCAGGCTTGCAACAAAAAATAAAAATATTTTGAAAATGGGTGGCGCGTATCACGGCTGGAGCGACCAGCTCGGCTACGGCATACGTATACCCGGCTCAAAATTTACTCAGGCAAACGGCGTACCTCTCTACCTCTTCAAGCATACTCAGGAATTTTTCCCGAATGACCTTGACGACCTTGAGAGGAAGCTGCGCGCGAATCAGTTCAGGGGCGGCACAGCGGCTGTTTTCATTGAGCCGGTTGGTCCCGAAAGCGGTACGCGTCCGCTTGATTTTAACTTCAATAAGGGTGTTGAAAGACTCTGCCGTAAATACGGCGCGTTGCTGGTTTTCGATGAGGTTGTTACGGCGTTCAGAATCGGCATGGCAGGCGCTCAGGGCTATTACGGAGTCTCGCCAGACCTCACAATTTTCGGCAAGGTTGTCGCCGGAGGTTATCCGGGCGCTGGCGGTGTCGGCGGAAAGAAGCAATATATGCAGTATTTCGGTGCCGGGCTTGACGGCTCGACTAAGATAAAGAAAGCGCTCATCGGCGGTACAATGGCGGCGACTCCGATTTCCTGCGTCGCCGGATACTATACACTCGAGCTAATTGAGAAAACCAACGCCTGCCAGAGAGCCGGGCAGATGGGTGACCGCATAACAGCGGGGCTTCAGGAAATTATTAAGAAGCGCGGACTGCCCTTTGTCGCGTTTAATCAGGGTTCAATCTGTCATCTCGAGACTGTCGGAACCATGCATTTCGCGATTCACTGGAATAAACCCTGGGGCATCCCGGGCGTACTGAGCGAAACAAGCAAGCGCAAAAAGGAAATGGAGCATATGGGCGCGGCATATATGGCTGAAGGTCTCGTGACGCTCGCTGGCAGCAGGCTTTACACAAGCGCGGCATACACAGAGGAAATGATTGACGACGCAGTCGCCCGCTTTGATAAGGTATTTGCGAATGTTGAAATTAAAAAGGACTAATTCTTATGAACGGTGATAATATGGATATTAATACGGCCAAAACACTTGTTGTGGACGCGGGCAAAAGGCTTGTCGAGACCGGTCTTATCGCGAGAACCTGGGGAAATGTGAGCTGCCGCGTAAGCGATACACAGTTTGTCATAACCCCCAGCGGACGCGCGTATGAGACGCTTACTGCAGAAGAAATTGTGGCAGTAAACATCGCCGACACGACCTATGACGGCGACATAAAGCCCTCGTCCGAGAAGGGGATTCACGCCTCGGTTTACGCTATGAAAAGCGATATAAATTTTGTCATTCACACCCATCAGGTTTATGCCTCAGTGATAAGTGCGCTGGGCTTTGACATCAATGCTTTATCTGCTGAAAGCGCCGCGATAATCGGCGATCATGTATGTGTTGCTTCTTACGGCTTACCGGGTACCGGCAAGCTGAAAAAGGGTGTCAGATCGGCTCTTGAGCGTTCAGATTCAAAGGCTGTGATAATGGCTCACCACGGGGCTTTGTGCATGGGTGCGGATTATGAGGAGGCTTTTAAGGTTGCCTTGGAGCTTGAAAAGGTATGCGAGAGCTTTTTGCTCAAGAAGTATAATGACCTGAGCGGAAATATTGCTGAAGGTTTCTCGAGCCTTGGTAAATATATCGCTGACAAGCTCAAGAGCGGCAAAAATATTGCTGAATTCGAAGCGTATGACTCAGTGCGAGACGGCGGTTCCTTCAGTTTGCTGCCGAAGAACGGCGGGGATATGCTCAGGGTTGATATTGAAACAGGAAAAATTTCCGTATACGGCGCTGACGAACCGCTTTCGACTGATATGCACCGTGAAATTTATAAAAAGCGCGGAGATGTCAATTATATAGTTCATTCAAAGAATGATGATATTGTTTCTGCGTCAAAGCTGGGAATCACTGTGAAGCCGCTTCTGGACGACTTCGCGCAGATAGTCGGCGCGACGCTGCGCACGGCGGATTTTGACCCGAATAACACAATGAAAACCGCGAAGAAGGTCGTGAAAAAGCTTAAGGGCAGAGACGCTGTCATGCTGAAAAACAATGGCGCGGTTTGTGTCGCTTCAAATGAGGACGATGCTTACGCGGTTGAAATGGTCGTTGATAAGGGTGTGAAAACTTATCTGAGCGCGGCTATGCTGGAGCGAATAAATCCTATAAGTATTATCGACACGCATCTTATGCGTTTTATTTACAAGCAGAAATATTCAAAACAGAAATAGAAAACAGAGGTTGAGCATATTTGGAGCTTACTGAAATTTTAGAATCATTAAAAAACTGTCCGTGCGGTAGAGAACACCGCACGGACATTGAAAAAATTATTGTGGAAAGCGGTTTAGTCGGCAGGGTTGGTGAAATTCTCCTCGGGAATCACTTTCCGTCCGACATTCTTCTTGTGGCGGATAAAAACACTCTGAAGGCCTCCGAAGGAATAGTCGAAAGCCTTGAAAATGCAGGCTTTAAGCTGAAAATGAAAATTTTCGAGGACTTAAGAGTAGCCGACATTGCCGACAGCGAAGAAATCGGCAAGCTTTCGGCAGATGTCGGAGGAATATTGTCAGTCGGTACAGGCTCAAACAATGACATTTGCCGCCTTGCGGCTTATCAAGAGAATAAGGATTTTTGCATTTTCGCGACAGCTCCGTCAATGGACGGATTTGCGAGTGACACCTCGCCCATAACAACGAATAACTTCAAACAATCTCTTCAGGCGAAGCAGCCGCGGCTTATAATTGCCGACACGAAAATTCTCGCTCAGTCTCCGAAGGTGCTGAAGGGCGCGGGTTTCGGTGATATGCTGGCAAAATATCTCGCTGTTACCGACTGGAAAATCGCGAATTTGTTGATTGGCGAATATTTTTGCGAAAAGGTCTGTGAATTGACAAGGGAGGCAGTCCGTAAAATCTGTGCGCTCAGCGACAGGGTAGCCGAAAACGATGAGGGAGCCGCCGGAGCGGTGTTTGAGGCTCTCATACTGACAGGAATCGGTATGGGCTTTACCGGAAATTCAAGACCTGCCTCAAGCAGCGAACACATCCTTTCTCATTTCTGGGAGTGCAAAAAGCTCGAGAGCGGCTTGCTTTCAGATTTTCACGGCAGAAAAGTCGGTGTCGCTACACTTGAAATTGCGAAAATATATCACAAACTGGCGGAAAAAGAAGAAATTTATCCCGTAAAGGAGAATATTGACTGGAATACAGTCTATAATATATATGGCGAAAACTTAAGCAGGGAAGTAAAAAAAGTCACTGAAAGCTCTTTTATCAATGATTTTGAGCCGGAAAAACTGAGGGAAAACTGGGGCAAAATCAGAAGTATAATAAAAGAAGAGCTTCCCTCATGCGAGGAGCTTGAGAGTCTTTTAATAAAATGCGGAGCGGCAACCGCTATCGATGAGATTGACATGTCACCGGAGCTTTATGCTAAAGGCCTGAGGTATCATATGTTTATGCGCAACCGACTGACGCTGATGCGGCTGCTGCCGGCGATTTCACCGGGTATGTTTGAGGGTGACGGAGAGTTATGGAAAAATCTTTAATAGGGCGCGGTGCAAACAGGCTTTTCTGGCTCTGCTTCATTGCTTACAGCGCGAGCTATATCGGGCGGCTTAACCTCTCTGCCTGTCTTTATGAAATAATGAGCGAAACCATGATGGAAAGGACTTTCGCGGGCTCTATCAGTACCGGTTATCTCGCATCATATGGCGCTGGACAGCTTATAAACGGCTTCCTTGGGGATAAAATTTCTCCGAAAATAATGATTTTTACCGGACTTTTAGGCTCGGGGCTTGCGAATGTGCTTATGGGTACCGCCGGCTCGCTTCATCCGCTTCTGATAATTTGGTGTGTCAACGGTTTTTTTCATTCAATGCTATGGTCGCCCATTATCAGGTGCTTTTCCGAGTGGCTTTTGAAAGAAAAACGCGAGCAGATTGGTGCACGCTTTGCCGCGACTATTCCGGTCGGTACGATTTTATCCTACCTTATTTCAGCATTTTTTCTGAAATTTTTTTCCTGGCGTGTTGTTTTTTTTGTTTCAGGTGCGATTCTTTTAAGCGTGTCGCTAATCTGGGCGTTTGGTGTCAATACTCTGAAAATTTATATCGAGAAAATTATCAGCATTAAAAAAGACTCTGATATTTCAACAGTGCTAATCAGCACCTCTGAAAATAAAAAGCCTGATGTGACATTTTTCTCTCTACTGACAGGTACAGGCTTGATTTTTGCCGCCTTTGCGATACTTTTCAACGGTGTTCTAAAGGACGGCGTAACGCAGTGGGTGCCGACATATATCAGCGAAAATTTTTCTGTCGGAACTTCTCTCGCGGCGCTGAGCAGTATAATTTTGCCGCTCGTAAATCTTACCGGAGCATTTACGGCGGCTTATCTTGACAAACGTTTTTTCAAAAACGAGATGAAAACGACAGCGCTAATGTTTTTAATCAGTATAATTTCGATTTTTCTTCTATTCATTGCCGGGAAATTTAATATTATTCTTTCGGTTTTGCTCATTGGTGTTTGCACCTCGAGCATGCTCGGCGCTAACTGTATGCTGCTGACATATATGCCCTTCCACTTCAGTGATATAGGCAAAAGCGCGACTGTGACCGGCTTTCTCAATGCCTGCTCCTACCTCGCAAGCGCTCTTTCAAGCGTTAGCATCGGCTATATCGCCGACCACAGGGGTTGGAACGCAACTGTTTTTTCGTGGATAATCGTTGCTGTGCTGGGATTAGTTATTTGCCTTGTGGGAATGAAGAAGTGGGGACAAGGAAATAGGGGTAAGGGGTTAGTAGATAGGGTATAGGAGTGTAGGATAAGGCTTCGCCTTATAAACCATTATAATACTATTTTTAGGCTAAAACATAGATAACGGAGAACCGCCGAATGTAAAAGGGCATTCGGATTAAGGCACGATAGTTATCTATGATTTTAACGTTAAATAATATAAAAAGCCGCTTTTGAGGCGGCTTTAATTTTGGATTTATTGCATAAGCGAAAAAACAAGCTGCGAGTATTCAGCGGGGTTCTTTATCGCGAGACCTGCCATTAGCTTGCCCTGTTCGAAAAGGATTTTTACATAATTTTCAGCTTTATCCTTGTCGCTGACTAACATCGCCTCAAGCTTTTTGATGATTTCATGCGAGGCGTTCAGTTCGAAAATCTTTTCGGCTACAGTGTTTGAGTCGGGCTGAATCTGCTTGAGATATTTTTCCATTTCAAAGGAAACACTGCCGGAAGCGGTCAGGCAGACCGGTTGAGTCTGAAGCTTGTGAGAAAAAACCGCGTCCTTGATTTCATCCTTTAATGTTTCCTTGACAAAATCTAGAAGTGACTTTTTTTCTTCCTCCTGCTTCTTTATCTCTTCCTTTTCCTCCTCCGTCTCAAGTCCCAAATCATCCTTGTTTACGGATTTAAAAGGTTTTTCATTATAAGCACGCAGAGACTGGGCAACAAATTCGTCAACCTCGGCAGTGAAATAGAGAATTTCGTAGCCCTTTGCGCGGATTTTTTCAGCCTGCGGAAGACTTTCCATAAACGCAATACTGTCGCCTGTCGCGAAATAGATATCCTTTTGCTCCTCGCCCATTCTCTCGCAATACTCTGCGAGCGTGACCTGCTTGCCGTCCTTTGAGGAGGGGAAGAGCAGCAAATCCTTGAGCGTATCCGCATGCATTCCGAAGTCGGAAACCGCGCCATACTTAAGCTGCAGGCCGAACTGAGAATAAAACTGCTCATATTTTTCGCGGTCATTTTTTAAAAGTGACTGAAGCTCATTTTTAATCTTTTTCTCAATATGCGAGGCAATGACCTTCAGCTGGCGGTCATGCTGCAGCAGCTCGCGGGAGATATTGAGCGAAAGGTCGGGGGAGTCGACGACACCTCTGACAAAACGGAAGTGGTCGCTGAGCAAATCCTCGCAGAAATCCATAATTAAAACGCCGCTGGAATAAAGCTGAAGCCCCTTTTTGAATTCCTTTGTGTAATAGTCGTACGAAACCTTTGAGGGTATAAACAAAAGGGCTTTATATGTGACTGAAGAGCCTTCAGCGTCGACATGAATTGTCTTAACCGGCTTTTCATAGTCGTAAAATTTGTCTTTATAGAAATTATTTAAGTCGTCCTCAGTCAGCTCAGACTTGTTTCTCTGCCAAATCGGAACCATGCTGTTGAGTGTCTCCGTTTCAAAATAGCTCTCGCTCGTCTCGTTTTCACCCTCGCCGACTGTGCGGTGCTTTTCTCTCTCCATTTTAATCGGATAACGGATATAGTCGGAATACTTTTTAACGAGGTTCACAAGGCGGTATTCTTCAAGAAACTCTGAAAAGCTTTCATCCTCTGCGTCGGGGCGGATATGCATGATGACCTCAGTGCCGAAGCCGTCTTTTTCAGCCTCGCTGATGGTGTAGCCGTCCGCGCCGTTCGATTCCCAAACATAAGCCTCGTCGCTGCCATAAGCCTTCGATATGACCTTGACATTGTCGCTGACGATAAACGCGGAGTAAAAGCCCACGCCGAACTGACCGATAATGTCGATAGCGCCTTCATCTGCAGAACCTTCGCCGGAGTCGGCGCCGTCCTGCTTATCCATTGCTTTTTTGAAGTCAAGCGAACCGCTTTTAGCAATTGTGCCGAGGTTCTGCTCAAGCTCCTCCTTAGTCATTCCGATGCCGTTGTCACAGACATGAAGCAGCCTGTTTTCTTTGTCGGCCTTGATTTCGATGTAAAAATCAGACCTCGAAAGCCCGGTGTTGTTTTCGGAAAGAGACCTGTAGCAGAGCTTATCGACAGCGTCGCTGGCGTTTGAGATAATCTCACGCAGAAAAATCTCCTTATGGGTATAAATGGAATGAATCATAATGTCCAGAAGCCTTTGAGACTCTGCCTTAAACTTCTTTTTAGCCATTTTAAGTAATTCCTTTCGCGCACTTATTATTTTTTTTAGCACTCTAAAGTAACGAGTGCCAATTCGGCAATATTGTATATCATTTTCATTTCAATGTCAATACCTATCACCGAAAATAAACAATTTGTTAATATAATCCAATTTTTATAATAGCAAAACAAAAAATCAGAGGTAAACGGTGCTTATTCGCGTTTACCTCTGATTAAAACCGGAGTCAGCTCAAATCTTACTTAATTATAGTTCCGAATTTGTTTTGAAAGAATTCAAATATTTTTTGAAAAAATGCGATTATTTTTTCAAGGAAAGAGAGAGGTGCGGGATTTTCTCTTGTTTCTGTTTTAACAATTTTAAAATTTGTATTGTTTGCGTAATCTTCTCCATTAACATCCGTCAGAGTTCTTGCTTTGCACTCCAAAAGCTGAGGAATTTTTTGCTGGTCTGTATCGGCAAATGCTTCGACATTAAATTTCATTAAAATATCCGACTTTTCTGAAAATTCATCATATTTGAAAAAAGATGCCGGAATAAGGTCTTTTTTGTTCGGATCGATATTAGAAATAGCAACATATAAAAATAAACTGGAATTTAATATGGTTACATCTGAATCAAAAGTAAAAAGGAAATCTCCTGAAGCAATATCAAATGCTTCATTGCAAATTACTTCAATTTTTAATCTTTTAGTGTCGGTATAAGTTATTTGATTTATCGTTACATCACATGCTTTTTCGGATATTATTTGATTATATACCGGCAGCTCTGTTTCATGTTTTAACAAACAATTCGAAAGAACATAAGCATTAAATGCTGTTAAATCACCGCGGTTATACAAATCTGCTTCAGGGCATACATTATAAACGCTTGGGTCAAGAGTATAACGACTGCTTAGTGATAATGCTTCAAATGTATCTGAAATTCCGAAAAAGCCATCATTATTAAAGTCAAACGGTAAAGTATTTTCTTCGGCAGAAGCATGCAGAATTGAAAATGTACAAATGAGCAAAGTCAATAAAAGTGCAATACAGCGAATATATTTTTTCAAAATTAACACCTCGATATTTATTATATATAAAATTAGTTCATTTATATTGTATGAATACTATTAAAGAAAGATTAATAATAGCATACCATGGTATTATCCATGCGACATGTGTAGTTACCAGTATAGGATGGATTGTCAGTAATTTTATTATATGTCCTTTCATAACTTTGTCCTTCATTTACACTAGGCCATGGAAAATCATCAACTGGCCAAGGATCACGAATATGAAAAACATATATATTGTTTATTACATGATATCCGTATACAACAATTGCATGTCCTTCTTTTCCTACATCATTACTATCATACCAAGTGAGCTCAACATATACGGGACCATTATTATCAAGTCTATATACAAGTTCAGATTCTGTTAATGGTCTTGTGATATAATGAAATCTCGGATATTCACCATCGTAAGCAAATTCAGCGGCTTCTGTTGCTTCGTCAATATGTCCACCACCATCTACAACCGCTCCTTTAACACTGGCTACCATTTCAGATTGGGTTACTGTAGTATTCGGATTTTTAGTTTTTGCCATCATTAAAGCAGCAGCTACCCAGCACCATGTATTTCGTTCCTGACCAATCTGAGGAGTATTATGAATTTTAAGCGTACCAGCTGTATTTGTTGTGTAAGTTATTATTAATGCGGGGTGGTCAGAAACATTAGAATAATTAGAAGAAAATAAATCAACTTGATTAAGCGAATTTTCATTATCAGAAGCAATTAAAATACCATTATTAGTACCGCCGTCATACCAGTTTGCAACAGCCTCAGTAATAATAAATCTGTATATAGTTGAACCAATTGTAATACCAGTATCATAATCTAGTAAAGGCAAATTCGATTTGTTTTTATATCCGTTTGCAGCTGTTGCAATAGGTTGATTGTTCCATGTAATATTATTAGGATTCCAACTATTAACATTAGCACAATCATATGCATTTAGTCTAATGTCTGCTAAACTTGTAGCAACTTTTCTTAATTTTAACTTTGCATTCGATATTTCACAATCATCAGGCAGGTTTGGAAGATCGAACTTAATATAGCTTCGATTTCTTTCAAGAAGAGTCTTACCTGCATATAATTTCCCTGAATTTATATAATTTGTATTTGTGAAAACTGAACTAACATAAGTATCATGAATAGACGTGAAATCGCTTATATCCGTTGTGATTGTCGGATCAATAACAATTGGAAATACTCTGCTTTCATCATTTAGCCATTCATCATCAGCGATTAGTTGCAATACATTATCTTCAATAGCCATAACTACATTATAACTTATTTCACCGTTTGCATCATACATATAAGGAGCTTGAAGTATAAATATTGCATTTTTTGATGCTTCATCATTAACAAGCCATATTGAACCATCGTCTTGAGATATTGGAGTTAGTCCATCAAAATCCATTTCAAAGTTGAAAATATAATTGTTTTGTTTTGAAGGTAATACAATATTTTCTTTTATGGAATTAGATGAGATAATGTATTCTAAATCTGCATCAGAAAAAACATCTTCATAAACAAGCGCTGAAGATTGATTTTTGAGAACGGTTTTTTGGTCGTTGAATTCTTCAATTAAAGCTAATTCTGTTTGCTTGCTGTTTATAATATCCGATGATTTATTTGCAGAAAAGCTTTTAGCGTCAGCTAAATCTAAGTTTTTTTGCTCAACTGTTTTTGAATAAGGCTTGATTGTAAGTTAGCTACATCAGTCAATTCGGCATTGCTTTCAAGTGAGACATCAATATTATCAGTGCTGATTCCAAATCTGACAGAATAACCATCATTGTTAATTGAGAGCTTCTGACCATCAGAAAAATCCTGAGGTATACTAATATCTACTAGTCCTGCTTTTGGAATATAAGTAACTTTATCAGATATACTTTCTGATTGTACAAGACTATTATCTACATCTTTCCATTCACCGTTGCCAATGTAATGTATAGGGGTTGCATACATTGCTGCAA
This sequence comes from Oscillospiraceae bacterium, assembly GCA_031551635.1. Taxonomy (GTDB): domain Bacteria; phylum Bacillota; class Clostridia; order Oscillospirales; family Acutalibacteraceae; genus JAVBNH01. Next base: position 18,649 of record JAVBNH010000033.1, on the reverse strand, counting down.
TGTATGAACCATCTTCACAAAGGTAATATTTTACTGATTCTTCTCTTAAAACTGTTTCTTCACATATAATTTTTGAAAAACTGTCAGATGTTACCTTATCATTTAGATCTAGTGAAAATGCAGATATTGGTAGAATATTGAATGCTAATACCGTAATTAGCAATGCGCATATTGCTCTTTTAAACATTTTATTTTATATCATTTTAATTCACCTTTTTTCTAAATTTTTTCTAAAGTTTTATATTTTATTGAACGCTATCATAGGCATCATCTCCATTACTATTATTGTGATTAGATTTATCATAACATTTCCTCCTAAATAATGCAATACATTTTCAAAAAAAAATTAAATTTGTATAATATTTATGTGTATATTGTTTGGATTTAGGTTATAATTAATAGCATCAGAATTATATCAGGAGCTATCCTCTTTAAATGTCTTTTACAAATATTGTGTAATTTCTGCGCGAGTATTGTATTTGTGCAGCGTTTTTGTTATAATCATATTTATTGCGAAACAGAAAGGGTGAGCTAATAAATGAGGCTTGAATTGTCGGATATTTACAAGAGCTTCGGTGAAAAAAAGGTTTTGACCGGAGTCAATATTTCGACCGAAAGCGGCAAGGCTGTCGGGCTGCTCGGACGCAACGGCGCGGGAAAAACAACGACAATCAGAATACTGATGAACGTTTTTCCGCCCGACAAGGGAACTGTCAAAATAGACGGTAAACCTATTGATTTCGGGAAAATAAAGTTTGGTTATCTTCCGGAGGAGCATGGTCTTTATCCTAAAATAGAAATACATAGGCAGCTTGTTTACCTCTGTGAGCTCAGGGGTATGAAGGCGAAGGACGCGAAGGTTTCCATTGATAAATGGATGAAGCGGCTGGAGCTGCAGGAATATACTCACAAGCGTCTTGAGACGCTCAGCAAGGGTAATCAGCAGAAGATTCAGCTTGTCGCGGCACTCCTGACGAACCCAGACATCATCGTTCTCGATGAGCCGTTTTCGGGTCTTGACCCTGTTAACGCGGCGCTTTTGAAGGATGTTGTCAAGGAAGTAATCAACGATGGGAAAATTGTTCTCTTTTCAAGCCATCAAATGGGATATGTTGAGGAATTCTGTGACAATATAGCCATACTTAATGACGGCGAAATTGTTCTGTCAGGCGAGATTTCAAAGATAAAGCGTTCATACAATAGAAGCGTAATCGCTGTAAAATCTCTTGATAATGAGAAGATTGCCGCAGTTTGCAAATCGGAGCTTAACGAAATGGTTCAAGAGACGGAGAAACGCAAAAACATTTTACTTGTCACTTTAAAAAATGAGCGTTTAAAGCTGCCCTTTGCCGAAGCTCTCTCAAGCAGAAATATTGATTATGATAACTTTTCGGTCTATGAGCCGACGCTTGAGGAGATTTTTGTTGAATACACTGCTGATAAAGCCAGTGAAGGGGAGGCGAACGCAGTATGAAGCAGATTTTATCAGTTTTAAGTTTTGAGTTTATGAATTACGCCAGACAGAAGTCCTTTCGGATACTGACTATTATTCTCGTGCTAGCGGTCGGCGTTGTTTTTTCGTGGGATAGAATAGAAGACTTTTATAAGGATATGACCTCTTCCGGCGAACCGATTGTCGAGGAAGTGACAAACCCTGACGGAACGCCCGTTGAGCCGCAGACAGGCGTTGACGAGAGCGAAATAAAAAAGATTGCGGTTGTTGATAAAACTGAAGGTGAATATTTTTCGCTTGAGACATATAACGAAGCCTTTAAGGATACCGAATATCAGCTGAGTATGTTTTCAGAGGATAATTCGCAGCTTGAAAAGGACATCTTAGACGGTAAATATGCTTTTGGCTTAGTCATAGAAGGACCGCTCAGCTATAAAAGAATCGTCCGAAGCATCGGAATGATTGACCGTTTCTACCAGTATTTTGAGCCGGTAATGTTGAATTTTTACCGTTACAATGCGATGACGCGGCTTGGCATTCCCGAAACGGAAATCGGTGAAATCATCGGCTCAAGCGTCAGCTCAGAGGTTCAAATTCTCGCCGACGGAAAAAATCAGGAGCAGAGCTTTATTTATACATATGCTCTTGTTTTCCTCTTATATTTCGCTATAATGGTTTACGGACAGATTGTTTCCTCGAGCGTTGCGACTGAAAAGAGCACAAGGGCGATGGAGCTGCTCATCACCTCGGCAAAAACAAACAATCTCATGTTTGGTAAGGTGCTTGGGGCGGGGGCAGCAGGAATTGTTCAGCTGTTGTTGATTCTTGGAAGTGGTGTTATATTCTATAATTTAAATTCGGAGTATTACTCCAGTAATATGTTAATGGACTCCATTTTTTCAATGTCCGGTTCGCTGATATTCTACACAATTCTGTTTTTCCTCTTAGGCTTCTTTCTTTACGCCTTTCTTTACGCCTCACTCGCGAGCCTTGTCAGCCGAATGGAGGAGCTGGCGAGCGCGGTCATGCCTGTGACATTTATTTTTATAGGTGCCTTTATGATTACTATGCTCAGCATGGGCAGCGGTTCGATTGACAGCACCGTTATGAAAATCTGCTCGTTTATACCTCTGACCTCACCGATGGCAATGTTTGCGCGTATAAGTATGGGCGAGGTAAGGATGTATGAGATAGTTATTTCGGTTGCGATACTAATTCTTTCCAATATCGGCGCGGGATTGCTGGCGGCAAAAATTTACCGTCTTGGGGTTCTGCTTTACGGTAATCCGCCGAAAATCAAGAACATTATTAAAATGTTAAGAAACTCATAACACATAAAAAAATCTGCCGCCAAAGCTTTTTTATAGCTTTGGCGGCAAATTTTTATGAGGAGGTCAAAATGTTATGCAAATGATACCCTTAGGATTTGAGCGAAGACTAATAATGTATCAAGCAGGAACAATAGTAGTTTTTCCACTGAGTTTATTGTTTCGTCACCTGTTCTTTCAATATTATCTATAGCATGCTTCAAAGCCCAATATGCTGGAGCGATTTCGCTCTTCGGAATCATTGGATTGAAAACAACCTTAAAGGCGTTCGCGAAAGCGTTTTCAAAAGGAATCCATGTAGCCATGGTATAGAAGCGGCTGATTGGTATAATCCTCTTTAGCTGACCGATAAGCATTTTTATCGTTATATCTTCGTCCGGCTCCGGCTCTGGCTCGCCGGGGATTTTGTAAATCGGGTATTCGGCATTGACACCTTCTCTGATTTCCCATTCGGACGCCGGTGTAATTCCGAGAACCGCGCTGAGCCTCAGAACATCAGTCATATCAGTATTTTCCTGATGTGACGCTATAGTGGGCAGATTGTTGTTTAATATTCCGAGAAGAGCATTTTTGTCGCTGAAGACTGTCGACCATGCGGGATCCGGAGCTTCATTATTAAAAAATTCATCCGGATTAACTAAACCTACCGGCTCAAATGGAATAGTATCTTCAAAGTAATTATAGCGAATATCATAGTTACCGGTATTTGAATATACCATGCCGAAAAGGGCGGCTGTTTCCGTCAAATGCTCATATTCTTCATTGATATTAAAACTCCCTGCAAAATAGTTGTTCAGGGCACTGTCCTCAAGCACTCCCGCGATTCCGCCGATACTGTAGAAGCCTTCAGGATATGAATCCACCAAATTGATAACGCTGCGGGAGAAGCAGTTGATTATACAAATAGGATACTCAATAGGGTTGATTGCCGATATATAACCGACAAGACCGCCTATAGCCACCATCATTGCGCATGCCTCAGGAGAGTTATAATTAATGGTGGTGTTGGCGTAGGTGTTGTTCAATGCCGACATATAAGCATATCCGGCTGCGCCTCCGACATAAAGCTTGTCATAAGGATAAAAATTATCAAACGAATCGTAAACATTAATAAAGCCGCCGTTAACTTCCCCGAAAGTTATAAAGGCTTTATCACTGAGATAACCGGCTATTCCGCCTACACTAATGGTTGGCTGGCCTATTGCTGGTACCTGACCCGAAAAGAAGTATCCGATTTCCGGATCAATGACACTGCAGTTCAATAGCTTAGCGTTTGTGACTGCGCCGGCAATCATTCCGACAGTATCCGCGTAGTATTCGGTATTTCTGTCGTCAGGGTCTGTGCGGAACTTCATACCTGATCTTTCGATATCAATAGTCGATTCGAAAAATGTGATATCAGAAACCAGGGCATATTTAACGAGACTGAAGAAGCCTGCGGCTGCCATTTCGGATACAACCGTTTCCATGACATCATTTTCATACTTTACGCCCACAACATTTCTGCCTGTAGAAGTGAATTGCCGCACATACATACCGCTGACGGTAAAATCATTTCCGTCGAAAAAAATGACCTTTTCACTGTCGTTGTTACTGTCAAGGTTTCCTGCACCTATTAGGTTGAAGGGTACCCAGAGATTTCCGGATAGGTCGATATCTGCCCCGAGCTCAATTCTGTAGCCCGTGTAATCAGCGCCGTTCAGGCAGTTGTAAGCAAGAAGTCCCATTTCGGCGGCAGTCATAATGGTGAGTGTCTCACCGTCGTCAAATTGGAAAGAATCGGCTCTGACCCCGTCGTCAATCCATGTCGGAGCAGGAGTCGCTGAGGCGGTCAGAGTGAGCATCGGCACAAGCAATAGCACCGACAGTAAAACCGCAAGCATTTTTCTTTTTAACATAGTCATTTCTCCAATCACAAAAAATTTGCTATTCTTTCGTTTTTCGGCAAAAAATGCCGTAGAAGTGCGATTAAATTTTGCTGTTTTTTAATGATATAAGTTATTGCAAATACCATTTTAATACATTTTTCATTATTTGTCAATAAATTTTATCAAATGTCCTGATTGATTCAAATTTTCATAAATTTTATTTATTTATTTTTTTTTATTTTGTCTTATTAAATAGACAGTTTTAGAAAATGGTTTTTGCAAAAAAATGTGAAAAATTTAGATAAAACAGATGAAAAATGCAATATAACTTAAAAAGATTGTTGATTTTTAATAGTTGTTGTTGTAAAATAGTAATAATAATTGATTTGAGGTGTATTATGCATTTAAGTAAAGAAGATATTGCTTTGTTTTATAAGCTCTGGTATGCGATGGTATGGGGAATTAACGAGAAACATAAAATTATTCCACGATTTAAAAAACCTGTTTACGGAACACGGGTCGCTGTCAGTCTTGAAGAATTCAAGAAAATTCGTGACACTATATGGGAAAAGCCTGAATTGATTGACGAATTTCTTGCCGGTCACAACAAGGGCGAATTTACCGATGAAGAACGGAAAATTATTCTCGAATGGCGTAAATATTTTGTCAAAAAACGCTTTCTCATAGTAAAGCACCTGGCAAAATATTCAGTATTGATGAGTTTTGAAGGCGAACCTAATACACTCTACGGTGTTCAGGGCATCAGTGATTCTATAAAAGACGCTATCCCTTATCCTCTGCCGCTGATGCTCGATTTTGTTTTGCTGCCCTTTAAAGGGGTAATCATTTATGATACCTTTGCCGAGATATCCAAAATATCTTTCGGCGCAGGAATGCGTTCATCCATAAAAATATGGTATGATGAAGCAAAAGAAAAATATGGCATTTTCGAGGTGCTTGACGGTAAAATTCCTGCGGCGGCACCAAAAACGGTTGTAGCTAAGAAAAATGCCGCAAAACCTAAAGAGCCGCAAAATGTTGATGCTGTTATTGTACCCGAAAACATTAAGGTTCCGCGGGCGATGTATCCGCGTTACCTTGAGATTGCAGAAATCATTGAAGAATTCTGCACTGATAAGCTGAATGATGAGTATCGGGAATTATGCTTTCAAGCACTCATGAAGCTCTGCCGTAAACGTCCGTCACCTCTGCTCTCGGGCAAAGCCAACACTTGGGCTTGCGGCATTATTTATGCTATCGGCTCAAATAATTTTATATTTGATAAAGCCCAGCCGATACATATGACTGCTGCTGATATAGCAGACTGGTTCGGGCTGTCAAAAAGCACTGCCGGAGCAAAGTCGACAGAGATAACAAAACTGCTTGATTTATCATACTTTAACAGCGAGTTCCAATTAAAAGACCTGATAGAGGATAACCTTTCAGTCTGACTTGTAAATATTAACGGTTTTCTCATTGATATACGCAAAATGCCCAGAGAAATTCAAGAAGCGGCTTATCTTAAAGGTAAAATTCCATATATCCCGGCGGATAGGAAAATTTAGACTTTAGACATTAGATTGTAGACAGTAGATGTTGCTCGTGGTTCAGCTGTAATATTATTTATATAATTCTGCTCGCGATGATTTGAATTTTTTTAGTATATCTCTATTATCAAAATAACTGTTGTCATAATGTGCTGCGAAGAAAGCTTAATAAATCTAATGCGTCCCCCCTGCGATATTTTACCGCAGGGGAAATTTTTCTGTAAACACAAACACGGAATCTGTATAAAATCTTTATTTTACTTGCAAAATTTTCCGTTTTATAGTAAACTATTTAAGTATGTTTTTAAATAAAAAAGGGTTAAGGGGGATTGTAATGGCGCAGTCGGCAATTTCGAAAATCAGCGGAATTACAATTAAAGACAAAATCGGTTACGCGCTCGGCGATATGGGCGGGCAGATGACATTCGGGCTTATCGGAGCGTTTTTACAGATGTTCTATACGGACGTTCTTGGAATTTTACCGTTGAAAATAACTGTTTTGATGTTTGCGGCGAGAATCTGGGACGCTATTAATGACCCGCTCTGGGGCAGCATTATCGACCGCAGAAAACCTTCAAAATACGGACGTTACAGGCCTTATTTATTGTGGATTTCTCCGCTCATGACGCTGTCGGCGGTCTTTATGTTCCTGCGCCTTCCGGGGCTCTCTGAGAACGGCTATCTTGTTTTCGCCTATATCTCCTACATAGCCTACGGCATGATTTACACAGGCATAAACATTCCCTACGGCTCACTCGCGTCGCTTATCACCGAGGATGAAATAGAGAGAAGCGACCTCTCAATTTTCCGCTCAATAGGCTCAGGTGTCGGAAGCCTGCCCGCACAAGTGCTGCTGCCGATGTTTGTCTATTCGACCGCAGCGGAAACCGGCAAAAAATATCTTGATTATAACAAGCTGATTGCCAGCGTTATCGTGCTTGCGCTTGTCTCATTTATTGTATATTTCCTCAGCTTTAAAATGACAAAGGAGCGCGTGGAATTTCCTCCCGTCAAGCAGAAATCCAGCACTCCCCAAACAATTAAAGCGCTTTTTAAAAACCGACCCTTTGTCGTTTTGTGTGCGATTTCGATGTTGCAAATCGGCGTGACACTCTACTCTCAGACAGTTAATGGTTACCTCTTTAAGGATAAGTTCGAAAATCCCGGTCTTTTCAGTCTCTACAGCATTTTCACCTATCTGCCCATGGTTCTCTTGCTGCCGATTCTGAGCAAAATGGTCAAGCGTTACGGCAAAAAAGAGCTCTGCCGCATAGGCGTTGTTATTTCAGTCGTAGCGAACCTGATTGCCTTTATCACAAAGGTCGATAATCCTTATATATACCTCGTATTCTGCTTCCTGAGCGGTCTCGGAATCACCTTCTTGACGATGGAAATCTGGGCGATGGTTACAGACGTTATAGATTATCAGGAGCTTATTTTTAACCGCCGCGAGGAGGGCACGGTTTACTCCTTCTATTCCTTCGCTCGTAAGCTCGGACACACGCTTGCGGGAAGCGGTAGCTCAGCTGTGCTGAAGCTTATAGGCTATGTTATCCCCACAAAAGACAACCCTCTGCCCGTTCAGAGCGAGAAGGCAATTAAGGGGATGTATTCGATTACAACTCTGATACCAACCATTGGTTACGCTTTGATTTTTGTTCTGTTTTTCTTCTATCCCCTCGGGAAAAAGGAGCTCCCGCCGATGGCGGAGGAGCTTGCGAAAATCAGAGCGGAAAGAGCAACGAACGGCGATAAAGAATAAAAGGAGAAATATAATGTCATATAAAGTTCATGTCGGCTACGGTTTTCATGTTAACTGCTACCATTCCTACAGGGGTGACTCAAACGACGAGCTCGGCTTTGGCGGCGATATAAGAATTATCCGAAAAATCATTGATATTCTTAACGAATTTAATGAAAAGGGTATACCTGCAAAAGGTACCTGGGACTTCGAAAACGCTTATTCTCTCGAATGGATTCTGCCCGAATACGCCCAGGATATAATCGATAATGTCCGCGAGCGCTGCAACAAATACGGCGACGAAAACATTATTATGGGCTATAATAACGGCGCGCTTTCGGCGATGACTCCCGATGAGTTCAAGGCTTCGATTGAGTGGGCTGTCACGAATCCAAAGGGCAGCGGTCTTGATGATATATTCGGCTCCTGCGCTAAGGTTGTGCGCCCGCAGGAGGTTATGTTCACGCCTTCACAGGTCAGGGATTACAATGCCCTCGGTATTGAAGCAGTTTGCCTATACTACAGCTGTGTCCCCTTTGACGCTTTCAGGACCATAATCCCTCAGCTCAAGGATGAATTTGCCTTTAATCCTGTTTCCTACCGATATAAAGAAGACACAATGACCGTCATTCCGACCTACAGCAATACCGATGTCATTGACTCAGGCTCTCTGCGTTACCTTGTTAAGGAGCTTCACGGCAAACAGCTTTCAGGCGAGATAAATAACGATGTTTTTATCTTTATTAATATGGATGCGGATGCTATTCTCTGGGAGCCGCTAGGTCTGCCGTTCCCGCTTAATAAAATCGCTAATACGGAAGGCATACATGGTCTGGTTGAAGAAATTTCCGACCTCGATTATGTGGTTTATGATACCCCTGGTAATTATATAAAGACGCATAAACCTCTCTGTGAGGTCAATTTTACCCACGACACCGCTGACGGCAGCTTTACAGGTTATTCGAGCTGGTCCGAGAAGCCCTTTAACCGCCGGATTTTTACACGTCTTGAAAAGGCAAGAGCCTTTGCCAGAGCGGCGAAGCTTGACGAAAAATCGCCCTCCTTTGAGGATAGAGTCATGCTTTTATCGACGACTCATTTCGGGCTGGCTTCTCCGGTTCTTAATGTTGAAAGGGAAAATACAGCACTGAGAATATCCTCCGAAATGCTTGCGAAGGAAATTGAAGCCAAGCCAAAGGTTAAAAAATCGAAGCTTATAAACCCCAATAAATCAGAGCTTGTGTCTGTTCAGCTCAGCTTTGATAAAGGATTTTTGAAAAATATCGGCTCGCTCAGCATAAAATCCAAAGAGCTTGTGAATTTCGGCGCCGTGCAGATGGATTTGCATGAGGACAACTCTGTAAAATCCGCGTTTGTCCTCTGCCGTTTCTCAAAAATTGCCGAAAGCTATGATATTATTCTCAGCGCAGATAATGAAACGACGCCCGCGAAACCCTTGAACTCCTTGAATTCAGGTGACCTGAGGATAAATTTGTGCGAGCACGGCGAGATTCTTTCTGTCAAATTTAAAGACAGAATAATCGGAGATAAAAATTTCCTGAAGAGTTATCTGACCTATGACCGCGAGATGTATCAATTTAGCTCGAGAAAAATAGAAGCCCTTCCTTGCGCCGGAGAAATAAACGGTTTACGCGTGAGCGGTGAGATTCACCTGCCTGAGGAGATAAAGAGCGGCAGTTTTTCGTTTGACTTCTTTGTTTTACCAAATACAGACTGCGTTTTTGTTCAGTCGAGGATTTCTTATCCTTATACTAAAGAAGAGAACGCTATTTCAACACATTCCAGCGCACTCGGCAGAAACAGTGACATGAAATGGCATCAAACCGTGCCTTTCCAGATTACCCCCTCATTAAAAGGCGATATTTGCGTAATTAAGAGGAATTTCGAGGAAGATATCTCATCTTATCCGATTTCCTCCTTCCGCGAAAGTGTGAGCGAAAACGCAAACCTCGACTCATTTAACAACCATCTGACCTGCGGAATGGTAGGTCTGTCTAATGGAGAAACAGGAATTCTTATTGCGAACGCGAGACAGGTGCTCTCCTCAATGGCGCATTGTCCGATGCGGCTTCGCCGAAAGGGCAGCCAGGATGTTGTTTCGATGAACCCCTTCGGAACCTATCACGGCAAACAGCGAAAGCATCCCACGCGTTCAAACGGAGCGGTCGGCGAGTCCTTCGTGCTTGTTGCACCGCAGTCGCGTTCGCTTGGAGCGGCGTATAACGGCGTTGAAGAAAATGCTATAATGTCAATATTCGCCTATGATGGGCTGTATCCCGACGATAATACGCTGAAAAATGTTATCGGCTTTGCGGACGGCGGAATTTTATATGAAGCAAAGGAAGGCTATGCGACTTCCACCGAAGATAATGTAAATTTCGAAGCCATTCAGTACAATATGACCCCGCCTGATAAGCTGAAACCTGTGACTTCCTCCGGAGCGGAGCAGGGGCCCTTGAAAATGGCGAAAATAGTCGCTGGAGCCTTTGGAAACATAATAAAATCACAGATTAAAGCCTCAGGAAACAAGAAAATATAAAACAAAGCGTCCGGATGAAATTCATCTCCGGACGCTCTTTTTAAACACAGAGTAAACAGTGATTTATCAGTGTACAGTGTACACTATCTACTGTCTACAATCTAATGTCTAAAGTCTAAATTATCATGGAAGAGTGTTTCCCGCCGCAAGCAGGATTTCATACCATTCCTGTCTTGTCAGTGTAATATCCGCCGCACGGCAGCAGTCCTTTATCCTGTCTGTATTCATCGTGCCGGTTACAGGCTGGAGCTTCGCAGGGTGCCTGAGCAGCCAAGCCATAGTTACTGTTGTGTCCGAAACCTGATTTTTCGCGGCAATTTCATTGATTTTGGCGTTAAGCTCGGGGAATTTTTCGCTGCCAAGGAAAACACCTTCAAAAAATCCGTACTGGAAAGGTGACCATGGCTGAACCGTTATATCATTCAGGCGGCAGAAGTCAAGCACATAGCCATCCCGCGCGACAGCGTCGTTGTCTGTCATATTTACATGCTGACCTTGAGTAATCATAGTGGCGTTCGTGATACTCAGCTGAAGCTGGTTGGCGACAATGGGCTGCTTGAGATATTTTGTCAGCAGTTGAATCTGCAGCGGATTTTGGTTTGAAACACCGAAATTTCTGACCTTTCCGCTTGCTTTCAGCTTTGTAAAGGCTTCCGCAACCTCCTCGGGCTCCATCAAGGCATCCGGGCGGTGCAAAAGGAGTACATCGAGGTACTCTGTTTTAAGCCTGTCAAGGCTTGCGTCAACGGATTCAAGTATGTGCTCCTTCGAGAAATCATACATTCCTTTGCGTATTCCGCACTTAGATTGGAGTATGATTTTTTCGCGTATGGTAGGATTCATACCGATAGAATCCGAGAAAATCGCCTCACATGCCCCTCCGCCGTAAATGTCAGCGTGATCGAAAAAATTTGCTCCTTCCTCAATACAGGTTTTAATAAAGTATTCCGCCTGTGCCTTTTCAAGCTTGCTGATTCGCATGCAGCCAATAGCGATTACAGGCACCTCAAGACCGGATTTGCCGAGTTTCATGGTTCTCATTTCTATTAACCTACTTTCTTTTATTTCATTTAAAAAAACTTATCTGCTCATATTTGTTTTTTTCTTCAAATTTATAAATATAACTCCAGACCTCGTCAGTTTTAAAAAGAATCGCATTTTTATCGCATTCACGGCGAAAAATATTCATAATCGAGTGATGCGCCTCACTCCGCAGGGAATAATCAAGCCCATATTTATCAATATATTTCTGCTTTAACCCCGGAAAAAACTCGTCGAGCTTCCGGTAATAGTATTCCCTGTTTCCCTCACGTAAAGTCATTCCGATTCCGAAATTTAAAATCCCTGTTACCCCTGATTCAACACACATTTTCATAAGACGGCGCATATTATCCTCGTTATCATCAATAAAGGGGAGAAACGGACCTAGCCAGACGACAGTCGGAATGCCGTTTTCTTGAAAAATCCTGAGTGCTTCAACCCTCTCACTTGTCGGTGAAACATTAGGCTCAATTATTTTACATAGAGCGTCGTCAGCAGTCGTCAAAGTTATCTGAACAACTGCCCGCGAGTTCGAATTAATCGCTTTTAGAAGCTCCAAATCTCTTAAAACTTTATCTGATTTTGTCAGAACAGCGGCGCCGAAGCCATGTTTTTCGATTTTCTCAAGGCATTTTCGGGTGTATTTTATCTCCTGCTCGATATGCAGATAGGGGTCTGTCATCGCCCCTGTTCCGATCATGAACTTTTTGCGTTTCTTCCTAAGTTCATCTTCCAGTTGTGCAGGTGCGTCGGTTTTTATTTCTATATCCTCAAAATCATGTTCCATCTGATAGCATTTACTGCGGCTGTCGCAATAAATACAGCCGTGCGAGCAGCCGCGGTAGATGTTCATACCGCCTTTAGGCGACAAAATTGATTTATATTGCTTGTAGTGCATAATACTCCTCTGATTTCGGCTGTTATAAATATATTGTAAAACAATACTATAATAAAGTCAATTATATATCAATATTTAATTGACAATAAAAAATATGAGTGTTATACTTGATTCATCTTTTAGTACCTTAGTGAGCTGAAAGCTCAATAAAAACACTACTTGGGTTATGGGCTTGGCAAGCCAAGACCACGATAGAATGCGGAACATTTAAAGGAGACCACACATGAAGCAGTTAACCTACAACGAGCTTTTAAAGCTCAAGCGGTGGAATACGCCGACAATTTATAACGGCTGGGAAATGATTACAAAAGCTGACAGAACTAAGGGGAATTTTAATCTCGAACCGACTACTGATTTCATGCCGCAGATGGGCGTTATGGTCGGTTATGCGGTCACCTGTGTCTGTGAGCCTTCGAATCCGTCTCACAAGGATTTTGCTGAGGCTAACTATGAGTATATGAAGTATCTCGCGTCGATTCCGGGACCGAAAATCGCTGTTGTCAGAGACCTTGACAGCCCGAATGTCGGCAGCTTTTGGGGCGAGATTAACGCTAATATGCACAAGGGGCTTGGCTGTGTCGGCACGATTACAGACGGCGCGGTGAGGGATGTCGATGAGATGACCAACGCCGGATTCAAAGCTATTGCTAAGCGTATGTGTGTCGGTCATGCGTATTCAACGCCTGTGCGCTGGGGCTGCGAGGTCGAAGTTTTCGGCGTGAAAGTTAAGCCCGGGCAATTGGTTCACGCTGATAAGCACGGCTTTATGCTTATTGACGAGGATGATTTTGATGCTCTATATGATGCGGTATGCTTTATGGACGCGAACGAGTGCAATCATATGCTGCAGTTCATGCGCAACTCCTCCGGTCTAACAAAAGAGGAATTTGTTGAGGGTTACAGAGCTGAAAGACAAAAATTTGACAATGCATGGAAAGAACATTTTAATAAATAAAATTTAGTGAAGGATGTGTTTTTAATTGGAAAAGTTTTTTTGGGATTTATTTCGCAAGCTCACGGCTTTCGTCCTCTGTTTTTTGTCGGTGATAGGTATGCTTAACAAAACCGAAAGCGTTAAAACAGCTGATGTAAACGGTTCATATGTCGCCGTTGACGCGCTTGGGCGTTCGGTTAAATCAAGCGCTGAGAGCGAAAAAAAGGTTGGAATTTTTTACTTTTTATGGTCAATAGAGGATTTTTCGCGCGTTTATAACATCACTGAAATCGTAAAAGAAAACCCGGACGCGATAAAATCTGAGGCGGCATGGGTGGCAGCCGGCGGCGGCGGTCGGGGCGAGTTTCACCACTGGAACGAGTCAATTTTCGGCTACTACAGCTCACGCGATAAGTGGGTTCTCAACAAGCATCTTCAGATGCTCACGGACGCAGGCGTTGATTTCCTTGTCTTTGACGCGACAAATTCTTATACTTATGACGAGTATGCCACGGCGTTAATCGATGTTTGGTATTCATATCTTGTTGCCGGAATAAAGGTTCCAAAGCTTGCATATTACACTAATTCAGAGTCGGGCAAGACGATGAACAAGCTCTTTGATAATATTTATAAAAACGCCGAGCTCATGGCGAAATATCCGCGGCTTGCCGAGCTGTGGTTCAATATTGACGGCAAACCAATGATAGTCGGCGACGCGAAAGATTCCATACTGCGTGCTGACGTCAAGGATTATTTCAGAATCAAGGCAAATCAGTGGCCGACAGAGGACAAGAAAAATGACGCCTTCCCCTGGATGGAATTCGCCCGCCTTAATACCTTTGAGGCGAAGTACGGCAAGGACGGCAAGGGCTCAATTATGAGCGTTTCGACCGCTCAGCACAATGAATCTATACGCTTCAGCGGCACGGAGTGGTACGGACGTAATGACAACACAAGGAGCTTCCACAACGGTAAAAATGATAAGAGCGAAAACGCGATGCTTTACGGCTACAATGCCGCCGAGCAGTGGGAGTTCGCTATAAAGCTTGACCCGGATATGGTTTTCATAACCGGCTTTAACGAGTGGATTGCTCAGAGGCTGGAGCCTGTTGAGGGTGAGCCGATTGTTTTCTGCGACAGCTGCTCTGACAACACCAGCCGCGACACTGAGCCCTCAGCGGGTCTTTTAGGAGACAATTATTACCTGCAGATGCTCGACTATATAAGGCAGTATAAGGGCGCTTCCTCAGCGGTTAAAGCAGCGGACAGTCTCACCATAGACATTGACGGCAGCTTTACGCAGTGGGACGCAGCGGCTGTCACAGCAAAGTATAAGGATTACACCGGCGACGCTGTTATAAGGGACAATGCGGGCTTTGGCGGCACTTATTATTTTGACGACAGCGCGAGAAATGACATCAATAATATGAAGGTCGCGGGTGATTCAAATTACCTCTATTTCTATGCTGACGCGGCGGCAGCTCTGACAAGCGAGACTGATTCTGATTGGATGAATCTCTATTTAAGTGTTGACGCAGCGATTAATGAAACTTGGAATAATTATGATTTTATAGTTAACCGTACTTCGCCCCAAGGCGGTAAAACAGCCCTCGAAAAGTTTGACGGCACGCAGTTTGTTAAGGTTGCCGACGCGGATATCCGCATTGACGGAAACAAGCTTATGCTGCGAGTAGCGAAGGCTGACCTGGGTATAACAGGCGACGCATCTTTCTCCTTCAAATGGGCGGATAACATCGCCGTTGATTATACGAACAATGATATTTCACCGTTCTACACTAAGGGTGACGCTGCGCCTCTGGGAAGGTTAAATTATTACTTTGGTAAATAGTTCTTTTTAATGAAGAATGAAGAGTTAAAAATGAAAAATTAAAAATTTATTAAGCAGGAAAAAATGTCGGACACTCTCCGGCATTTTTTTGTCATATATGGGACAGGTAGAGAATATAGATTGACAAGACAAGTAGAAAAGGAGTGGAGCTGTCACATGGATAAACTCAATATATGCAAGGAAACTATCCGCACAAAAACGAAAATGAACGAGCTTTTCGCAGAGCAGACCGTGGAAGCTGACATTACGCTTCCTGAATATTATCAGGATATAGTCAGGATTTTAAAATGCAACATCTATCCCGTAATCAACTCTGTATCAGTCACGGGAGAGCGCGTTACCGCCGACGGAGTCGCCCAGATTAAAATTATTTACTGCGGTGAGGAACAGAAATT
The DNA here is from genome assembly GCA_031551635.1 of Oscillospiraceae bacterium. Classification (GTDB taxonomy): domain Bacteria; phylum Bacillota; class Clostridia; order Oscillospirales; family Acutalibacteraceae; genus JAVBNH01. Next base: position 3,035 of record JAVBNH010000033.1, on the reverse strand, counting down.
TTTCTGCTATGAAATGTCGTACCCGTTTTCAAAATCAATCGATTTAAACGGACTCACAGACGACTGCAAGGTCATGTGCGAGACTGTCATTGACAACTGTAACTGCCGCGCTGTGACAAACCGCAGAATCGACCTGCGTTCAATGCTCAAAATCTGCTTCAGAGCGGTGCGCCTGGGAAGCTGCGACGCGGTGGGCGAGGTTGAGGGTGGCGGCATAGAGCTTATGAAAAAAAGCTGCTCGATGCTTGACTGCGTGAATGTGTGCGAAAAATCCTTCAATGTCGATGAGGTTTGCGACCTTGACGAAAACAAGCCTGCTGTCATGAGAGTGCTGCGTACAAACGCTAACGCCATAATCAATGAGACCAAGGTTATCAGCAATAAAGTCATGCTCAAGGGTGAGGCACTTGTAAATGTACTCTATATTTCAGAAGACGATTCATCAGGTATTTGCAGCGCGTTTTTCTCTGTGCTTTTCAATGAAATAATCGAGGTGCCGGGGGTTGAGGAAAAAAATATCTGCGAGCTGAAGGTTGCTGTAAATTACGTTGACACCGCGATAAAATCAAGGGGCAGCGGGGAGTGCCGAGCGCTCGAATTCGGTATTAGAATGACAGCTGATGTGAGCGTATATCAGGTCAAGCAGATGTCCTGCTGTAATGATTGTTTCTCGACTCAGTTCGATATTAAAGCAATAAAGCAGCCATGCGATTGCATTCAGGCTCAGGAAAATGTGGATGAAAATTATATATGCAGGGGCAATCTCGATTTGTCCGATATTTCAAGCGAAAAAATCATTGATGTCAGCGTTATTTCAGTCATATACAACACATATTATGAGGACGGTAAGGCGATAATTCGCGGCAGTGTCAATCTCGCTTTGCTGTATATGAGCAGCGACATGAATGTCGGCTACAGGGAAAAAAGTCTCAATCTTGACTACGAGCGCGTTCTGCGCGAAAAAGGAGCGAAAATAATGTTTGACCCCTCTGTGAGCGTGCTGGCGGTTAGCTACGCGATGAACGCTCCGGGCAGCATGGAGGTAAAGGTCGAGCTGATAATCAAGGGCTCGCTCTTCCTGCTCGGCAACGACAATATCATCAGTGATATTGAGCTGCTCGAGGACGGCGCGAAGTCGCAAGGACGCAGCAGGGTAGTGCTTTGCTATACCGGTCAGGGTGAGAAAATCTGGGATATTGCGCGAAGATACAATGTTTCCCCTCAGCAAATAAAGCTTCTCAATAAGCTCGAATCGGACACAGTCGCAGAGCCCTGTATGCTTCTCGTGCCCTGTTTATAAACTCGAAAGGAGATTGAATGAATATGGAAGCAAACAACATCTATAAAGATATTGAGCAGAGAACCCAGGGTGATATATATGTCGGCGTTGTCGGTCCTGTCAGAACAGGTAAATCAACCTTTATTAAAAGGTTTATGGACACCCTTGTCATACCGAATATGGCGACTGATTTTGTCCGCGAGCGTACGATTGACGAGCTGCCTCAGTCCTCGGGCGGAAGAACCATAATGACTACCGAACCGAAATTTATTCCCGAGGAGGCTGCAGAAATTGAGCTGCCCTCAAACTCAAAATTCCGCGTCAGGCTTATTGACTGTGTCGGATATATAGTCCCGAGCTCTCTGGGATATATCGAGGGTGAGATGCCGAGAATGGTAAAAACTCCGTGGTATGAGGACGAAATTCCTTTCAATATGGCGGCGGAAATCGGCACGCAGAAGGTCATCAGCGAGCATTCGACCATTGGTCTTGTCATAACAACTGACGGCAGCATCAGCGACATTCCTCGCTATGAATACGAGGAAGCGGAGGAGCGTGTAATAAGCGAGCTGAGGGAAATTAACAAGCCCTTTGTCGTGCTGCTCAACTGCATGTATCCCAAGTCCAGCAGCTCTCAGGAGATGGGCACTGCTCTCAGTGAGAAGTATGGAGTACCGGTTGTTCCGGTGAACTGTCTTGATTTAAGCGAGGAGGAAATCAAGGAGATTCTAACCCAGATTCTTTTCGAGTTCCCCATTCGTGAAATCAATGTTGAGCTGCCCTCGTGGCTGCTGTCACTTGACAATGAGCATTGGCTCAAGAGCTCAATGATGAATTCAATTGCCGACATAGGCAGACCGCTGAAAAATATGCGTGAGGTATCCTCCCTGACACGCCTGATGAGCGGTGTTGAGAATATCACAGACGCCTTTGTCACAGGAATGGATTTGGGTATCGGCAGCGCGAACATAAGCGTGTCAATGAATAACGCTCTTTTCTATAATATTCTTGCCGACCTGACAGGCCTCACGATAGATTCAGAGCAGAACCTGATGGAGACATTGATGGACTTGTCCGCTATGAAGAAGAAATACGAGAGGCTGAAGGGCGCACTCGATGAGGTTGAGGCGACAGGCTACGGCATAGTCATGCCCTCAATCGACGAACTGAGCCTGGAGGAGCCGGAAATCATGAAGCACGGCGGCAAATACGGTGTCAGGCTGAAGGCAAGCGCGCCGTCAATCCATATGATGAAGGCGAATATCACTACTGAAGTCGCGCCGATTGTCGGCAGTGAGAGCCAGTCAGAGGAGCTTGTGATGTACCTGCTGCAGGAATTCGAGGAGAATCCGGCGAAAATCTGGGACTCGAACATATTCGGCAAGTCGCTAAACGACCTCGTCAACGAGGGGCTGCGCAACAAGCTCTTCCATATGCCGACCGAGGCGAGAATCAAACTGCAGGAAACCCTCGAGAGAGTCATAAACGAAGGCTGCAGCGGGCTTATCTGCATTATTATTTAACGCCGGATGGATTTTATTATACTGCATAATTGATAAGCATATTATAAGATATAAGGGCGGCTCATTGCGAGCCGCCCTAAAATTTAATGAACTATTACCGCGCACGCAAACAGTCGACAATTTATGACGCAGGATTTTTTGTTCTGAGCAAGGCGGAGGACGTAGCTTTGCTGACGCAAGGCAAGGACGACAACAAAGCTCAGGACAAAAAAGACAAGTTAGAAATGACTACT